>NZ_JACJNU010000062.1:0-555933 GCF_014849525.1 Microcoleus sp. FACHB-SPT15 | reverse complement strand
AAGTTGATTAAACGCTCTGCTTATGGTTTTAGACATTTTGAAAATTACCGAATTAGATGCTTGCTTAATTGGCATCTTAATTGTTGATTTAGCATACTAAGTACTGAAGAGCCTTAATTATTTTAGAAAAACATTACTAATCTTATTGCTAAACAATGAACATTCGCATTGGCAACGGTTACGATATCCATCAACTTTGCAAGGGGCGGGCTTTAATTATTGGTGGTGTGGAGATTCCTCACGAGTTGGGGCTACTAGGTCACAGTGATGCCGATGTCCTAACTCACGCGATTATGGATGCAATGCTGGGTGCTTTGAGTTTGGGGGATATTGGTCATTACTTTCCCCCAACAGACCCGCAGTGGGCAGGAGCAGATAGTCTGGTTTTATTGAGTCAAGTTAATCAACTAGTGCGATCGCACGGTTTTGCAATTGGGAACATAGACTCTGTTATTGTGGCAGAGCGTCCTAAGCTTAAGCCTCATATTAAAGCAATGCGCGATCGCCTCAGCACAACCCTTGAATTAAAACCTGACCAAATCGGCATCAAGGCAACCACGAATGAAAAGTTAGGTCCAGTGGGACGAGAAGAGGGAATTGCTGCCTATGCGGTCGCCTTACTTGTGGGCAACTAGACTAACTCAAGTTACCCACATACTGCGAATGTACAACAGTGTTGATGTACATTATCCTGCCTAGGTGCGATCGCATCCAACAACTACAGCAGCAGATTGAGCAGTGGGAAGCGTTGCTGGAGAAGTTGGGAGGGAATGAATAAGGGATCGCATTACCAGTCGTATTCATTCACCTTCCTTTTGTTCTAAAATCTCTTCAATATCCAGTGGGGCGTGAAGTACTCGCACGATTTCAATGTAGTCATCAAAAGATAAATAAAAAATCAGATGCTTCTCAAATCCCTTAACTGACCACTTCCGCAAGCCCTCTAAACGGGGATTAGTTACTGGATAAGACCGACCCATCCCTGACATTTGGGCTAATTTAGCAAACGTCAGACGTACTGCATCAAAAAATTGCAAGGCTGCATCCGAGTTGTTCTGGGCAATGTAAGCAAAGTGTTCGTCTATATCCTGACTTGCCTGTGGCGTGATGACAATGCGTTTGGTCATTCCTGTGTCGGCTGAAGCCCTTGCATTAACTCAATGCCTTTTTGCTCCCACCAATCATCTGTCACTTCTATCGGTTCGCCACTATCCAAACCTTCCAGTAATAGCGCCTCAACCCGTGCAGTTTTGGCTTGTTCTTGGAGAATCAGGTGCAGAATGTATTCCGACGGATTGCTGTAACCTCCCTTAGCAACTTGTTGCTCGACAAACGATTGAATTGTCTCAGGCAGCGAAATATTCAGCGTGGTCATAACTTTTTTACTGATTCCGGTTGTCTTTAGTCAACTTGTTTAACTTTTAGCTTACTCTTTGTAGCTTGTTGGGTGAGGTTATCCTGCCTAGGTGCGATCGCCGCTTTAAAGTTCTCCATCGCCTCCTTATCACCCCAAATCCATCTTGGCAAAGTGGTCTTGCAGGAGCTTGTGCATGAAGCGATAGCGACCACCAATCCGCTGTAACAGGCGGCGTTCGGTGCAGTAGTTGAGAAAACGGGCATAGTTCCAGGGAATGGTGCCACTTTGCCAAAGGACGAGACGAAGAGATAGGTGTTTGATCAAAGGCAAATAACTGTCACAAGCGAGAAAGCCAAGAACACAAGAAATCCCTCGATAGTACGTCGCTGGCATCTGGAAAGCCATCAAAGAAGAAATACAGAAAAGTATTGAAATTAAAAATGCATTTTTAAAAGCTTCTTTCAAACCATAATTTGGAGTTAATGATTTTTCTGTTTCTATTTTTTCTGTTACCAATGCAAATGCTAAATTTAAGAATATAAAATTTATAAAAATTATTATTTTTGGAAGAAGTGTTAGTATGTCAAAGGCTAAATTTAGTAAAAAACCTCCTCTTCGTTTAATCATTTGGACATACTGAAACGTTATCATGCCTATGAAAATATGATGAGGATATCTTGATTCGTCTACCTGATTTGTAAATGCCCTAGCTCTTTGAATTGTTAAATAAAAAGATTGCTGTAAATTTCTGCTTAATCTCTTCAATCCGAGCGCGTATGCTAATTTCCCTGACAGTATATGTATCTCCATGATAAGCGGCACTAGCGGCATCAAGATAAAATCAGACATCCAACAGGCTATTTCTAAGGAAGGGTTAAAAACTTCATCTTTTAAATGTTTGAATGAGGGGGCTTTTAATCGAAATCTCAAAGAGAGATTATTTTCATGAAGAATGGGTATGTATTTTCTAAACTCCGTTGGCAGTTTCTTCCTGAGAATAAAACAATAGACTTGAACGAAAGGATACATTATTAGTCGTACACCATCAGCTTTAGATTCAGTGGATAAAATGAATCCGCCTGGTGAACCGAGTAATACGATGCTTGTAAGAAAAGATGACCATGAAACTGGGGGATAAGGTGGCTGTGACCATTGAAACAGGACAACCGTAGTAATAGTTCCGGAAGCTAATAAGTTCCCAAGAAAAAGGAATAACCAATATTGCCATTGATGAAGTTTATCTTTCAGATAGTGAGGTTGCATTCCCTCAATCAAAAGCTCTGTCTGCGACTCTTGTTCCAATGCCTTCGCCACAAACACCAATGCCCGTTGAACTGCCTTGCACGTTGGCAGTGGCTTTGTGCCATCGGTTTTACTGCGGATGCCTTGTCGTTGTTCAACAGGGTTGAGAATTAGCTCTCGATCGATCGCAGCTTTCCAATAAGTATCTAGCAAATACTCAATTCTAAGATCGGAGGTGGTGCGCGATCGCCAATCAGAGAGGGAAAACTGTCCCTGCTTCTGCACCCAGCCAAACATGGATAAAAACAGTGGCGTTGTCAGCAACTCCTGCAACGATTCATCCTGCTGCACCGTCTGCCAAACATCCTGCAAGTCAACCTGAGCAAAATAGTCTTCAATTTGCTCGACGGTTAATGCCTGCAAATAAATCGCCCCATACAGACTCAACGGCTGCCGCACCACTTGCTCAAACTCTTCCTGCCGACAGCAAATAACTACACCACAAGGTCGCTGGACAACTTCCCCGGTCAACCAGGTATTAAGCGCCACTGCACAAGCTTGTTGATGCTGGGGTGCCACTTCATCCAGCCCATCCAGCAGCGGCAGTAGTTGATTTTTCTCTAGCCACTGGTGCGCCCGAAAAAGTCTCCCATATTTCCTTTTCAACTCGCCCACTAGCCACTCAAAAAACGACTGCTCTGGATTTTTCCAGGAAGACAGACTGATCAAAACTGGGATTGGCTCTGCTTTGTCTGCCGTCGCTCGTTGCAGCAAATCCTTTGCCAACTCCAGCATCATTGTCGTCTTACCTGCACCTGGTTCACCCAGAATCAGCAATTGACGGGCGAGTTCTGGGCGATCAAATACCTCCACAATTCGAGTTCCGGCATCCAAAGGCACCGCTGGCTGGGATTGTTGCGCTACCGTTGCCGACCAAGGACGCTGCACGCGATAGTCCTGCTGCTCCATTGCTAGAGTCAGCCACACAGCATTGTGCAACGATTGCTCTAGCCCTCCCTGCACTTCCGTTGTGACAGCTTGCAGCAGTTTCTCCTGGGATGCCTCCCGTTTAGCTTGTGGGGTATTTGACTTTGGCGGTGCCCCTCCCGACGACTCTGGTCAGTTGGGATTAGTGCCGTGGTAGTGGTTGTGGTTATTCGTAATCGTGCCTTGCTGCACCGATGCATTCGGCTGGATCTCTTTATTGTTAAACTGTTGTCCCGTTCCATTAAACACATTCAACACATTCTCAGCATCGCAGTCCTCAAACTGAATCACCTGATGGATTTCCTGCACCAGGGTTTGAACTTCCCTCTCAAACGCTTGATCCGATTTCCACAAGCCATTCAAGTAATTCTTCAGTTTCTTCACATCTTCCGGCGAGTCTTGCGCTGCCCCAGTTAACACCTTTTCTGCCTGAGGCTTACCTTTAATTGCTTTCTGCCAAACAGTTTCGCCCAGTTTTTGGATCAGCTTCGTAATACCCTCAGTCGTCTTTTTGCCCAGTTCACCCGTGCCACCTTCCACAAATTTATCAAAGGCAACTTTTGCGATCGCATTTGCTGCTGCCAAAGTAATCAGTTCCATCATTGCAACTCTGCCGTCAACTCACTATCTCAGTTCTACTCTGACAACTGCGTAATGTCTGCAAGGTCTTCAGGGAAATCAGGACTCTGCTGTTGCCCAAAGCTTGTCAAATTCTGTTGTAGACGCTTGTGGATGCGATCGCTAGTGTGCGCGAAGTGCGATGCTCTCTGCCTTACCTCATAACTCATCAGCAATAATCAAATCAATCATCTCATTGCGATTCTTCCGATAAACTCGAAAATCACTATCTAGTGTTAACACGCAACTTCCCTTAATCAACTCACTCATTCTTACCAAACACCCATCAGCTAACGACATCGGAACATTCTGATACCGATTCATCAACTCTCTAATCCTTCCTATTTCATCCCTAAGGCGAAAAGGAATTTGGATAGTGCCAGTATTTAGTAAAGACATGACCGCATTCTGCCCACCATAAGTTCTCTGTAGCAAAAAACACGCCTCAGAAATAACGGCTTCACAGGTGAATAAAGGTATAGCGATAGTTTTCCAATTCTCTACAGCCCAATTATGAAAGCGATCGCTTTTATCAATAAAAGCTACCAAAGGACTCGTATCTAGGATGATATTTTGTTTCATCCTGCTGAAAGCTCCTCAAGATATTTTTTGTTATAAGAGAGATCGCCTATGCCACTCTCGACACATCCAGCAAACTCTTTTGCTGCTTCATAAGCAGAAATAGGTTTTTTCTTCTCCTCCTCTATCTCACGCTTTCTTGCCTTAAACTGCAAAAATTCAATAAAATCTAATACCTCCTGCTGTTGTTGTGGAGTTAAACTTCTGATTCGGTTTAAAATCGTTTGTTCCTTATCAGTTGTTTGAGTCATTGCTCTATCCTCAATCAAGAAAACCTATGTTTGTCCCAACGACATATAATTAGTCTCAGCGACAACAATGTGTCACCGATGACAAATAATTAGTCCCTGTACATCTTTCAAAGCGGGCGGCGAGAATCGAACTCGCATCATTAGCTTGGAAGGCTAAGGTTTTACCACTAAACTACGCCCGCAGTTTTGGAATTTTTTCCTAGCCTTGACTAGGCTAACACGATTTTAGCGTATTTAAGCCAAGAACCCTAATTCTGAGTCGGAGAAATCGTAAGAGAGAGGTAGTACTCCCGTGGAACTGGGCTACCTGCCATCCTTGTCGGGTTAAACTGCCACTGCTCAACAATTAACTTTGCCAGTTGCTGCGCCGCGTTTGAACTGAGACTTCCTTGTTGGACTTGAGTAGAGCTAACAGTTGCTTGCCCTGTGCTTTCAATCCATACGCGCACCTGTAAAACCTGAACTTGGTCAAGATTAATACCTAGCGATCGCAACTCTTCTCCAGAAAATGATTGTCTGTTACCTGAAGCCAACGTAGCGAATGCGTCACCCTCCATGATGGGATTGATCACATCACTCTCATTGCTAGTCAAATTAAATTGACCAGGAGTCGCAAGAAAGCCACTTCCTTGCTGAGGGTTGGGCGAACCGGGTTCTGTAGGTATTGGCGAGGGATTTGGGGAAGGGTTAGGCGAACCCGGTTCTGTGGGTGGGCTGGATGAGGGATTCGGGGCGGGATTAGGTGAACTTGGCTCTGTAGTCGGTCGATTCGAGGGCTGATTTTGAGGAATGTTGGGTGAAGTTGGCGCTGTCGGTCGATTCGAGGGTCGATTTTGAGCAATATTTGGTGATGATGATGCAACAGGGAATCGATTGTCTTGAGAATTCTGAGTGAGTATCTCCTGTGAGTTCGTGCGGCTTTGAGGCGGAACAGCAGCAGAGGAAGGTTGACGATTAACAGGCTGCGTAGAGGGTTCTCTAGCAGGACGATTTATCGGAAACTGGTTTCCAGAGACAGGTGATGTCGATCCTGGAGCAAGAGTAATGACATCGACAGGAATAAGAATTGCCTCAGACAGAAAGCCTTGGAGTCGCCCCATCAATAACAGACGCAATATTCCAAAAAGAAGTATATGGATAACAATAGAACCAATAATCACACTAGACCACAATCCTGGTGGGTCAGCGTGACGGCGTTCAGGCAGTTGAGTATGAACAGTTGGTTTTAACCTTGGTAGTGCCATGCTTTCTTCCAGTGGAGACGCCTTTTTCAATACTGCCAAAAAGTACTGCCTGATTTGGAGAAATAGTTCACTTCGGAGGTAGTGTTAACCGTTCACTGTTCACAGTTGACGAGATTTCCAGAACAATTAATACTCAAGCACATTCACTATTTTTTCAATTTTTGCAAGAGACTCCATGAGCTTCCGTACACAACGAAACGATGAAAGTCTCTTTCCCCAACCCTTCGTTCCACTTCAAGATAGAGATAAGTTATGTCCATTGAAACCGTAATAACCGCCTACTTTGACAACATGGCTGCAATGAATCCAGACGGTTGGATTTCCCATTTTGCTGAAGATGCTATTAGTTATGACCCAGTTGGGCATCCGCCGACAAGAGTCCATGAGGGTTTCCAAGAGTTTTTCCAGCAGATGAGAACCATCTTTGAGCAAATAGAAGCAACAACCGAACATATTTTCGTTGCAGGAACTGAAGCAGCGGTAAAGTGGACAATCCGAGGGGTTAGCAAGAGTGGGAAATCTGTGACATTTGAAGGGATAACAGTTTTTGAGGTGAATGATGCTGAACAAATTCAAACAACTCGTGCTTACTGGAATCCAGAAGCAATGATCGCACAACTGCGAAGTTAAGTTAACTGAAGCGCTTGAAGCGAAGTTGTCCAAAATCCAGATACCTGTGCAACAGTGAAGTAGGACTTTATCTGTACCAGCTACAGCGTTTAGATATTTAAGCCACCTTTCCATCACTCGCCTAAAAATCAGGCAAGGCATAAGTCTTGTGGAGTCTGAACGCGAGAGTGTACACAACTTAACAGAGCCACCTAAAATGATTTCTGCCTCTCCTCAAACAACGCTACCCCAACTTGATGAACTGATTGATGGCTTGCCTAATATTTCCGGTTGGGAAAAAGAAGTCCTTGAGGTAGTCAACCACAATGAGCCTGTATTTTTACCAACTACGAATATTCGCTTAGAGGATATTACAGCAACTTTTGCGATCGCGCTCCACATGCACCAGCCTACTGTCCCTGCTGGCTCAAACGGCGAATTCATCAGCAATTTGCAATATATGTTTGAGCATCAAGGCGAAGGTGACAACCATAACGCTGGACCATTTGCCTATTGCTACAGCCGCATGGGAGATTTTATTCCTGAATTGGTAGCTCAGGGAAAAAATCCTCGCGTCATGTTGGATTACTCTGGCAATCTCCTCTGGGGACTGCGGCAAATGGGACGGGGAGATGTCTTGGACAATCTTAAACGCATTACAATCGACCCGACTTACCAGCCTTATGTAGAATGGCTCGGTACAATGTGGAGCCATACTGTTGCCCCTTCCACACCTATTCCCGATCTAAAGTTACATATTCAAGCTTGGCAACATCATTTTGCTGCCTTGTTTGGTTGGAGTGCCTTAGCGCGTGTTAAGGGATTTTCTCCCCCAGAAATGCATCTTCCCAATCACCCCGATACTCTCTTTGAATTTATTAAAGCCCTCAAAGAGTGCGGGTACCGCTGGCTTCTAGTTCAAGAGCATTCTGTTGAAACGCTAACAGGTCAACCCCTACCATATAAACATTTACCTCACCGTCTTGTTGCCCGTAATTCTTCTGGCGAAACGGTGAGCATTACCGCACTAATCAAAACCCAAGGTTCAGATACAAAATTAGTAGCGCAAATGCAGCCTTACTATGAAGCAAAAACATTATCTCGGCAGCAATTAGGTAATGTTTTAGTACCACCTATTGTTAGTCAAATTGGAGATGGGGAAAATGGCGGCGTGATGATGAATGAATTTCCCAGTGCGTTTAAACAGGCTTGGGAAGACATGGCACATCACGGAGGCGGAAAATCTGGGGTTGTGGGAATCAACGGAACTGAGTATCTAGAACTGATTGAAGCAGCCGGTTGCACACCTGAAGATTACCCAACTTGCCAAGCGATTGGGCAACATCATGTTTGGCAGCGAGTTTCACCCAATAGTTGTACCCCAGAAGTCATCGCCCAAACTATTGATGAATTAAAGCAAACTCAGCCAAATTTTCACATGGATGGAGCTTCTTGGACTAATCATCTAAGTTGGGTGAAGGGATACGAAAATGTTTTGACTCCGATGAATCAACTCAGTGCTTTGTTTCACGAAAAAATTGAGCCATTTCTCCAAGAAGAAACGTTTACTCAACAAACTCGTTACCGTGAAGCATTGATGAATAATCTTTTACTTCAGACAAGCTGTTTTCGTTACTGGGGACAAGGAGTTTGGACTGATTATGCTCGTGAGATTTATCGACGAGGTGAAAGTCAGCTTCAGACGAGTTTTTAGCAGACTGCACAATGTTTGTTTATTCAATCTATCGAAAGGCTGAATTCGTCTAATAACTTATCACAGTAAAAGCTCTGTCTAGGGAGCGGTTTAGCCAATGAGCCAGATGAAGTAGAAATAGAATGCTAAATCTCGTGGAGATTGTATTCTATGAAACGGAATTATTTTATAAAGCATCTTTCGACAGCAGGACGCTGGATAGCCACAACTCTGTTTTGTGTGTCAGCGATCGCTTTTGTTTGGCAAGGGGCGTTTTTCTCAAACCCCGTAGCAATGGCTGCTCCAACTGCAACCTTGATTGCAGACGCAGGCGTGGCAGATAAGGTGCAAGGGAAAGTCAGTACAGATGCTGGGCGAGCCAAGAATTTCATCGAAGATACGAAAGATAAGGTGAAGGAAACTGCCAATAAAAATGCTAGTCGAGTTGATCAAGCAGATGACGAGGGCAGTTTCATAGAGCGCAAAGCCAAGAGTGATCGGGATACAATTGAGAAAAGAGCCAATGAAGATGCGGCTCGGACTGAGAAAGCCGTAGACAACACAAAGAACGCTGTTCAAAGCGCTATTGATAACATCAAGGGTGCTTTTGACTAGAGAATAGATTCTTGGAAAGAAAGACCAATGTACATTATTTCACTCATCTTGTTAGGTAGAGAGATGGTGAGGTAGGGGTTGGGGAGTTGGGGAATAGGAGGTTAATCCAGAAAAACTCTGAGGTTTTCAATGATTACCTCATCACCCCATCGCCCCACTATCGAGAGTATTTATTTTAGAAACCTATTCATTCAAGGGTTTTGGAGCTTCATCCAAGGTGGTTTTCCCGAAGAACGACGACTTTTTTATTCATATTCAGCGTTTAACTTAATCGCCGTAGCACTCTCACTAATAAAGATATTATCTCGATAGAGCGGTTGCTGTAAGTGGCAAATAGATGTTATATATCTCAGGATGTGCGATCGCCTAAATTAGCCACAACTATAAATTGAGCCGTTTAAGCGATCGCCCAAGATAAAGGGAGCCTGATCTGCCACATATCAGAAATTGCAACCAACAACGCCTTATTAGAGGTTGCGAGTAGAATAATTCAAGAGCTTTACAGCCGTCGGCTCATCGCTTAAAAATGAGTTCACCCCAACCTCCCCAACCGCCGAAAACGCTGCTTGGTCAGCTAACTCAGGCAGTCCAGACAATTCACGCGAAGGTTAACTTTAGTGCCCTAACACTCAAACCCAATGCTAGAGTGCCAGAACTTTGGGTGCAGGACGCTGGTGCGGATAAAGCAGAAGTCTATCCTCTCATCGGCGATCGCTACTTCTTGGGACGCAGTTCTAAATCCTGTGACATTGTTGTACGCAACCCAGTCATCAGCCAGATTCATCTGTCGTTAGAACGCTACGGACGGCGCCGGAGAAGCTTTCTCATCAAGGACGAAAACTCCACGAACGGAATTTACCGAGGAAAACGCCGACTACCTTCCTTAGTGCTGCGCCATGGTGATGTTCTAACGTTAGGCCCACCAGAACTAGCCGCAGCGGTACGGCTTCAATATGTCGATCCACCGCCTTGGTATATCCTGGCGATTCGTTACGTTCTTTATGGAATTGGTGGATTAACGGCTTTAATTGCCTTAATCATTGGCATTGAGTGGATTAAAGTTCCAGTCATCCCATTACCAGTAGGTGTCCAGGGGCCAGTAATTGTCCAGTCTGCTGATCAAACACCTCTACGACAACCTCGGACAACCGTTCACCGGGAACTGGGGCGGTTATCAGAGTTTTCACCCTACCTACCCAAAGCCTTGATTGCTTCGGAAGACAGCCGCTATTACTGGCACTTTGGGGTTGATCCAATTGGTATCCTGCGGGCACTGGTGATTAATTTGCAAGGGGGAGAGATTCGTCAAGGCGCAAGTACCCTCACGCAACAGGTAGCAAGAAGTCTGTTTCCTGAATATGTAGGGCGGGATAATACGGCTGGGCGCAAACTTCGGGAGGCGGCTGTTGCCCTGAAGCTGGAGACGTTTTACAGCAAAGACCAGATTTTAAAGACATATTTAAACCGTATCTACTTGGGCGAGACGTTTGGGTTTGAAGATGGTGCCCAGTTTTATTTTGAGAAATCTGCCAAGGATTTGACCCTTTCAGAAGCTGCAACCTTGGTGGCAATGTTACCTGCGCCGAATAGATACAACCCAGTGCAGGATTACGATACAGCGTTGAAACTGCGGAATCGAGTGATTACGCGGATGCGATCGCTAGGAATGATTAACGATGAAGAGGCGCAACGGGCAAGGCGATCGCGAATTGACGTTAGCCCGAAAGCCCGTGAATTCCTTACTAGTACAAAAGCGCCTTACTTCTACAGCTATGTCTTCGATGAACTGCGCGACTTACTCGGAGAAGATTTGGCTCAAGAAGGGAACTTTATCGTTGAAACAGGCTTAAATCTCCAAACTCAAGCAAAGGCACAAACAGCCTTACAAAGCAAGGTTGCCACGGATGGGGCGCGTTTAGGATTTGACCAAGGGGCAATCGTTACCCTCGACACCCGCAATGGCGAAATTCGTGCCTTGACAGGTGGTGTAGATTATAGCCAAAGTCAGTTTAATCGGGCGACTCAAGCCCAACGACAGCCCGGTTCTACGTTTAAACTCTTTGACTACGCGGCTGCTCTAGAGCAAGGCATTCCAGCAAGCCAAACCTTCTCCTGCGCTCCAGCTTACGGCTTACGAGGTTGCGAACGTTCTGGCGGCAACATTAATATGTACACCGCCTTCGCGCAGTCTGAAAACGTGGTTGCTGTGCGGGTGGCGCAAGCTGCGGGGATGGATAACGTTGTGCAGATAGCCCGTCGCCTAGGTGTCCGCTCAAAACTCGATCCGGTACCGCGTTTAGCGATTGGACAAAGCGAAGTCAACGTGCTGGAAATTACAGGTTCCTATGCTGCGATCGCAAATGGTGGTGTCTGGAACCGTCCCCATGCAATCAGACGGATTCTCGATAGTAGTGATTGCACCGACAACAACAACCCCCAAACCTGCCGTGTAATTTATTCCTTCGACGAGAATGGAGAAAAGGGAATACAAGCCGTTTCACCAGGCGTAGCTGATACGATGAATACTCTGCTACGGGGCGTTGTGCAAGGTGGTACAGGTGGTTCAGCTTCTATAGGCTTTGGAGAAGCAGGTAAAACTGGCACCACAGACCGAAATGTTGACCTTTGGTTTATCGGCTACGTTCCTAGCCGTCAGCTAGCTACAGGCATTTGGCTCGGTAATGATAAGAACACTCCAACGAGCGGGAGTAGTGCCGTAGCCGCTCAATTGTGGAGTAGTTATATGCGTGGGGTAGTTCAATAAAACGGGTGATGGGGGCTTATGGCAATGCTCAACCGATCACACCAGCCGTTGATGGCACTGGTACCGTCTCCTTCTTCTACCAACGTCGCATTGCATCCGGTACCCATAGACGTAAACTGAGTGACTAAACCGTTGATAAACGCAGTAGCGTTTAGCTATCAGCGGTCTGTCGTTCGCCATGCCTAGGGGCACTGTGAGGTTTTATGAAAAAAGCCAACCTACTGTTAGCAATCCTTACGGGATTGGGGATTGGAAGTTTGCAGTTTGGGGTTTATCCTTACTTAGAACTCGCTGCCCTCTCACAACCGATTACACCAGCGGCTGATGGTACAGGTACGATTGTGACACCAAATGGCGATCGCATCGATATCCAAGGTGGCTCTCTTCCTCAAGATGGGACAAATCTCTTCCACAGCTTCCAACAATTTGGGCTAGAGACAGGACAAATTGCCAACTTTCTCTCTAATCCAGAGATTCAAAACATCTTGGGGCGAGTAGTTGGGGGTGAACCCTCATTCATCAACGGCTTAATTCAAGTAACTGGGGGCAGTTCTAACTTATTTTTGATGAATCCTGCCGGGATTGTCTTTGGCACCAATGCCCGTCTAAATGTTCCCGCTGCATTTACAGCTACTACCGCTACAGGGATTGGCTTTGATGAGGGTTGGTTTAATGCCTTTGCGCCAAATGACTATAGCACTCTAGCTGGTAGCCCCAATGCCTTTCACTTCGAGGCAACGCAAGTAGGAGCGATTGTTAATGCTGGCAACTTGGCAGTAGAACCAGGGCAGAGTCTATCTTTAGTTGCGGGAACTGTAGTGAATACAGGCACTCTCGAAGCTTCTGGAGGCAGTGTTACGGTAAGTGCGGTGCCAGGAAGCAGTCTGGTAAAGTTTAGCCAAGCGGGACAAATTTTAAGTTTAGAGGTTGAACCCCCCACCGATAGCCAAGGAAATCTACTACCGATTACGCCGCTTGCTTTACCGGAATTACTCACAGGCAGCAATCTTGATACAGGCTTAACTGTCGCACCTGATAATACTGTACAAACAGCAAATGGCACTTTAATTCCCACCCAAGCGGGAACAACCATTGTTTCTGGCACCCTTGACGTTTCTCATACTGCCGCAGGGCAAACAGGCGGCACCATCAAGATTTTGGGTGACAAGGTGGGATTATTTAGTGCCGATGTTAATGCTTCAGGTGCAAGGGGTGGTGGGACTGTCCTCATTGGTGGTGATTATCAAGGGCAAGGGACTGTTCCAAAAGCGACTCAAACCCTTGTTAGTGATGACTCAGTGATTACAGCAAATGCTTTAAGGCACGGTGACGGCGGTCAAGTTGTTGTTTGGGCAGATAGTTTTACACGCTTCTACGGCAACATTAGTGTTCGTGGGGGCGCAGCTTCGGGTAATGGGGGAACAGTTGAGGTTTCTGGGAAGGAATTAGTAATTTTTACTGGGTTAGTCGATGCCGGGGCGGCAATGGGTGAATCCGGTACCTTGCTACTCGACCCGAAAAATATCACAATCACGGATGCCAATGCTCCTTTAGCAACCTTTGTCAATCCTGATGACGATGCCCTAAATGATATATTTGCCTTTTCCCTTGCTGAAGTTGGGGAAAACGTTGTTATTGGAGCCTTTCAGGATAACCCAGGAGGACTAGAAAATGCTGGCTCTGCTTATCTATTTGATGCCGCAGGAAATTTTTTACGAGAATTTATTAACCCTGAACCCACAGCAAATGACGAATTTGGTTTTGCCGTCGCTGGGATAGGTAACAATGTGCTGATTGGGGCGGGTGGAAATTTTGTCGCGGAACAACCGGGGGCGGGTTCTGTTTATTTGTTTGATAGTACAACAGCTGAGCTATTGCAGACTTTTAATAACCCTGATCCAGCAGCGGGAGATCGGTTTGGTGATTCTGTCGTCGCTGTAGGAACCGACACGGTAGTGATTGCAGCGCGTTTTAACGATGCAGGGGCAGCTAATGCAGGTTCTGTCTATTTGTTTGATGTCGGCGATCCTGAAAATCCGCGCTTGACAATCGATAACCCTAACGCGCTCAATAACCCCAACCTTGCTGAGGAAGATCAGTTTGGCTTTTCATTAGCTGTGGCAGGGACAAATATTATTATTGGAGCGCCCTTTATTGATTCTGATGCGGGGGTAATTAATGCAGGTGCGGCTTATCTTTATGACAGCACTACAGGAGATAACCTTTTTACCTTTACTAATCCTGAGCCTGTAGAGAACGCTCAGTTTGGTAACTCCGTAGCGGGAGTGGGAGCGAATGTCATCATTGGTGCGCCGAATGATGCAGATTCAACAGATCCGGGTGCTGCCTATTTATTTGATGGCGGTACAGGTACGTTATTGCAAACGTTTAATAACCCCGATCCCGCAGGTGGCGATCGCTTTGGGACAACAGTGGCAGGGGTAGGGACAAATATCTTGATTGGAGCCAATCGTGATGATGCCGGAGCAACTGATTCTGGTGCCGTTTATTTGTTTGATGGCACGACAGGAGGATTGCTGCAAACATTCAACAACCCTGAACCCGATGTAGATGAGCAATTTGGGGATGCGATCGCTGTATTGGGAACGAACCTGCTTGTGGGAGTACGTCTGGATGACACTGCGGCCGTGGATTCTGGTGTCGCTTATTCGTTTGATGCGAGTCTGACAGGCTTTAGTTTTAACGATAATCCCGGCCAGTCGGTTGGGATTAATGCCGATATTATTACCAACATCACGAATACGGGAACCAATGTTGTACTCCAGGCAAATAACGATATCACGGTTGATCAGGCAATTACCACCAACAACCTAGCCGGAAATGGCGGGACATTAACGCTACAGGCAGGGCGCAGCCTTTTAATCAATACCGACATCACGACCGATAATGGCGATTTAACGCTACTTGCCAACCAAACAGTAGCTAATGGTGTCATCGATATTTATCGCGATCCTGGAGCGGCTGTGATTACCGTTGCGCCTGGAGTAACACTCAACTCTGGAACTGGCGATACAACGATCATCCTTGATACAGGAGAGGGATTGACCAATAGTACCAGTGGCGATATTACCCTGAGTGACATCATTGCTGGCAGTATTACGGTTGAAAATAATGGGCCAAGCGGTGGGGGAATAGATACCACAGCAGGGACACTCAATACTAGTTCGCTAACAGATAATGGGGGAGCGATCGCACTTTCAGCTACTGGTGATATTCAAACAGCTGATCTCAACTCCTCTGGTGCAACTAATGGAGGGGCAATCACTCTGGTTAGTCGTGGCGGGGAAATCTTTACAGATAACCTGAATAGTTCTGGCGATAGTGGCGGATTAATTTCTCTGATTGCAGGACGTGCAATTACAACTAATGCGATCGATTCCAGTGGAACGCTTGGCAACGGTGGCGATGTTACTCTAGATTCTGTTGATAACCTTCAGGTGAGTACCATCAACGCTCAAGGTGGAACTCTTGGCAATGGTGGCAGCGTTGCCATCACAACTGGGCAATTTTTTCAAGCCACAGACACGTTTATTGATCGTAATAGCATCATTTCTAGCATCTCTACTGCTGGCGGTAACGGCGGAGGCGACATTACGATCCGACATGGAGGGAATGGCTTAATCCCCTTCGTTGTTGGAGATGACAGCTTTAACGGTACAGCAGGTGCAATTACTGATGGTGATTTCACCCTCACTCCACCACAGTCTTTTCTTTATACCCAAACTACAGGCAAGATTCAGATTGTTAGCGTTGAACCGGACATTCCTGACACAGATACGCCTGATACTTCCCCCATTGAGATCAATCCCATTGATCTCATTGAACCCTTTGAAACAGTCTCTCTCCCTGAAGAATCTGAGGCGATTGCTCCTCTAGAAATTGACACCGCTGTAGCGGCACTAGAGGAAGACTTCACAAAAGAATTTGAGAAGTATCTCGGTATCAGCAACACCTCGATTTTTTCACTAGAAAAAGCTCAAGACAGACTGCGCCAGAGTGAAACAATTACGGGTCTTAAATCTGCCCTCATTTATGTCGTCTTCGTACCCTCAACACCTCAGCAGATTAATTCTCAAGGATTAACGCCCAGCCAAGACCCAAGCGGCACCCAAAACAACACAGCAGCAACTGACCATTTAGAAGTAATTCTGGTAACAGCACACGGAAAACCAATTCGACGAATCATCCCAGAAGCCACACGAGAGCAAGTCCTCAATTTAGCTACGGAGTTTCGTAGTAATGTCACAAATCGCATCAAACGCGATAGTTACTTAACGTCTTCTCAACAGCTTTATCAGTGGTTTGTTGCATCTGTAAAATCGGAACTAGAAGCTCAACAGATCAATAGTTTAGTATTCCTAATGGACACGGGTTTACGCTCAGTGCCAATTGCCGCCTTGCATGATGGACAAAAATTTATTCTAGAAGAATACAGTGTAAGTTTGATGCCTAGCTTATCTCTTACTGACCCCTACTACAGGGATGTGAGGAACACATCTGTATTAGCGATGGGCGCTGACCAATTCACTGACAATGAGCCTTTACCCGCTGTATCCGTTGAATTGTCTGTCATTACCAATCAGTTATGGTCAGGGAAATCCTTCCTAAACAATGCTTTTACCCTGAAAAATCTTGAACAAGCTCGCGCTTCACAACCATTTGGGATTATCCACTTAGCCACCCATGCAGAATTTAAACCGGGTGATGCCAGTAACTCCTTCCTCCAGTTATGGGAGAGTAAACTGCGGCTCACCCAACTGCCACAGCTAAAGTTGAATAAGCCGCCAGTAGAACTGTTAGTGTTGAGTGCTTGTCGGACGGTGCTTGGTGATGAGGAGGCAGAGTTAGGATTTGCCGGGTTGGCAGTGCAATCTGGGGTCAAGTCCGCTTTAGGGAGTTTGTGGTCTGTTAATGATGAAGGAACATTAGGGCTAATGGTCGGATTCTACGAGCAATTAAAGCAAGCTCCCATCAAAGCAGAGGCGCTACGGCAAGCTCAATTAGCCATGCTCAAAGGACAAGTACGATTGCAAGACGGTCAACTAATAACTGCTAATCGCCGTGTCCCCCTACCCGAAGTACTAGTTCAGCAGGGAGATAGGGAACTGACTCATCCCTACTACTGGAGCGCATTTACACTGATTGGTAATCCCTGGTAACTAGTGCAGGCTGTTAGGTGTTAGAAAAAAGAGATTTTCTTTCGGTAGTGGTAAATTATTCATAATCGATTAATTTAGGACTTACGCAATTTGCTCTTTAAAGCGCCATATGTAGGGGTAAGCGTAAGTCCTGAATTCAAAAGCAAAACACGCTTTTTGAATAAGTAGAACTGCTAGACAAATCAATCACAAGAGCGTAACTTGCTTATAGCGGTTTTCAGCGTACTGAAGTATGGCGGGAGGTGTGTGAAACCCAGACCAGACAAGGAAAACAAAAAAGCTGATAGCTGATAGCTGACGGCTTTCTGCTACAGATACCACGAAGCTGAAATGAAGAACAGCGATCAAGCGTGAGGAGCGATGATAATGAACAGATTGCGGCGCTGGATAGTCTTGTTATTAGCAACTTTAGTCACTTGTATAGGCGTGATTGGATGGCATTCTCACTCCCAAGCCCAATCCCCAGCAACTTCTAACCTCACTCTAGAAACGGCTGGGTTGACGCTGCAAGAGCTAGGTTCTGGAATCTATGGACTAATTGCAAGCACGGACTTCCCACCCCAAAACCCCAATATGGCAATTTGTAATGCAGGGGTTGTCATTGGCACTGATGGCGTTCTAGTAATCGATCCTTTTCAGAATGCGGCGCTGGCAAATCTACTATTTTCGACAGTTGAAGGCTTAACCGATAAGCCTATCCGGTATGTACTAAACACCCACTATCACTTTGACCACACCGGAGGCAATCCTGCCGCAGAAGCCAGAGGTGTATCGATTGTTGGGCGGGGACCAATTCGGGAATATATGGTCAACCGCAACAAAGAACAAGACCCCAACCCCACCCCACCTAGTTTAGTTATTAATAATGAAAGTGCAATTTGGTTAGGTGAACGTCAGGTGCAATTGGCGGAGGTTGAAGGTCATTCTGGCGGAACTGACCTGGTTGCTTATGTTCCCGATGCTGATGTCTTGTTCACGGGTGATATCTTGTTCCATCAGCGTATTCCCTTCATCAGCGATGGCAATATTCAAAAGTGGCAGGATAGTCTATCTCAACTCATAGCTACCTATCCCAATGCTCGTTTGCTGCCTGGACATGGCTCAGTTACCGACCGGAGGGGGCTAGAAACGTTAAAGAGCTACTTTGATGATTTGGAACAGTTAGCTTTAACGTGGAAGGAGGAATCACTGACTCAAGAACAAGTTCTCGAACGTTTTGCGGTTCCTGCTCCCTACAAAAGCTATAAGTTTCAAGCTTTGTACAAGGGTAATCTTGAAACGGCTTACCAGCAGATAACTCAAGGGAAGCAGTGATAGATGAGTGCGATCGCAAGTAGCGAACATATATAGCTCCAAAGCCGTCAGCTATCAGCTATCAGCTATCAGCTTTTTTGTTTTCCTTACAAGTGTTGACTTAAGTCCACTAAACTTGCTAGGGTTAGCAGGATAAAGATTTTCTAGCAAAGTATCTTGCTCCAGCGCCAAGCTATGTTCACCAACAGCTATTACTTTTACTTTTGGTTTACACAGGTTCACCGGCAGTGAATCCAGCTTCGCATGGAACGCCCGGTGAACCGCAGAACAGACTCTGCGGTTTTTTGTTTTTTAAGGCGAACAAGCACAGGAGTAATGACGTGACAACTTATCTTGGTAGCTGGTTTTACGGCTTTTATTTTTATCCCAGAACGTGTTCCGGGTAGTAAAGTCGCGCCAGCTTTTCACTACAACCCGGAACCTTCCAAGGAACCGGGTTTTTTCTTGCCCATCTAATCTCACAAAGGAGTCTTTCCCATGTTGAACGCTAAACTTACACTCGCTGCTCACTCTGACCACCAGACACTTGTCAAGCTTTCAGAACAAGTTGCCTTCGGTAGTAGAGAATTTGTAATTATTGGTGGTCCCTGCACCGTTGAGAGTCGATCACAAATGGAGACAGTTGCCACTCAACTACAACACGCACCCGTACAAGCGCTACGAGGAGGAGTTTTCAAACCCCGTACATCTCCCTACGCTTTTCAGGGATTAGGCATCGAAGGATTAGAAATTTTATCGGATGTACGCCAGCGTCACAATCTCCCAGTTGTGACAGAAGTAATGTCTATTGCTCAAATTGAATCTATTGTTACTTACGCCGATATGCTACAAGTTGGCAGTCGGAATATGCAAAACTTTGATTTGCTTAAAGCCTTAGGTCAAGCGGAAAAACCGATACTGTTGAAACGAGGACTCGCAGCTACGGTTGAGGAGTTTGTTATGGCAGCAGAATACATTCTCAGCCATGGCAATCCTAATGTCGTGTTGTGTGAACGTGGTATCCGCAGTTTCGATAACTACACCCGCAATGTACTAGATTTAGGTGCAGTCGTTGCACTTAAGCAGTTGACCCACTTGCCTGTGATTGTAGACCCGTCTCATGCGGTTGGTAAGCGAGAGTTAGTAGCACCACTAGCAAAAGCTGCTGTCGCGTGTGGCGCAGATGGGTTAATTATTGAGTGTCACCCGGAACCTGAAAAATCTGTTTCGGATGCTCGTCAGGCGCTTTCTCTAGAAGATATGGTGGATTTAGTTCACAGCTTGCGACCCATAGCGGCTGCCGTTGGGCGGACTATACCTGAAGTGAAAAGCCTTGTAGAGCTTTCTGTTGCGGCTTAGGTTGTTGGTATTAGGAACAGGAGCCTAGTGTCCTTTCGTTAGGTATTCATCTATTGTCACTGGGTTCCTGCTCAATCAACAAACAGCTCTCAGTTGGTTGTATAGCTGGTTATTGTATCAGCAACCAAACGATGAAGGTTGTACCTTTTCCTAAATGGTCTTGAGTCGTGCCGATCGCAGATTCTGAGCTTTGTGCCGTCCAGATAGATTGTGCAGGACTGAATACTTCAATTTCACCCTGCATTTGTTCAATCAGTTCTTTCGCGATCGCTAACCCTAAACCACTACCAGGAATTGTTGTTGTTGCTTGCACACCTCGATAATGCCGCTCAAACAGATGTTCCAAATCTTGAGGTGGAATTCCAGGACCAGTATCACTAATGGTAATTGCAAGACGTTGTGATGTTGGCGAAGAGGGCAGGGGAGGAAGAGAGGCAAGGGAGGAATCACTTTGAGGTATTTGTGCAAAGACACCAACGTAAATGTCAATCTCGCCACCTGCTGGTGTGTACTTCAAGGCGTTGTCGATCAGATTGCTCAGTACCTCTCGTAATCCCTTAGCATTGCCTTGCACTAAGGGTAGGTTAGGAGAAATTTCAGCTTGTAACTCCAGATTACGTTCTTGTGCGATCGCTTTTGCCGAGGCAATCAGCGGTTCTAAAACATCTGTTACTGAAAACCATTCCAGAACGATAGTTTTGCTTGGTAGTAGAGAATTGGGAGTTGGGGTAGTTCCTGGGTAGTCGCTTCTCGTTGGAAATCCAGACGCCTCAGCGCTGGCTGTAGAGGGAAGTGCTAGTGGTGCCAGTTCAGCTTCGTTCATGTCCAGGGTTGCCTCAAACTGTTGCAGCAACTCTTGCAAGCGATCGCTCTCCCGGACAATGCTAGATGCGGCATCGTGATTTTTATCCCCTGGTAGCAATCGCTTCACAAGCAGCTTGCCAAACGTCCCTAAAGCCGTCAGAGGGTTGCGAAATTGATGTAGGAGGTCATCTAAGCGATCGCGCAGTTGAGCTTGATACCGCCCTTGCTGGGTCAACTCCTGCTCAAACCAAGTACGACGCTGATCCATAATGTATGCGATCGTCAAAGTTCGAGCAATTCGTTCAACTGTTGTCTTCTCTCTCTCATTCCAGGGTCGATCTTCACGACTAGTCACGAGCAACCCCATTACAACACCTTCATGCATTAGGGGCAAAATAATTTGGCGCTGCTGTTGTAAGGAAAGTTCTTCCCACTCCGGTGAGGTTGAATCCACCACTTGGTGCTTATCAGATGCCTGAGGAAGCAAGCGTGGGGCAGCTTTCAATAACCGAGGAATAGTTTTAATCTTGCCTTGAAACTCAGGCAACACGAAGTCAGCCTCCTCGTCGTTCCACCTCGCTGTGGCTTCAGGATAAACCACAACAGGAATTAGCTTTGCATCAGATCCCTCTACCAGTTCTTCTGTCAAATACACAGCACCACTAGCTGCACCCAACCCTTGAGTTAACACTGCCACTTGTGATTGACATAGCGCGACAAATTCTGAACTGGCAGGAATGAACATGAGGTTAGGTTAACTGAATCTATGACAGCAGGCTTAATTAAAAACCAATGTTGCGGCTAGGTAGAAATTAAACATCAAGCTCTAAGGATAAACCAGAAGTCCGTAGCTCATACCCTACAAACTCAAGTCTTATAATGTTAATTTAAGCCTATCCAATCTTCGGGTCTTTTTCTATATTGTCGAACTTGTCAGCAAACTGACCACATTGGCTATAGTTAACAACTCGTTACACGGTATTACACTATGTTAAGAATAAACGAATTCCCCTTAACATATTTAGGTTCTACAAGCCTCTTTAAGCCCTCTTAACCATTGCTGCATAAGTGCTTAACGGTTTTGTATAGAAGTATGAAGAGAAGTTGATATTTTGAACTCAAGCAGATATACTTTCGACGGCTTTTGTAACTAACATTACAACTGTCAGCAGAAAGAGGAGGTAAAAGAGGTTGGCAAGAAGACGTAAGCGCAAAAGTCGCCGCCGCCAGGAAGGGCGTAAGATTCTGGAGCATGTGCCTCAGTATAATCTCGAAAGCGGTGAAGATAAACCGGTCACAGCAGCACGAAAGTTTATTCAAGTTAAAGGGATACTTCCACCCGCATTGCTGTTAGTGAAGCGAAACGAACATACTACAGACCGTTATTTCTGGGCAGAAAAAGGGCTATTTGGGGCCCAATATGTCGAAGAAAATCATTTTCTGTTTCCCAGTCTACGGATACTCGACTCCCCCGTAGAAAAAGCTGTAGTTGGAGCTCAAAGTCACTGATCCATTGCCGGTAAAATCTTTGTGACAGGCGCTTTTCTTTAACCCTACTCAAGCATAGGTTTGAGTAGGGTTAATCTTTTGCGGTTAGTGGCTAGTGGAAGATTCAGAAGAGGGTTTAAGGTTTAGAGCTTGTTGCAGTTCTCGTAGTTCATCCCGATGGGCAGTGACGGTAAGCAGACTTTGTGTGCCAGTGTCTGGAGTGGCTATAGCTTCTACTTGTAAGGACACTTGCTCACTTCGTCCGGCTTTTTTCCAATAAAAGACTCCAGCCGCAGGTGCTAGTAAAACTAACGCCAGAAAAACACTGGTAAGTTTTGGGTAGAGGAAAGAAAGAACGAGTGATAAACAAAGGATGCCTACGGCGGCGAGTGTAGTTAAAAAGATTGCCAGCAGCCAACTTGGCCGAACAAACCCTTGGAAGGTGACTTGATGAGTAGCGGCATCGACAGCAGCTACTTGGTAAGCTCTCTGATCAAAGTATTGCTGTAACCGAATCACAAGTGATTCTTCAGGTTCTTGGGCAATTAGCTTCACTTGTTGCGTTCGGTCTTTAACAGAAGCGCGGATGAAGAAGAACAAACCGACTGCTAACAACAGTGTTAGCAGGAATGTAGATGAAAGAATGACTGTATTCACGGATGTTTGTTTAGGACAGATAACATTTGCTACTACTTTACAATTTGTGAGTTGTTAGCTGTCAGTGAACAACGTCTTCTCTAATGCACCCTAAGTTCGCACAATTCTTCACAGAAGTGAACAGGTGCAAAAAATTAATTCAATAATTACAACCATTACCTAGTGGGCCCTCAAGGTAGAACGGACAAGTTCAAATAAGCTTAATCCTTCAATTTTCCGGGAAAGTCAACTACTCAAACCTAGATGGACAGCCCACTAGGGCTGGCAGTCTCTTAAAGAGAAAGTTTTCCAAACAAAAGGCATCACCCAACGCGGCTGAACCCGCGTTTTTCGATGGAGAGCTTACTGCCTCACTGACTAGCCTTTCTCTTCCTTAGCGGCAAAACGCCTTAGATCGCTTTGCGGTCTTCCCTCATGTAAGCTTGCCAAAAACTGGCAAGTTCCTGAGCTTGATCGCGCCACTCTGGAGAAATTTGATACATCCTGCGGGGACGTCCTCGTCCCTCTACTTTCTTCCAGTACCCTGAGATAGCTTCTGAATCTTCGAGAAACTTTAATGCACTATAGAGGACTGTATCTGAAAGCCTATGGCTTGGATAATCATGTTCTAGTTGTTGGATGAGCTGTGTTCCATAAGATTCTCCTCGCAAAAGCACACACAGAACGTAGCATACTGCTAATTCTTTGTTGAGATAGTTTGGGGGAGGGTCTTGAAAAAACTGATAAATATCCTCAAATTTCATCTGCATAGTCCGCTGAATTTCCCACCCAACCGGATTGGAATGGGAGAGTTTTCCTGAAACTAACGACGGCTTCAACACCCCTGAAAACTCACA
The DNA here is from genome assembly GCF_014849525.1 of Microcoleus sp. FACHB-SPT15. NCBI lineage: Bacteria > Bacillati > Cyanobacteriota > Cyanophyceae > Oscillatoriales > Microcoleaceae > Microcoleus > Microcoleus sp. FACHB-SPT15. Next base: position 532,357 of record NZ_JACJNU010000062.1, on the reverse strand, counting down.
CACGCACGCGCATGTCTGTCAAAAACCAAGCATCCTCAGCCGGTTAAGCGCCCTTACACCCGATGGTGTGAAAGCGTTGAGGAGCGTGTGATTCACTCGTTGATTTGAAAAGTAAGATGCAACACAGCTGAATGACCACGATCAATTTTAGCGAAGTCGCTAAAAGCCCCATCCAATAGCACCTACGCTATCCTTCAGGTTGATCGGAATTGTAGACATTCCCATTTTCCTCCAGGATTTGCCTATTGTCGTCAAGCCGCAACTGTGACTTAAGGAATAATAATGAACTTTTTGTGCCTGAGTGCAAGCCAGAACGACTATAGGTAAGGTGTGAGAGCAAAAATTTCATGTCTTGGTGGGGTATCCCTTAGTCAAGCTTGCGGAGGATAAGACCATTGAGTTTGTGAGGACGTGAGAAGTCCACGCTAGGTTCAGAAGAACCTGCTTTTGCGATCTACATAGCTCATACAGTCAGTTCCGGGTTAGGATGCCAAATATTCTTGATAACTTTACCAATTTCATGGAAGTGTACTGGGTTAAGCCATCGACAAAATAACGAGGGGTTCCTACTTAGACTTTGCAACGGTTTGAATTTGTGCTTCAACACTGTGCTTAGCTTCGCGGGTGTTCTTTGGGCAATCACTCGGCTGTTGTTCAATAACCTAGAAGTCCTTGTTTTTAGATTGTCAGAAGAATTGTGTGTCCTCTTCAATTGGCTGCTAAGGCAATAGCAGGTATTGGGAGAATTGGACGTTGCTACCCTGAACCGACGTTCTCCTAGAAGACGACTACCCTGATTGAAAAGTTCTCGTGCTTTACGTTTTTTAGAGAAAATCGCGCCGCTTAGTTGAAAGACCCTGAGATGAGCAAGCTTAATTAAAATCTCCTCCTAGATAGATTAGCTTAAGAGAACTGGTCTTTGTCAGACTTTCTTTGTAGATTGCTGGGGAACCCTGCCCACATTCAGGCAGTTTTCACGAGAGAATGAGATTGAGATAGGTCACTCATCACTCCCTTGTGTTCCCTAATGCGAGAAAAGCCTGACGCTTCTTCAATCCCTCCAGCCCTCCAACGAGTTGCGATTACGCTTCGCACAATCGGCGGGATTTCCTTTTGGCTCCAGCTAGTTCTAGGGGTCATTTCAGGCGTAATTTTGATTTTTGCCAGTTTTAGCAGTAGTTTTGGTCGCCAAGCGAATCAAACGGCTAGCCAGGGGACTGGATTTGGCATTTTTTTCGCCCTGTGTGGGCTGGTGACGCTGGGTGTAGGCGCTTATTTTGCCTTCCGCTACACTCGCATTGCAAGAGAGCTAAGAGCTTCTAGTGCAGCGGGGCGACCCAGCAAAGCAAAAACCTTGGACACAATCAGGCTTGGACTGATTGTAAATATGGTGGGAATGCTACTGACTATTTTGGGAGCGTTTGCGACTATTGGCAGCATTCTCGCAAAGTCTTTTTCTCAGTTCCAAGGAGCTTTGACGGCAATTGACCCCGGTCGATTTGTTCAGCCAGCGGATTTGTTTGTTGTGCAGGCAAATACAAACACCATTGCAGCCCATTTTGTTGGAATTGCGGCTTCACTTTGGCTGTTCAATCGAGTGAACCGATGATTGCTTGGGATAACTAGTGAGTACATTCTATGAAACCCCCTGGAAGCAAAACCAAAGCTACTGTCTGGGTGGTAGAGAATGGTCAAATGCGATCGCGTTTTGATCAACTGGCAACGGAGGAACCATTAGAGATTCGTCTTGTCTCGCCAAAAAAGACAGTAGCGGTAACGATGCGGACACCAGGGACTGATTTTGAACTAGCAGCAGGTTTCCTCTATGGTGAGGGAGTGGTAAGCAACCGGGACGATATCCAGCGCATCAGTTATTGTGTAGATCCAGATGTTGATGGTGAGCAGCGCTACAACATTGTCAACATCGAACTGAGGGAAGGATTGAGTGTAGATTTGTCGCCTCTGGAGCGTCACTTTTTTACCACAAGCGCCTGTGGAGTTTGCGGAAAAGCAAGTCTTGAGACTCTGGGCTTGCGGGGATACCCAGCTATCTCAAAAGAACTAAAAGTGCCAGTTGAGGTGATTTACAGTCTGCCAGAGCAGTTGCGATCGGCTCAGCGGGTTTTCTCAGCTACTGGAGGATTACATGCAGCGGCGCTGTTTAATATTCGAGGAGAACTGCTGTCGGTGCGAGAAGATGTAGGGCGTCACAATGCACTAGATAAACTGGTGGGTTCCGCTTTACTGAGTGACCAACTGCCTCTAAATAATTACATCGTAATGGTCAGTGGACGTTCCAGCTTTGAGATTTTGCAAAAGTGTCTAGCGGCTGGAGTGCCAATTGTTTGTGCTGTTTCCGCTCCCAGTAGTTTAGCCGTCGCCATAGCGAAGGAGTTTGGCATTACCCTTGTGGGATTTTTGCGGGAAGAACGGTTCAATGTCTATTCAGGGAAAGAGCGTTTGGCGATCGCATCAACTTGATAGACAAATCAGTTGGTGTTCATTTGGATGAGACAGAAGCTTTTGGAGTACTACAAAGGCAGAAATTATTTTTCCTCTGTACTTTTCTCTTTCCCCTTTTCTTCAATTAAAAACCCCTATAAACGCATGATGTAGATTGGAAGTTCTCAATCTACATCATTGCTATATTTGACTATAAATTGTCAGGCTTTAGCAATCCAACTTGCTAAACTTGCTTGCTTTAGACGAAGGTAAAGTCTAAGCTCAGCACGAGGTCAGTCCGGTCTTCTACAACACCAATCAAATTATCTTGGTAGTAGATCGCTGTGTCATAAGCCGTGCCACCCGACCAGTCTACAGAAGTGCCAAGCGAATAGTCATCAATGCTGCCATAGACTTGGATCGTATCACCTTCTTCCCACTTGAAGTCGGTGATTGTAGCGTAGCCATCATTAAAGTAGTAGTCATTGTTTGTGTAGTGAGCACCGTAGTAATCACCTAGAACAAACGTATCTGCCCCTTTGCCACCGGTGAGGGTATCATACTCTGAACCGTCCCAGCCGCCGCCGTAGCCATCAAGGTAGTCGCTACCTCTGCCGCCATTAAGGGTATCCCAGCCTGTACCGCCATACAACTCATCGTTACCTCTGCCTCCTACTAAGCTGTCATCACCCGTCCAGCCGTTGAGGTAGTCATTGCCGTTCCCACCATTGAGGGTGTCCCAGCCAGTGTTGCCGTAGATTGTATCAGCACCACCATAACCATAAGCTGTTAGGTCTTCGTAACCCATGTAGTTGTAGTAGTCAGCGTAAGAGGTACCGTAGTAAGTTGCCATGATAGTTACTCCCAGATTTCAAGTAAACAATTGAAGTGTGTGCAGATTGCTTGTGCCTGTTGAAGGCTTAGTGGTTTGGTTGAAGCTGTAAATCTTTCAACCTCTATGTACTTGTCTGGGGTAACAACTAGAGTTATGCAATGTTTTACAAAAGTTTATGATAAGGTTGCAGATCGTCCTTGCTTGAACTGGGTAGATAGAGCAATAGGGAGAATCTCTAAGTGAAGTTCATGGGATGCAAAAACCTGATCGACAATTGGTAAACAGACAAGTTTGTTTTAAAGAAACCATTCGTGAACATATTGTTGAAAACTGTCCTTAGCCAGCCAAAACTCAGTTTCCTGATTGTCCCTCTGTTACGGCGTAAACCCTATCCGCTCTCTTAGTCGTGTAGGAGTATCAATCAGGCGACCCTTAACCTGAAGAAATTGGGAGTTGGTTCTCAATTGATACTTTTCAAAGGCAAAATCAGCAAAGTGTAAACCTGGAGGAGTGATTACGCCCTATGGATGAACTAGAAGAACGACTGCGTCAGTTAGTTAAAACAGCTTGTAGTCACCCACGTGGAACGGCAGCCCGTCAGAGAAACTTAACTCAGGTGATTCGGCTGATTACTAACAAGCTGTGGAGAGAACACACTCCCTATTACCAAGATGCCTTGCAGCAGACTTGGGTGTATTTTTGCCAGAATATCTGCGAAGGAAATACAGGTGAACCCTATGACCCTTCCCGTGGCAGTGTCATAACCTGGCTAAATTTTTACCTGAAGCGCCGACTGCAAGATTTTTATATAGATACTCAAAAACAGCAAGCTAAAACCCTTTCCGCTCAAGCAGGCAGACAGGGAGGAGGCGATGGAAATGAAACGATTGACCCAGTGGACAATCTGCCTGCTGAACCAGACGTTCCCCTGCTGCTTGAAGAGGTAAAGCAATGGGTTGAAGCTGATCCAGAAGGAGAACTGTGTCGTACCCACATTGCCAATCATCCAGAGGTGACCTGCCAAGTCCTAATCCTACGGCGCTTGCCCCCAGAAGAGAGTTGGAAAACTCTAGCTGAAGAATTTAATCTATCCATTTCAACGCTTAGCAGCTTTTATCAGCGTCAATGTCTACCCCGTCTGCGTAAATTTGGTGAATCGGAGGGATATCTATAGTAGAGAGTGCTTTTTAGGACGCTGCCACCGAGAGTACCTAAGGTTGAGCGGTAGATTCACCCTTGTAGAGTAAAAACAATACTATGACTTACCACACCAACAACATAGAAGATTTCGCATTACCACTGCCAATTACCCAAGCGGCACGCCATACAGCCGAACAGTTTGCCACACAGCAACCTACGCCTCAAAAAGCTGAGCAAGTTCGGTTAAATACATTAGCGACTTATGTTGTTAATGACTACTTGCAGATGATGGGGATTTCGACAGATTTATCAGTGAGTGATAGCTGGAATCCTGTTGTGCGGATGTGTGCGGATGTCGCTGACCTGGAAGTGACAGGATTGGGGCGCTTGGAATGCCGTCCAGTTAGAAGCCATCAGCAAACGTGTTACATTCCATCGGAAGTCCAGTCAGACCGGATTGGTTATGTCGTAGTCCAGATTGATGACGCTTCTTTTGAGGCAACGGTGTTGGGATTTACTCCCACAGTGGCTAGAGATGAGTTTGCCATTACTCAACTCGGTCCGATTGAAGATTTGTTCGATCACATTGAACACTTGACCCAACCTGTGCAAGCTATAGTAACAGCGACTCCAGCTTCTGATGTTGTGAGGAGTACAAGAGTCAACTTGAGCCAGTGGCTAACTAATGTTTTTGAAACGGGTTGGCAAACGATTGAAACCGTCTTGAACCCCGCCCAACCCGATCTTGCCTTTGGTTTTAGAAGTCCTGATAGCGCTCTTTTGGCTAACATTGAGCGTCCTAATGCTGGAATCAGACGTGCTAAGTTAATTGACTTAGGGATGCAATTAGCTGGTCATCCGGTTGCTCTGATTGTTGAGCTTCAACCTGAATCTGAACGCAGAAGCCATATTACTCTACAGGTGCATCCAGCCGGAAATCAAGTGTATCTGCCTCCACTACTGCAACTGATTGTGCTGGATGAGTCGGGATTAGTGTTTCTAGAAGCAATAGCCAGAAGTGCAGATAATTACATTCAATTACAATTCAGTGGTCTACCTAGAGAACAATTTAGTGTAAAGATTGCTCTTGGTGAGGCAAGTCTCATGGAAGATTTTATAGTTTGACTGAACTATGAATGCTCAATACCTACCCTCCCTTCTCGTTTTTAGGATATGTCTGAAGGGAAGCATTGGTGTGGAGTTGCATAACCTATGGATGGTTAGAACTATAAATTTATAGGATTTCACCACTCCATCATCTTGATTGTAAGTGCAACACCATTACGTTCATCTGGAGAGGCTGTCGTGGGTAAGTTAGTTGTCTTAATTGCTGGTGAAGGTAGCTTCGAGAATGGGTTTCCCGTAACATTGCGGGTTGGAGAGGAAGACAGACCCGCTTCTGTTGAAATTACAGGTCGGCTACCGCCTACTCTTGAAATTCCCCAATCTTATACGGGTTGGGCTGACACTTATCGAAGGTTAGGGTTGCGCTCACGGCTAGAAGCTTCAGTTGCCCAAGTAACGAATGTTTCCAAACTTGAGATTTGCTCGAATGCTGCCCAACTTTTACGCGATCGCTTTAATGCTTGGTTACACTCGGAGTCATTTCGCCCGATCCGAGAGAAATTACTAGAACAGTTAATGCCATCGGATGAAGTTCGGCTGATTATTCAAACGGAAAACATCTGGTTGCGGCGGCTTCCTTGGCATCTGTGGGATTTATGCGATCGCTACCCGAAGGCAGAGATTGCTCTTAGTGCGCCTATTTATGAATTTATAAAGCCAGTCGCTTCATCTCACACTAAAGTGAGAATCTTAGCGATTCTGGGTGACAGTACTGGCATTAATACTCAAGCTGATCGGCTTTTATTAGAACAATTGCCCGATGCAGAAATTAGTTTTCTTGTAGAACCGCAACGTCAGGAACTCACGGAAGAGTTGTGGAAGCAAAGCTGGGATATTCTCTTTTTCGCAGGGCATAGTTCCAGCCAACCGGATTGTGAAAAGGGTGAGATTTCTCTTAATCAAACTGATAGTTTAACAATTGACCAATTAAGGTTTGCCTTAAGAAAAGCCGTTGAGCGAGGTTTAAAGATTGCGATTTTTAACTCTTGTGATGGCTTAGGATTGGCACGGAATTTAGCAGATTTACAGATTCCGCAAATCATTGTCATGCGGGAGCCAGTGCCTGACCGAATTTGTCAAAAGTTTTTAAAGTATTTTTTAGCTGCCTATGCTCGTGGTGAATCTTTCTATTTGGCAGTGCGGGAAGCGAGAGAACAGTTGCAAGGCTTGGAAGATCAATTTCCTTGTGCTACCTGGTTACCGATAATTTGCCAGAATCCTGCCGTTTTACCCCCGACATGGGAACAATTGTGCAGTCCTTGGAGACCACCTACTCCACCAGATGAGCCGCCATTTGTTCCTGGATCGCCTGATAAGGACGGCTTCAGAATCAGACAGCGATCGCCTCGTAACGCTTTAAAAGGTAGACAAGGTTTTGTAAAAGTAGTTTTGATGAGCTTGGTCATCACGTCCCTAATCCTGATAGGGCGGCAGTTCGGTTTATTTCAAGCTATGGAGTTGCAAGCTTTTGACCAGTTGATGGTTAGTAGACCCACTGAAGAAGTAGATTCGCGACTCTTAGTAGTTACTGTTACAGAAGAAGATATTCAAGCACAAAAACAAGAACCGAGACGCGGTTCACTGTCTGATCGATCGCTTTCACGACTGTTGGAAAAACTGGAATCCTACGAGCCACGGGCAATTGGCTTAGATATCTACCATGACTTCCCTGTAGACCCCAAGTATCCAGATTTAGCTAAGCGTTTCAAACAAAGCGATCGCCTCATTACGGTCTGCAAAACTAGTAATCCGGAGAAGGATAACCCCGGAAAGGCACCTCCTCCAGATGTACAGACAGCCAATCTGGGCTTTACTGATTTTGTGCTTGACCCTAATGGTGTTCTCCGTCGTCATCTCTTGGCAATGGAACCATCTCCTGCATCAAGGTGTACTACCTCCTATGCCTTAAGCACGAAGCTCGCCTTCCGATACCTGGAAGCAGAGGGAATTTCACCCAAGTTTACTAGCGACGGGTATTTGCAGCTTGGTACTACAGTTTTTAAACGCTTGAGACCGAATGCTGGCGGTTACCACAACATTGATGTTGGTGGTCATCAAGTACTGCTAAATTATCGCTCTAGCCCTTCTGCTCTGGATGTTGCGGGGCGCGTTACTCTGACTCAAGTCCTCAATGGTCAGCTCAATCCTAATGCTGTCAAAGATCGGATTGTTCTTATCGGCGTTACTGCTCCGAGTGCCAAGGACTACTTCTTTACGCCCTACAGTACCGGACAGCGAGACTACCAGGATATGCCAGGGATTGTTGCTCACGCACAGATGGTTAGTCAGATTCTCAGCGCTGTTTTGGATCAACGACCACTATTGTGGGTTTGGTCGGAGTGGGGTGAAGCTCTATGGATTTTTGGATGGGCACTTACTGGTGGTCTATTTTCTTGGCGATCTCACTTCTTTTTACGTTGGGGGCTAGTGGGAGGAACTCTTTTCGTTTTATATGGTCTTTGCTTTGGTCTTTTAATTCAGGGGGGTTGGGTGCCGCTGGTTCCATCAGCGCTTGCCCTAGTGTCTACTAGTGTCAGCGTTGCCGCTTACAGCGCCTTTTTAGCTCAACGACAGCAATCTACATTTGCCCATTAAATATGATGTACATAAAATTTCCTCAGCCGCAGAAACTATTAGCGATCGCTTTAGGTCTAGTAGGAGTGTACGCTGATATGTCCTTATCAAGCCGGACTCCACAAGCGCAAGCCCAAGCCATATCAGAATCTTCAACAGCGACAGGCAGACAACTGTTAACCTCAAGCCTTTTGATGCCAGGTGAAGCGGCTACCTTATCACTCTCTAATCAGAGCAACAACCTTCTCGTACAACCGCACAGCCGCTACTTAGGGGTAGAAGTAGCTCAAGCCGGAGACCCAGGGTTGCCACCAGGTACAGATCGTCCTGGTCGAACCATTGGCGGAGGCAGCGATGCCCAAGACCCGACATTACCAGGTGGAGGTCGTCCTGGTCGAACCGTTGGCGGAGGAAGCAATGTTTTTCCAGCACCTAATGAAGTTGCACCCGGTAGTCGGACAGGAGAGGCAAGCCGTGCTCGTGGAGGATGTCCTCGTGTAACCACGCCTCTGACAGCCTTGATGCCTGTCACTAAGGGAACTTCCAGTGGTCAAAGCGCCAGCACAACCCCAACTACATCAGAATCCGTTTATGGTTTAACGGTTGCTGAGCGTCCTACCTTCTGGTTTTATGTTCCTTATCCGCTTACATCCTCTCGTCCTGTGGAGTTTGTGCTACAAGATGAGGATGGCAACGATATTTACCAAACCCAGTTCACTGAGTCGGGAACTGTGCCTGGTGTTGTTGGCTTGCAGCTTCCGCCCACTGTTGACCCACTAGAGGTTGGTAAACGGTATCGTTGGTACTTCCTGATTTACTGCAATCCAGAGGAACCAACCTTTGTTGAAGGCTGGGTAGAACGGGTTGCACTGAACCCAACACTCAAAACTCAATTAGACCAAGCAACTACACCTCAGCAAAAAGCAGATCTTTATGCACAAGCAGGCATTTGGTATGAGGCTGTGACGACTCTTGCCGAACTTCGTCGCCAGAAGCCGAACGATCAAGCGCTGAATGCTCAATGGCTGGAATTGTTGCAGTCTGTTGATTTAGAAGCGATCGCAACAGAGCCAGTGACATCGGTGCTTACCCCTGAATAATGGGGAAATACGGCGAAAAGCTACTGTAGCAGTTTTCAATTGGATAAGGTACAGTTCGGGCGCGTGAAACAAGAGATAGAGCAAGGAAAACAAAATAGCTGATACGCGACAAGCTGACGGCTTTCTGCTATGAAATTTATGACTTTTTCTTGAGACTTTTGCCCGTCAACCAAGTGGATAGCACCTGAGTTAGTTCCTGGTTTAGCGCCTGATACCCCTTCTCGTTGATATGCAAAGTATCACGAACGTAATTGCTTTGCACTTGACCATTCTGTGCTAGGAGTGAGTAAGCATCCAGAATAAAGACATTGCTTGCTTTTAGCGAATACAGGTAAGCGTTTACTTCCATTACTGCTTGAGCAATATCTGCTGACCAAAACGGTTGGCGGGTTAGGGGAACCGGACCAATAGGAAAAATGGTTGTCAAAATAACAGTTGCCCCACTATTTATCGAACGTTCGACAATCTGCTGAATATTCGCTTTGCAGTTGGTGATAATGGCAGCTTTTCGCTCAGGAAATAGCGCGATCGTTTTCAAGTCGTTAATCCCAACTTGCACAACGATAATATTGGGACGCAGTGGCACAACATGCTTGTCAAAACGTCCCAATACCTGGGCTGAAGTCTGAGTGTTGATGCCTCGATTAACAAAAGAAAAACCTTTGAGCTTTGCTGGAGTAGACCACATTTCAGCCCGCGAATCGCCAAGGAATACCACGGTTGCTGTGGAGGTAGCAGGAACACCCTGTGGTAGGGAGTCAGCACTATAGGTGCTTAGCCCCAAGGGATCTAGATTGGTTTGGTTGAGTTGCAGATAATAGCGTTTCGCTTGGTGGAACAGGAGCGCGTTGAGACAGAGCGATACCAGCAAAGCGACGAGACATGATAATAGGGTCAGACGAAATAAACGCTTTTGTTTGTGCATTTCGGGGCGGGTAGATTATGAACTCGCTTGTATGCGATCGCTTACTCCTCTTCCAGCTTTACACTATGAACGAATAGTACAAATTAGTTTGGCAGAAGGATGCTTGACTTAGCCAAAATCCAATTGATTGCCCAATCCTATTCTCCTCAAGAACTTTTTGCTGTGCTGGTTTGGCAGCGTCAGTTCAATGAGTTTGATGGCGAGGAAGGGAAGTGATTAAGCTAATAGAAGAAGATAGTTGGTATCTGGCAAGAACTAGGGGCAGCCATCGTCAGTTCAAACATCCAACTAAGTCCGGTTTAGTCACAATTGCAGGTAAACCCTCTGATGATCTAGCACCTGGCACGTTAAACAGCATTTTCAAGCAAGCTCAACTCAAGGAACAAAGGAAAGCAGGAGAAGAAGAGTAATGCGCTATGCGATTGTGATTGAAAAGCTAAAGAGCAACTATTCAGCTTATGTTCCAGATTTGCCCGGATGCGTGGCGACAGGTGCAACGATTGAGGAGATAGAACAACAGATAAAAGAAGCGATCGCTCTTTCCTAGTAGAGTTTAATTTGGAAAAGGCGATCACCTTCGTTTCATTTTAGATTCACAGATTGCTGCTCTTGTCAAATGAAGTAGCTTCAAACGTCATCTGTGAGTGATTTCAAAGATCTGGCAGCGTGAGGCGATCACTGAGCGCCAAGCAAGCAACTGCAAAGAAATTTAGTAGTAAGTCATCAATTCTGATGCCGAATCAGCAATGTTTCAACTAACCTTTGAGCCGTTTTTAACCGTTCAGGATCATTGGACTGCGCTACCCATGCTGCTAACTCATTAAGCGAACCATTCACCAAATGAGCAAAGCCCTCCGCATTGATCGTGTTCAGTTTTCCCTCATTGACAGCTATCTGGATTGCCTCATGAAGCAATCCAAACCCATACTGGTCAAACTCGACCAAGGTATCTGCTGCCAAAACGGCTGGGGCTTCAATAAACACCAACCGCCGCAGTTCCTCTTGCTGTGCAATTTCTAAAAACGCCTGACAGCCGATAACTAACTGTTCCCAAGGATCGTCTAGCGGCTGCACCTTGGCGCTGATGTAATCCGTCATCTCGTCATAGGCTTCGGCAACCACAGCCCTAAAAACTCCCAGCTTATCGTTGAATTGGTGATACAACGCCCCGCGAGTAATCTCCAGTTCGCTGATAATTTCCTCGGTGCCGGTCGCCATATACCCTTTTGTTGCAAATAAATGACGTGCCCGATCGAGAATGGCACGGCGGGTGCGTAGGGTTTGTTCAGCCTTGGTCAGTTTGGCGGACATGGCAGCTTGCTTGGATTTGACATTCATACAGTATGTATCTTGACAAGAAAGGAAAAATCTCCTTATCTTAGATGCATACAGATTGTATCTTTTATGAGGGTTCTCCTCAAGGAGACTGTGATGCAAGCCGCACTGAGTACCCGCAAAGCAACGATCGCAGATATTCCGTTTCTCGCCAGAATTGAGTATGAAGCCTCTCTGCCGCCGCTGAATCACTGCTTTTGGGAGGATATTCTCCAAGGCACTCAGACAGGCGCATTGCAATTTATTGAGGCAATGCTCAGGGCAGATGCTTCTAATTGGGGTAATGTGACTGATTTTTTGATTTTAGAAGAGCAGAGAAAGCCAGTGGCAGCGGCAGCAGGCTATACACCAAACCCAGAAGATTACTGCCCACTGCGTCTATCTTGTCTAGGCAGGATCGCACAAAATTTGAACTGGTCTAAAGAAATCGCAACAGCCTTTCGCGATCGCTATGTGCAATTTTGGGGTGGCGATTGCCGACCGTTTTTTCTCACACCCCAAGCGCCTTGGATTATTGAAACTGTTGCCGTATTGCCAGAGGCACGAGGTCGAGGCTTAGGAAAAGTGTTACTCAAAGCATTGCTAGAGGAAGGGCGATCGCAACAGCATTCTCACGCAGGAATTATGGTCATCAACGGGAACGATATTGCTCGCCATACCTATGAATCCATCGGGTTTAAGCCCTACCAAACCTTTCACGCTGAATACTTCATTGAGCAGTTTAATCTAGAATTTCCAGGGATTACCAAGTTCGGTTTTCGTTTCAACTAAACAGGAGAACGTATATGTCATTTAAGACGATTCTTGTGGCTGGTGCGAGTCGTGGTATTGGGCTTGCCGTTGCTGAACATCTGGTATCCCAGTCTGATCGCTTGCTCGCGGTTTCTCGCACGGCTGCACCGATCGATGAGTGGATTCAGGCAGATTTGTCTGAGCTAACGGGTGTGGAAACGGTAGCAAAAGCAGTCGGGGACGATCGCTTAGATGCATTGTTATACATGGGAGGAACTTGGGAAACCCATGCGTTTACTAACCTGCATTCTCTCATTGTCGCGAGCCATTTGTGTTAAGGAGATTGATGTACCCGCAATGCTAGGTGAGGGAGCTTAATGCGTTTTGCTTCCTGGCGGCGGTGGTTATTTATTGTGATTATTCAACCAGAATCGGTAGAAGAGTTATGACTACGCTAAATATTTCCCTTCCTGAAACACTTCAATCGTTTGTCGAGCAACAAGTCGCTAAGGGAGGTTACAGCAATGCTTCGGAATACATCCTGCACCTGATTCTTCAAGAACAAGCTAAAACTGCACGAGTTGAGGCATTATTACTGGAAGGTTTGGATAGTGGCGAACCGATAGAAGTGATAGATGATTGGTGGGAGCAAAAACGCACTCAGTTGATGCAAGGACTTCAGCCGACACAGGAATGACCAAACGCATTGTCATCACGCCACGGGCAAGCCAAGATATAGACGAGCACTTTGCTTACATTGCCCAGAACAACTCGGATGCAGCACTGCGATTTTTTGACGCAGTACGTCAGACATGTGCTAAGTTAGCCCAAATGTCAGGGATGGGTCGTTAACTAATCCCCGTTTAGAAGGTTTGCGGAAGTGGTCAGTTAAGGGATTTGAGAAGCATCTGATTTTTTATTTATCTTTTGATGACTACATTGAAATCGTGCGGATTCTCCACGCAGCACGGGATATTGAAGCGATTTTAGAACCACAGGAAGGCGAATAAATACGACTGGTGGTGCGATCGGCGCTTTGCAGCAGCGCTTCGCTATCGCACCTTGTTTAATCGAGTGTTGTCTAACAACTATGTTCGCCACCTTGCTATCAAAATTCAACCTCTTCTCGCTCATTCCCCGTAGAACTCGTAGTATCCGAATTTTTAGCTGCCCAACATATTGCTTCAATATGTCTTGCTAACATCCCTACAGTTGGTGCCTCAAACAAGATGCGTACAGGCAACTCTACTTTAAAGCGATCGCGTATGCGGGAAGTTAGCTGAGTCGCGAGTAGAGAATGCCCCCCCAATTCAAAGAAATTGTCGTGAACACCCACCTGCTGTTTTCCCAAAATCTTAGCCCAAATCTCTGCTAACTCCTCCTCGACAGTCGTCCGAGGAGCCACATAATCTTCTTTCGGATCAAGACTGAGAGTATCTACGGCAGGTAGGACACGGCGATCTACTTTGCCATTCGGTGTCAGTGGTAAGGATTCCAAAATCATATAGATAGAAGGCACCATATAATTTGGCAACTTCTCTTTCGAGAATTGGCGCAACTCAGAGCTTGTTGGGGCTTGCCCCTTGTTTGGGACAATATAAGCTATTAAGTGCTTATCCGCAGGTATGTCCTCCTGAACAATCACCACTGCCTCTGCCACTGCTGGATGTTGACTTAGCACCGCTTCAATCTCTGCCAACTCGATTCGGAAACCGCGAATCTTGACTTGATTGTCGCTACGACCTAAAAACTCTATATTGCCGTCTGAGCGATATCGGGCTAAATCACCCGTTTTATAAAGGCGTGTTCCTGGCTGCTGGCTAAAAGGATTAGGAATGAATGCAAGAGACGTCAACTCAGGACGGTTGAGGTAGCCTTGTGCGAGTCCATCACCACCGATGTACAACTCGCCCAGAACACCAATCGGTACAGGCTGTAGCTGCTCATCCAGTAGATAAATTTGTGTGTTCGTAATTGGGCGACCAATGGGAATAGAGGTTGCTTCTTCTGGTACGTCCTGCACCCAGTAATAAGATGAAAATGTTGTCCCCTCTGTTGGTCCATAAACATTAAGCAACTGCTGCGGCGCTCCCTGTTTGAGAACCTTTCTCACCCACCGAGGATCGACCGCTTCACCTCCAAATAGCAAGCAACGCAAGGTAGCAAAAGCATCCGGAATAGCCCTGACAATCTGTTGGAACAAGGCAGTGGTTAGAAACAGGACGCTGATACCTTTTTGACGGAGTTGTTGGGCAAAGTCTTGAGGAGAAAGCGTTATATCCCTGCTAATCCCAACAAGTTGAGCGCCGTGAAGTAATGCGCCCCAAATCTCAAACGTTGCTGCATCGAAGGACGTGTTCGAGGCTTGGGCAATTTTATCGTTCGGATCTAACGTTATGTAGTTTGTGTTGAATAGTAGGCGATTGACAGCTTTGTGAGGAACAGCAACTCCCTTGGGCTTTCCTGTAGAACCAGAGGTGTAGATGACATAAGCTAAGTTATCGCTTGTCACGCTGCTGGTAAGGTTTTCTGAACTTTCTTGGGTAATAGTATTCCAATCAGTGTCTAGGCAAATTACTCTGGGATTTGGGGAATCTTGGTAAGTACAGGTGACAACATCCGGTAATTGTTCGACCAACTTCTCTTGTGCTTGTGTCAGCAACACGGATATCTGAGAATCTTCAATCATGAACCGCAGGCGCTCCTGCGGATAATTGGGGTCTAAGGGTAGGTACGCTCCTCCCGCTTTGAGGATGCTTAAGCAGCCTACGATCATCTCTACAGAACGTTCCATGCAGATGCCGACTAGGGCTTCCGAACCTACTCCCAATTTCTGTAAGTGGTGCGCTAGTTTGTTGCTGTAGCTATTCAGTTCACGGTAAGTGAGTTGCTTGTCTTCAAAGATGACTGCTGTTGCATCAGGTGTTTTCTCTACTTGCGCTTCAAACAACTGATGGATGCACTGGTTTTGAGGATAATCTGCAAAGGTATCATTCCATGACACGGTGAGTTGATGATACTCAGCGACGCTCAGGAGTGGTAAGTCTGCAATCTTCGTTTGTGGATTGGCAACAATGCCCTCCAGCAGGGTTTTAAAATGTCCCAGCATCCGGCTAATGGTGGCTTCATCGAATAAATCAGTGTTATACACCACCACGCCTCTAATTCCCTCGGAGTGTTCCCACCGCTCTCCCCATAAGCTTCTAAAACCTTCAGAAGCTTTCCAGAGGTTGAACTCCAAATCAAAGCGCGTTGTTTTAAAGTCAATCGTTAGAGGATTGAGTGTTAACCCTGGCAGTTCTAGTGCCTCCGTTGGTGCATTTTGTAAGGCAAACACTACTTGAAACAGGGGATGGCGGCTCAAGGAGCGTTCGGGTTGCAATTCCTCCACGAGCTTCTCAAAGGGCAAATCTTGATGAGCATAGGCTCCTAGTGTTACCTCCCGTACTCTGCCTAGCAGTTCCTGGAATGTTGGAGCGCCAGATAAGTCTGTGCGTAGCACTAGACTATTGACAAAAAAACCGATTAACCCTTCAATCTCACTTCGATTGCGGTTAGCAATAGGTGACCCTACAGCAATGTCCTCTTGCTGTGTATAGCGGTATAGCAAGATCTGGAATGCTGCCAGCAGGGTCATAAATAATGTCACCCCTTCCTGCTGTGAAAGCTTTTCTAGTGCTTCACTCAAGCTTGGCGGTAGCTCTAGTAATTTAGTCGCTCCTCGGTAACTGTGTAAGGCAGCTTTCGGGCGATCGCAAGGTAGATTCAGTATGGGAACACCGTCTAACTGCTGCTGCCAGTAAGATAGTTGGGTTTCCAATTCCCCTTGCAACCACTCGCGCTGCCAGTGGGCAAAATCAGCATACTGGAGGGGGAGTTCCGGTAGAGGAGAAGGCACTTCAAGAACAAAGGCTGTGTAGATAGCGCTTAGTTCACGCATCAACACTCCAGTAGACCAATCATCAGAGACTATGTGGTGCAGATTTAGCAGCAATATGTGTTCTGTCTCATCTAGCTTCAGGAGCATTAATCGTAGCAAGGGTCCAACAGCTAGATCGAAAGGACGTTGAGACTCCTCGGCAACTAAGCGTTTGGCTTGATGTTCCCGTTCCTCTGCTGGTAACTCTCGCAGATCTATTAGTGAGAGATTTATGCTTGATGTGGGTACGTCGATGTCCGCAGGAATCGCCTGAACAAGTTGCCCCTCCACTATCCCGAATCGAGTGCGTAATACTTCATGGCGACGCACAATTTCGTTGAAGGTCTGCTCTAAGGCGGTATAGTTAAGCGAACCTGTCAAGCGAAGTGCTGTCGGCACATTATAGAAGGTATTACCGGGTACTAATTGGTCAATGAACCAGAGTCTCGCTTGAGCAAATGAGGCAGGAAAGATAAAGACTTCTTCCTCAGGAATATTAAGTCTCGGTTGAGCATTTGTCAGGGAATCGTCAGAAAGCATGAATTTAAATGCACATCAGCTTACTAAATGCCCAATCCTGGGGGTGGCCAAGTAGCCCAAACAAAGATGGCAACGGCAGCGATCGCAAGTAATCCTTCAATTAAATTACCAATCAAGGAACCTACGACAATCCCTAGTCCTGCCTTAAACGCCACCTTGGTTCTTTCATGTAGAGGCAACTCGCGTCGATAGAGAAATTCCCCAATAAACGCTCCTAACAAAGGCCCAACTAAAATCCCCAGCAATGGCCCAGCGACCAGAAAAGCTGGCAGAAGCCCGAAAAACCCTAGCACTAGCCCAATAATCGCTCCCCATTGCCCCCACTTACTGGCTCCAGCCCGTTTTGCTCCCCAGTAGGAAGCCAAGAACTCAATTCCCGCACTCAGTATCAAAATCACAAATATGGCGATTAAGGGCCAAGTGATACCACTAAAACCCTGGACGACACCCCAAACCAGAATTGCCGCCAAAATCAAGCTAGGTCCGGGAATGCCAGGAACGACAGCCCCGACAACACCCACGAGCATGACGAAAATCAATAACCAGTAAAGAATTGTTATAGACATCTAAATCTCAGCAGCTACTTGCATCATCTGAAAATCGGCTGAGGGTGTTTGCCAGTTTATCCGCAATCCCCTCTATCCAATTCTCGTCTTGTTTCGTGTAACTGCGGGGGGCATTGGCTGCCAAAATTAGAACACCCTGATTGCCAATCGGTTGACAAATGACACCTTGGGTGTTTTCTGGTAAGTAGTCAAATTCAATGCGCCCTGGATAAATTTTCAAGTCAACTAAGTAGATCGGTTTTTGTTTTTCTAGCACCCGTTTTAGAATCGCCCCTGGTTTGACTTCTGGGTTGATGCCTAAAACACCTCGCCGCAGCAAAATTTTGCCCTGATACCAAACCACAAGCGATCGCGTTACGGTATTTGTTAGCAACAGATGCGAAGCCCAAGCGAGTTCAGTTTTCACTTCATCTGGTAGCCCTGGTAACAGTTCAAAACCCTGCTCTCCGGTTAGAACAACAGCATCAGGCGATCGCGGCTGCACCTGCTGCCACAATAATCCCGTCAAAATCAACACAGCACTGACAATCACTCCCAAAGCGTCTGAGCGGGCTTGGGAATCTGTAAGTTCAGGTGATAGTAAACGGTTTACCAGCAGCAGGAAACCTGCTAATCCACCAACGACAAAGGGCAGTTGTCGCAGTACATAGTTTTGATCAGGTTTAGCCATGTTAAACGCTCGTTGGTCATTGGTAATCGACAACTGACGAACGCTTTACTCCTCTCCCGGTTCAATAATCCGTTGGAACAAATAACCCGTACCTCTTGCGGTGAGAATTAGTTCAGGATTACTCGGATCATCTTCCAGCTTTGCCCGTAACCGTGAGATATGGACATCCACAACACGGGTATCAACGTGGCGTTCTGGTGTGTATCCCCACACCTCTTGCAAAATTTCTGAACGAGAGAACGGTTCTCCTGAACGACTAACTAATAGCTCCAAGAGACTGAACTCCATACCTGTAAGTCGGATACGCTCATCTCCTTTGTAAACCTGCCGCTTGTTCGTATCAATTTTGATACTTGCAACATGGATAACGCCAGAACTAGGAATCCCAGATCCACCTACTTTATCAACCCGTCGCAGTACCGAACGAATCCGGGCTTCCAACTCTTTGGGAGAAAAGGGCTTGACAACATAGTCATCAGCTCCTAACTCTAATCCTGTGATACGGTCGGCAACATCACCCAGAGCCGTTAGCATAATTATGGGGACATCAGATTCCTTACGCAATTCTTGGCAGACACCGTAGCCGTCGAGCTTGGGCATCATTACATCCAAAACGACTAAATCAGGGTCAGCGTTCCGAAAGGTATCTAGGGCTTCTTCCCCATCGGCAGCAGTGACGACATCGTAGCCAATCATGGAAAGGCGAGTTTCCAAGATGCGGCGGATACTGGCTTCGTCATCGACAACGAGGATTTTTTCCTTATGATTTTCCAAGTGACTCAATTCTCCTGAAAGTTGGTTAGTGAATTGTTAATTTATCAGTAGCTTCTCTACTTAGATATTACGCTGTATCAAGGTTTTTTAAGGCATCAACCGTCTGTCTGCTCATTAGTTGAAGCTTTTCTTAATCTTTGTTGAAGCATTGAAAATTTTTAATAGTTTTTTACACGTTTAACTCAGGATGCCGAAGTCTAAATCTGTATATGTATGTAGTGCATGTGGAACCGAGTCCTCTCAATGGTTTGGTAAATGTTCAAATTGCGGCACTTATAACTCGTTGGAAGAAGAGATTGTCGCGCCAAATTCCCTTAACATCAGCCGAGGGGGATGGCAATCCAATACTCGTTCCAACAATAAGTCTGCTAGTAAAGGCCCAGCTCAACCGAGATCTTCCATCAAGTTCTCAGAAATTTCCAACAACGTCCAAATGCGCTTTGCCTCAGGCTACACTGAACTGGATCGGGTACTAGGTGGGGGTATCGTCCCTGGCTCTTTGGTGTTGATTGGCGGTGATCCAGGAATTGGGAAGTCAACGCTGTTGCTGCAAGTCGCAAATCAACTGTCTCAGAGACACCGCATCCTTTATGTCTGTGCAGAAGAGTCAGGACAACAGGTGAAGCTACGAGCCTCTCGCCTAGGTGTTGGGAGTCTGCCTGTTGAGGAGACGACTTCTAATGGTAGCTCTAAAAAGCGTGCTAAGTCTTCAGAATCAGCATCAGCAGCTCAAGATGATGGTAATGGCACTCCAACCGATCCAAATCTCTATGTACTGCCAGAAACGGATTTAGAAGAAGTTCTCCGAGAGTTGGAGTCATTGAAACCTCAGGTGGCGGTGATTGATAGTATCCAAACGCTGTATTTTGCGGCATTAACGTCTGCGCCTGGTTCTGTGGCACAGGTACGGGAATGTACTTCGGCGCTGATGCAGGTAGCCAAACGGGAGAATATCACACTGCTGATTGTTGGACACGTTACCAAGGAAGGTGCGATCGCAGGCCCAAGAGTTTTGGAACACTTAGTCGATACGGTACTGTATTTTGAAGGCGATCGCTTTGCCTCTCATCGCTTGCTGCGTTCCGTAAAAAACCGCTTTGGAGCAACGCACGAAATTGGCATTTTTGAAATGGTAGACAACGGCTTGCAGGAGGTGTTAAATCCTTCTGAGCTGTTTTTGGGCAGTCGGGATGAAATGAGTCCTGGTACTGCCACGGTTGTCGCTTGTGAGGGAACTCGCCCAATTGTTGTGGAGTTACAAGCATTGGTGAGTCCGGCGAGTTATGGTTCACCCCGTCGCGCCGCTACTGGTGTTGATTACAATCGCTTGCAGCAGATTCTTGCTGTACTGGAAAAACGAGTTGGGATTCCTTTGTCAAAATTGGATGCCTATGTCGCCTCGGCTGGGGGTTTGGGGGTTGAGGAACCAGCGGCTGATTTGGGAATTGCGATCGCGGTTGTTGCCAGTTTTCGCGATCGCACTGTTGACCCCCGCACAGTTATGATTGGCGAAGTTGGCTTGGGTGGACAAGTGCGACTCGTCTCTCAAATGGAACTCCGCCTTAAAGAAGCCGCTAAATTGGGCTTTAAACGAGCAATCATTCCCAAAGGACAAGCCTTACCGGATGTCGGTTTAGAAGTAATACCCGTCGCAAGAGTGTTAGATGCAATTATTGCCGCCTTGCCTGGAGGACTGCGCCAGAACTTTGGTGATGACGATGATGATGACGAGATGATGGAAAACTGAATGACTAGTGCAAGAAGGCAGAAGATAGGAGGCAGAGGGCAGAAGGGAAGAAAGGTTGCACAGTAAGCTTTTCAACCTTTTTTAACTGGATAGTTATTTCCGCCGTGCTGCACTAGTTCCAAGAATCTGACTCGTCTATTTCCTCTTGCTTATCGTTATCAAGACGAATCAAAGAAGACTTCTTAAGTCTTTTCACACCACTGAGAACGACTAGCGCCATCAGGGTGCCAATCAGACTCATTTGCCATAAACCACAGCCTGCGGCTGCTCCCAAGCCACCAGCCAACCAAATTGTTGCGGCAGAAGTTAGCCCTTTCACTTCTACCCTACCAAGTCCCTGACGAGATTCTTGCAGAATCATTCCAGCTCCTAGGAAGCCAACACCTGTTGCAACGCCTTGAGCAATTCGAGCCATCGCATTAAGAGCTGTGGAACGAGCCATAACCTCAGCATCATTTGCAGAGGCAGATGAGACAGTATCACCAATCTCAGTCTGTAAGGGAAGCATCACGAATAGAGCAGCCCCTAAGCTCACAATCATAAACGTTCTCATGCCAGCGGGTCTCCCCGTCCGCTGACGGTTGATACCAAGCGTGCAACCAACCAGTAGTGCCAAAGTAAGCCTGAAGGTCATACTTTGCCAATCACTGGGGCTAAAAAACATCGAACTCATTACTGCACTCCCTGTAGAACATACCAATTTGTCAATCAGTCAGTTAGAAACAGGGTAGGGTAGCCTTAGAGCGGGTTGCTAGCTATTCCAAGAATTTAACCTCAGATTATCTAAAGATTAACCTGAAATTAATCACAGTAACTTGAGCCGTTTATCGTAGATTCAACGAGCCGACTAGACAGCGATAAACCTTGGTTTTAGGGAAGAAACAGGCTTAGTTATCTACGGTTCATTCCGCATTCAAAAACTCCAAATAGGAATTACTCAAGTCCTTCACTGCCAACTCGTAAAATTGCTTTCCATGTTCAGGAGTAGCTAGCGCTGGATTAGAACCCATTCGCCCATCAGGATACCGTCGCCGAAAGTCTGCTGCTCCATAAATCGGGTGTCCAGAGGCAACGTCTGGTGATAAAGGTGCTTGCTTAATTGCATCAGGATAGACGTATTGAGTAAGAGCAACTTCACTTGGTGTCGCGTGGGAACCTTCTTGATTCCCATACAGCTCTTTCGCTAGTTTATAAACAGAACCGCACATGAACCAGTTACCAAGGCGGCATTGTACGCGATCAGCATTAGGAATATTCAAATCACTGAGGTGAGCGTAACTTTCGGAAAACGCTGCTTTGAGAGTAGCGATATTACCCCCATGACCATTGATAAAGAAAAACTTCGTGAATCCTGATCTCGTTAAGCTAGTAATATAGTCTTGGATTAGCTGAATCAAGGTACTTGGTTTCAAGCTAATCGAGCCAGGGAACCCGGTGTGATGCAGTGCCATTCCAACATTGATTGTTGGACCGACAACGGCACTCGCTGCCTCACCTACTCCCTTTGCGATCGCTTCTGCACAAATAGCATCGGTACCAATCAATCCTGTAGGTCCATGTTGCTCTGTTGAACCAATCGGCAGAATAATTCCTTGGGATTGCTTCAGGTAAGATTCAACTTCTGTCCAGGTACTTAAATGTAGCAGCATTATCATTAGTCCCTTGTCGATATGTGTATGCTTTGGAGGTAAGTACTAAGGTTGCACAAGTTTATATTGATCACCAGGGAGAACCTCATCTACTGCTAGTCGGCTGATATTAGTTCTTCAAATGTTGCTTGGTACAGACTTGTGCAAAGCTGTAGTAGGGTGTGTCCTGCTTAAGCCTTCTTGATCTTTCTCCATCCAAGGGAATAATTTTCGTGTATACCTTGGCTTAGAACTGCAAAACTCCTCTCTTAAAATTTTTTATGCTGTCTCTCGACCTCCCGCCGAGTCCGTCCAGCCCAGAATTAGCGCAAGCCAATCGCATCCTGGTTGTGGAAGACGAAGATTTAATTCGGGAAATGCTTGTCTTGGCTCTAGAAGAAGAAGGTTATGAAGTGGTTACTGCCATAGATGGGCGAACAGCCTTATCACTTCTTCAAGATGCCGAACCTAACGACGGGGAGTTCCCTTTTAACTTACTCATCCTTGACTTAATGTTGCCTCAGATCAACGGTTTAGATCTGTGTCGTCTGCTACGATATCGCGGGAATCCTGTCCCCATATTGATTCTCAGTGCCAAAGCCAGTGAAACAGACCGAGTTCTGGGGCTAGAAGTTGGTGCAGATGACTACCTCACCAAGCCTTTCAGTATGCGGGAGTTAGTTGCTCGTTGCCGTGCGCTTTTGCGTCGTCAACGCTTTAGTTGCTTGCCCCCAACACCTACACCTGTGTTGCAACTACGGGATATTATTCTCTATCCCCAAGAGTGCCGTGTAACTGTGCGTGGGGAAGAAGTTAATTTTTCGCCCAAGGAATTCCGGCTTTTAGAGCTATTTATGAGTCATCCTCGCCGCGTTTGGTCGCGTGATCAGTTGATTGATCAAGTCTGGGGAGCCGATTTTCTGGGAGATACGAAAACAGTTGATGTTCACATTCGTTGGTTGCGAGAAAAATTAGAGCGAGACCCTAGTCAGCCAGACTACCTGATTACAGTTCGCGGTTTTGGCTACCGCTTTGGGTAAACAAGGAGGCAGGTTTTAGGGATTAGGTGGTAGGTTTAATGGCAATGCACAAGGAACCCAAAACTCTAATTTTTAATCTAATTTGTGCGCCACAACCTACGACCTAACACATTGAGAGCCAGTAGGTTAGAATCCCCAACGGAATTGCCTCCTGAACTCCTTTCAAGGTAGAACATCTCGTCATTCACACCCTTGGATGAGGCTTAAGGCGCTATTTTTGTGTAACCTTAAGCCTCAGTTGTCCTACAATTTTTGAGAAGGTTCATACAAGCGAAGGCGAAAGCCAGGAAGTTAAAGCGTTTAAACTTTTAACTAACAGTCTTTCCTTTAACAGGCAAAGTTCTTTTGAAGGAACAACTGATAAATCTTCTGAGTGCGAGAATGAATGACCCTTCTAGCATTTTTACTCGGTTTGGCTCTGGGTATTGGGGTTTGGTTTTGGCAAAAGCACCGACTCCAAAGGCAATTAGGGCAAATGTTGGGAACATTGCAGCGAGATGCAACTAGTCCTGCCTTGCCTGTAGTTTCTCGCTTGCGGCGAGAGATAGCCATAGCCAATCAACAGCGGGAAATGCTAGAGGCAGAACTGCAAATCAAGCAGTGGTTGCTTCAGATAGCACCGTTAGGCTATTTGCAAGTCGATGAAGAGAACCAACTGGTTTGGTGTAACGAACAAGCCCGTCAGTTGTTGCAGATTGACCGCTGGGAACCTGGACAACTACGTTTATTGCTGGAACTGGTACGTTCCTATGAACTCGATCAGCTTATTGAAAAAACTCGTTACCAGCAACAACCAAACATCCGAGAGTGGGTATTTCACCCATCCTGCTTGGATGGTTCAGCAATGGGTGATGTGCAAGCATTAACATTGCGAGCCTCTAGTTGGCCTCTCCCTGAAGGAGAAATTGGTGTATTTCTAGAAAATCGTCAACCACTAGTTGAACTTTCCCAATCTCGCAACCAGTGGTTTTCCGACTTAGCTCACGAACTTAGAACCCCTCTCACCTCAATTCGCTTGGTTGCAGAAGCGTTGCAAGGTCGTCTAGAACCTCCCGCAAGTCGCTGGGTGGAAAAACTGCTGCACGAAACGAATAGGTTGATTAACCTCGTACAAGACTGGCTAGAACTGAGCAATCTGGAAAAAAATCCCAGCAAAAGTCTCAGCTATCAACCTGTAGAACTGCGGGCTTTAATTCACTCAGCTTGGCAAACCTTTGAACTGTTGGCACAGACCCATCAGCTCACACTTACCTACAAGGGACTGGATACAATTTGGATTAGAGCCGATCAAGCACGCCTTACCCAAGTCTTTCTCAATTTATTCGATAACGCTATTAAACATAGCCACCCTCAGCAAGTGATTCAAGTTGAGGTAACTCGGCTAGCAGAAGACATCAATACTCTGACAACGAGCAATCTTGCTACACCCACACTAGATGATCGATCTTCTTTTATACAAATCGATATCATTGACTCAGGGACTGGCTTCTCAGAAACAGACATGCCTCATGTATTCGAGCGCCTCTATCGCGGAGATGCCTCGCGTCATAAGGAACAAGCAACTTCTGAGCATCCAGAGAGGTCAAGCGTAACCAAGGGGAGTGGCTTAGGGCTTGCGATCGTACAGCAAATTATCCAAGCTCACGGTGGCAGCATCAAAGCGACAAATCATCCAAAAACAGGAGGGGCATGGTTGCAAATTAAACTACCTCAGGGCAAAGCTTCACTGTAATTTAATGTTGTTTTGCTATTACTATAGTTGTTCTTGTTCTCACTAAAGTTAAGGCATTTGAGGTGAGCGTATCTTCTTCAAACAGTAATTCTGAGCGTACCCATTTTGAACGATCCCTTAGGCGCTTAGAGCAAGATGTATTGCGAATGGGAGCTTTGGTAGAAAATTCCTTTCGCCTGAGTCACCAAGCGATGTTTTCCCAGAACATAGAGGCAGCTAGAACAATTCCCTTACTTGATAAGAAAATTGATCGCTACTATCGCCACATAGAGTTGGAGTGTGCCACACTGATGACGCTGCAAGCGCCTGTAGCCCAGGACTTGCGCTGCCTTAGTGCTTTTATGCAGTTAGTGCGAGATTTGGAGCGAATTGGAGATTACGCTGAAGATTTAGCCGAGATTGCCGTTAAACTTATTCCTTACCCGCCTCATGCTTGTATGCCACAGATTGAGGTGATGGCCCATCATGCCCAGGCAATGCTTGCAGCCAGTTTAGAGGCACTAGCAGATTTAGATGCAACGGCTGGGCAGGCGGTGAAAGTACTGGATGATCAAGTAGACACGGCTTACGATACGCTTTACGAAATCCTTGCCTATCAACGGGATATTAAAGGAGTTGTTGAGCCAATTCTATTATTGGTGTTGGCGATTCGCCATATAGAGCGGATGGCA
This sequence comes from Microcoleus sp. FACHB-SPT15, assembly GCF_014849525.1. Classification (NCBI taxonomy): domain Bacteria; kingdom Bacillati; phylum Cyanobacteriota; class Cyanophyceae; order Oscillatoriales; family Microcoleaceae; genus Microcoleus; species Microcoleus sp. FACHB-SPT15. The sequence goes on along the minus strand of NZ_JACJNU010000062.1, from coordinate 506,862 downwards.
GACCATGCGACTAATATTGGTCAACGAGTGACCTATATCGTTACGGGTCACCGCTCTTAGCTATAAGCTGAAACATTCTTAAGCTGATGTGCATTTTAAGTTTCATCTTGAATCTTTTGGGTTGATGGTTGCCAGTCAACAGTAAACAGTTAACAAAGAAACGATTGCCTAAAACAACTTAAATGCCACTGCCGCCTAGTAAATATTAACTTTTTAAAACCCTTTAACATTTAAACCCTAAGCTAGATGGCAGCTTAACCTTATGATTACCTAACAATTACTAATCCCTAAACTCAAAGCCGTAGTATCAGTACAAAAGTTCTAGGGTTTTTCTAACCTAGTGAAGCCGATCCTATAGCAAATAAGACTAAACATGGCTCTCAAACGTCGAGACTTCCTACTATTTCTGGGAGCTAGTGCTGGTACCGTTGCGCTGGGTTCTTTGCCCTCTTCTGAGAAAAAGTTCTCAATGCCGTTTAGCAACTCGGTTTCGGCTTCTAGTCCAGCAGGAAGTAGTCTCAGTTTTAAACCATTAAAAAGTCCAATGCCTTTGCCAACTGAAGGCATGGAATTGACTAAACAAACACAAGATTACAGCACCTATGAAGTAGTAGATGACTTGATGCTGCCTGAGGGCTTTACCTATGATGTCATTGCAGCTTGGGGTGACAAGGTAGGCGATTCCCGCTTCGGGTATAACAATGACTACCTTTCCTTTGTCGAAACGGGCAACGAGGAGGGATTGTTGACGGTTAACCATGAGTACATCAGTTCTGTCACTTGGACTCAGACATTTGACAAGGTAATCGGAAAATCTCTACCTTTTGCCGACCTCAAAGAACCGCTCGACGCTGCGGCTAAGGACGGCATTAATGCCTATGCTTTACCAGACAATGACCCCCTCAAGGCAAAAATCCGAGAAATTTCCAAAGAAGCCTTGATTGACCAAGGATTGTCCGTTATCTCAATTCGTAAAGATTCCAACGGACAATGGGTGCGGACAAATTCTAAACTAGACCGCCGAATTACCGGGGCTTCCGGTTTAGATGATGGGCGGTATCTCAAATCAACGGGGCCTGCGATAGCAGTATTTCGCAAAAAGCAGGGTCAAGGCTATGTCGATACAATTGGCGATCGCATTATTGGGAGCTTTGGCAACTGTGCAGGTGGCACCACCCCTTGGGGAACCGTCCTATCAGCAGAAGAAAACTTCCAAGTGCAAGTACCGGAACCTGTCTATCCAGACGGTACATCGTTTAGCCCGGAAGAACGCACCTTTATCATTGACAAAGAAGAAGTCGGTGGTCAAGGTAACGTCATCGGGCTAGCAGGCAACAAATACGGCTGGATTGTTGAAGTTGACCCTGCTAATCCTAGTGACTACGGCACCAAGCACAGTTGGTTGGGGCGTTACCGCCACGAAGCGGTTGGGGTTCGTGCCGAAGCGGGTAAGAAACTTGCCTTCTACTCAGGAGACGATCGCCGTGGTGGTCACTTGTATAAATTTGTCAGCAATGATAGTGTTCGCAACCCTAAAGACAAAGCGAATTCTAAGCTTCTGTCACAGGGTATACTCTACGCTGCCAAATTTAACCCCGATGGCACAGGTAGCTGGATTGCCCTAAACCCCAGTACACCTGTCAATCCAGATATGCCGAGTGTGGTAGCAGGTGGCATGATTCCCCTACCCAAGCGTCCCGAAGGCGGCATTGTTAAAGTCGAGAAAGACGAAGACATGACAGCCTTCAAGCAGCAGTTCAAAACCTTGGGCGACCTCTACACTGGCAATGCTCAGGAAAAGCAAGGCGCAATCCTGATTGATGCCCACTTTGCCGCTAATGCGGCTGGGGCAACCGCGACAGCTCGTCCAGAAGACACAGATGTTGCTCCAGATGGTTCTTTATACATTACCTTCACCTCCGGTTCTTCCGGTAGTGATGGTGGCCCAGATAACCGCATCTTCCAAGGGCCAAAAGGAGAGACACCTTATGAGTATGGCTGGATTACCCACCTAATTGAAGATGGTAATGATCCTGCTGCCATGACATTCCGTTGGAAGATGCTGTCTTTAGGTGGAGAACCTGCCGATGGAGGATTGGGTTTTGCTAATCCTGACAACCTCCTACTCGACAAGAGCGGTAACGTCTGGATGGTAACGGATATGTCTAGCGACAAACACAACAAAGCCGTTCCTAAAGGCAGACTTGACAAGGAAGGGAAACCCACTAGCCAGTCTGACTTACGGGGCTTATTTGGTAACAACTCCATGTGGTTTATCCCTACATCTGGGTCAGATGCTGGCAAAGCGTATCTCTTTGCTATGGGACCAATGGATTGTGAAACAACGGGACCATTCTTCACGAGTGATGAGCAAACCTTATTCCTCGCAGTGCAACATCCAGGAGAAGTCAATGGGATTCGCCTGGATAACAAGGCAGAAACTCGTGAGTACTCCATGAGAACCACAGATGGACAAGAGTTTATTCAAACTCGTCAAGTCCCAATTGGTTCCAACTGGCCTGACAAAACCGTTAACGCACCACCAAAACCTGCTGTTGTTGCGATTCGGCGGTTAGATGCTAAGCCAATTTCCACAGCTCAACTGAGCTAACAACTTTTACTTAAGTAACCGATATTCCAGGGGTAGAATGGGTTACCGAAGTGATTGGGAAAAAGGAACTCTCATATTGAGAGTTTATACAGCAGTTCATGAAGTCTCTTGCATAAGTACCAAAGCTCTAGGAGATAAGTACTACTGCAATGTCATAAGAATTGACTGCTGCAACAGGTCTATTCTCCTTCTGACAAGTTTAAATTTTTCTCAAAGTCGTAAATCTAGCTACAGAAAGGTGATAAAAGTTAACAGTAGTGCTTTCGATAGCGTTTAGTGAAATCGAGAACACTGTTGCTGATTAGATCAAGTTCCCTGTTTTTACATAGTCCATCGGTGTGAGGATTATCAAACATCATGTCAACAATGTTCTGGAATGCTTTAAAACTGAGTCCCGCTCTGCTAGGTGCTTCCTTACTGTTTGTCAGCAGCACTCAGGCGCAAGGAAGTGTTCCCTCCCAAGCCGCAGCGATCAACAATAGCCAAGTGGTAGTAACTGTAGAACCGATAGCTGAAGCCTTAACTCAGTTGCCTCAGTCTACAGTTGCTCTTTCCAATAGTGATCAGGTAACAACGACGACTAGCCAAACCGCAACAACTGAGGAAACCACTTCCCCACTGACAGCGACAGAGACTAGCTCCAGCTTGAACCCAACTAACAATCTTTTGGCTCAACAGGTTCCAGCAAGCGATACTTCCGAAGTTTTAGAACAAATCAACCAATATAACAACCCAGGTGGTGAATCCCTCGATCAAGTCACCAACGTCACGCAGCTAAGCGATGTCTCACCCGGAGACTGGGCTTATGAAGCCCTGCGCTCTCTAGTCGAACGCTATGGTTGTATCGCGGGTTATCCCGATGGCACCTTCCGAGGCAACCGGGCAACCACTCGCTATGAATTTGCCGCTGGTTTGAATGCCTGTTTACAGCAAGTAGAGCGCTTAATTGCGGCTTCAGTTGAGGGTTTTGTTACTCGTGAAGACCTAGAAACGCTGCAACGGCTGGTACAAGAGTTTGAAGTGGAACTGGCGACGTTGGGAACGCGGGTGGATGACTTGGAAGGACGTGTGGCGTTCTTGGAAGACCATCAGTTCTCTACTACTACTAAGCTCAATGGGGAAGTTATCTTCGCCATTAGCGATCTGTTTGGTGGTGATGAAGTTGATGTAGACACTGACGGCGACGGTGATGATGACGCTAGCGTAGGTCTTGATTTTGATGACAACACCGTCTTCCAAGACCGAGTGCGCTTGAACTTTGACACCAGCTTCACAGGGAAAGACCGCTTGCGTACCCGTCTACAGGCAAGGAACGTCGCAACGTTTGAGGCTCTCACTAGTAATGGACTTACAAGAGAAGGTCGATTGGGATTTGAGGGTAATGAAGGCAACGATATCCAACTCGACATATTGGGCTATCGCTTCCCTGTTGGACCGGCCGTAGTCCAGATATATGCAAATGGTGCTGGTCTAGATGATTTGGCAACTACTGTTAACCCGCTAGACTCTAGTGGTAGTGGTTCTATCTCCCGCTTTGGGCAACGTAACCCCATTTACCGCGTTGGCGACCAGAATGCTGGAGCTGGAATTACATTTGCTCCAAGCAGTCTCTTACGAGTAGATTTGGGCTATCTGAGTGGTGAAGCTGAAGATCCGAGCGAAGGCGCTGGCGTATTTAATGGTAACTACAGCGCTATTGCTCAGGTAACATTTCAACCAGCTGAGTTCTTTCGTATCGCTGCTACCTACATTCACTCCTACGACAATGACAACCTGCGTCATGGCACAGGTAGTCTCGCGTCTCAGGTTGATGTGAATCGCCCACTAGTCGCTAACTCCTACGGTGTTGAAGCCTCCTTTGCTTTCAGTCCTCAACTTGTCTTGAGTGGCTGGGCTGGCTACACCGATGTCATTGTCCTTGAAACGGGTAATGCTGATGTCTGGAATTATGGCGCAACCCTTGCTATCAATGATTTAGGTACAGAAGGAAGTACACTCGGTTTCGTAGTGGGTATGGAACCTAAGTTGACGGGTGCTAGTTCAACTGTAGGAAGTATTCTAGGAACCCGGCGAGATGATGATACGGGTTTGCACGTTGAAGGCTTCTACAAGCTAAAAGTGTCAGACAATATTGCCATCACTCCAGGTGTTATCTGGTTGACCGCGCCAGGGCATGATGAAGAGAACGAAGATATCTTTGTTGGGACAATCCGAACAACGTTCACGTTCTAGTCAATCGTTGTCTGAAACTAGTGGTTAGGAATGCCTTCAAATAAGTGGAGGCATTTTCTTTAACTATTGTCGTTCTATCGGCTTAGTGGTTGAGGTAGGCAACTTAAACAACCATCAAACGAACAGAGAAATCTCGCACCTGAAGTAAAGTCGTTGCATTTGACAAATTAGTTACCGTGTTGTCGTAGAGCGATCGCATATTATCCCAGAGTATTGAAGAAAAGGCGATCGCTCCCTCAACTCTTGCTAGCTCAACATAAATTGAGTAGCAATTTTGTCAAAGTGAAAACTTTACTGAATTTTGATGTAGGGTATGATACTGAAATTCCTTTGGAATCCTTAGCCGATAAGCTTTATGTCTTCTCGGAATCATTCCACTAGAATTATCGATTCAGGTGTGAGGATTATTAAACGATGTTAAAACTGCTTGGTAACGCTCTCAAAGTAAGCCCAGCTCTTCTTGGTCTATCTCTACTCGTTGCTAGCGGTGCCTACGCGGCACAAGCTCCTGCAACTCAAAGCACCTCTGAGCAAACAAAAACAGCAGTTACGACTCCCGACATAGCTACTGTCACTAACGAGTCTCCTGTTGAATCCTCTATCTCTGTCTCTCAGGCAGTACCTTCAGGCGCGAGTACTCCCTTAAATCTTGCTGCAAATACATTGCCTGAAGCTAGCCAGACTCCTGTCGAACAACTGTCTGTTTCTCAACCAATGGGTTCTGAGATAAGCCCAATTGCCAATCCCGCAGACACGACATTAGCGCAATCAACCCCATCGGCTGAAGCTACAACCCCAGGCTCAACCAGTGAAGTTTTAGAACAAATCAACCAGTATACCAACCAGGGTAGTCAATCCCTCGATCAAGTCACCAACGTTTCGCAACTGAGCGATGTCTCACCCGGAGACTGGGCTTATGAAGCCCTGCGCTCTCTAGTCGAACGCTATGGTTGTATCGCGGGTTATCCCGATGGCACCTTCCGAGGCAATCGAGCAACAACTCGTTACGAATTTGCCGCTGGTTTGAATGCTTGTTTACAGCAAGTAGAGCGCTTGATTGCGGCTTCGGTTGAGGGTTTTGTTACTCGTGAAGACCTAGAAACGCTGCAACGGCTGGTACAAGAGTTTGAAGTGGAACTGGCGACGTTGGGAACACGGGTAGATGACCTAGAAGGACGTGTGGCGTTCTTGGAAGACCATCAGTTCTCCACTACTACCAAGCTTAATGCGGAAGTTGTCTTTTTACTTTCCGATGCCTTTGGAGATGAAGTAGCTGTTCCTTCGGGCTTTGCTCCTTCTACTGAGGACTTAGATGTCAATACAACTTTCGCTGACAGAGTGCGTCTGAATTTTGATACGAGTTTTACTGGACGAGACCGTTTACGTACCCGTTTGCAGGCTCGGAACATCCAACCACTAACTGAGCGAACGGGTACTGTCATGACCGAGTTTTATACTCAAGGGGGTGACAACGACGTAATTCTAGATGAGTTGAGCTACCGAGGTACGCTAACCGATGCTTTCACGTTCTGGTTAGGAACCACAGGGCTTGACCTTGATGACATTGCTCTTGCTGTGATTGGAACACCAAGCGCACCCTCAGACTTTGGCTCACTACAGCCAATCTACAAGCTGGCTTCTGGTGCAGGTGCAGGACTCACCTTTGGTGGTGATGGTCCATTCCGTATTGATGCTGCCTATATTGCAAATGAGGCGGCAGATCCAAGTGAGGGTAGTGGCTTATTTGCTGGTTCTTACGCCGCCCTCGGTCAGATAACCTTCCAGGCAAGTGAGTTTCTGCAAATCTCTGGTACCTATGTCCATGGTTACGATGTCAGCCCTGGAGGAGGCGATGGTAGTCGTTATGCCAATGCTCCCTTTGGCGGTAATCCTTTTTCTACTAACGCTGACGGAGACCCCAACGTTTTCGACCCTGACTTGCCTGATTTCCTTAGCTCCAGAACCTCAGTTAATGCCTATCAAATAGCCGCAAACTTCCAGCTTGGTGCTATTAATATTGGGGGTTGGGTAGGTTATAGCAACGCGATCGATGAACTCAATCGTGGCGCTGGAAGAGTAGATGTGTGGAACTATGCAGCCACTCTAGCCTTCAACGATTTCGGTGGTGAAGGGAACCAGTTAGGCTTTATCTTTGGAATGCCACCCCGCAATCGGACTAACAACCTCACGGGTCGTCGTGACTTTGATACCTCTTACCACATAGAGGCGTACTACAGATACCAACTCAATGACAACATTGCAATTATTCCTGGTGCTTTTGTCCTTCTTAACCCCGAACATAATGATGCCAACGAAGACATCTATGTGGGGACGCTCCAGACTGTCTTTACCTTCTAGACGATTTAGAGAGCAAAGGTGGGGATTGAACATCCCTTAACTTGCCCAAAAGACGCTTCTCGTTGCTGCTTTTCTCAGCTTGAAACCGCTGATGTGTACCAGTTGATGCCCTTAGTCCGGTGTCGCTCAAGTATTCATCAGTGGTTTTTTAGTAAGTCTGAATAAAATGTGAAAAGGTTTGCCAGCCTAATGATGGATGTATAGCTTTGTTTTCTTTAGATAAGAAGCAGATTAGAGAGTTTTTGAGCAATTTCGCAGTATATTAACAGCTTTATACTTCACAAATTCTTCACATTGATCCATTAACTTCAAGGTAAGCCAGACAAATTAGCAGTTAAACCGCAGTTTATGGGTTTAGCTTTCGCTTTTCAAGGGCAATAGTCAAAGCACTTTGTTGCCGCGACTCGCTCTCGCCATCCTCGAAGGTAGCGCCGCTCACTCGCGAAGGTTAATCATACTTGTAGTCCACATCACGTATCGGTTTAAACTTCAAAACTGGTTGTATTGTCTGTCAAGAGTTTCCTTGGCATAAGGAAGAAACAGTGAGCATGTGTTTACCTAACACCCGTGAGCCACATATTGAATTAGCGATCGATGTTTTCAAATCGCAAAATCCGGTACTGCTAATCTCTCTTAAAGACTTTCTCACGGTTTTGCCGAACCCGAAATGTGTTGAGGAAGTCTTAACAGCCGCGCTGTATGAACTGGCAGAGACTGATACTGACGCTTGCCGTTGGATCTTGCGTAATTCTCATTATTTAGAGCCTGAACTTGATATCGCTGCTGTGGCAATCCAGTTGGCATCTACAAAGCTTCAAAAACAGGGATTTGTGCTAGGTATAGATTTTCAGGTTGAACTGAACCATCGGCTACAGGTTACTGAGCAGGCAAAGGCAAGGTTGATGATTGAAAACTCACCTGGCGATCGCCTCCTGATTGAAAAGATTTTACAGGCTAGTGATTAAGCTCAATGGTTATGTGCCGCTAGGTATTGGGTTTAATTGATAATCTAAGTTAAGCCTGTTTTGTTGTCGGCTTCAGGCTTATAAGCTTATTGTCATTGCTGCCATGAATTGTAAAATCGTCAGCACTGCCATCCTCCTCGTTCCTCTCTGGCTACAATCGCCAGCCAAAGCTTGGAATCCAGAGCATTTAGAGCAATTGCGCCAAACTGGTAGTTGTGTGGGATGTGATCTTAGTAGTGCCCAATTACCAGATGCACTTCTGAGTAATACTGACTTGAGAGAAGCAAATCTCACCGGAGCAAATCTCCTCCGTGCTGATTTAAGGCGTGCTAATCTCACTGGGGCAAATCTTGCAGGGGCGAGTTTGATTAATGCTAATTTATCAGAGGCAAACTTGGCTGGCTCAAATCTCAGTGTTGCAAGTCTTATTAGAGCAAATCTCACGGGGGCTAACCTTGCGGGTGCAGGATTAAGTTTGGCAAAGCTACCGAGGGCTAATCTCAGCGCTGCCAACTTAAGACAAGCTGATTTCCGAGCCGCTGATTTAAGGAATGCGAACCTGAACTCAGCAGATTTGACGGGGGCTGACTTACGACAGGCTGACTTGGAAAATACGCTTCTAGAGAATGCCAATTTAACGGGTGTGTTTATGCCTGATAGTAGTTTCCATCCCTAGGCTGATAAGAACTGAGGAACATTCATCAATAAGGAAACGTAATTATACTTGTCCCTCAGCACCCTAGACGGTGAGATTAATTAAATGACAAAGATGTCTCGCTATACACTACTTTCGCGCCGCTTTATCTTAAGTTTGGTCGCGTTTATTGGTATACTTTCCTATACCGCTCGTGCAGAGGCGGCTGACTCGGTAGTACTGAAGTATAGTTTTCTCCGAGAGACGATATCGGTTCCTGAACTCTCCACTTTTGCCGAAACCGGTGAGCTTTCAACCAAGCTACGAGTTTATCTCAAGCTAGCTGGACGAGAGCCAGAGCAACTGCGGAGTCTTCTGACTCAAGAGGTCAAAGTTAATGGAGTGATTCTGTCTCGGATGTTGAACAATCCTGTTGGCGAAACGATGCTTGACCAAGTCAGTCAGGTGATTCATACGCCCACAAATCGAGCTAGCCGAGAGTCTTTACGTGCTGCCCTTATCAGTTCTGCGCTTCCTGACGGTCAAGTCACGCTAATTGAAACGTTAGAAAACTATCCAACGTCAGAAGTGCATGTAGAAGGCGATCGCCTTGCTGAGGTAGCTCAGAAAATCACACGAGTGCTTGGGCGTCTGCCAAGTCTCCCTGGACTCCCAAGAATTGGACTATGAACTAATGCGTTCGAGGTGTACCTGCTAGTAAGCAAGAGTCTCTAGGGTTTCGCGGAGATACCGACGCACCCGACTATCGAGGCTGTAATCTTGAAGGGATTCACCCACTGGATGTTCCAGTTGCCAGCGCTGGAATCCTGAACTGGATGCGATCGCTTGTTTGAGATTATCCCAGATTTGGCTATCTTGGGAAAATTGACTAGATTCAGAAGTAGCTGAAATTGCCATAACACATACCTTAAAAAGTTGGTGGGAAACTATTTGAATAGCACTGCTTACTTGTAAAGTAACTCAGCTACTGACTTTATACTGTGCCCTCAACAACATCTAGAGAGCAAACTCTCGCTTAAGTAGTTTTTCGACACTTCAAACCTGAGAAAATCATCATTTTTGCTCAGAAGACAACGTTGGAGATGGTGTCGTTGAAGTCGCTGACTCACTGATCGAAAAAGGCAAAATTTGATTGACCCGGACACCTGGTAGGGTAAAGTCCTGCGGCACTTTTTCAACCCGATAGGGTTCAGTGGCACCAAACTCCGACTCACTCGTCAGGAGAACTTGTGCAACACTCAAGGGGACTTGCAAGAACAAATTACTGATGAGAAAGGCAACTCCTGCCCATAACAGCCCAGCAATACGCCATCCAGAACCAAAGGGAGCAACGGCTGCCGCCACAGGCGCATCACGGTAAATCGTCCACAGTACCCAGACCATAAAGAAAGCGGCACCAACAGCAACTACCTGATTCGTCTTTGTTTTGAACAAGCTTAAGAGGCGTAGCTGCCGTGTTGTGAGTTGCTCTGGCTTTACTGCCAACACCAAAATACTGAAAATGTCGAAGGGACGGGTCAATTGCATCCAAAGCACAGGCACAGTCCCAATGGCAATCACCAACACTAGCTCTAACCAGACAGGGAGTATCGGGTCACCGACTGCCAATCCCAGCCAAACCAGTTCTAACGTCAGGGGTAAGGCAGCGATACCAGCAAGATGAATCCACAAAAAAGGTTCAGTCCAGAAGGAGCGCATAGGTTTGTCCCTTGTTCGTAGTCCGTTATAGCTTTTTTTGTATTATCTACGCCTGCTACTTTTCTCTGTAGCGTGTTGTCTTTTGTTGCTGCTACAGAGACGCAACTCTTTGCGTCCCTGTAGCTAACAACTAACAACTGACTAATTGGCTGACAAAGTGCGTCGCTTCGTCACCATCTTGAAGGTTTCGATGATGTCGCCTTCAACCCAGTCATTGAACTTATCGACTCGGATGCCGCATTCAAAGCCAGCATTGACTTCCTTGACATCTTCCTTCATCCGCTTGAGGGAATCCAGAACGCCTTCGTAGACTACTTTGCTACCACGGCGTACTCGGATATTGCAGTTGCGAATCGCTTTGCCTGTAAGCACGTAGCAACCAGCAACCGCACCACGCCCAACGGGGAAGACGGCTCGAACTTCGACTTGACCCAAGGCTTCTTCGACCTGTTCTGGTTCCAAGAGACCTTCCATCGCGCCTTGAATCTCATCCAAGAGCTTGTAGATGATGTTGTATTCGCGCACATCAACACCCTCTTGGTCAGCCGATTGGCGAGCACTAGGAGTGAGTGCGGTATTGAATCCAATAATCACGGCTCCACTAGCCGCAGCTAAGTCAACATCCGTCTCTGTGATTTCACCAGCCGCCGTCAACAAGACTCGGACTTGGACTTCATTTTGTGGCAACTGTCTAAGAGCACCAAGAATCGCTTCTACGGAACCTTGAACATCTGCCTTCAAAATCAAGTTGAGTTCTTTGAGTTCACCTTCTTGAGCCTGAGCAGAGAGGCTATTGAGGGTGACTCGGCGGGATGCCATTACCTGTTGTAGACGAGACTGTCGTTGTTCATCAGTTCTGGTGTTCGCGATCGCACGAGCTTCTTTTTCGCTGGCGAAGACTTCAAATTCATCTCCAGCCTCTGGAACATCACTCAAGCCGAGAAGCTCTACCGCAAAGGATGGACCTGCTGCGTCAACTCGCTTGCCCCGGTCATCGATCATTGCCCGCACCTTACCAAAGACCGAGCCAGCTACAAGGCTATCACCAACCCGCAGGGTGCCATTTTGTACCAGGAGTGAAGCAATTGGACCTCTGGCTTTATCCAGGTTGGCTTCAATAACTGTACCTCTAGCGAGTCGCTCTGGGTTGGCAGAGAGTTCTTCAATATCTGCCACCAACAGAATCATCTCTAGGAGCGTATCCAGATTTTCTCCTTGAATGGCGCTAACAGGCACCATAATCGTGTCGCCACCCCACTCTTCTGGTTGCAGACCTTGATCGGTCAACTCTTGCTTCACGCGGTCGGGTTGTGCGCCCTGTTTATCGATTTTGTTAATCGCAACAACAATTGGCACTTCAGCCGCTTTAGCGTGGCTAATTGCTTCAATGGTCTGAGGTCGAACCCCATCATCAGCCGCAACGACAAGAACAGCAATATCAGTAACCCGCGTTCCCCGTGCCCGCATAGCGGTAAAGGCTTCGTGACCGGGAGTGTCGAGGAAGACAACTTGCTGGATTTCGCCTTCATGCTCTACATCGACATGGTAAGCACCAATGTGTTGAGTAATCCCACCTGCTTCACCTTGTGCCACTTTCGTTTCACGGATGGCATCAAGTAGAGTTGTTTTCCCGTGGTCAACGTGACCCATAATTGTGACCACTGGCGGACGCCGCTGGAGGTTTTCCAGGTCATTAGCATCCACCATTTCTGTAACTTTAGTCGCAGCGGCTGTTTCTTCTGCTATCTCAACTTCTACATCCAGTTCCTCTGCTACCTTCTGGGCAGTTGGAATATCTAGAGTTTGAGTGATACTAACCGCTAATCCTTGAGCGAACAGCTTCCTGATAATGTCAGTTTCAGCAATGCCCATAGTCGCAGCTAGCTCTCTGACGGTCAAAGAACCACTCAAGACGATTTTTTCTATCCGTTCGGGAGTAGTCTTCTTATCACGGCGTCGTTCACGACTCTCTGCCCTGCTGCTACCGCTACCTTTTGCTGTCGGTTTTTTCCTCTGGGTGACATTCGGCGGCGCTGTAGGCGTCTGCCCTGCAAGCGCTTTCGGTTTGGGAGGACGAGCCACAGAAAGACTAACTGCAACTGGGACATCAATTCCACTCAGCTCAGTTTCAAAGTCTTCGTCATCATCCAGAAATAGATCAGCTCGACGTTTGAGTTTTCCGCCAGCTTTTCCAGCTTTGTCTTTACCTTCTTCTTCTCCGTTTTCTTCTTCCCACTCTTTCTTCTTAACCAGTCGTGGTGGAGCCGAGGGCCGTCTCAACTTCAGATCCAGCATTTCTGGTGTTTCCAGGATGCCATCTTCCCCATCAGCAGAATCATCTGCACCTCGACGACCCGTTCTACCAGCTGTTGCTGCTACATCAGGGCTTTGTCCGTCACGCACAGGCCGAGTTGGGAATTTCTGGGGTCGGTTGAGTTCAGGAACCGCAGGTTTGACCGGAGCACGACGGGCAGGAGGTGGGGCATCCGTGGTTGTTGATGGCTGATTGGCACTACCTGCCTTTACTGGAGCTGGAGTGCCACTTGATTCTGAGCTTGGAACCTCTTTGCGATCGCGTTTCAGAACAGGTCGCTCAGCCTGATTTATCTGTGGTTTCGGTCGTGATGGTCTGATCGGTGGTTCGACAAGCTGTGCTTGAGTCGGTGATGGTCTTTCTTCGACCACAGGGATGTTTAAATTCTCCTGAGTAATCTCCTGCTCAACTGGCGGTGTTGGCTCAGCTTGTGGTTCAGGCTTGGTATCCTGTTGACCAACACGGGTTGGTCGATTGATATTGGGTTGACGCGGTTGGGGAACCGGGGGTCTAACGGGGGGTTGAGGAGGCGTCGCCATTTGAGGACCTGCCTGTTGACTAGAACTAGGACGAGATTTATACTGACGAATTTCTAGGATTTGCTGCTTGCGCTGAGCGTTAGGGCGTCCAATCAATTTAGTCGGTGGCGCTCCAGAGCTGCCTTCTGTGGATGCCGTATGTTCGCGAGTTTTGACCGCTGTTGGGCGGTCTGAATATTTTTCTGAGGCGGCACGAATGCGTTCTGCCTCCGTTTCTGTAATCGTGCTACTGTGACTTTTGACAGAGATATTAAGCCCTTCGCAAATGCTCAAAATGTCCTTATTGTCCAAGTTTAATTCCCGTGATAATTCGTAAATTCTGACTTTACCGTTGTTCATCCAGTATTTCCCCGTCGTACCTTGCAGTTGTTACACCATAACTAAACGCTCGAATGACCGTTTGCTCATTTGTTTTGTGCCTAAGAGAGTGAACTTTGAACCGTGATGAATGTGCTTCTAAATAAATAACCAACAATCAATTTATCCTGGAGAGGAGCCTGTATGACAGTAAGCCAGTTAGTTAGTCTTCACTCGGAGCATACCCTTCTTTTCTAATCTTGCACAAATCTTTAAAAACCTGGGACGATTTTTGCGTCCATGAGTTTCAGTATTGCTTTTCAGGTTAGCTTGCTGGCTTTAGGGTGAAAACGCACCTCCAAGGAAAAAACTATTTACAACTAACTAGCCGCTCTCTTCTATCCTAGCGATTGCTTGGGTTCACCGAAAGGTTAAATTTTCCTGTTTTATAGATTTTCTTTCCCCTTTAGGTGCTTCTGGTATTGGCTACTGCGGCTAAGCGCTGCTCCAATGTTTTGTACAGATTGTCTGGGATTGAAGCCCGAAGCGATCGCCCTAATCGGTTTTTCTTCTGAGCTGCTGCTAGACAACTTGTTTGAGGGCAAAGGTATGCCGAACGACCCATCCCTTCATCTAATTGTACCTGCCGTGATGGATAGACTCGGACAATACGCCAGAATGTCTCTTTATGAGCAACTTTGCGACAGCTTAGACAACGGCGGTAGTTTGGTTCCATCGATCAGCGACAGGTGTAAACATCTACAAGAAGAACAAATGGGATAGCGATTATCTAATTTCAGTTTATTACTGCTACACACGAGAGGCAGGGAGAAAAGACTGTTTTCTTTGTATCCTTCATGTCCAACGTTTAGTCTCCTATTCTTCTTCTTGGCTGGTTGTTTCGGCTTGAGCCTCAGAATCCGCCAAATTCAGAGTATCTACCACTTCATCCTCATAATCATCCTCTTGTTCCTCTTCAACGTCAGCTGCTGCTTGCATCGCCGCCTGGATTTTACGCTGTTCGGCTTCCTGGTCGTACTTAGCCACATCTTTAATGTCAATTTTCCAGCCGGTGAGGCGGGCAGCAAGGCGAACATTCTGCCCTTCTTTGCCAATTGCCAAACTCAATTGGTCTTCTGGTACTAAAATATGAGCCTGACGTCCCTCTGGATTCACTAGTAGCACCTGCTCGACTCGCGCAGGACTCAGAGCATTGGAAATATAGGTAGATGGGTCAGGTGACCAACGAATTACGTCAATTTTTTCGCCTCGTAATTCATTGACTACTACTTGAATGCGTGACCCTCTAGCACCAATACAAGCACCCACCGGGTCTACATCACGCTCTAAGGTATCTACTGCAATTTTAGTCCGGGGACCAACATGACGTGAGGGCGGATTTGCCTCCCTTGCTACGGCAACAATCCGAACCACTTCATCTTCAATTTCTGGGACTTCGTTCGCAAATAGATAAACGACCAAACCAGCTGAAGCTCTAGAAACGACTAGCTGAGGACCACGGTGCGGACCTTCGCGAACTTTTTTGAGAAAAACTTTGAATGTGGTGTTGATACGGTAGTTGTCGTTAGGTAGCTGTTCCCGCTTGGGTAGTTCCGCCTCGACTTCCGGGTGACCAAAGCCACTACTGAGCGCCATGATTACGGATTGCCGTTCAAAGCGTAAGGCTCTCGCTTGGAGAACAGTACCTTCTAACTCTTCAAATTCTTCCTGTACCAGCTTACGCTGTTGGTCTCGGAGTTTTTGCGATAGTACCTGCTTGGTCTGAATTGCTGCCATCCGACCAAATTCGCCTTGATCGGGTGTGACATCTAAAACGACTGAATCGCCCAGTTGTGCTTCAGAAGCCACTTCCTGGACTTCTTTGAGGGAAATGTGATGATCGGTATTCCCGACTTCTTCAACAATAGTTTTTGTCGATAGGACTCGGAAGCCTTCTTCTTCAACATCAAGATCGACTTCAAAATTATCGAAATAGTCTTCTTCAAAATGAAATCGGTCAAGGCGTTGAGCGCGGCGATAACGCTCATATCCTTTGAGAAGCGCTTCTCGTAGCGCTTGTTGAACCGCCGACTTGGGAAGGTTGTGGGTTTGACTGATTTCTTCGATCATCTTTTTCAGTCCGGGTAAAGCAACTATCGACATAAGCAAGTCTCCGTAATGATGAATTTATGAACTTAAAGGCTTGTCTACAGGTTGAAAGCAAGGTTTGAGCTGACGCTACTTGCACTGCCAACTTCTCATCTCTTTTGAGCTAGATAACTAGCAAGAGTGCCAATCGCGGCTTAAACTTTATCGTCCAGCTGTACGTGGGTTACCAACTGGCGGGGAATTGCGATCGCACGCCCTTTTTGGCTTATGTAAACCTCTGTGTCATCTCGACGAATTAACTGCCCTCGCCACACTTTTTGACCCTCGAAAGGTTCAGATGTTTTGACAATGACGGCATACCCTTTGAACGAGATGAACTCTCGATCTGTGCTTAGCTGGCGCGAGATGCCGGGACTAGAGATTTCCAAAACATAGGTGTCTGGAATAATATCCGTTGCATCTAATCTTTCTTCCAATGCCCGACTCATCCGTTCACAGTCATCCAATCCGGTATCTCCGGTAGCGTTGCGAATATCAACACGCAGCACAGGTGGGCGTCTGTTGGTGTAAAAGACAGCCCCGACAACCTCCAATCCCAGATCTTCAGCTACTGGTGTTGCTAAATCGATTAGTTGTGGAATCAGGGGATGAGTCATGGAAGTACTCCAACAAAACAAAAAAAAGTGGGTCTAACCCACTTCCAGGTAAAATTCTTTCCAAGAAGCCTAGCGACGAATAGAGTTCCGTCCGTTGCTATGTTCGAGTTTAGCGCAATCAGCTCAGCATTGTGAGGCGATCGCTCTGAAGCTTGTTAGACAAATCACCAACAGATGGCAGGTGGGATTTATCGGGTGGTCGATAGCCCAAGCTTTGGAACGAACCTTTCAGGAGGGAGGATGTCAATGATGAGCAATTTTCCGAATTGCCCTTGTTTGTTCCAAGACTTCCTCTAAGTCTTCCTCAGACAATCGCTCGACATAATTGATTTTGACTTCCTCTAGCAAATCCGTCAGTAAGGATTGAATTTGCTGTAAGGTATGCTTTGCCTGTATTTCTGAGCCTAACGCTTCACTGAGGTGTTTAATCAAACGTTGAAACAGTTGATCCCCAACAGGGTCAGGCTCCATGGCACTATTAAGACCATCGTATAAAGTTTGAGAGATTTCTTTGACTAATCGTTCAGCTAATTGATTTTGTAATTGTTCCATTCCCGGCACATTCTGAAGTCCCTGGTAGGCTGGCAACTGGCTAAGAATTTTAGTAAGGTTGTGTTGTAGCAAAGCTTCTATATCAGGTCGAATTTTTGGGAGAACCTGATAAACCGTTAGCTGAATCATTAAGGTAGAGAGTGCTGCTACTTCATCCGTGTTGTTGAGGTCAATGTAGGGACGTTCGCGTTTTGACAGCAAATTAGCGATATCTCCTTCACGAATTGAGCTTTGAACTTGGTTGATGACTCGAACTACAACCACTTCAGTTAAGTCTTCAGCAATGCTGGCAACAAACCCCTGACTGATTTGCTTCTGGATGCGATCGAGGTCGATTAACTCAGCTTGGTTTAATCGAATCGTTACAGGGATGATACGCAGCCAGCGCCAAAATGGTAGCAGCAGAAAGATATCATACCAACGCCACAGCATGGCATCTAGCCAACTAACACCAGTGCGACGACGGCTAATAAACCAGGTACGCGCCAGAAATTCTAGACCAAATACGACAAAAAATGGAAAGTCAATTACAGCAAAACGATCTACAAATTCGCCATTTTCCCCAATTGGACGGTAGTAGTTGGTTTCGATTAATGGTCGAATTTCTCGGTTGAAAAAATCTAGCTCTCGTTTTGGACTATTTGTTGCTAAGTATTGTTGGCTCCAGAATTGGTTAAAAGCAGCTTTAGAAGAATCCTGTTCATTTTGAACATGCTCACGCATCCGATTTTTAATTCTTTCCAGAGTGCCTGTTTTATTAGCAATCTGAAACGGATTAGCATCAATCATATCAACGCTACGACGGCGCAAATCGGCAAGGATGACTTCTACTTGTTGCGATCGCAATCCTGTCTGACCAATTTGGGTTTCTAAATCCTCCACCCTTTCCAAATACTGTTGGGTATCTCGATAAGGCTCAATACTCTTAAATTGGTCATACCATTCAGTAATTGGAGGTAGGGGAACCTCCAGCGTCAAACCACGAATCTTGATTTTGCCCTGAAGCCAGAAATCCCGTAATGGAATGTAGGTCAAGTCAAACAAAACCAAGAGCAAGTTCACCAACGCCAAAACCGCCATTATTCGTTCAAACCACAGGCTTTGGCGGACTTTACTTCTGCGTTTGGTTAGTTTTTGCAAGGATGACATGGTTGAAAGGAGGAAAACGTTTTACCCTGCCATAGCAGTTTAGACGACGAGGGAAAACCTTGTAGGTTTTATGTAAAAAAAGATGTTGTTTCTGCTGCGTTCGTCGCCTATCGCCAACTCAGTTTATAGTAACCTCCCTAAAGAGTTGCTGATTTGAATTGAGCCGCACAAAAGCCATAGCCAAGAGCGTTTTCCTACCTTGTTCACTGCCTAGATTGCTCTGGAAGTGGTCTTCCCGTTGACTCTGGTAAAGCCGGACGCGGTTGGTACGGCATCGGAATATATTGCACAGAAGGTCGTCCTCCTTGGGGTTGTGGGTATAACTCCATGAGATTGTAGATTGCAGGTGGTAGACCAACAGTGATAGGTAACCCCAGTTCTGTTGCCTCCTCAACCGTGATGGGGTAATCGTGGGTGACTTGCCCCGTAGTCAGGAAATCCACAATCTTGTCGATGTTTTCCGGGGCAATCTTTGGGTTGGGGAAATCATCTTTAAGAAGTGTCCGAACAAACTGCTGTACCTGCTGAATGGCTTTGCGAGAAAGGTCAGCCATGATCAGGGTTTGATCATCAATCTTCTCAATAGGCTTCTGTTCAACCACCTTGAGGACACTCGCTGCTGCCGTTTGACCGAGTTGCGGATCGACAGGCCCAAGGACGGCGTTGGCATCCATCACAATTTCATCCGCTGCCATTGCTAGCATTGTGCCACCGCTCATCGCATAGTGCGGAACGAAGACACTTACTTTGGCGCGGTGACGAATCAGCGCTCTTGCAATCTGCTCGGTCGCCAGCACTAAACCGCCTGGTGTATGCAAAATTAAATCAATAGGTGTCTCAGGAGGCGTCAAGCGAATTGCTCGCAACACCTGTTCAGAGTCTTCAATAGAGATATAGCGTGATAGGGGAATGCCAAGCAAGCTAATCGACTCTTGGCGGTGAATTAGTAAAATTACTCGGCTCTGGCGCTGCTGCTCAAATGAGCGCAGAGTCTGAAGTCGTCGGGTTTCTATCTGACGTTTTTGCCACCCTGGCAAAAAGGATAAGACAGCTAAGAATATCCAGAATAGGTTAGAAAAGTCAAAATTCATCGCTTAAGATGCCCAAAACACAATGACTTTTATTGTTTCAAGTTCTGGCAACTTGAAGCTCTATCTCTGGGGTTAACCGCAAAGCGGGACAAAGACGCAGGGGAGTTTGACGCGGGGAGAACGTCAAAAATCTCCCCGTTTGCTAGTTTTTAGCTTTAATGTTCGCTCACAGTATTATCAGCAACGAAGTTAGATTCTGGTTCATAGTATTGCTCGTAAGACCCAACGAGCGAGGGCTGATGGTCGCATTTCAGGAAGCGAATACGGTAATACCATTGAGCTGGCTGATCGCGATCGCTAACATATTCCATCCCAATGATCACACCGATGTCACAGTAATGATTGCCTAGATCATCTTGCCAATGTATTGCGACGCGATCGCCAAATTGAAATTTGGGTTTGAGGAAATCTGCGATCGGTAGTTGGATTTGCCAGTATTGCGGCGAGTTTAATGCTTGAGCTGTCATGATTAATACAGTCTCCAATGAGTAATTGTTGAGGCTAGAGCCAGCGCCGGGACGTGCAAATCAAAGCGCTGGCTCTTTGGTTATTGTGATAATAGCACTACAAAAAAATATGTGTCAATATAGTTCAATAAACGCTAGATTATCTTAATCAGGACTTACGCACAGACGCGACACATGGTAGGGGCGCAAGGCTTTCATTGGTGTCAACTTAAGACGAGAGCGAATGGAATTCGCGGCTATAAAAACAAAGTCCGCCTACCCTTCGGGAACGCTAACGCGAACGCGGACTAACGGAAAATTAAGATTCTTATAACCCGCGCAGGCGGGTTTTGTTTGTGTAGCTGCGGTTTCAACCGCCAAGCTAACGTTAAGTTGACACCAATGAAGGCTTTGCGCCCCTACAGATGGTGGTTCAAAGATAAATTTGCGTAAGTCCTGTTGATAAAAGTGGGTTGTGGCAGCTTATCCGGAACAAGCCGCGATCGCTTAAATCCCTAAGTTAGGATGGCGTTAACTTGTCGCAGTGCTAGGCAGAGCGGATATGGCGAGAAATTGTTTGCGGATTAATCATGAGGGAGATTCGATTCAACTTTCCTGGCAACGCGGACAATCTAATCCTCGCCCTGCACCATCGGTAACGTTTACGCATCCCTTTGATGAGCAAGCTTTAGCTGACTTGCGCTGGTACCTGGAAGAGTATTTGCGCTTTCCCTATGGACTTGCTCCCGACAATGCGGCAAAGGTCGAGCAAAAGTTTCAAGACTGGGGAGAGCAGTTATTTGAATTAGTATTTCGCAGTAGTGAGCAAGCGCGGCAATTTTTTCAGGCGGCGACTTACGAAGGGCTGAATCAGTGCGAACTGGTGATTACTTCGGATAGTCCAGAGGTGCTGAATTTACCTTGGGAGTTATTGTACTCGCCGAGCGATCGCCAATTTCTCGCACCGTCTTTGGCTGGGATGTCTCGCAGTCTCAGCGACTACACTGTCCGGGCAGAAATGGGCGATTTACCCCAGGATAAGCTGAATATTTTGCTGGTAATTGCTCGTCCTTATGGCGAAAAAGATATTGCTCTGAGAACGATTGCCCGTCCGTTGCTGGCAGCTGTAGCAAATATTCGCCAAAAAGTCAATCTTAAAGTGTTGCGTCCACCCAGCTTTGAGCAGTTTGAGCGGGAACTGAATGCCAATCGCGGGTTTTATCATATCGTTCATTTTGATGGACATGGGGATTTTGACGCCAACAGCATTGGATTTCAGCATACCTTGGGTGCTGCGGGACAGGGATTGTTGGTGTTTGAAAAGAATGATGGTTCCCCCGATATTGTGACGGCGGCACAGATTGCTCAGAATTTGGCAGATTGCCGCGTGCCGATTTTTGTGTTGAATGCTTGCAAATCGGCGCAGGAGGGAGAGGAAAAGTTTTCTTCTGTGGCGACGCGCTTGGTGTCCTTGGGGGCTAAGGGTGTGGTGGCAATGGCGTATTCTGTGTATGCTGAAGCCGCTAAACATTTCATGGGGCGGTTGTATGGGGAGTTGGCGGCAGGTGCGACTCTCGACAGTGCTGTGGCGGCGGGGCGAAAAAACGTTTTGAATAAGCCCCAGCGTCCTAGTCCCAAGGGCGATAAGCCTCTGCAAGATTGGCTGGTGCCGGTGCTGTATCAGCAGGAATCTTACACGCCGTTTATTCCCACAACTACAGATATAGATGTTCTGGATATTGAGGATTTCCTAGAGCCAACGGTTAGCAATTTGGTGGGGTTCCCAGAGGAGGGGGCTTACGGTTTTATTGGGCGAGACTACGATATCTTGCGTTTAGAGCGGGCATTTCGGCAAAACAATATCGTGCTGTTGCAAGGCATGGCTGGCGTGGGCAAAACTGAATTAGCTTGTGGCTTTGCTCGGTGGCTGGAGGAGACTCAGGGACGTACTGGCAAGATTTTCTTTATGTCGTTTGAGCAGGGGGCGACGCTGAGTAATGTGGTGAATCAAGTTGGAAGGGAAGTTTGGGGCGACAAGTTTTCTCAATATCGGGCAGAGCAACAACAGCAAATTGTACTGAACTATCTGAAAACTCAGCCAAGTCTCTTGATTTGGGACAACTTTGAGCCAGTGGGGGGGTTTCCTGCGGGGAATGAGCCGTTGTTGAATGCGACTGAGCGAGACAGTTTGCAGCGGTTTCTCAAAGAGTTGCGTGGCGGGAAATCTTGGGTGTTGATTACCAGTCGCCGCGAGGAGCGTTGGCTGGATCGTATCTACACTTTGCTGAATTTGCAGGGACTGCAAGAGCAGGATGTGGAGGAGTTGGCGGCGGAGATTCTGCAAAGAGCGGGGGTAGACAGGGCAAAACTGCCACCGCAGTATCTGGATTTGTTGAAACTTTTGGGGGGACATCCACTATCTTTGCGGGTGGTATTGCCTCACCTCAAGACGCAGAGTCCAGTGCAGTTGATTGAGGCTTTGCGGCAGGGGTTGAATACTTTTCAGGGTGCGGAAGAGGAAGGCAGAGATAAATCTCTCACTGTTTCCTTAGATTATTCCTTTGCCAAGTTGTCTGAAGGCGCTCGTCAGCATTTGCCCTTTTTAGCCCTATTCTCTGAACGAGTTAATGCTGATTTTCTCCATGCCCTCTCAAACAGTCCAGATGATAACTTTGGACAGGGATATCGGGCTGTCTTTGGGGAGACCTTGCAAAAAGCTCATTGGCTCGGACTGCTCAACGAGGCAGCAGAAGCTGGCATCCTGGAACATCTCGATTTAACCATCTACAAAATTCATCCTGCCCTTCCCTGGTATCTGCGTCAACGGCTATCTGAACAACACGCTGCCCAGGAGGTCAGCGAACTAGAAAAAAAGCTGCTGGTTTTCTACGCATATTTCGCGGATAAATACTATAGAGAACTAATCAGCAATGCTGAACTGGCAAGCTTTGTGCTGCGAATAGAAGAGCCAAACCTGTTGCAAAACTTGCGGCTGGCAGAACAACAGCAGAGCTGGGAATATGCTCAAGCAATTCTACAAGCCTTGGACGAAGTGTATGAACGGATAGGTCGCAAACTTGAATTTAGGGCACTGCGACAACGGGCATTGGATCAAATTGGCATCTATCTGTCAGAAGCAAAGGCGAAGGGGCAAGATGCCTCCAACTTCTGGATGTATTTGCGGGGAGTAGATGCTAACGAGGCTCTAATTGTTGGTGATTTGGAAGGAGCAAGAGCAATTTATCAAGAAATTCTTGATGAGCTTACCTCCTTAGATGACACCTCTGTGAATGACAATATTGCTGTTGCGTATCATCTATTGGGCGTGGTGGCACAGAAGCAACGGCACTTTGAGGAGGCGAAAGCTTTCTACCAACAAGCCCTGCAAATTTATAAAGACGCGGAAGATTGGTCTAAGGCTGCAACTATCTATCACCAACTGGGGAGGGTAGCAGAAGATCAATGGTATTGGGATGAGGCGATTGCTTTCTACCACAATGCCCGGAAAATTTTTGAAGATGCAGGAGATTGGTACTCTTGTGCTAAGGTCTATTACCAATTAGGCAATGTAGCTTATTTGCAACAGCATTGGGATGAAGCAAAACTCTTTTACTACAAATCCCTGAAAATAAAAGAAGATGCTGGGGATTGGTATTCTGCTGCTAATGACTATTACCAACTAGGGTTAGTAGCGCAGAAGAAACGACGATGGGATGAAGCAAAAGACTTTTACCACAAAGCTTTGAAGATAAAAGAAGACGCTGGGGATACTTACAACGCTTCATACCAGTATTACGGATTGGGAGAGATTGCCAAAGAGCAAGGAGATTTTGATAGCGCAGTTGCCTATTTTCAAAAAGCGTTTGCAGCTAGAAGTGCAGCGAATGATTGGTACAAAGCATTCTTAACCATAGCCGTATGGGGTCGAACCCTGGAAACACAAGAAAAATGGATTGAGGCGGTAATAATTTACATTCAAGCTTTAGCAATTAGCATAAAGCATCATCAAGAGTTTGTTGGCGTGTCTGTCCGAAATTTAGGACGAATGTTCAAGGTGATGGGAAAATCCCAATTTGAGGCAGTTTGGCAAGAGGTGATGGGTAAGGAGTGCCCGGAAGAGATACGTTCAGAAATTCAGGCAGCAAGTGAACAAAATGAGGAGTGATATGGACGTTCAATTAAGTACTGATGAAATCAAGGCTAAGCAGCAGCTATTACAGGAGTACGAACCCGCTCAAGAAGCATTCGCCATCCTAGAAAAAAATCAGGGCAGACTAGAGACCAGTTTTGATGAACTTTGGGAGGAGAAAAACGGCAGGCAGACATTCGCTAAAGGCAAATCCCTCTGGAAGGTAATGTTGGGCGAACTCCGCAAAGAACTCTGTGGTGATGATGGGTTTCGCGGCAAAGTCAAGGAATATACCAACAACCCAGGCAGTGCGCCTTTACTCACCGGATTGATAGTCTCCCTCGTCGGTATTGCTGGTGCTAATGGATTACCACTTGACCCGGCAATAGCTACTATTGTTGTTTTGTATATTGTCAAAATTGGACTGAATACGTTTTGCGAATACACAGAACCTGAAACTGACCCTAAACTCCCTGCTGCGGAAGACGAAAAAGAAAAATAAGGGAGCAATGTACTCAGGATAAGGTTGATGGAGAAAGAGCGATCGCGTCCGACTCACTCCAACCAACATTTTTTCAGATAGGATAACAGCAATCTCCGCATTGTCAAAGGGGAAGGAAGGAATATGCAAGCCTACAAACTGAAGGGAACAATCGATTCAGCAGGTAACTTAGTGATTACTGAACCCGTTAAGATGCCACCTGGAGATGTGGAAGTGATTGTCTTGCAGGTAGTTGAGATGGTTGCTAGTTCCACAGTTCCCGATTCCGACTCACTGCCAGAGATGCCGAAGCGACGGACTAAAATCAAAGCTTTGCAAAATTGGTTTGAAAAAACACAGCCTGCACCTCCTGATTTTGACCCAGATGAAGCGCGATGGGAAGCTTTGAAGGAGAAGCATAACCTGTGAAAGTGCTGTTAGACACTAATATCATTGTGGATGTTGCCCTTGAGCGACAGCCCTTTGTTGAGGATAGCGAAATAGTTATATCCCTGGTTGAACAAGGGCAAATAGAAGGCTACATCTCAGCATCCTCTTTTGGGGACCTGTACTACATTATCCGTAAAGAAAAAGGTCGAGATTTAGCCCTTGAGTTTTTGAGGGAAATAGTCACTGTGTGCCAAGTTGCGACAGTAGATATGACCGCAATTAATATGGCTTTAGGTGCTAATTTTAGAGATTTTGAAGACGCAATTCAGAACAGCACGGCTATAGTCAATCAATTAGATGCCATTATTACCCGCAATCCGCAAGATTTTCCAGTTACAACTCCTCGAATTATGACTCCTGAGCAGTTAATTCAGGAGTTAACAAATTCTTAAAGATTACCACCCGGTTAAAGCTACAGCACACTTGGCAATCGCTTTCTCATCCTGGGAACATCTACAATAGCAAGTAAGCGATTGAATGGAGGTCTACCATGCCATCACCTTTTCCCGGCATGAATCCCTATATAGAAAACTCAGAATTATGGTCAGATTTCCATCATCGACTCATTACAGCGATCGCTGACTTATTAGCACCTCAATTAGAACCTAAGTATATTGTCGCTATTGAACGGCGAATTTACGAAGTCATTGGGGAAAATCCTCTGCTAGTTGGGATTCCCGATGTTATGGTACAGCGTCCCCTCAACGCAGAAAATTCGACAACTAATGTCGCTACTTTGTCACCCCCCGCCCAACCGATAACGGTGACAGTTCCCATACCTGAGACGATTAGACAGAGTTATTTAGAAGTGCGGAAGGTGGGAACAAATCAAGTCGTAACCTCTATAGAAATTCTCTCACCCGTCAACAAACGGTCTGGCAAAGGGCGCGAAACTTATGAAGCAAAACGCCAAGATGTATTGGGCAGTTTTACTCATTTAGTGGAAATTGATTTACTCCGGCAGTGGGAGCCATTGCCAATTTTAGAAACGAATATTCAGAGTCGTTATCGCATTTTGGTTAGTCGCAGCGAACACCGACCATTAGCTGATTTGTATACTTTTAATTTACCCGATAAAATTCCGTCATTTCCACTACCTTTGTTATTAGATGATGCCGATCCGATTGTAGATTTAAAAGCCTTATTGGATTTAGTGTACGATCGCGCTGTCTATCGTCTACAAATCAACTACAATTCTGAACCTATCCCAGCACTGACAGAAGCTGAGGCAACTTGGGCAGATGCGCTCCTTAAAGAGCAAGCCTTACGAGCAACATAGGATTTTTTGTTCTTTCACTGCAACAAGAACACCATACTCGAAATTGAACTGAAGATTCTTGCAAACACATAGAGTGAGGGCGAACAGCCGTTCGCCCCTACAAAGTGATTTGACAAGAAAAAGCAATCGCTCTCTTCCTCATCGTGAGATAGTTACCGACGGGCCACGCCATCTTGCCGTGCGGCGCGTTGCACAGCAGCAGCAACGACAGTCACCACTCGCTCATCAAAGACTGAAGGAATAATGTGTTCCCGATCTAAGTCTGTAGCATTTACCAAAGATGCGATCGCACTTGCGGCTTCCAGGTACATATTCGCGGTAATTGTCGAGGCGCGACAGTCTAATGCACCCCGAAAAACACCAGGAAAGGCAAGAACGTTATTAATTTGATTTGGATAATCGCTACGCCCCGTTGCCATAACAGCGACATCATCCATCACTAATTCTGGCTGAATTTCAGGGATCGGATTTGCCATCGCCATGACAATTGGGTTTGCAGCCATCGAGCGTACCATATCAGGAGTAACGACACCAGGGGCGCTGACACCTAAGAACACATCAGAACCAGACATTGCTCCAGCAAGTGTACCAGCCGCTTCAACAGCAAATTCTCGCTTTTGTTCGGTTAAGTCAGGGCGTGTTGTGGAGAGGATGCCTTTGGAGTCACACATCAAAATCGTCTTGGCACCTGCCTTACGCAGTAATCGGGCGATCGCAACTCCAGCAGCGCCTGCACCATTAATCACAATGCGGACATCTTCTATTGATTTATTCACCAACTTCAGGGCATTAATCAACGCAGCAAGGCTGACAATTGCTGTCCCATGTTGGTCATCGTGAAAGACTGGGATATCCATCTCTTGCCGCAATCGCGCTTCAATTTCAAAGCAACGAGGTGCGCTGATGTCTTCAAGATTGACTCCACCGAAGACAGGCGCGATGTTTTTGACGATTTCAATAATCGTGTCTGTATCTTGGGTGGCTAGACAGATCGGAAACGCATCAATCCCTGCAAATTCCTTAAAGAGCATCGCTTTGCCTTCCATGACTGGCAGCGCCGCCTCTGGTCCCAGGTTACCCAAGCCCAATACAGCACTACCATCAGTAACAATAGCAACCATATTGCTTTTGATTGTGAGGGAGTAAACTTGTTCTGGATCTTGCGCGATCGCGTTGCAAATCCGAGCGACTCCAGGGGTATATGCCATTGCCAAATCTCCCTGATTATGCAGTGGCAGTTTGCTTTGCATATGAATTTTGCCACCGCGATGCAGGTTAAATGTGCGATCGTAGACATCGATAGTTTGGATGTCTGGCAGTGCCTTGACAGCTTGCACAATCTGCTCAGCGTGTTCACTACTGGCGGCATCAATGCTAATGTCACGAGTGGAAATCTTACGATTCTGCTCAACGAGCGTAATTTCTCCCAAATTGCCGCCGACTGAAGCGATCGCCTGAGTGACGCTTGCCAACATCCCGGCGCGGTTGGGAACTTCTACACGAATCGTTAAACTAAAACTAGGGTTGGGTGTTAAATGTATCATTCTTTATTGAGGCAAGGAGTTGAAATTTGAGATTTTAGATTGAGTCAAAAATCTCAAACCTCAATCTAAAATAACCCCTAGCCTATAAGAGCGAACCGAAGAGCAATTGTACCCAGTTACACCAGTTGGAGGTGACGTGCCACATTTATGGCAAGTCTCTATACAGAAATCGACATCAATGCGCCAAAGCAACGGGTTTGGCAGATTTTATTCCAAAAAGACAAGTGGAAGTACTGGAACACATTTTTATTCGACTGTGACTCAGATGTGCAATTTCAGCAGGGACAAGAGGTATACCTCTCGCTGCGACGACTTCCTGATGAAGAAGAAACAGAGTTTGAGCCATTGATTACACGAGTTCAGCCCAATGTCTGCCTCAGTTGGGTTTCCTCAATTCCTGGCTTTCGCAATGAGTATGTCTTTGAGCTGCAAGAAATTGGTGTTGGTCGTACTAAATACGTTCACAAGACCAGTTATTCAGGAGTTTTAACTCGTGTGTTTTTGCCGTTTATTCGGGAAGACGAACAGCGCGGTATTAAACGGATGGCGCGGGAGTTGAAGCGGTACGTCGAGCGTTCTTAAGTAAGTGAATCACTCGTGGCAGTAATCAGATCGACCAAGCTATTAATAAGGCGATCGCGCTCCATTGGCAAAATATCCTTACCGTGCAGCATCTCCTGAAGGATTATGAAATGTACAAGTGATCCAATAAAAGTCCGTGCTGCTACTTCTGGATCAGGCAGCCGAAGTTCAGGATGAGAGGCAAGGTATTGAGTGAGAGCATCAATCGTCCGTTTTTCAATGTTACGCACAAAAGATTGGGCTAATTCTGGGAAACGTCCAGACTCCCCAATGATCAGCCGGATGAGGGTGAGAATCTGTGGATCGCTTATGATGTTTTCCAGCATTCCCTTCGCAAAGCTTCGTAGAACACGGCTGGGTTCTTCCTCAAGAGATTGGAGGTTTTGGAGGTTGAATACTGACTTTTTCTGCGCTAATTGCTGGATAAGCGCAGTGAACAATCCTTCTTTGTCTTGAAAGTGGCTGTAGACGGTTGCTTTAGAAACGCCTGCTGCTGCCGCAACTTTGTCCATACTAGTTGCCGCATAACCATGTGCCAAAAACTCTTGCATGGCACCATCCAAGATGGCTTCGGCTTTCTCTGCTGACAATTCCCGCGCTGGGCTTTTGGTCTTTTTCATTTTCTATTTGAGACGACAGGCTAAAAGGATTAGTGCCTAACTGAGAATTCAATCAAGCTACTTTTGCCTGTTTATAGGATACCTCTTGACTTTATTGTACTAAACCGATTAGTTTAGTTGTATAAAAAACTGAACTGTATAGTTTAGGTGCTTAAGATTAAACCAGGAGTTAGCCAATGCTGAATCAGTCGATAGCAAGTGGTTCCCCTTCCTCCCAAACGCAAACGCGCAATCCTCGTTGGATCAGGCTGGCAGTCGCAACAATGCTTTTAGTGGGTGGGGTTGGGGCTTACACCATCCGGCAGTTTCAGTCCTCCCAAGCTGAGACAACCCAAACAGAAGTCAGTGTGCCGGAAGTCAAGACAGTGACAGCACTTGGACGATTGGAGCCAAAGGGAGAGGTGATTAAACTCTCGGCTCCAACCTCTAGTCAAGAAAATCGGGTTGAGCAACTGTTGGTGAAGGAAGGCGATCGCATTAAGGCAGGGCAGGTGATTGCGATTTTGGACAGTCGCGATCGCCTTCAGGCAGCTTTAGAGGAAGCAGAGGAACAGGTGAGAGTCGCCCAGGCAAAACTTGCGATCACTCAAGCTGGATCGAAACGGGGTGAAGTTGAAGCGCAACGAGCGGAGATTGCCCGCTTGGAAGCCGAACGTCAAGGTGATGTTGATGCCCAAGCCGCAATGGTTTCTCGATTGGAATCTCAACGGCGTAACGCCCAAATAGAATACAACCGCTATCAATCGCTGTATCAGCAAGGAGCCATCTCAGCCTCCGAACGCGACAGCAAGCACTTAACCCTGGATACCGCAGAGCAAAGCCTGCAAGAAGCACAAGCCGAGTTGAACCGCACCCGCTCAACCAGTCCGCAAGAACTGAATAAAGCGAGAGCAACCTTGAATCAGATTGCTGAGGTGCGCCCTGTGGATGTGGAAGCTGACAGAGTAGAAGTCCGTCGTGCGATCGCGTCTATGAAGCAGGCAAAGGCAAATCTGGATGAGGCTTATGTGCGATCGCCCCAAGACGGCGTTGTAATGGACATTCATACCCGTGCGGGTGAAGTAGTGTCCGATGACGGCATCGCTGAGATCGGGCAAACCAAACAGATGGTTGCTGTTGCTGAGGTTTATCAAAGTGATGTTAGTAAAGTTCGTCCAGGGCAGCAAGTGCGAGTAACAAGTGATTCCATTCCTGGGGAATTGCAAGGAACAGTTGAGCGAGTTGGTTCACAGGTACGACGGCAAGAAATTGTCAACACCGACCCTAGTACCAACATTGACTCTAGAGTTGTTGAAGTCCATGTCGCACTTAACGATTCCGCTAGCCAAAAAGCCGCTAAGTTCACAAATCTGCAAGTCAAGGTGGAGATCGAACTGTGATTGGATTTATTCAACAACTTCAGCGACGAACGCCCCTCGGCTGGCTGCAACTGAGTCGGGAAAGAAGCCGTCTTTTGGTTGCCTTATCAGGTATTGCCTTTGCCGATGTACTCATGTTCATGCAGATGGGCTTTCAGGCAGCGCTGTACGACAGCAACACCCGCCTCAGTCGTTCGTTGAACACAGACATTGTTTTGCTTAGTCCCCAAGCCCGTAATATGCAAAACTTGTCTACATTTTCGCGACGACGACTGTATCAAGCAATGGATATTCCTGGAGTCAAGTCTGCAGAAGTCTTGCAATCGAATACGATTAACTGGAAGAACCCCCAAACCCGCAAAGAAACCTCGATTCAAATTGTTGGGTTTAACCCTGACCAGCCAGCGTTTGATCTGCCGGAAGTTAACCAACAGTTAAACAAAATTAAGCTGCCAGATAGCGTCCTATTTGATCGGGCGAGTCGAGGAGATTACACAGAAGCGATCGCGCAAGTTGAACAAGGTAAAACCGTAACCACCGAAGTCGAACGGCGCACAATCGCGATTTCTGGTCTTTTTAAATTAGGCGCTTCCTTTGGGGCTGATGGGGTTCTGATGACCAGCGATCAGAACTTTTTGTTGCTATTTCCCAGGCGTGAGGCAGCGAGTATCAATCTTGGTTTGATTTACATTGAACCGGGATATGAGCCGGAACAGGTAGCAATTGCCTTAAAATCCCATCTTCCTGATGATGTCAGAGTGCTGACTCATGAGGAACTGATCCAATTTGAAGAGAACTACTGGAAAACAGGAAGCCCAATTGGTTTCATTTTCAGCTTAGGGGCGGCGATGGCATTTGTTGTCGGTGTAGTGATTGTCTATCAAGTTCTTTCTACCGACGTGAATAGCCACATGAAGGAATACGCCACCTTTAAGGCAATGGGGTATCACAATTCCTACCTACTCGGTGTCGTGTTTGAAGAAGCGATAATCCTTGCTTTCTTGGGCTTTATTCCAGGAACGATATTACCCTTGGGGCTTTACCAACTAGCGGCATCGGCTACAGCCTTACCCATTGCCATGACCTTAAGGCGTGCTGTGCTGGTACTGGTGCTAACAATTATTATGTGTGCCTTGTCTGGTGCGATCGCGACCCGAAAACTCCAATCTGCTGACCCTGCCGATATGTTCTAAAGCCAGCCATGACAACTAATTCCGTCATTTCCATCCAAAATCTCGACCACTACTTCGGTCATAGTCAACTCCGCAAGCAAGTTCTCTTTGATATCAATTTAGAAATTAATGCGGGTGAAATTATCATCATGACGGGTCCCTCTGGTTCTGGCAAAACTACGCTTTTGACCTTGCTAGGGGGTTTACGTTCTGCTCAATCGGGCAGTTTAAAGGTATTGGGAAAAGAACTCTGTGGGGCAAGTCAAAATCAACTGACAGAGGCACGACGCAAACACGGTTACATTTTCCAAGCGCATAATCTACACGGCAGCCTAACTGCCCTCCAGAACGTCAAGATGGGCCTGGAACTGCATAAGAATATCGGCTTAGAAGAGATGCAAACTCGCTCAGCCCAGATGCTAGAGCAAGTGGGATTAGGAAATCGCTTGAATTACTATCCAGATGACTTGTCGGGTGGACAAAAACAACGGGTAGCGATCGCACGCGCCCTCGTCAGCCATCATAAGATTGTCCTAGCCGATGAACCGACTGCTGCCCTTGACAAAAAATCGGGGCGAGATGTGGTAGAGATGATGCAAAAACTCGCCAAAGAACAGGGCTGCACAATTTTGCTAGTGACTCACGACAACCGTATCCTCGACATCGCCGATCGCATTGTCTATATGGAAGATGGTCGTCTAGCCAATAATCCTAAGGCGGCGGCATTAGTGGAATAACCTTAACTTACATCCAGAATTCAGGATTCTCCTGAACACAGCCACTTCTGTATTCTTCTTGCTCAAATTGTAATTGCTGAAGTTGCTCAAGCCATTCAGTAAAACTGTATTGGCTTCAAAAAAAGCTTGTACTATTCATGCTTAGTGCCGTCAGGCATGATTGCTCCTTTCAAGTTAGTATCTCGTAGGGTTACCTGCCTGAGATTAGCATCCAGCAAAACGGCATCAACTAAGATTGCTTCAGTTAGGTTAGACCAGCAAAGTTTAGCGCGGTAGAAATTTGTTCTCGTCAAATCTGCACCCCGTAGGGTTGTCCAACTCACATTTGCTCCGCGTAAGTTAGCCCCAATGAGGATAGCATCTGTCATATTGGTACCATTTGCTTTTGCTCGACTCAGGTCTACCTGACTCAGATTAGCTCCAGTAAAGTTTGCACCATGCAATAAGGCTTTGACGAGATTTGCTCCTTTTAGGTTTATCCCAACTGCGATCGCATTGGTTAAATTCGCCCCTTCCAGACTGGCACCCACTAAAAGAGCATGAGAAAGATTCGTTCGGCTGAGGGTGGTTTCAAATAGTTTTGCCTGACTCAAATCCGCTTCCCGGAGAACCGCTTCACTAAAAATCGCTTCCGTCAGATTCGCTTTAGTGAGATTGGTGCCACTCAAGTTGGATGCTCGCAGACTAGCATCACTCAAGTTGGCTTCACTGAGATTTGCTTTGCTCAGGTTGCTGCCAATTAAGTTCGCTTCCTGTAAGTTAGCGCCTTGTAAGTTCGCTTGAGTGAGGTTCGCTTCCCGTAAATTAGCTCTTTGGAGGGTTGCCCCAGCTAGATTAGCCTGAATGAAGTTCGCTCCTCGTAAATTAGCCTCACTCAGGTCAACTCCAGCGAAAGACAGTCCCTGGAAGTTAGAATTGCGAAAATCTCGTTCTCCTGCTGCGTATTGCTTCAGCAGTGTGCCAACATCCATGATTATCTCTGCCTCGCGTATCGTTTTCAAAAAATGTCAGAAAGATTAATTTTCACCCACTGACAAATCAACAGAAGAATTACTGACAAAATTCGCGAGAATCTACATAACGAGCCAAATAGTCATGTAGTCTGAGACAATCAAAAAATAGCTGACGAGTTGTGGTTACGGTTAGCTGTTTGCTCAACGACTGAATCGGTAAGTCCCTGTTATTGAGCATTGATGTCGCTAACCTCAATACTCACACCGCTGATAGCTGATAGCTAAGGGAAGAACACACCAATGTCGGACAACTTTAGAAGCCGAGTCGTTACTCAGGGCGTCCAGCGATCGCCTAATCGAGCGATGTTACGGGCGGTTGGTTTCCAAGACCAAGACTTTACCAAGCCAATTGTCGGTATTGCCAACGGATACAGTACGATTACGCCCTGCAATATGGGGTTGAATGGGTTGGCACTCCGGGCAGAAGCAGGAATGAGAAGCGCCGGGGCGATGCCCCAGATGTTCGGTACGATTACGATAAGTGACGGAATTTCGATGGGCACGGAAGGGATGAAGTATTCCCTGGTGTCGCGAGAAGTAATTGCCGATTCGATTGAGACTGCCTGCAATGGGCAGAGCATGGATGGGGTCTTGGCAATTGGCGGCTGTGATAAAAATATGCCAGGGGCGATGATTGCGATCGCACGAATGAATATCCCGGCAATTTTTGTCTATGGCGGTACGATTAAACCCGGTCACCACAACGGCAAGGACTTAACAGTTGTGAGTTCGTTTGAAGCCGTAGGACAATTTAGTGCTGGCAAGATTGACGAAACCGAACTGACAGCGGTAGAAAACAAGGCTTGCCCTGGTGCGGGTTCCTGTGGTGGGATGTTTACGGCAAATACAATGTCTTCGGCGTTTGAAGCGATGGGGATGAGCTTGGCTTATTCTTCCACTATGGCGAACGAAGATGCCGAAAAAGCCGATAGTGCTGAAAAATCTGCCTTTGTTTTGGTAGAAGCGATTCGTAAGCAATTAACGCCGAAACAGATTCTTACCCGCAAAGCGTTTGAAAATGCGATCGCCGTAATTATGGCAGTTGGTGGTTCGACTAATGCCGTGTTACATTTACTTGCGATCGCTCATGCGATTGGTGTCGAGTTAACCTTGGATGACTTTGAAACCATTCGCGCCAAAGTCCCTGTACTATGTGACCTAAAACCTTCTGGTAAGTATGTCGCAACCGACTTACACAAAGTTGGTGGTATCCCGCAGGTGATGAAAATGCTCTTGGCGCATGATTTGCTTCATGGTGATGCTCTTACAATCACAGGTCAAACCCTTGCTGAAGTCTTAGCCGATGTTCCAGAGGAACCACCAGCCAATCAAGATGTGATTCATCCTTGGGATAATCCAATCTATGCTCAAGGACACTTAGCCATTTTGCGAGGTAATCTGGCAACAGAAGGCGCGGTGGCAAAAATCACAGGCATCAAAAAGCCACAAATTACTGGCCCGGCACGGGTATTTGAATCCGAGGAAGCCTGTCTGGATGCGATTCTCGCAGGTCAGATTAAAGCAGGTGATGTGATTATTGTCCGCTACGAGGGACCAAAGGGTGGGCCAGGAATGCGGGAAATGCTAGCACCTACTTCTGCGCTTATTGGTGCAGGTTTGGGTGATGCAGTCGGTTTGATTACCGATGGACGCTTTTCCGGTGGTACTTACGGGATGGTAGTTGGTCATGTTGCACCAGAGGCAGCCGTCGGTGGGACAATTGCCTTAGTCCAAGAAGGTGACACCATTACAATTGATTCGCCAGCGCGATTATTACAGCTTCATGTTTCAGATGAGGAATTAGAGCAACGTCGCGCCAACTGGAAACCCTTAAAGCCTCGTTATACAACAGGTGTGCTGGCGAAATATGCCAAGCTTGTTTCTTCTAGCAGTGTCGGTGCAGTAACAGATTTGGGGTTGGATCAAGCCTAATATCACTCAGCAATTAACTGTAGCTGAGATGGTGGATGGGCGTGATCGCACCAGCTATTTTGGGTTGTGGTGAACCATCCTGAGTAATGCGATCGCAAATAACAAGAGTATGGGTTGACGGACTTATGGCTAAGGACGTTGACCCAATTATTATTTGGATAGGATGTGTGATAAGGATTACGCAGATTTGAGCGAGGTAAATCAATGCTGTCTCCCTTCCCCGGTATGAACCCCTATTTAGAACATCATGCCTTGTGGCCAGAGGTTCATCACTGGCTGATTACGCTGATTGCAGAGTCCTTAGTTCCCAAACTGCGACCCAAATACCGAGTTGCTATTGAAAAGCGAGTTTACCAAGCTAGTGGAGAGGAAGATACGCTTCTTGTCGGTATTCCCGATGTGACGGTGCAACGTTCCCAGACTGCAACGAACTCGACAACACAAAATGTTGCCGTTGCCACCCCTCCACTCCAATCTGTGACAGTAACAATCCCTATGCCTGAAACTGTTAGGGAGAGTTACCTGGAGGTGCGAGAGGTGGCGACGAGGGAGGTAGTGTGTGCGATTGAAGTTCTTTCTCGCAAGAATAAACGGACTGGAGAAGGACGCAAGGCATACAAGAAGAATCGTCAGCGGGTGCTTGGTAGCTCAACTCATTTGGTTGAAATTGATTTACTGCGTGCTGGCGAACCAATGCCGATTTTGGAGAATGGTATTCAAAGCGATTATCGGATTTTGGTTAGTCAATGCGATCGCCGTCCTAGCGCCGATTTGTATGCCTTTAATTTGCAAAACGCAATTCCATCATTTCCCTTACCTTTGCGAAAAGAAGATACTGAACCCTTAGTGGATTTGCAGGAGTTGTTAAATGGGGTTTATGACCGGGCAGGTTATGACTTAGTAATAGATTACAGCCACGAACCAGTTCCACCGCTTAAAGAGTCAGATGCCGCTTGGGCTGATGTACTGTTGCGGGAGAAAGGGTTACGCTGATATTGGATTTGTAGAACTAAACATAGACTGGGCTACTCCACTGCGATCGCAACAAGCTGACTTGATACAAACGCTGAAATTTTTGTAGTTGCTACATTTTAAAAATTGATTTAGACAAATGTTTTATCAAGTACTTAATTCTTAGCCTGTTATAGTTCCAATAGCGAAAACCTGACTAAGCAAAAGGATTTTACTCAAGTAGCGAGTAAAAAAAAGAACCGATATACTAATGACAAATATCAGTAATTAAGCTAGCAAAATTAGTAGATAGAGCAGTGAGTTTAATTGCCTAAGCCTTTTGCGTTTATAGTACAATTGTACTGATTTTCCTGAAGTTTAAAGTCAGTAAGAGTTTAGTTTTAGCTTAAACCTATAGGTCATCTTTAGCTCAGAGTTCTGAGCTTAAAGATGAAATATAATCATGAAGATTGTCTTGCCCTTCTTGAAGACATTATGTGGAGTGGAACTCCTCAATGCCCCTATTGCCAATCAACTAATTCTACGGCTATAAAAAAAGAACACAGATATCACTGTAACGCCTGTTTTAATTCATATAGCGTTACAGTTGGTTCTCTTTTTCACAAAACTAGGGTGGATTTACAGAAGTGGTTTTTGGCAATTCAACTTATCTTGAATTCTCAAGAAGGTATCAGTGGGCGTCAACTTGCTAAAAAAATTGGCGTTAACAGGAATACAGCAGCTTACATGATTGCACGTATTCGCAAGGCGATGCTAGAAGACTACAAATTAATACAGAAGATTATGCAAATTGATCTACGGGAGTAATTATATGAACTGGAAAAATTCAAAAGTAGCTTCTTATTTAGCTTTTTTTTATAGCATTGCTGTTTTTATCTTCGGGCTATGGCTTGGTGGGTTTAACTTTAATAACCTAGTTACTGTCTTTAAGCCAACAACCAGTCTGACATCCCATAGTACACCTAATTCACCATTGTTGAATGTATTACTTAGTAGTCTATTCTCTGGCGGAGTGATGTTTATGTTTATTGAGGCAGTGATAAAGGCAGAAGCAGAGAAGGAATCGCGGCTCAAACTAGGAGAATTCCATGTCA
This sequence comes from Microcoleus sp. FACHB-SPT15, assembly GCF_014849525.1. Lineage (NCBI taxonomy): Bacteria > Bacillati > Cyanobacteriota > Cyanophyceae > Oscillatoriales > Microcoleaceae > Microcoleus > Microcoleus sp. FACHB-SPT15. The sequence continues at coordinate 469,827 of NZ_JACJNU010000062.1, read as the reverse complement.
AATTATCAGACTTAGTAGATAGCATCCTAAAAGAATTAGATTCTTTGGATATTCCTCCGGTTGAGCGTGGAAAACACCGGAAAAAGCTCGAAAGAATTAAAAAAGAGAACATTGAAGTATACATTAACAAAAAAACCGCTTCTTTAGAACTTGTAGAATGGCTAGATCAAAAGTTGGAGGGCTTTCCTAATGGATCGCTTTTAGCAGATAGAGCAAGTTATAAGGCAATCATGAAATATAGAATACCGGAAGGTAAAGACCAAGATTCATTCAAGGATAACATTCGCTGCTGTATGTGTTGGTTGCGAGATAGTCTAGAAGCTTTTGCCGCCTGTGACTTGTCTATGGAAGATTTAGAGTTACTAGCTTCAGCCATCCCTCATCTAACTGATGGTGTTAAACCTTATGAGTATGCATTAGATGCTATTCAATTAAAACTAGAAGCTCAGTCTAGTCAAACAGGTGTGGCTAAAGATTTAATTGATGATCTAAAACTAACACTAAAGTCATATTTACCTACTCGGAATTAGAATAGATTGAGCATTTTGACAAAGACAAATAGCTTGATTAACTCCCCAAAATAAGTTTGATTGCATCAGACAGTCTACCGGATAAAGACTGAGGTGAATTTGGCATATAAGGGTTATCTTGATATCTTAGAAGATTTGCTTTAGGTCTTGGCATACTACCTAATTTTTGTTTTTCTATATCTATAAACTCATCAAGTTCCTGGATTGAAGAAAGAAGCTTATAATAACTCTCTTGATCTGATAATACTTCTGGTGAATTCAGAAAATCTAAAATGGGTTCTAGGGCTTCTTCAAGCTGCGACAAAAGCTCTAAAGAGTAGTCTCTGCTAGGAAGATTATTTGATGACATTTTCTTGATTGAAATCTAGATTTTTAGGTAAGAATATCCAATGTTTGCGAAACTTAGTAAAAAGTGTTCCCGCGTGTTTGAATAATATTTCGTTACTTCTAGAAAGTCACTTCCATTGACTATGGCACTTTGGGTTGATGAGGTTGTTTTTATTTAGAGCAAAATTAAGCAGCTCAGAGTTCGTATGGATAACCTCGATCTCACTCTCAGTTCCCCTTAGAGGGAAGTAGGAACTTCATTCAATTCGTCTTCTCAAGCGATGACATTAACAGCATTCTTGCTAAGCTCGATCACGATCGCGCTACTCTACTGGTATGAAATAGGCGATCGCACTAAGATGGGTTTGAGTTACCTAGAGGTGGCAAATGATTCAGGAATATCTCCAAAAGGCGATGGAAGCAGCACACTATGAGCTTCTTGAGGATAACGAAGGCTTTTACGGGGAAATCCACAATGCATCTGGAGTATGGGCGACAGGCACTACGCTAGAAGCCTGCCGCAAGGAACTATTAGAAGTGCTAGAAGAGTGGATAGTCCTTGGTGGTGAATTCCTATAAGTATCAACAGTACTTACCCTCTCCAGAAAGTCATTACCGTTTACTAGGACACTGCAACAAGTTGATTCTAAAAACTGAAGTTTCAGTCGGCTAAACTTTAATCGTATTCAAAATAATCCCTTACTAAGCGATCGCATCCTTTCCACAAGACGCGATCGCTTATTCCCTTCTTGTGGCGAATGAGCGAAACCGCTACTTCTGTTCTGGATGACTTGCTTCTGGTGCGGCTGCTCCCATCTCGCTAATTGTATTGATCATTTGGTAGAGGCGTCCCGTATCTCGTCGATTGAAGTAAAGAAGAAGGCGAGGGAGTTCAGCCGTTTCATCTGGTGTTTCTTGAGGTAAAGCCGAACTTTTTTCAATTCGTCCTTTCACTAAGATGTCGCTGAAATCTTCATTCAGCCGCTCAACATCAGCATCTGATAACTCTAATTTGAGACGCATCACTAACCGATCGCCAACGTAACGGCTGGAGTGATAAACACGGTAAAAGTTGTTAATCGCCTCATAAGCGACATCTAAGTTATCGGTAACGGTATAAAGGCATGAATCCTCTGGACTTACCAAGCCACGTTGAACTAAATGCTTACGAACATAAGCATCCCAATCTTGCCAGTAGGTGCCACCCGCCTGATCAATTAACACCAATGGTACTGGACCCGATCGCCCAGTTTGGCAAAGCGTTAAGCACTCAAATGCTTCATCCTGGGTACCAAAACCACCGGGAAAAAGTGCGATCGCATCACTTTCTCTCAGGAAAAATAGCTTACGTGTGAAGAAATACTTAAAATTTATCAGCTTCGGGTCACCTGCAATAAATGGATTCGCCCCTTGCTCAAAAGGCAACTCAATATTTAGACCAAAAGACTTTTCCGCACCAGCACCGACGTTTCCCGCCTCCATAATGCCGCCACCAGCACCCGTCATTACCATAAATCCCTGTTGCGTCAAATAACGCGCAAACTCAGCCGCCAGCTTATATTCCGGAGTCTCTGGTGCAAGCCGTGCTGAACCAAAAATTGTTACTTTCCGAACATGTCGATACGGATAAAAAACTTGAAACGCCCGCTCCATATCCTCTATGGAGGCAGTTAAAATTTTCCAGTCCAGACGGTCAATCTCCTCCTCAGTTAGCCGCATGATGACAGCTAGGGCACGCTGAATCCATTTCCCATGTTCCAGAGTAGGTAACTGCTCAATCAGTGCCGCTAAATCTGTTTGAAGTGACTTGAGGGCATGGTCAGAAGGAGATAGAGTCATGACTTCACTACAATAGGAGCATTCTATTCTATCGAGATTCGCCAAAGCCTGTGGAAGCGTTGTAGTAATCGGCACTTATCCCTGCCAGAATACTGGCAGAAGTTCATACCCATTAAAAAGCGCCTTAATTTTGATGCTTAAGGCGCCTTTGATGGTATTAAAAATTGTTAAGTTAACCCTGATGACGGATCGACTGAACAGTAACTCAAGAAACAGAGCTTATTATCTCAAGGTAGGCTCAATAATATTGTCCTAGCCTTACTTCATGGCTATAGATGTTCCTCTCGTACACCCGCTTAACTTTGTAGCTAATTAGAGGTATTTTTCTAAGGTGTTCGCCAACGTTGTTTTGGGCACTGCACCTACTACCATATCTACCCGCTGACCACCTTTAAAAATCATTAAAGTTGGGATACTGCGGATACCATACTGACTTGCGACGTTAGGATTTTCGTCAGTGTTGAGTTTAACGACTTTGATCTGACCATCGTATTGCTGCGCGATTTCATCCACAACAGGCGCAACCATCCGACAGGGACCACACCAGGGCGCCCAAAAATCAACTAAAACGGGAACTTCACTTTCAAGTACGTCTTGCTTGAAACTGGCATCTGTAACTTGTACGGCTGCTGACATGCCTGGAAATCCTTGCGTGTACTGTTTCTATGTATCTAAGGAATTCTACCATAGTAAAAACCCTGGACATATACCCTAAAACGTATACATTTAGACATAAACTTGAGTCTACTCGACCTAATATTTCCAGGCACTATTACAATCCTAAAAATAAAAGGAACCGCCCGAACGCAGTCCGGGCGGAGTGTGGTGTGAGGAGTGAACGGAAACATTCGTCTCCGCTATCTACTATTGTAAGCGACAGCTTTAGTTTTTCTAGTGATTGACAAGCGAGTCCGGAGATTTTTTCTCGTTGTCTTCTGTGCCTATTTCTCCTTCAATAGGTAGCTAGGGCAGCGCGGCAGAAATAAGTAACCAGTTAACAACGGAGCCAAAAGTAAAAAGTATAAGCCTTTGTTCCTTCTGCCCTCTGCCCTCTACCTTATGCCTTTTTGTACTAGCTTATTTACCCATCCCTAATTGCTGCGCTTTCTGGTAAACCTTTCCTTCGGTTAGCAGAGAAGGGGCAATGATCACTTCGACTTGCTGCATCTCTTTGAGATTTTTGGCTCCTAATGTTCCCATGCTGGTTTTCAAGGCTCCTAAAAGGTTGTGGGTGCCATCATCGAGTTGTGCAGGGCCAATGAGAATCTGCTCTAGGGTGCCAGTGCTACCAACCTGGATGCGGGTACCGCGAGGAAGGACAGGACTCGGCGTTGCCATGCCCCAATGAAACCCTTGCCCTGGTGCTTCTTTTGCTCTGGCAAATGGAGAACCTATCATAACACCATCTGCACCACAGGCAATGCATTTGCAGATGTCGCCACCTGTAATTAAGCCGCCATCAGCAATTACAGGCACGTAGTTACCCGTCTCATTGTAGTAGTCGTCACGGGCAGCAGCACAGTCAGCAACGGCTGTTGCTTGGGGTACACCCACGCCTAAGACACCACGAGACGTACACGCTGCACCGGGGCCAATACCAACTAAAACGCCAGAAGCTCCAGCCTTCATCAAGTTGAGGGCAACGTCGTAAGTGACACAATTACCCAAAATCACTGGAATTGGCATATCTTGACAAAATTGCGCCAAATCTAAGGGAGTGATTGACTCCGGGGAGAGGTGAGCGGTGGTAACGACTGTCGCTTGCACAAAAAATAAATCAGCACCAGCAGAAGCAACAACTTCGCCGTATTTCATCGCACCTGCTGGTGTTGCACTCACAGCAGCAATTCCGCCTTGGTTCTTGATTTCCTGAACCCGTTGTGTGATGAGTTCTGGCTTAATTGGCTCTGCATAGAGTTCCTGCATGAGGGCAACGAACTCAGTCTTCCCGACTGATGCAATGCGGTTAAGTACTGGTGAAGGGTCAGCATAGCGGGTTTGAATGCCTTCTAGATTCAAAACCCCCAGCGCCCCTAGCTGAGACAGAAGCACTGCCATCCGCACATCGACCACTCCATCCATCGCACTCGCAATAATCGGAATTTCTCGCTCAATGCCACCAATTCGCCAGCGAGTGTCTGCCAAACTAGGGTCTAGTGTTCTATTCCCCGGCGATAAGGCAATTTCATCAATTCCGTAAGCTCTGCGAGCTGTCTTGTTGCGCCCAATTTGAATATCCACAGCGTCTACCCGTTCCCATAACTATTAGGTGCTAGCGTATCAAATTGCAGGGGTGATTTGTCTTAAGCTGCCAAAGCGCCAAGGCTTGTCGAGCAGTTCCCCTGATATCTACAACAAATTCGGCTGGAATGTCTAACCACGACTTCCAGCACCAAGACTTATCTTGACACCAATGACGATTGGGCACCGTTATCGCGAACTGTCTTGAACCAAGGGGAAAACGCTATAGTTCCACTCTCCTTGAACTCAACAAAAACATCAATTCGCTCACAATGAGAAACCAAATTCTAGAAACCCTCATTACTACCTTAGAGCCAATAGATTTTGTTTTAGCGTTTTGGCAGGGAGGTTCAGCCGCACATGGATTCACCGATGAGTGGTCAGACCTTGATATTGTGGTCATTGTGGAGGATGGTCACGTTGAAGAAACATTTTCGATAGTTGAACAAGGTCTTTCAACACTCTTTGAAATTCGCTTCAAGCTCAGAATACCTGAACCAACATGGCATGGTCATTCTCAATGCTTCTATCAGTTAGAAGGAGTCAGTCCTTTCTTGATGATTGATTTTGTGGTGATGCAGCGGAGTAACCCTAACCACTTTTTAGAGGTGGAACGACATGGAAGGAGCGTGATTGGTTTTGATAAAGCGGCTCTTCTTGTTCCTACGGCTTTGAATAAACGTGAGCATTTCTCGAAGATGAAGGAAAGATTCATCTACCTGAAAATGGATTTTCATTTAACCCAAACCTTGCTCAAAAAAGAGATGAATCGCGGACGTTGGATAGAGTCTGTCTCTAACTACCACGCTTGGACTCTTCAACCTCTAATTGAGCTGCTCAATATGATATATAGACCGTATCGATACGATTTTAGGGTGAAGTATTTTAGTCGAGATTTACCGCATGAAGTCGTAGTGCAAGTAGAGCCACTTTATTCTGTAGTAGACTTAGCCGATCTTGCAAAAAAACAGCAACTCGCAGAAGCTCTTTTTGTAGAAACCTTACCTCGTGTAGAAGAGGCGCTTCAGAGATTTAGCAATATTGATTAACAAATAGCCTCGCTCAAGACTTTTGAAGAAATAGGAAGAAGTGATATAATTTTAAGCCTGCTGGAAAAGCTAGTACTACGCTGTTCAGCAAGGATGCGATGTTGTAACAACACGCTGGTGAAGCGATCGCAAAAAGTTTTAGACAAGTTCAGAGGCGGTAAAAAACGAATCATCACAAGCCAAGTATTTCAGGAACCCGCCAAGTACCTGGATTGGTGAAGTGTAGTTTTTTCTCTTAAGTCCCATCGTAATGAAAACACCAGCACTAGTTTGCCGGGAGCAACTTACGATTGGGCTGCTGCCTACCTCTAGAGTCAGAGCCATCTAATTATAAATCTCAGCAACCAGATGGAGGTAAGCAATGTTAAGATTTGTAATGATTGTTTGACAATCGACGAATAATCTCAATTAAGTGTTGGCTGATGAGGGAAAGAATTAGCGATCGACCACAATCCGGTATTCCACTGAGTGACCAAGACAGGGAAGCGCTAGATGAGATATTTGCAAAAGTAGAGCTTGAGGAGATGAGACATATTGAGGCGACTGTTGCTCGCTACTCAGTAGCTCCTCTTGAACCTTGGGAAGAGACAGGCTGGGTCATCAATAGCTCTCTTCCTATTGGTTCGGAACCTGTAGGATAAAGACGGGTTGACTTTACGCTGAAACTAATCGTCCTGCTTCCTGCTTGAGATCTTTATAGTTAGACTTGTTGAAAACTATAGGGGCAGATTACGGTTAATCCTACTCGTCCTCTCCTCAGAAATTGCTTGATAATTAGCTTAGGGTAGGTTTTTATATTTAAGCTTTGATTCAATCTGAAACTTTAGAATTACTAGAATGGTCACGCCTGTGCCAGCACCTGGCTACATTTGCCGCTACAAAGCTGGGAGTTGTTGCTGCGCGTAATCTCCGAATCCCCGCAACTCAACCGGAGAGTCTGCGCCTACTGGACGAGACAAAAGAAGTCTACCAGTTAGAAAATCAGTTGACGGCGGGACTGACTTTTGAAGGCATTCAGGATATTGGGGAGTCTTTGGAACGGGCAGAACTTCAAGGGCTTCTGACAGGAGAGGAATTACTCGCGATCGCAACAACACTTTCTGGTATGCGTCGCTTACGTCGTGTGATTGATGACCAAGAAGATGTGCCAGTTCTTGCCCAACTGGTTGCTGATATGCGGACGTATCCAGAACTAGAGCAAGAAATTCACCGCTGTATTGATGATCGGGGTGATGTCGCTGATCGTGCAACACCGAAACTGGCAGGAATTCGCAGTCAACTCAAGTCAGTACGAGACAGGATTTACCAAGTTCTCCAAGGAATTTTGCAGCGTCAAGGCAATGCAGTCCAGCAACAGGTGATTACTCAGCGAGGCGATCGCTTCGTGATTCCTGTCAAAGCCCCACAGAAAGACGCGATTCCTGGTATCGTTCACGATACCTCTAGTACGGGTGCAACATTATATATAGAACCCAACGCAATTATTGGACTGGGAAATCAACTCAGAACGTATCGCCGTCAAGAACAAACCGAAGAAGAAGCTGTACTTCGCGCTCTTACAGAGCAAGTAGCAGCAGTTAAACCAGACTTAGAGCAGTTACTCGCTGTAGCCACTACCTTAGATTTAGCAACAGCAAGAGCACGCTATAGCTTGTGGTTGGAAGCGAATCCACCGAGATTTGTTGAGCGGAATGTAGGAGAAACTATTACTCTACGCCAACTGCGACATCCATTATTAGTGTGGCAACAGCAGCATGAACAGGGACACCCAGTTGTTCCAATCAACGTACAAATTCAACCGGAAATTCGGGTAGTAGCAATTACGGGACCGAACACAGGTGGTAAAACGGTTACGTTGAAAACATTGGGTTTAGCGGCTCTAATGGCGAAAGTGGGGCTATTTATCCCCGCTAGAGAACCCGTGGAACTTCCGTGGTTTGAGCAGGTACTTGCTGATATTGGTGACGAGCAGTCCCTAGAACAGAGTTTATCTACGTTTTCAGGCCATATCCGCCGGATTAGTCGGATTCTTGAGGCATTAGGAAATGGGAAAGAAGACGTAGAAGACAAGGAAGTTATGGAAGACAACGAGGAAAATTCTCCCTTGTCCCTCCCAACTCCCAACTCCCGACTCCCGACTCCCTCCCTAGTCTTACTTGATGAAGTAGGAGCGGGAACTGACCCTGCTGAAGGCAGTGCTTTGGCGATCGCATTACTGAAATATTTGGCAGACACAGCGCAGTTAACCGTTGCCACGACTCACTATGGCGAACTCAAAGCGCTGAAATATCAAGATGAGCGATTTGAAAATGCCTCGGTTGAGTTTGATGATGTCAGCCTTTCCCCAACTTATCGACTCCTATGGGGAATTCCTGGTCGTTCTAATGCTCTGACAATTGCCCGACGCTTAGGTTTAAAGCCAGAAGTGGTTGACCAAGCGCAGAAGCGTGTCGGTAGCGCTTCTGAAGATATCAATCAGGTGATTGCTGGCTTAGAAGCACAACGCCGCCGCCAGGAAACAAAGGCAACAGAGGCAACCCAACTGTTGCAACAAGCCGAACGCTTGCATGATGAAGTGTCCCGTAAAGCAACGCTTTTGCAGGAACGAGAACGTGAGTTGAAACGTTCGCAGGAACGGGAGGTGCAAGACGCGATCGCTCAAGCGAAAGAAGAAATCGCTCAAGTAATTCGCAAGTTGCAACACGGTCCAACCATTGCACAAAACGCCCAACGGGCCACGAATGCGATTAATGACATTGCCCAGCGCCGTCTGCCAGTAAAATTACCAGTCAAACCAAAGCCAGGGTTTCGACCGAAAGAAGGCGATCGCATTCGTATCCCTCGCTTCAATCAAACGGCGGAAGTGTTAAGTGCGCCTGATGAAGATGGAGAGCTAACGGTACGATTCGGTCTAATGAAAATGACCGTATCATTAGCGGATGTGGAGTCACTGGATGGTCAAAAACCTGACATACCCGTTAAACAAAAACCAGCACCCACTCCTCCACCCGCACCCACTTCACCTCCTACGCCTCCTGTCCGAACCTCGAAAAATACAATTGATATTCGAGGAAGTCGTGTAGCCGATGCAGAGTTTGCCATAGACCGAGCAATGAATGACGCGGTGACATCCGGCGCACTCTGGGTTGTTCACGGCAAGGGAACCGGACGGCTACGTCAGGGTGTCCATGAATTTCTAGAACGGCACCCTCTTGTTGACCGTTTTGAATTAGCGGAACAAGCAGAGGGAGGTGCTGGTGTGACAGTTGCTTATTTGAAGTAAAGGAGGCTGGGGACTGATGATAAGGGATTAGGGATTGAGTTTACAATCGAAAAATTCTGGGGTTTGTTAAGAATCTATAACAAAATCTCTAAAACTTACCAAACTATCACGACCCAGTAGGAAACTTGCCGTAAACTCTGGTAGTCGTGTTTCAAGATTGGTAACTGCAAAAGCCAACACTAATTTGGTTTTCTATTCTAAAGCTATGCGCTCTACCGTGAAGACGCCATCATCGGCTCCCCCGTGGGAGGACTTGCCTCTGGGTCAAACGCCAGACCCAATGCAGCTGGATAACATCAAAGCCCAGCTGGACTTGGTTCTGCTGGCGCTAGAAGCCTTAGCGGACATCGGCTCTGAGGCAATGCTTCAGGCTGCTGCTGACTTAAATTTAGAGTCAATGGTGTCCGATCGTGTGGGCTTGTGGCGTCTGCGTCAATCCAACCCGATGCGTAAAAGTTCGGGAGGGCGGAAAAAGCTAGATGTGGAAGAGGCGCGATCGCTTGTTCTGATCATTTGTCACCTCGCCAAACAGCAACAGGAATTAATCCGTCGTGCTGTGGCACTCCTGGAACAAATGGCAGAACAAAACAGCGAACCCCATCGTGCTGCGCTGTTGGGAGACTATCTTGATAAGTTCAGCAACACTTATCAAGAGCGCATGGAGCAAGGAGAGAACGTATCGCCTGAGTCGCTCACGCAACTAGCGCTCAAATTGCTCATTGATTTGCTGTTCTATAGCGGTCCCAATGGTCATCGGCGTCTGTGGCTCGCCTTGCTAGAGCGAACAAGAGACTAAAGCGCCCGATTTTCTTGGAGTGAGGAGTGAAGCTGAAACGTATTTGGGTGAGCCTATTTCAAATCCTCCGCAGTTAGTCCTTAGTCCTTAGTCCTTAGTCCCAAGCTAAAGACCAATGTGACCAATGTGACCAATGACCTACGACCATTTTGTAAATCTCATGCCCTTATCAAATTCAGTCCTACGACGCTATACCCCTCCTACCTGCACACTAGAGATTGTGGCAAAAAGCTCACCCTTATCTCGTTGGGTGGGCCAATCGGTGCTGAAGGATTTACGCTTTGAGCTACGTTTTGATGACCCACGCAAGCCAGAAGAAGAACGGGTAACAATTCGAGGCGATCGCACAGAGCTAGAAATGTTGTACGACGCTGTTAATAGCTATGTACAGGAATTCCTCGACCCCTCGCCAACACAGTTACCACTCGCGCTTCGTACTTCCCCGACTACTGACGGTTCAATGCCTAGGGCTGACCCGAATCAGGACTCTGGTCCATATCCTGCCTCCGGTGTCAAGCCCTTTAATTCAGTAGCCGCTCAAGCGTTTGAGGAAGAACCAGACACTTCACCCTCAGCCCCTCGCTTGGAGTCCAACTCGAAAGTGCGATCGCTAACCCCCCGCACTCCGTCCAATATTTACCTACAACCCAACGGCTTACTCACCCACAACCTCTTTTTAGGTCATCTGGCAACTCAGGAGTCAGGACCATTTGTTGACCTAAGTGTGCTACAACTATTCGATTTAGCAACCGCTCTCGATGAATACGCCGCTGAAGTCGTTGCCTTACCAAACCTGAGTAGCCCACTCGGCTGGAAAAAAGCCCCACCCCCATGGGCGAGTGCAGCAGCCGTTGTGCTGTTAGCAGTAGGTGTCACAACGGCTGGCGTGCGATACCTGAATCAACCAAGCACTGTGCAGGAAGCGGCTGCCCCTTCAGAAGATCAACAAGCTAGCGCTACGCCGCAACTGCCAGTCACATCTCAAGTACCTGTAGCGCCAACGACACCCTTACCGTCGCCCTCAGCTTCTCCTCTACAAACGCCAGTACTACCACCCGGTCTGTCCTCTGCACCCACGTTGGCGCCCCCGTCTCCAGTTATTACCCCACCTCCGGCAACGGGTAATTTGCCCTCAACTGCTCAACGTCAGACTTTGCCAATTCTCCCAGCGCCCCAGAGGATACCAATTTCACCAAACCGTCCTGCTCCTCAGATTCTGGCGGGTGCAGGAGCATCTCGCTCAACACCTTCAGCTTCTAGTAGCAGTGGTTCTCCTCCCTCATCTGGAAGTACTACAGCTCAAAAAACGACACCAAGTACACCAACAACTCCTCCAGCGCTACCAGATTTGCCTACGCTCAGACCAACTCCCGCTACTGGTCAGGCTGCGGATACAGTTAATCCGTCATCTGCTGCCCGCAGTGCTAGTGAAGCGGCGGAAAACTCGCAGGCAGCGACAAGTGGAAATGGCAGTAACAATACCTTGTTTGACAATATTCCTCAGATTGCAGAAGCCAGAAGCTACTTCCAGCAGCGCTGGCAACCGCCTGCGGATTTAAGCCAAACCCTGGAATACAGCTTGTCGCTGAATCCAGATGGTTCAATTCAACGAATTATTCCTCTAGGACAGGCAGCAGGACAATATATAGACCGCACAGATATGCCTTTACCTGGTGAACCATTTGTCTCAGCACTACCAGGAGGAGGTAATCCAACAATTCGTGTGGTTCTTACTCCAGATGGCAAGGTCAATACGTTTTTAGAGAAATGAGCTGTAGTTCTAGTCGTAGAGACGTTCCGCCGGAACGTCTCTACAAAGTTTTATGGGTTGCCCAAAAAGGGGTAGGTAATATAACCCGGATTTGGTATGAAGCCTCACAAACCGCTTTCGTTCCTCAAGCCTAAATACTTTCAAGTGGATGACAACACTCTTGAAAACGCAAAATATTTTTTTCAAGTCGCTTTGAAGTAGCTGAACTCCTCAGCGAAGAAGCTACTCGATATCGTTGCCAAAGCAGTTGCCAAGCGGCTGGTGATAAGCTTGCAGGAAAAGATAGTTTTACCGCGCTGAGTAACTTTCCTTGTTTGAGAGCTACTAGACTCCAATGAAGTTTGAGATAGGCTTGAATATCTTGAAGTTTTGGAATATAGCTTTGATGTTTTTGATTTATTTTTGGGTAAATCTTTTCTTTGATTAGAATATTAGTATCTAGACGTTTTTGTAGAGAAAACTTTTGATTATAGGCACCAGCCCAAATTGTTCGATAGCCTAGACATTCGTTAATAAAAATAGCATCGCCAAACTGTGCAATCTTAATCCAAGAATCAATATCATCAAAGTTTGCATCTAAGCTAGAGTCCCAGCCACCAGTTTTGAGAAAAGCACTTCGCTGGAAGGCAACTTGAATTGGAGTACCAAACGGCACCATTTCCAAAAGCATTCCGTAATGAATGTCTTCCTGGGGAATATAAAATGATTTTGCAGAACCGACTTGGCGACTTCTGCTTAGTTCAACTCCGTCAGCATCAACTTGAGCCGCCTGACAAGAGCAAATCACGGCTTGGGGACGTTGTGCGATCGCTTTTGCCATTACTTCAATACAGTTAGGGGCAAGATAGTCATCATCATCTACTGGCTTAATCCAATCTCCAGTTGCTTTTTCCACGCCAGCATTCACGGATTTTGAATGACCAAGATTCTCGAAATTACGATGATAAACCAAACGTTGGTCACCAGCATCGGCTAACGCTTCACATCGCTCTTGGACATAAGCTTGCGTACCGTCTGATGAACAATCATCAACAACGACAACTTCACAAGGCATTGTTTGAGCAAGAGCGCTATCAATCGCTCGTTTTAATAAGGTTAGGCGATTATAAGTTGTGATGACAATGCTAAATTTCATCGCGTTTTCCTACAAAACACATCTGCCAAATGCACCCCTTCAGGAGCTTCTCTATCACTTCATCTCATAGGTGCTTTCTCTTCACTATGCGCGAAGCGTCGCTATCCCCTAGGAAATCCTTCCTCAACCTAATAATTCATCAACGGGTACACTGAACCCTTCTAAGATAGTTTGAGTGCTGACTACTTCCCCTTTAGAGAATAAAAGTCGTTGCTGCCCTGCGATGACAACAATCCATTGACTATCAGGCAAGACTAACCAAATTTCCTTGCAACCGGATTCTAGGTATTCATTAGCTTTGGCAAATACATCTTCGGCTGTATCTGTAGGAGAGATAATCTCAGCAATTAGTGGGAAACTCTGGGGTAGGACATTGGAGTCGCCAAATTGGGCAAGTGATTCTGGTGTGAGATAGGCAACATCTGGACGACGTACTCGATTATTGGTGCGACAGGGTGCTTCTGTGTAAACTTCTCCCCCCAAATTGTGGTTGTCCTTATAATTTCTCCAATAGGTTGCTACTTTGGCTTGAATCCGACCATGCTTTAGTGTCATTCCACTTTTCTCCACCAGTTGCCCATCCACCCATTCCATGTGTTCAGGGGGATTTTGCAGATAGTCTTCTAGAGAAAAGGCTTCTATCTGATTTGGGACAACTATAGAGGCTACCATTTCTTCTGTTCCTCGTTGCGATTCTTTCTTCTTATGATGCCTCAGCGATCGCGTAATCTCACTTTTGCCGAAATAATACTCTTGTAGGGTGGGCATCTTGCCCGCCCTCCCCTAACCTCATAATAAGGATTTCAGCGCCTGTTCTTTAGTCAGCTTATGGTGCTATGTCGTTTGAGGCTTCGGGACTAGGTGGTTCCGCCAGTGGTGGGGGTTCTATAAGTCCTTGTTCTTCAGACTGCACAGACAACTCCAAGTTGGGCGAACCCGCTTCAATAATTTTTGTCAGTGTCAGCAAGTCAAATTTATTGAGCAATGCAACCAACTCGTTGAGTAAGAGCCATTTTTCCTCAGCATAGTCATCGGCTTTCACGTCTAAGAGTTTGCAAAATTCCTCAAAGTTAATACGCGAAGACACTGTGCTGACTGAGTTGACAAAAATCTCGGTCACTACTCTTGCTGGAGATCTTTCTATATCGCAGGGTGGGCTGCTAGGTTTTTGCTCAGTCATAGTGAAAATCAACTCCTCTGCTGACATCATGGACTACTACTTTGTAAGCGATATAATCCGCCCTGAAATAAATTTCGAGCAATCGCTCAAGTCCATTAAAAAGATTACAGCGTTATCAGCGCGATCGCACTTCCAGAACATCTGCAATATATTAAAATGCGATCGCAAAACAAATGTACAGAACGTAAAGCTCAATAGTCACCAAGCTACCTCTTCAAATATGCAGAAACGCCGCTGAAATAGCTATCAGCGGCGTTACACAGTTGAATATAGCAGTGACTAAGGCAGACTCTTGACTCTCGCTTTCATACTGAAACCAAGACCCATCAATATGCATCCCTTCTGTCTTTTGCTATATGTCAAGGACAGGATTGCGCCATCCTATCTTCTTATTGATTGGGCAGAAGTTGGCTGGAGTAGGCATCTATCTGATAAGCCGGAGTGCGCTGAGTGTAGTCTATTTCAGTACCAGTAATTGATTCAGCTAGCTTTTCAAAGGACTTAGAGCGCCAGTTCCGCTCATGGATTGGCTTAGACTGCTCACCCCGGAAGTAGGCTTGGGTACCTAAGAGGACTGCTGCAACGAAACCAACAACAAATAAGGCAATCACAATAATCATGGAGACGTTCCTCTAAGAATTCTTTAGTTTTGTAACTTTATCTGTAAATAAATGTAACAAATACTTGTTAAAGGTGTCAACTTTTTGGTAGACAAGAGTGAGAAGCTTTAGTGTAAGGGATTGAAGCCTTCCCTACTACATCCTTGAAAGGATATGGCTTACAGCAACTTGTTGATGTAAATCAACGACAGGAACATCACCGAGAAAAATAGACATCATTAGTAGCGTGGACAGCAGCCGGGAGCGCAGTGTTATGCTGTGGCATTGCATTGTAGAGGCGGAAATGAAAGTCCATAGTAATCACACTTATCCCAGTTTGGATTTTTGCGGCTTTGCCAGTCGTCAATTACAGAAATTTAAACACGGCAAGATTACAGGAAAACCCCATCAACCAATTGCTCACATGGCGCTTGTCCTAGTAACTTGCTTAAGCACTGGACTAACACTCAGCGCCTGCCAAACGTCAGCGAGTAACAGCAATCCAAACTCGCCAGCTACTTCCCAAGCTGACGCAACACCCCAAGAAAATCCAGCAGAAGCAGGGGCTAGAGAATTTATTGGTACTATCTCCAAGGGACAACAAGCTTATCAACTAGAGAATCGAACATTTACATCTAAAATCGATGACTTGGGAATTGGGGAAACGAAGTCAAATGATTCCTACGAGTACCAAATTTCCCTGAGTGACGAAACGAAAGCGCAAGTAACAGCAACAGCAAAGAAGCCAGGTTTAAAGAGCTATACTGCTGGGATATTTGTCGTTGGACAGAAAGGCAATGAGCTGACAATCCGGATTCTATGTAGGACGGATAAGCCTTCTCAAACACCTCCTAAGATGCCAACTCTATCTGAAGGGCAGGCAAAGAATCCTCAATGTCCGACTGACTCTTCTGAAGTGATTTAAGCCTATTCTGAAGATGATAGCCCTAGACCTTTTGGGGCAAAAGTTTCTCACCAGTTCTGAAAGCAGGGGAAGCAGGGAGAGAGTTTATGCTGATGGTTATTTGTGCCAAGTTGGTCTAGTAGCGCTCTCTTGGAATTGTTACATCCAAAATCCGGTCGAGGTACTGCAAAATTACAATGCCAAGAATAATACTGGCAGCGGCAGCAAGCCAAAAACTATGAGCAGTTGCTTGCGACTGATCTAATACCCAACCCCCAAGGGGAGGCCCAATAAAGTAACCAATTGCCCAACATTGGGAGTTAATTGATAGATAAACCCCGCGCAGAGATTCAGGGGCTAAATCTACCACAAGGGCAGAAGCAGAAGGGGTATAAGCTACAGTAGCGATCGCTAAAACTCCCAGTGCAAAAATTGCCCAAATGATTGAGTGAGTTGAGGTAACTCCTGTAGCCCAGATCAAGATAAATCCGACTCCCCACAGTACCATCGAAATAGTTAGGGCACGCGGACGGCTAAAACGATTCAGGGTGCGGGCAATTGGTAATTGACACAGTGCGGCACAGACAATATGCCAGGTAAACAACCCACTGATAACTTTTGGTGAAAATCCCCCCTTTGCCGTTTCTCCTGATATGAAGTTAGCGAAATAGAGCGGCATCGTGCTATTGACCTGAGCCAGGTAGGTTGTAAAGATGATATTAACCAGAACATAAACCATAAGCTGGCGATCGCGTAATGCAATAATCCAGCCCTTACTCACTTGTTTAGAATGATGGTCATCAAACTTGCCAGTTTCTGCAATCACGGCATACACAATGGCAAAGAAAACAACAAACGAGATGCTATCAATCACAAACAAAGAACGATAGCTACCCGTTGCCGCAATTAATGCGCCTCCGAGTACTACCCCCATCCCTAAGCCAAGACTATCGGCTAAGCGCGTAATTGCAAAGGCTTCATTGCGCTGTTCAATTGTGGTCAAATCGGCTACAGCAGCTTCTGTTGCTGGCCAATAGAGACCAATTCCCAAACCCATGAGCAAGTTACCGATAATAAAAACAGGGAAGTTAAAAGTTAACGCCAAAATCACAGAAGAGATCGCAGAAATCGCCGCTGAGAGTAGCAACGTCGGTCTGCGTCCCCACGATTTAGAATCAGCAAACGACCCTCCTAAAAAGCGACCAATTACCCCAGTAATTGAACCACTGCCTAAGCCAATCCCAACTGCCGTTGCTGATAAACCAACTTGATTAACAAAAAATATCGGCGCATAGAACAGCGTAAAACCTGAGCCAATTTGGGATAGCAATCGACCAGCCGCAAGAATCCAAACCTGATAGCTAAGTTGCGGTAACCAGGATAATAGCTTTTGTTTTAAAGAAAAGTTCATTCAAGTTCGGGAGAAAGTAAGGACAGTTAAGGGGTAGGAGTGACAAAAGCGATTTGCCTAGAATGCTCGTATTAGAAAAACAGAGGCTGAGATGGCTGTAGTCCTGTTTATGCTCAACTGCGGGTCTTAGCTAATCATCCCAAACTTCGTCGAAGCTTATAACGATCAAGGTCTTGTTTTCGTCTCTCTTAGGGATAAGCAAGAAGCATTGAAAGCTCAGAAGGGATAAAACTTAGCTGTCCATAGTGCTGAGGTTGAGGAAAATTTTGCTACAACAGAGTTTTCAAAATACAGAGCACGAGAGATATGGATGCTGATGAAATTCGGTCGCGCTATGCAGCCGGGGAAAGAGATTTTCGTGATGCCGACCTAAGTGGGGCTAACCTTAGCGGAGTGAACCTGAGTGAAGCTAATTTGAATGAAGCGAACTTGAGTGAAGCCAATCTGAGTGGAGCTGACCTGATTGTATCTAGCCTGAGTGATGCCAACTTGAGTGAAGCGGATTTAAGTGAGGCAAATCTGATTGGGGCAAAATTGGGTATTGCCAATCTGGTTAATGCCAATCTGGTGGGTGCAAACTTGAGTGGGGCTGAACTGAGTGGGGCAAACCTGCAAAACTCTAGCTTGAGTGGGGCAAATCTAATCGGTGCCAGCATGATCAGGATTAACCTACGCGATGCCAACTTGAGTGGCGCAAACCTAAGTATCGCCAATATGATTGGGGCTGACTTGAGAGGCGCAAATCTGATTGGAGCTGACTTGAGTGGGGCAAACCTGATTGAAGCTAATTTCACTGGCGCAAACTTAAGTGGCGCGAAGTTGTATCGCTCTAACTTAGCAAATGTCAAGTTTAATAAAGCTGATTTGTCTAATGCGGACTTAACTGATGCAAACTTAGCCAAAACCGACTTGAGTGATGCCAATCTGGATAACACCAACCTAGAAGGAACAATCCTCACTTTGGGTAAAAGTGTGAATCCTAGTCCAGTAAGCTAACTACTGCGCTACAAAGAGCGATCGCACTTCAATCGAATCTAGTAAGCTAACAGATTTGAGATTACTAACTTTTTGGTCAAAGATGCGATCGCCCCTGATCAGGCAAAAATAAAATAAAGTAAATAATTTTAAAAAATTTAAGAAAGCCACCTTCGGCAGTTCAAGCTTTTATTAATCTGACCAATAATAGAACCATGACTAATCCAACTCCCACACCCAATCCAGATAGCCAACCCACAAAGAAGGCTCAAACACTACCGGGGCCACTGCAATGCTTGGCTAGTGCTTTGATTTCTAGTGGATTTGCGATCGCATTGTACTTCCTCACATCCTCCATTGCTCAAACCTTTGCGAGAAAGCCTCTTACCTCGACTAATCCAATCGCCCAGAATATCTCAGCGGCTGTTCGTACCTTAGTTGTCGGTGTCAGCACCCTCGCCACGGCTATTTTTGGGATTGTGGCTGTTGGTTTAGTCGCGCTTGCCATCCAAATCACAATTCAACAACTGAGAAATCGTCCATCTCAACCCTAAATCAAGCGCAATAATCTCCACATCTGAGCAAGCTTTAACAAGTGTCAAGGGAGCGAGGGGAGAGTAATGCAAGAAAATCACCGTCAACGAGCCATTACAGCGTTTCAAGATTTCTTGAACACACCCTTAGAAACGCTACTGGAACAACATCAGCACGTCTCTTCCCCAGCATCGGCATTAGCCTTGTTCCACTCTGTTGCAACCACAGTTCCCGCTTACCAAGCCTTCCTGAGAGAACAGGGTATCGAACCAACGTCCATCCAAACTCTAGAGGACTTCCAAAAACTGCCACTAGTCAGCAAGGAAAACTACCATAGGCGGCATCCACTAGCAGATTTGTGCCGTAATGGGGAATTAGAAAGCTGTGACATGATTGCTGTTTCCTCTGGTTCAACGGGGAAGCCGACATTTTGGCCGCGTTTTTTGGCAGATGAACTCCAGATTGCTACCCGTTTTGAGCAGATATTCCACGATGGTTTTCAGGCTGACACCCGCCGCACGTTAGCGGTAATTTGCTTTACCTTGGGAACTTGGGTAGGTGGGATGTACACGGCGAACTGTTGCCGTTACCTTGCTAGCAAAGGTTATCCAATTAGTGTCATCACTCCCGGTAATAACCAAGAAGAGATATTCCGGGTTGTGCAAGAATTGGGTTCAATGTATGAACAGGTAGTGCTATTGGGTTACCCGCCTTTCCTCAAAACGGTAATTGATACTGGGATTGCACGGGGAGTGGAGTGGCAGCAGTATCAGATCAAAATGGTGTTTGCTGGAGAGGTTTTTAGTGAAGAATGGCGTAGTCTAGTAGGCGATCGCGTTGGCTCAACTAACCCGTGTTATGATTCCGCCTCACTTTATGGAACGGCAGACGCGGGTGTGTTGGGTAATGAAACGCCTTTGAGCATCTGCATTCGCCGTTTCCTGGCAAACAATCCAGACGCGGCTCGTACTTTATTCGGGGAATCACGCTTGCCGACATTGGTACAGTATGACCCCTTGAGCCGCTTCTTTGAAGTTCACGAGGGGACGCTACTGTTTTCGGGAGACAATGGCATCCCGTTGGTGCGCTATCACATCTCGGATAATGGGGGGCTGATTCCTTACGAGGTGATGCTCAAATTCCTGGCAGAATGGGGATTTGACCCACTAGGAGAGTTACAGAAACAGGGTGGACGCGGAATACATTCTCTACCGTTTGTCTATGTATTTGGACGCTCTAACTTTACTGTCTCGTACTTTGGGGCGAATATTTATCCAGAGAATGTTGCTGTTGGGTTAGAGCAATCAGAGATTCAAGAATGGGTGACGGGTAAGTTTGTCTTGCAGGTGAAGGAAGATGCAGACAAGAACCGATTTTTATCAATTGTTGTGGAGTTAGCGCCACTTGTGGAGAGTAGTGAGGAGAAACAAAAAGCGATCGCGTCTTCCATACTCTCTCAGTTGCTGCGACTCAATAGCGAGTTTGCTAACTATGTTCCACCACCGTACCAGATGCCACAGGTGACGTTAGCCCCAATAGGTGACTCGGAGTATTTTCCGATTGGTGTCAAACATCGCTATACTCGCCAGTAAATTGTTTGAGTGGAAATGTGCGATCGCTTTCGTTTAGTTTTTTCAGTAGCGCTCAGTTGCTCGAAGCTCAGAAACAATTGAAACAGCAGAACAGCGCTTTTTGAGCGATTCTGCTAGGGAATCGTTCAATTTCTTAATGATTGTTCTGAACTTGTCAACTTCTTCCTGGGTTAATTCAAACTCAGCTAAATCAACTTTGGCTTCAGCTTCAACAACTTCTACCGCTGACCGATTTGACAATCTCACAGCAATAAGAAGATTTTCAACTACAGCCAATTTACTTGCAGGTTCCACGATCATGCCTTTTGTACGTGCATTCACTTCTCATCATCTTTCTCACTGAAGGCATTGTCACCTAACCAAAGGCTGACAGGGAAGCGACATGAGTTCTTCGGCATGGTGATGAAGAGTACAATTGCTCAAGCTATCTTACGGATATAGGGCAGGACTTCTTCATAGAACCACTTCTGAAACTGAAGTGAAACAATTAGGGAAATGGTGGTAATCAAACCGTAAAGCTTGGGCTAATAAATTGAGAAATGAAATAGTCAAATATCGTAATATTGGTCATGAATTGCAGTTCAGCAATCAACAGAGGCGAACATTAGAACAGTATTATGATGCAACTCTTTTGTTGGTGGACTGCCTAAATAATGCTTCTGATGTGACTCCCGAAATACGATCGCATATCGAAGACACCTTACTTTACCCATCGCTGAGATTGAGAAACGGAGACTCAGCAGTTGAGTGCGATCGCATCCTTCCTCAAAAAGCGATCACTGCCCTATATAAAACGCGATCGCATACGGCTTTATGATTAACTACGACATCAAATAGTACAGGGGTCAGAATGCACAGGAGGAATAAGATTGGACTTCAGACTCTCTCGCCATGCCCAGAAAGAAATAGAACGACGCGAAATTCCACTGGACTTAGTTGAAAGTGTTTTGAACAATCCACAGCAGATTGTTAACGAAAGAGAGGGTAGGAAAGCCTACCAATCCCAAATTGATTTTGGCAGTGGTAGAGTTTTTCTGTTACGGGTTATCGTAGTAGATGATGTTGAGCCAGCCGTTGTCATCACTGCATATAGAACCAGCCGAATAGATAAGTATTGGAGATAGATATGAAAGTTGTATATGATCCTGAAGTAGATGTTTTGCGTATCATTTTTAAAAATGCTTCAATAGAAGAAAGCGACGAAGAGAAACCAGGCGTTATTTTTGATTACGACAAAGACGGTAAAATTGTAGGATTAGAAATCTTAGATGCCTCAAAGCAAATGGAAAATCCTCGTTCAGTTGAGTATTCCATCACATGAAATCAACTGACCAAGTTATCGGGCGATCGCCTCCTTCCCCACAACAGCGATCGCTTTTTATCTAATTTACATTTACTTATATTTTGCACCAACCCTTTCGCCCGCCAGAGATTTAAATCCCTGGCTAATAGATCAAGTCCTCTGAAGAGGACTAAACACTGATTCAAAAGGATTTTCAGTCCATTTCAATGGACTTTTGCTATGAGCCGTGGAATTAATTCCACGGCGGGTGAATGGGTTGGTGCAAGCTCTAAGTTTACACACTAAATTTCTTTCAATGATTTTGCTTATCTTTTTAAGAACAAATACATACATTTAAACCTTTATTTTCAATTCTCCAACTGTAGAGCTATGTGAATCTAACCGACGTGGTAGTTCGGATTGTTTTCTGCAAGCTTTTTTCCTCAACAAATAATCAAACTAAATGCCTATATCCCTCGGCTGACTGGAGGTTTGGCAATATCCCCCTTTAGCACAACGTCAAGCCTAACCTGTTGTTGTTAAGTTAGCAGTAGATAAGAAGACAATTTTGGCGTAAGGGAGTTAAGGATATTATGATGAATACTAACGGACAATTTTTTGACGAGTATAACAACAACGTGGAACCCATTCCACCAGTAGTTCACTCTGATGATTATGTAGAACCTGCTATTACGGTTCAAGCTGAAGACGCTTTACATGAGACAGAAGGCGAGGCAGGAGCTGGTAATATTGCGGCTGGAGTAGCTGGAGCAGCAATTGGTAGTGTAATTGGTGGCAGAATCGCTGGTAGAAAAGGTGCAGTAATTGGTGCTGTTGCTGGTGCAGTAGCAGGTGGTTTTGCAGCTAAAGCGGCACCCGACGATGCAGGGGAAAAGCTTAAGAACGTTACTGAAAACGCAGCAGAAAAAGTGAAAGATGCGGCTGAACACGCCAAGCCATCACTCGAAAGTGCAGCAGATAAAGTAAAAGGTGCCGCACTCAACACCGCAGATCGAGTTAAAGAAGCTGCTGAGAAGGCTAAGCCCTCAATAGAGAATGCCGCAGACAAAGCAAAAGAGGCAGCTAGCAATACAGCAGACAAGGTTAAAGATACCGCTGAAAACGCTAAACCCTCAATAGAGAACGCTGCAAATAAAGCAAAAGAGGCAGCTAACAACACAGCAGATAAGGTTAAAGATACCGCTGAACAGGTCAAGCCATCGGACAACATTCAGGATGTTCACTCTGCTGATGTAAAAGAGCGAATCGTCATTGAACCAACGGCGGATGTTGTGACTGAACCAAAGTTCGTTGCTGGTACAGGGACTTATTTGGGAAGCGAAGTTGCTCCAATGGATCTTTACGAAGAGGAAGAGATAGTTACACCTGAAGTCGAAAGACAAAACATCTACACTCGTGAACCTGAGCAACGTTTCTAGTGAAGTCAATGGTGGTTGAAGCCGAAGAAGATATCAGTTGACGTGAACTAGATATCACACTCCAAGGCATAGTATCATCAATAAAAATCAATAAAACTATAGGGGCAACCATTTGTGGTTGCCCTTACAACTATAGGTACCCAATCCGCTTCACAACGCGATCGCAGGACGATTTGTACTCCAAGGTTTAGCCGCTTCTATCTGTGCCGCTAGGGCAATAATTGTCGCTTCAGCCGCTGGACGTCCCACAAGTTGAACACCCACGGGTAAACCATTCGTATCAAAACCTGTAGGAATTGCGATCGCAGGTAATCCCGATGCATTAAAGGGTGGACAGGGCGCAATCCAACTAATAATTTTCTGCAACGTCTCTTCGGGATTCAAATCAGCCCACTCGCCAACGCGAATCGTTGGAAACATATAGGTTGGCAGCACCAAAACATCATAGGCTTCAAAGAACATCACAACCCGTCGTGCAACAATCTGCATTTGGGAAACAGCTTGCAGATATTCTCCCGCCGAACCCGATTGCTCAACAATCCAACGATTCATTGGAGAGAGTGCCTCCTTCGGAATCCCTACTGCTGCCACACCCGCTTGCCAAATCTTGATAAACGGTTCAATTAAACCTGTAAAATCCGGGCAACCCGCCTCAACAATATGCCCCATTCCTTCCAACTGTTGTACCGTTTCCTGCACAGCTTGTTGACATACCATTTGTGCCTCACCAATTGGGGGAAGTGACGTTGCAAAAGCAATCCGCAACTGTCCTGGCGGTTGACGTGCTGCCTCGATGAATGAATTCTGTGGGGCAAGCAACCAGTAAGGGTCACCTGTAACATAACCCGACATCACATCCAGCAGTGCAGCAGCATCCGCCACAGTACGTGCAATTGGCCCATTCGTGGAAATGCCACTTTGATAATCACCCACAGGCGCCCAAGTTACCCGACCCCGTGAGGGTTTAATCCCCACCAATCCACAGCAGAACGCTGGCCCCCGAATTGAACCCCCAGCATCAGAACCTTGAGCAATTGGCGATAACCCAGCCGCTACTGCCGCAGCCGCACCACCACTTGACCCTGCAGCGGTATACTCAAGATTCCAAGGATTGCGAGTTGGTGGAAACCCAGGTGCCTCACTGTAAGGCAATGAACCCAGTTCTGAGGTTGCAGTTTTACCGAGAATCGTAAACCCTGCCCGCTTCATTCGCATCACCACCCCATCATCGTAGGCAGCGATTTTATCCTTCAAAACGTTTACGCCATAAGTGCAGTGAATCCCTTCAACAGCGTTGAGGTCTTTAATCGCAATTGGTACACCAAAAAAGGGTGGCAAGTCTGAATTACTCTTACTCAGTTGCTCAGTCTTAGCTTTTGCATCAGCGATCGCTTGCTCAGCGGCTACGGTAAAATAACTACCTACCTTGGAATCTAGGCGTTGAATGCGCTCCAGATAAAGCTCTACTAGTTCCAAAGGTGACACTTCGCCTTGACGGATAAGCTGTGCTTGTTCTAAAGCAGGAGCAAACGCTAAATCAATCTTATTCATGATTTTCTAAAGTTGGAGAAAACAGCTAGGGCTGACTAGTCGAGTGCCTTTAACAACGTTGCAGTTTGCAGTGATTGTGACACTTATCAGGCGATCGCTCAACCTTCAAAAGGGCGAAATGATAGATTGGGAATCTCTAAAGCCCAGCAATAGTCTACTATCTCAAAAATTCTCCAGTAGCCGGAACCCTTGTTTTATCAATGGTGACCCGCGTACCATTTGAATAATAGTAAGTTGTGGAACCATCCCCATTTCTTATAGTCACGTTCGGGAAAACCACTTCACCTTGTGGTGTGGTAATCGAACCGGATGATCTAACACGCGAACCATAGGGATAAGAACGGTTAGTGCCATACCGATTTTGCACACCTGGATTTATTCGCTCAATCGGGTCGTTTAAGAGAGTCCGATTCGGGCTTGGATTGTTTCTACTGAAGGGTTCATTCTGGGAATAAGCAGGCAAGGCGATTATAGTAGTAAAGCCCAATACTCCTAGCCAACCTGCCAGGATTCTGATGTAAGCCAGCATATTGATTAAACAACTGATTTCTAGATCTTTAGCCTAATTTCGTCAGCATTAAGAAACACCACTCCATTGGGTGAGCTACCAGAAACATTCCTGTTTAGATCCATACTAGTAGGGTGCGTAGTGATGCACCCTACTACAACTAAGATTAGTTGTTTGTTATTCGTTGTTTGTATTTTTTACAACGCATTAATAAAATCCAATAAATGATGAGCTAGCTGTAATTTGCTACAAGGTGAAATCTCTACTTGGCGTCCTTGGTTATCGAGAAAGATCGCTTGATTGGTATCGCTGCCAAAACCTGCATCTGGTTGGTCAATGGGATTAGCCGCGATCGCATCTAATTTCTTCTCTTTCAACTTCTGCAATGCTGGCTTGACAATATCACCAGTCTGTGCGGCAAACCCAATCAAACGTTGATGGGGCTGCTTGCGCTGTCCCAACTCTGCCACAATATCCGGCACAGGTTCTAAGGGTAAGGACGTCGGGAGTAATTTCTTCGGTAACTTCTCGGTAGCGTATTCTGCTGGTTTTATATCTGCCACCGCTGCCGCCATTACAATCAGATCAGCATCTGGAAAGCATCCGAGCATCGCCTGTTGCATTTGGGCAGCACTCACTACGGGAATGGCTCTAACACCCTCTGGGACTTCCCAAGTAGCTGGTGCGTGAACTAGCGTTACATTGGCTCCCCGATGCATCGCTGCTTGTGCCAAAGCCAGCCCCATTTTGCCCGTAGACGGATTACCAATAAAGCGTACAGGATCGAGATATTCCCGTGTTCCTCCTGTACTGATGAGGACTCGCTTACCCACTAAATCTTGCTTACCACCCGTGTGCAACAACGATTCAACCGCTGCCAGAATCTCTGCGGGTTCTGCCATACGTCCCGAACCAACGCGATCGCACGCTAATAATCCTGCACCAGGCCCAACACTGTGATATCTTTGCTCACTCAACAATTGTTGCCAATTTCGCTGCACTGATAGCTGTTCCCACATTTGGGTATTCATCGCTGGTGCTAGCAGTATCGGGCATTCAGAAGCTAACACTGTATTCGTCAGCAAGTTATCCGCCAAACCGTGTGCTAGCTTTCCCAGCGTGTTAGCTGTTAGCGGTGCAATGACAAAGACTTCCGCCCATTCTCCCAACTCAATATGCACAGGGCGATCATGAATCGGTTGCCAAAAGCCCTCATCGGTATACGCTGGATGACGTGAGAGCGTTGTTACCGTTAGGGGAGTAATAAACTCTTGAGAGGCTTCGGTAAGAATTGCCCTAACCTTTGCTCCCGCCTTAAACAAAGTAGAAACAACCTCACAAACTTTATAGGCGGCGATGCCGCCGCCTATACCAATTAAAACTCGTCTACCACGAAGTATCTGCATAGATATTAGTAGGAGTAAAGAGCTAAGCGATATTGGCGGCAAGAGGCAAGACTTCAATCGCTAATCTGTCATGAGGTTCTCAGCTCACAACTTATCACTCTTCAACTCATTACTTTACTTACGCTTCGTCGTAGCCTTCCAAGTCGAGTAAATAGAGATATGGTTCGGCTAACTCTGGACGTTGAAACGCCAGCGCCCGGAGTAGATGCCAATCATCCAGCCCTTCAAAGGCACTAGCATAATCATCCCGCTCTAAACGTGCAGCGAGTTCTGCAACGTCATCTACTGTGAGAGCCGAAATTTCACGCCGGGAAATGGTTAAAGTTGCCATCGCTAACGCCTCCCTTAACTAGCATCTATGTGAAACGCTGTACAGATTTAACAGCCGTTTTTATATTATCGTCATTTTCTTGCAGGACTATGTTTAAATACTACAAAGTATTATGTAAAGTAATGATGAGGTTTTGATTTTAACGTTGAGTTATTCACTAATGGATGAAAAACAAAAAACTCATTCTTCTCAACTCTTAACCACTAGTCAGAGATTCACCAGGATAAACTCTCGGATTATTTCTAAAACATCTGGTAGTATCTCATGCCCCATCTCAAATTCTTTGTATTGCATGGGTGTTCCTAGACCCATTAAGTGATCCCTTACTCTTTGCGCTGCACTTAGGGGCACAACATTATCGTGTTTACCATGCACAATTAAGACTGACGGCAATGGTGGCTCAAGTTCTTGAGGTGTCCGATGGAGATAACCGCTCAGGCAGACTAATCCTGCTAGTGGTAAGGTTAAGCCGACATCTAAGGTCATGGCTCCACCTTGAGAAAAGCCACATAAAATTGTCGATGCCAGAGGAATGTCTGTTAGATTCTCCAAAGATTGAAGCCATTCTGTTAGCATTTCCTGACTTTGGGTTAATCCCTTGTAGTCTTCCCGCTCAAGGTCATACCACATCCTGCCCTCTGGAACTTGAGGGTGAAGAAATGGCGCATTAGGAAGTAAGAACTGATAATTGGGCAAGTTTAGGACTGACGCCAGAGATGCCACGTCTTGGGCATTGGCACCCCAACCGTGCAAAATCACGATTAACCCAGCAGGTACCTGACCTGTTTCTGGGGGAATTGAAATAAAGTCGAGAGACAGGGCCTTACTCCAGAAGAATGCAACTCACCGATCAATATATTTTTGAAGCTGTCATTCTAACAGGATAATGTGGTAATTGTGCAAGAAAATCACCAATCAGAGATATCCTTGAAACTGTCGTTGTTCAGAATCAAATGGCGATCGCGATCAAAAGTAATTGCTCCTTCACTGCGTAGCTTGCTCAACAGTCGTGTCACTGTCACTCGTGTCGTTCCAATCGCATTCGCTAGGTTCTGATGGGTTAGCCGCACTCCTAAACGAGTCCCTTCCTCCACAGGTTGACCAATTTCCCGCTTCATCAGCATCAGCAGATGTTGCAAACGGTCTTCCACTCGGCGTTGACCGGATATCGCTAGGAGTGCCTCTGTCTGACGCATCCGGCGAACCAACTGTGGTAATATTACTTGCGCTAGTCGTGGGGAAGCATTCACTTCAGCTAAAGAAAACCAAGTGAGATGGACATCAGACAGTGCTGTTGCCTGATAGCTTTGTAGCAAGGAAAACCAATGACCAAAGAACGTTGAAGGTTCTGCCCAACCTAACCATATTTCCTCTCCATTCTGGCAAAGTGTAGTTAGCCGCACTAAGCCCTGGCAGACTTGCCATATACCTTGAGATACTAAAGGGATTTCTTCCCCTTTGGCATAAAAATGCAAGCGGCGTCCTTCATTCGGTTCGCGTTGATCGATTTCGAGAATTGCTCTGGAAGCTTGGGGCATGAGGTGCAACATTTTCCAGTTTTTCAACTACTGGCTTAGATAGCCAGCCTCAATGTAAGCTACTCAGGTAAAGACTCGGTAATCACGAGATTAAGTGATTAATATTACAAAAATCTTGTTAGGTGAGTTGAAAGACTATTCGGAAGGGCTTGTAGGCTATGGGTTGGACGGATTGAGCTTTTCTTCCCATAGCCTTTAGTCTTTTCCGAGCAGGTAAAAATTATTCCTCAACACCGCCTGAAGTGTCACTGACTGTTGTTGAAACAGGTTGCAGCACTGCCAGATGAAAGTCTTTCCTTACTTGAGGATTGAGATAGCGCTGTTGCAAACGCTGCCACTCCTGCCATGCTTGGTAACGAGCTTCGGTTAGCTGAGCAGCAAGTGTTGGCAGTTGAACGGTAATCTCTGAATTGAGGGCATCAGCAAGAAAACCTGCCAAGACGAAACTGTCTTGAATATCCCCTAAAATCCTTTGGATTTCTTTGATGTCGTTAAGATAGTCCTGGTATGCGGAGCTGTAGAAGTCGGTAAATAGCTCCATCTGATAGCGTACTCGCTTGGCTTGCTTACGCAGATCATGAACCAG
Source organism: Microcoleus sp. FACHB-SPT15 (assembly GCF_014849525.1). Taxonomy (NCBI): domain Bacteria; kingdom Bacillati; phylum Cyanobacteriota; class Cyanophyceae; order Oscillatoriales; family Microcoleaceae; genus Microcoleus; species Microcoleus sp. FACHB-SPT15. The sequence goes on along the minus strand of NZ_JACJNU010000062.1, from coordinate 441,020 downwards.
ATCTCCGTGAGTGTTTAAAAGTTGCACCACACTGTCTGAGTTAATACCGCGGGGAATTTCTATCTCTCCAGCTTCGAGTTTGACCCCAACTAGCCAAGCTGGACTGAGAAAGAATTTACTCACTGAGGGGAGTAGCAAATCTGGCAAGATTTCGTAGATTGAAATTTCAGCCAACTCTCCGTAATTCGGTTCCTCTAGCCAGTCTTTGAAGGCTCGCTTCAGTTTCGGATAGGGTTGCTCTTTGAGGGTACTCTGAACTTGCTCAAGGGACTTTTGACGCTGCTTTTCTAGCGTCGATAAAACTTTCTTGAGAGTGCCTTGTTCTTGCGTTGGTAGTGCTGGAAGGTAATGATTTTTGAGAGCATCTTGCAGTACGTCGAGGTCTCTTAGTTCGCCCAGTCGTCTGGCAACTTTGGCAATTTTGTTCTCTTGGGCAGCTTTCGGCAACTCTAGGGCGGGTGCGAAACCTGTTACGGCTGTACGCAAACGCCGCATCCCCACGCGCATCTGGTGTAAAGCTTCTGGGTCTTTATCTTTGAGAACGTCGCTTTCGTGTTTGTTCGTTTTCTGGAAGTGTTTTTGTAGTGCCAGATAAGCCCAATCACCAAAGGTTTTTGGGTCTGAGTTTTTAGTTTTTGTCATTTGAGCAGATGCTGGCTTTTAATGGTGAATTTGAATTAAAAGCCTATTTAATGAGGAATTATAGGCTAATCCTTTACTATACTATGTTTTTGACTCAATGCTTGTAGTAGAAATTACTTAATACCAAGGTGGTTGTGTGATGTCTAACGGACGAGAAACCCATAGATCATAGCGGGTTGATGTTTCGCCCGTATGGAGATGCTTGACAAAAGGCTTACCGGTCCAGATTTGGCAGCTACAAACAGGTTTCGGCTCTTGCATTTCAAATCCACCGTTGGTAGTGGCTAGTTTGAAGAATTCAATATGCCAATGCGCGGGTTCAACGGCGATATGACCAAGATCTGTCTTATCTTTCGCTGAATTGGAATGCCGATTATCGCGCTTGATGGCGGTGGGCAAAAAGTCGATATCAAGTAAATAAGACTCAAATCCCTGCTGACGGGCAAAGGCTAGGACTTCCTGCCAGTCATGAACAGGCAGACGATCGCCTTGGCGGTGGCAGTGTTGGCTAAAGCAGTATCCTCCAAATAGCCAGACGAGTTTTTCTAAGATGCTTTCGAGGCGATCGCGATCGCGTTTCATCAGTTCGGCATCTTCGGGGAGGAGAAGGCGATCGGGTACGCACCACCAATACTCCCAAGACACCTCGTGATCTAAGGGTATGGTTCGCTTAACGACACCAGGAATGCGATCGCGTCGTTGAATCTCTCGCACTTCCTCAGCATTTTGGGTATCAGGAATCGGCAATTCTAGATTTTGCTCTAGAGGATGTTTAGGTGCGATCGTGATTTCATCAGGAATAAAAGAGTCAAAGTCAATCATCAATCATCCTCTCAAGTCTTTGGTGCCGACAGCTTGCTCATTGCTTACCATAAAAGGTTGAAAATAGTAACTCTCGCTTGCCTAGTTTGCCACGCAACCATTATCTTTAAAGGATAAGTTTTTTAGACGCACTAACTACACCGAACACAATCCTTCTGTATGATGCCGAGCCAAGACTTGGGAGCAGCAGAGTCCATCGGGGCAATTAATACAAGAGACTTTTCCAGCCTAATGCCGAGACCTGGCTGGAATTGGAGCCGTCCTACAAAAGATAGATTTTTGTAGCGGTTGCTACAGCAGGAATGTAGTGAACTCAAGTAGCAAATAGCCATTATTTACTGCTTCCGCTTCACAGAAATCGTGTAGTAGTGCAGTTTTAGGGGAGGTGACATAGGCTGAGCTGTCAAAAAAAGCTTTCTGCGTTTGACAAACATCATGGATATCATGAATCGCGGCTCCACTAAGAGTTGCCATTACTATCGCAGGCTTGAAACACTCAGTCTTGGTACAACTCGTAGGTTAATCAGGAAACGACCTTTAGTTAGCGAGGCTGTTCTAAAGGGAAGGCAAAGGTTTCAGATTGACGACTTGCTTCACAAAACGTCCCTTGTTTCCTTTTATTGACATCACATTGTTTCCATCACTTTTCCCCTTTTAACTGTAGAGCCATCAGCCAATCGTGATGATTCTTGGTTAAACCAATCAAGAGTTTACCCTTGGCTCACTACCGCCTTCAATTAGAAGGGATTGATCAATCGTACTCATTTCCAAAAAACTATTAGCTAACCCCTGCCACATGAACTTTCTTTTTATCCCAAGTTGCAGTCTAGTGCAGCATTTGACGCGGAGCTTTCCGCTTTTGGTTCCCCGTGTCTTGGCATCAAATATCACAACAGAATGCAACTGGGTATTAGAAATTCATGGCGAGCCTGGGGCTGATTAACAGCCAATAAAATCAGGCAATTTTTATGAAAGCCAGTGAATTTTCAAGTGAAGATGTACTTTTGAGTCGGCATGAGACAGGAGAAAAAAATTTCTCCTGTGCCAACCTCATTGGAGCCGATTTAAGTGAAGTCAATCTCAATCGAGTCAATTTAACTTCAGCCCGTTTGAAGGGAGCAGATTTAACAAAGGCTAAACTCATTAGAGCAAATCTTAGCAATGCAGATTTGCGGTTTGCCAATCTTAAGGGCGCTCAATTGATTGAGACAACTCTTTCACGAGCTGACCTGACGAAAGCAATACTCAGTGAAGCCGATTTGAGTGGAGCGATTCTTTCTGGAGCGATTCTCTGTGGAGCAGACTTGAGGGCAGCTACCTTAATTGGCACTAGTCTGGTTGCAACTAGACTCAAAGGCGCAAAACTGACAAAAGCAAACTTGACTGGGGCAACACTCAGTCGAACGATTCTTGTGCAAGCCGACTTAAGAAAGGCAACGCTGAGTCGAGCGATTCTTAGTGAAGCTGACTTAAGTGGGGCAAACTTGAGTGGAGCGAGTTTGATGCGAACCTATTTGCATCGAGTGGACTTGCGGGGAGCCAATCTGGAAGATGCCGACTTGAGTGAAGCTGACCTTAAGGGCGCAAACCTAAGTGGGGCCAATCTGAGTGGGGTTGACCTACGAGGTGCAGACTTAAGGGAAACTAATTTGAGTGGTGCTGACCTCAGTGGGGCTGATTTGCAAGGCGCTAATCTGAGTCTAGCGAGTCTCAAGGGACTACTCCTAAAGAAAGCGAATCTCCGGGGGGCAGAACTGAGCAAGGCAAACTTGCACAAAGCCAACCTCTATAAAGCGAATCTCTCAGGGGCAAATCTGCTTGAAGCTAATTTGCGTGATGCTAACCTGAGTCATGCAAATCTGCTACGAGCGGGTTTGCTGCTAACTTATTTGACGGGAGCTAACCTCAGTGGCGCAAATCTCAGTGGTGCTAACTTAATCGGTGCAAATCTCAGTGAAGCCAATTTGAGTGATGCGGCTTTGGAAGGGGCAATTATGCCCAACGGTACAACCTATAGTTAAACGGCTTCGATTCCCGTTTTCTAGCCCCCAATCAACACTATATCGGTGTTTGTTGGGGGTTAATGTTTGCTACATATCTAAGGGAAAAATTTTCTATCAACTCAAATGCCCACACAGATGAGCCAAGGTTTTAGGAAATTGGTACTACCCCTGATTTTCGGGCTGCACTCCAAGAATTAACAGCATCGCCTCCCTGTTCTTTTGCCTGATGCAGTGCTTGTTCAGCCGCAGTAATTAGCATCTTTGGAGAATACTCATAGCTAGGAATAATGCTAGCTACTCCGAAACTCGTGGTGAGATATTGGCTAGCTGAAGGATTTGTTGGAATTTGTAATGCTTTCACTCCCTGACGAATTTCTTCTGCTACTTGGACAGCCCCTTCAGCTTTTGTCTGCGGCAGAATGATAATGAATTCCTCAAAACCATAACGTGCGACTAAGTCCGCAGGATGCCTAGCGGCTTTGAGAATCATTTGGGCAACTTTCTGTAAACATCTATCACTAGCTTGGTGACCGTAGGTATCGTTATAAACGTTAAAAAAGTCGAGGTCACAAAGAACTACAGATAAAGGTGCTTGCTCCTGCGCCATACGTTGCCACTCTTGCTCAAGATAAGCTTCAAAACAACGACGCTTTGCAACCTGAGTCAGGCAATCCAAGAAAGTTAGATGCTGCAACTCTCTACTCACTTCAAAGGAACAATTTAGTTCTGTACTTTGCTGCCATCCGCCTAAAGGTGGATGATATTCAGGAAGAAATTGACTATTCCAATGTTGTGAAGACGCTTGAGTTTCTGAAATATTTTCTATGTCTGGCATCTCTTGGTGACATTGGCTACAAAACCAGTAGGTTCTCTTGTAGGAGACATGACGAAGTAAAGGGTGGGAACAGCAAGGGCATAAATGTCTATTCATAGTAGTTTTTATCACGTTCTCTGAAGATCTAGAATGGATGTGTCAGATTTGTTGACTTAGTAACCTTATTTATCTACTTATATTTTCCTTGTTTTTTATAACAATAAGGATGTAGTTATTAGAATATTTATTGATAAGTATTAACTTGCTTCGGAATTAGGTCAATAGATGCAAAACCTCAAAGAAAGAGTCTGTTGCATTATTTGGCGATCGCTTTTCTGTCGGCAAGAATTTTTATCAACTCCAGAGGGGTGCCTACTCTAGCCATAGCGTAGCTAGATCGGCTAGGGTTTTTAATCGAGGGTAAACTGAGTCCTGCGCTCAAAACTTCAATCAGACGAGTTTGCCCTGATTTAATCGACGATGCTCAACAACCCATGCCGAACGCCGTAAAACACCCGATCAATTAGTGTCCGCTCTTGTTCATTCAGTGTTTCATCACTGAGTAAGGCAAATCTCAACAGTTGCTGATCGGTGTATGTAATTCTACGATGCATTAAAATTTGGGCAACGAGTTCCTCAATACTAACTTTGGTAGAACGAAATTTTTGTGGAAATACTTGAGCTGACATAGTATTTTCCAAAGTAAGTTTTTTCTACTCTTAATATGAGGTCTTCCTGAAGATGATTCTGTGATCCCAAAGTGGCAATAAAAGTGACACGAAGCCAACTTTATCTGTGATGTATGTCACGACAACAGACAGTATGTAAAGAAATTTGACCAAAAATCGAGGTAGGAAGAGTCGTAGTTATAATTAATCCCGCTTAACTACTTAAAATCATCACTCTGTGGCAAAAAAGAATGAGCAAAAATTGCTGCTTGAGTGCGATCGCGTAAATTCAACCGAGTCAAAATATTCGTTACGTGATTTTTGACCGTTCCTTCAGAAATATATAAAGACTGAGCAATTTCCCGATTACTCGCTCCCTTGGCAATTAGCTGCAAAACATCCTGTTCTCTAGGTGTCAAGTCATCCAAACCTGGTGGTGGTACTGGCGAGGCAGTTGGCACTTTTGCAATAATTTTCTCAACTAATCCCGGTGCTAGCTGAGTGTAACCCTTATGAATCGCTCGAATTGCAGCAGCTAACTCTTCTGAGGGTGTGTCTTTGAGCAAATATCCCATCGCCCCATGACGTAACGCGGCGGCTACATATTCATCATCATCAAACGTCGTTAGCACTAAAATTTTTGTCCCTGCAAACCGTTTTGTAATCTCTCGTGTTGCGGCTACCCCATCCATAACAGGCATCCGAACATCCATTAGCACGACATCCGGTAGACGAGAAGTAGCTTGTAATGTCTCAATTAGTTGAATAGCCGTTTGCCCATTTTCCGCTTCTCCCACGACTTGCAAATCTGTCTCTAATTCCAACAAGGCTTTTAATCCTTGACGGATGAGACTTTGATCATCAACTAACAATATGTGAATCATTGCAGCACACGGGGTAAAGGAATCGTAGCTGTAATGCAGCAACCCGCATCGGGTGCGGCATCAATTTTAAATTGACCTCCTAAAGCTAGAGTGCGATCGCGCATACTTTGGAGTCCAAACCCTGTGGTATTTTCGTCTAAATTAAACCCTTTGCCATTGTCCTGAACCGTTAGCTGCAAATCAGTCGGTGTTGCCTCTAGCCGAATTTTCACTTGGGTTGCCTGACTGTATTTAGAGATATTAGTCAGTGCTTCCTGCACAATTCGGTAAACCGCTGTTGTCACTTCGGTAGGGAGGGGACGTCCCAAGAGCATAATAAAAGCGGGTGAGATGCCAGTTGAGGAATGAAACTCTTCGGTTAGGGAAGCGATCGCTTCTTCAAAAGAATTGCCTTGCAATGGGTTAGAACGCATTGCCGAAACAGATTGACGAACATCTTGCAGTGCCGTTGAGCCTAATTTCTTCGCTTGTACCAAAAATTTAGTTGCTTTAGCAGGGTCAACTGACCATAGTTTTAGAGCAGTTTCTAACTGAAGATTCAACGCTGTCAGGGAATGTCCTAGAGAGTCATGAATATCACGAGCAATGCGATTGCGCTCTTGCAGCGTTGCTTGGTCTTCAATGCGTAGTGCATACTCCCTAAGTTGCTCATTAGCACTTACAAGTTTTTCTCGACTCTGGCGCTCAGTCAGTAGAGCATTCATTAATAGCAGCACAAAGGCTAAACTTAAGCCGAATAAAAGTGCATAGCTCAAGAGAAAAAAACGCAATCGATTTTGCAGAACGGGGCGTGCAGGGAAGTTTTGAAACCAGCGTAACAGTGTTAATAAAAATAAAGAAAATGATAAACTTGTAACGACTAAACGCCCTGGCAATTGAAAGATTAAACAACTGCGAATGACAAGCACAATGTAAGGGAATGGAAAGAGCCGCATTCCTCCTGCAAATGTGGTTACTGAAATTAAAAGGATTTCCAGGCAAGTGTATAGTAGCTTGGAAATCTGCTTCCCTGTCGGTAGTCTCAAACCAATTGCCCCATAGGCGGCAATACTTAAAAATGTTAACAGTGGCAACCGAGGAATTCTACGAAACGGGTAAGGTGAAACTTCAGAGAGAGCAGCAACAGCCAGTAGTATCCACTCTAGATAGAGCAGAAACGGAAATGGATGGTTGTGGATTTGTATAGGTCGGCTCATCAGGAACTCTTCGGTTTTATTTAGGATAAAAATTTCAGCTAATAATTGTTTGATGGTTAATCGTTTAACTCTATAAGGAGGTAAATCTAGGGTCGTGGACAACATTAGACTAATGGGTTGTCTTTTAACCCATGACTATAGTCATGATGTAGAACATGACTTTTTGGGCATGTGGTCTGACGGTTGAAATTTCTATGATGATGACATCGAACAAAGGCTCTTACAGGAGATTACAGATGAAACTCAAATTAATGCCTATGTTAGTTGGTGGAGCCGCTGCACTCGCCCTTGTTGCTACTCCCTTCGTTCTCAAAGCCGATGCCAACACTTCTGAGCAACCCTTACTAGCGCAAGCACAACGTCAAGGTCAAGGTCGGTATGCAGGACTAGACCTTACCCAGGAACAACAAGACAAAATTGCTCAAATTCGGCGGGAGAAGCGATCGCAAATTGAAGCACTCCTCACACCAGAGCAACAGGAGCAACTAAAAACCCTCAGACAGAACAACCGACAGCAGCAACGAGAAGCATCCCGAGCCGCTCGCGAGGCAGTGAATCTCTCTGACACTCAGATAGCTCAAATGCGAGAGATCAGAAAGTCTGCAAGAACCGAGATTCAAGCTATTCTAACTCCACAACAACAGGAACAGTTGCAGCAAAACATCCAAGAGCGGCGTCAGCAGCGAAACAGTAACACTAATTAATCTGTCATGCATTTAAGAAAGTGATACGCACTCATGGGACAAAGGTTAAAGGGAAACCAGCCTTTCCCTTTTCCCCTACTCTTGATCTCTACTACATTTGAACGCAACTTGGTATTAGTTCTATTTACAGGCTCAGATCGCTTGTATAGCTGTCGCCATAAATGTTAGGACATTAGCAGGAGTTTGCGTTCCTGAGCTAGAGCCGATTTGACCAAAAGCTGACCGCTGAAAGCTGACTGCTGATTGCTATAGCATAGGTTGAAGCAGTAGATGAAAATGAGATTGAAAGTCTGTAATGAAAAAAGCATTGTGGTCGAGTCTGTTGATTTTGTTGTTGCCACTGGTAGCTTGTTCGCCGCAACCAAGGGAAACTTCAACAACAGGTAAAACCGAAGCAAAACCCCTAGTTATGGGTGCGATTCCAGACCAAGACCCACAAAAGTTGCAGCGACAATACGAAAAGCTAGCAAGCTATCTGGAGAAGGAACTGGGTGTCCCAGTGGAATATAAGCCAGTAACTGACTATGCCGCAGCCGTGACTGCCTTTAAAGTTGGCGATTTGCAGTTGGTTTGGTTTGGGGGATTAACGGGTGTTCAGGCACGGTTACAAGTGCCAGGTGCAGACGCGATCGCACAGCGGGATGTCGATGAGCAATTCCACAGCCTCTTCATTGCTAACAAGCAAAGTGGGCTAACCCCAATTAAAGATACTACCGAACTCCAGCAGCTTAAAGATCGTACCTTTACCTTTGGCAGTGAGTCTTCCACTTCTGGGCGTCTAATGCCGCAATACTTCCTGGAACAAGCTGGTGTCAAACTGGAAGACTTCAAAGGTCAACCCGGCTTTTCTGGCGATCATGATAAGACAATCAAACTGGTTGAAGCTGGCACCTACGAAGTGGGGGCTGTGAATGAAAAAGTTTGGCAGAAGCGAGTTGCTACCAAAGAAGTAGACCTAAGTAAAGTGGATGTGATTTGGCGATCACCTGCCTATTACGATTACCATTGGGTAATTAATCCAGATGTCACAGATTCATACGGAAAGTATTTTATCAAGAAAGTGCAGGATGCTTTTTTGAAACTAGACCCTAGTGTGCCAGAACACAAGGAAATTCTCGATCTGTTTGAGGCGAAGAAGTTTATTACCACTCAAAATTCCAACTATACTCAAATTGAAGAGATTGGGCGAAAAATTGGCAAGATTAAGTAATTGCTAATCTGAGAGTGTTAAATGGAGACAAGCTTCAAACGAGCAGAGATGTCTGATATAGAAATCCTGATGGAGTTCATCCGGGAGTTCTGTGAGGTCGATCAGCATCCATTTGATGACTCTAGTATTCGTGTTGCCTTGGAAAAGATTGTGCGCGATGACTCTCTAGGGAGAGTGTGGTTAGTCCAACACAATAGCCAAGCAATCGGATATATTGTCCTAACGTTTGGCTATAGTTTGGAATACCGAGGGCGTGAAGCCGTTATTGATGAAATCTACATCCGCGAGAGTTATCAAGGGCAAGGAATAGGCAAAAGAGCTATAGAGTTTGTAGAAGAAGTTTCTCCCTCTCTCGAAATAAAAGTCCTTCATTTAGAAGTTGAGCGGGAAAATACCGCCGCCCAAAACTTTTATCGGAAGGTGGGTTTTGAAGCTCAGGATAGCTATTTGATGACCAAATGGATAGCAACCTGAGTGGTGAAATGAACTCAAGTTTACCCATCTTTGAACTGAAAAACGTTACACAACAATTTGGGAGTTTTCAGTCGTTAGTTGATATAAATTTGCAAATTCAAGCAGGCGATCGCGTTGCACTGGTTGGTTCTAGTGGGGCAGGGAAAAGCACCCTGATTAGTTTGCTCAACGGTACACTATTACCAACACAGGGCGAAGTTTGGGTACTCGGTCGCAACCTTGCTCAGCTTCGCCCAAAGGTGCTGCGCCAAGTCCAACGGCAGATTGGGACAGTTTACCAGCAATTTCATTTAGTCGATAATTTGCGGGTGATTCACAATGTGAATGCTGGACACCTCGGTCGTTGGTCGTTTCTGAAAGCTGCTGCCTCACTCATGGTTCCAATGGATGTTGAAACGGCTTTCAAAGCGTTGGCACAGGTTGGAATTCCCGAAAAGCTGTATGAGCGCACTGATAAGCTTTCTGGTGGTCAACAGCAACGAGTTGCGATCGCGCGTGTCCTTGTCCAAAATCCTACAGCTATCCTTGCTGATGAACCGATATCCAGCCTCGATCCAGAACGCAGCCGTGAGATTATGGACATATTGCGCCAACTAAGTCAGGACACAGGCAAGACGTTGGTTACCAGCCTTCACGCGATCGAGTTTGCTCGTAGCCATTACCAACGCATTATCGGTCTGCGACAGGGACGCATTTTGTTTAATACACCTGCTGAAGCCCTGTCAGACTCGATGATTGAAGAGTTATATCATCTTTCGAGATAAAACTAAACTCACCGTTACGGCTTTCCTGATGTGCTTTCTGAGTCCAACTATCATTAGACAAAGGCTCATCAGAAATTTTGGGATAAAACGGATGAGGAGGTTCCTGGGCAAATAAGGCAGAACCTTGGTCATGGGATTTAACCAAGCTGACTAGCCAAGGCAAAAAGTCTAGAATCTCCTCCGGGAGAAGGGTTAACTCAAAGTGCCAATCCTGATTAAGTCCTTGATGGTCTCTTCTCCACTTCGTAGCTGTAGCCACACCGCCACCTTTATTAAGAGATAACCGAAGAATAAAAGGACGCTCAGGGATTAATTGATCAGGTGCAGTGTGAACATAAATACGCAAATAATTCAGTCGTTGCTGGTCATCTATCCAAGATGCCATTGGAGGATTACCAGTGGATGAACTACCGTTAGTAACGTTCACTGGTACTTCCATCGCTGCGGCAAATAGAGAGTAGAACTCACGCCTTAGCTGAGAGATAATGCGTATCGCTTCTGGAGTCATGGTTACTGGACCTTTTGGAAAAACATATGCTAAGTGACTCTTTTTATAACTACTGAAGAGCTTGAGCCAAATAGCCTTTCATCTCGTTTACCATTTAGAGCGGGAATGTCTCTTAGATTGCTTGTGCCTTGCAATTAGTTTGCGCTTGCGTTTTTCAAGAGGCGTTTCAAAGTGGCGATGCTTCCTCATGTCGGGAAAAATTCCTGCTCTAGAAACTTGTCGCTTAAATCGACGAAGAGCTGACTCAATTCCTTCATTTTCGCCAAGAATTACTTGGGTCATCTGTTTTCCTCCATTGTCTTAGTTAGTAGCGTTTTTTGTACTGAGTAATCCAGTAAGCCGGTGTATAAAAAAGGACAGACTCGGAGCCTGCCCTTTAGACCTCAGAGCTAAATTTTTAGTCTCAAGACTCTTAGTTGTAGTTGCGCCGAGACGTTCTATTGTTGTTGCCCCAGTTACCACCGCCACCACCAGATGGTTTTCTATCTTCGCGAGGCTTAGCCTTATTTACCTTCAGATCACGCCCCATCCATTCAGCACCATCAAGTGCCTCAATTGCAGCCGCTTCTTCTGCCTCTGATGCCATTTCGACAAATGCAAAACCTCGGACTCTCCCAGTTTCGCGGTCTGTGGGTAGTTGAACCCGACTCACAGTTCCGTACTCTGCAAAGACCTGGCTGAGATCTTCTTGGCTGACCTCATAGGAGAGGTTCCCGACGTAAATTGACATAAATGTCTCCAAATCAGAGGGTGTAGAGAACTAGATTCGGAGAGAGGCTTGTCAATGCTAAAGAGCAAACTACGCAGCCGAATTTAAGCTTCCCTGGACATATTAACACACCAAGGAGAGGTAGGGTGGGAGAAAGAAGGCATAGGAGCTATAGGCTAGATCGATGGACGTGAGCGAGTGTTTTTGGATGTGATATGAGACGAAATCTAAATCATCTATCATATCCTCTCCCTCATCGCCCCTCACTCCTCAACGTTAGAAGCTTGTGGAGCTTAGTATTAGTAGCCTCTCTTGTCTGGTCATTGCACACAGCAGGTTTATTTCAGGGGGATTTGATTAACCAAGGGGGCTGGACACTTGTCCTACGTTTTCTTGCTGCGGCTATTCATCCTGAACTGAGTGCAGAATTACTGAAGCTGACACTGGAGGCATCCCTCAAGACACTCGCTTACGCTGTGTGTGGTACAGCTTTGAGTGTACTTATCGGTTTGGTCGGTGGTGTTCTCTCGTCTGAGGTGTGGTGGCAGTCTGTCTTAGCTGTGAGTCGGGGCACGACATATCGCACTCCTACTTATTGGTTGGTGGTACGAGCCGTTTTAGCAATTCCTAGAGCAATTCATGAACTGATTTGGGCATTGTTTTTCGTCAACATCTTTGGACTTGACCCACTTGTCGCAATTTTAGCGATCGCAATTCCCTTTGGTGCCATCACTGCCAAAGTCTTCTCAGAGATTTTAGATGAAACACCTCGCCAAGCCTTACTCGCACACCTCAACAGCGGCGTTCCACCGCTCAATGCCTTTATCTACAGCCTAATTCCGCAAGCCTTTCTCAATCTCCTCTCCTACAGTTTCTATCGGTTTGAGTGTTCCATTCGTTCAGCCGCCGTTCTTGGCATCATCGGTGCGGGTGGACTCGGTTATGAACTTTTCCTCAGCCTCCAGTCTCTACGCTATGAGCAGATGTGGACGTTTTTGATTGCTCTAATTCTATTAAGTGGCATCACTGATTTCTGGAGTGCGATGCTGCGCCGCCGTTTAGGGGCACCTAGTCGCCTAGATTTGAATGTCCTCAATCTTCAAGAACGCAAAAACCCAGTTTCCCAAACTGATCCAGTCGTAAAGGGTTCATTTTTGGGTGGCATTGTTTTAATTCTCTTCTCCTTCTGGTATGTTCAAGCTGACTATTCCAAGCTTTGGGCATCACGAACCGCCCAACTGTTAGCGGGAGTCGTTCAGGATGCGTTTCCACCGGATGGTAGCCAGCTAAGCCAACTGTTCACCTTGTCATTGCAGACGTTGGCAATGTCTATTCTGGCAATGGCAGTAGCAGGCTTAGGGGGCATCTTGCTTTCTTTTCCTGCCGCAAGTAACTTCCTTTTACCAGGAGGAATTTTTGACCGTGGCAAATCTGCCCAACCCTCCTTTTTCAGGGGAGATCTAAATCGCTGGTGGGGAACCAGTGTTTTGGTATGTACCCGATTCCTACTGCTTTTTGTTCGTGCGGTTCCTGAACCAATTTGGGCGTTAATCTTCCTATTTGTCTTATTTCCAGGAATTCTACCCGGAGCGATCGCACTCGGTTTGCACAATCTAGGCATTCTAGGGCGTCTGATGGCGGAAGTGACGGAAAATTTAGATGAACGCCCAATGCGATCGCTTAAAGCCTTAGGTGCAACAAGTCCTCAAGTCTTCCTGTACAGCGTCTTACCCCTCACCTTGCCTCGCTTTATTGCGTACATTCTCTATCGTTGGGAAGTCTGCATCCGCGCTACCGTAATTGTTGGCTTAGTGGGGGCTGGAGGATTAGGTCGTCTACTGACAGAGCAACTAAGTAGCTTTGACTACAAAGGACTGCTAACAACTTTAATCGTTTTTATTGCCCTTACCTTCCTCGTAGACCTAATCAGTGCCTCAGTGCGACGGACATTAAGGTAGTAGTAACAAGCCTGTCCTCACTTCGACAAAGCAGAAAATCTCGATTTTAATAGAGCAGTTGAGAGATTTTTGAGGATAATCCCTAGATGCGAGTACTAAAAAGTTTTTTTTATAGACTCCGAAGACGTAGAAAAGACTGGGTTATCTGGCTTGTTTTTACTGGCGCGATCGCTTTCTTGTTTGCGGTTATCCTCAACCCTCAAAAGCTTCCCATAAGCATTGCAACTAACGAAACAGCTACAAAAACTCGCGTTGTAGTGATGACAGATATTGGAGATGACGCTGATGATCAGCAATCAATGATTCGCTTTCTCAGCTATGCTAACGAATTTGACATTGAAGGGATTACAGTTACACCTCTCTACAGACCCGGAAGACCTAACAGTGTTGCCGCTAGTATGGCAATTATGGAAAGCTTGCTAAATGCTTATGGAACTGTTCATAGCAATTTAATTTTACATAGTTCAGACTTTCCTACAAAGGCTTATCTAGAAAGCGTGACCAAGACGGGAAATCACGGATTGAAGTTTTATACCTATGGTTACGAATCAAATATTGGGGATTGGATTGGGGAAGGAAATACACCATCGGGACCGGAGTGGGTCGCACAACCTAAGGACTCAGAGGCTTCCAATCTAATTGTTTCAAGTTTGGAAAAAAATGACCCTCGCCCAATTTGGTTTCTAGCTTGGGGAGGAACTTATCCGCTTGCACAAGCCCTTTATCGAATTGAACATTCCGGGCATAGCAAAACGGAGATTGCGGCAATGAAAAGTAAGATAAGACTTTATGACATCGACAAACAAGATACAACGTTCCCTAATTATATTCAAACGAATCACAAGGATATTAAAATCATTGCCAGTGGTATAACTTTCAACCAAATTCATACCCCTAATGAACCCGATCACAACTACAAAGATAGTAATTGGGTAGAGACAAACATCCGTAATAATCACGGAGAATTAGGTGCTAAATACCCAAACTATACAGGCGATGTAGTCGGAGTAAAAGAGGGGGATAGCCCAACATTCTTGCACCTAATCCCTAATGGCTTGAATGACTCAGAAAGACCGGATTGGGGGAGTTGGGGAGGGCGATACCAGCTAAATACAGCAAATGGCTCTCAATGGTATGAAGATATTACAGACCCTTCAGGTCTTGATATGTGGGGTCGGCGGATAGAAAGCTCAATTCCTCAATGGCGCAAGCAATTTCAAAACGATTTTGCAGCTCGAATGGATTGGCAGACCAAGAGTTATGCTGAAGCTAATCATAATCCTATCGCTGCTTTCAATGGTGAGCTTTCTAAAAATGTTATTCTCCAAAATATCTCACCGGGTCAGACAGTAACCTTGAGTGCTACTGGCTCTAGCGATCCTGATGGAGATTCACTGTCTTACAATTGGTTTCAATACAAGAAACCAGGAACTTACAGCGGCAATCTTGAAGTTAGTAATTCAAACTCTAGTAAGGCAAGCTTTGTTGCGCCGAATGCTGTAGGGCAAACTATCCATATCCTTCTTGAAGTTCAAGATAATGGAAACCCATCGTTAGTAAGCTATCGAAGGATTGTCTATACCATCAGATGAGTCGGCTGCTTCATAATCATTTACAAACTGTCTTTAGGAAGTTGTTCTTAATAAAAAATGAGGCGTAGCTTGCTCTACTGAAGCAGATTGTAAAACTTTGGAGTTAATTTGATAAAGTTTTCAATAATTTTCTTCCGGAATCAGTAACAGCTAGTTTGTAGGTTGCAGTGTTCCTACAGGAAGTTTAACAAGGCGGATAAATAATTTTTTAAAGCCAACATTCTCACTTAAATCGAGAGTTTGGTTACAAGAAGCTGTTTATCCAAAGTCTTTTTTCTGTAAAAAACACTTAAACACTAACTTACAAAATAAGGCAACAAACATGGTTAGATTTCATGGCTTTAGCCCTCGTACAGGGGAGAATTGCCCTCCTGGTCAATTTGCTCAAACCGGAAAGTTTGGCAGGATGTTTCCAGAACTTCGTGCCTTGACTCCCTCCTTGGACGCTTTGGAGGACTTGGGAGACGCGATGAATGATGCAAACCCTGAGTCTCCAAAGGGTGACAATAAAAACGTCCCAGCCGGGTACACCTACCTCGGTCAATTCATCGATCATGACATCACATTCGACACTACAGCTCTACAAGAAATCATTGTTGACCCGTTGGCGGTGAGAAACTTTCGCACGCCGATGCTCGACCTAGATAGTCTCTATGGAAGTGGTCCGAGTGTACAACCCTATCTCTATCAACTCTCTGACCCGGAACTGTTTTTGATTGGGAACACAAACGAACAGCCTTCAGGAGGAGACCCCAATGTTCCCACAAAACTTCCTAACGACCTCCCGCGTGCCCAAAGTGGTCTAGCAATTATTGGTGACCCACGCAATGACGAAAACTTGATAGTTGCACAACTTCACTTAGCTTTTCTCAAGTTTCACAACAAGATAGTTGCAGGAATTCGGGATGGTAGCATCCAACAAGAATCTCCTATTCGCAAGTCAGCGTTTGAAGAAGCCAGAGACTTGGTAATTTGGCATTATCAGTGGATTGTACTTCATGACTTTTTGCGCCGCATTCTGGATAATGAGCAACTAGACCAAGTTCTAAATGGAGGTAGACGCTTTTACAAATTTGAGAAAGAGCCGTTTATTCCGATTGAGTTTTCTGTAGCGGCTTATCGCCTCGGTCATAGTATGATTCGTGCGATTTATGACTACAACCGAGTTTTTACACCTCGTCCTGGTGGAGTCGTACCTGCTTCGTTGGAACTACTATTTAATTTCACTGCCAAATCAGGCCCACAAGGCGAGTTTACCAGTGTTCCCATTCCTAGTGACTGGATTATTGATTGGAGAAGATTTTTTGAAATAGACCCTAAGGTGCCAGTTGGGTTCAGTCGTGAACTAGACCCGTTCCTGGTTGACCCACTGAAGAATTTGCCGAATGTTCCAAAACCAAATTCACTGGCTGTCAGGAACTTGCAACGTGGTCGCAGTGTTGGCTTGCCATCCGGTCAAAGTATCGCGAAGTTCATGGGATTCAAGCCGTTGGCTAAGTCAAAGATTGCTCAAGGTCCCGATGGAAAGGTTGCTAAGAAGCATAAGTTTGATATTGAATCACCGCTCTGGTACTACATCCTTAAGGAAGCACAAATTCAAGGTCAAGGAAAGCGTTTAGGACAAGTGGGAAGCCGGATTGTAGCTGAGGTTTTTGTTGGTTTACTGCAAGCAGATAGCAGTTCATTCTTGGCGCGGAATCCAGATTGGAAGCCAACACTGCCTGCTGAGAAAGCCGGAACATTTACGATGGCAGATTTGCTGAGATTTGTGGATGACATTAATCCCATTGGCTAAGCCACTACCACTTTACTTGTGATGATTGAAAAAGGGTTACGAGCATCTACTGTAGGGAGGTACAACTGTACCCCCTACCATGAAATGTGGTGAATGCCAGTGAATCCTTAGCAAAGTGGTTCGGACAGGACTAACGTAGAGCGTACTTTCTCGAATAGCTGAGCAACTTTATCTAAATCTTTATCTCCAGGCGATCGCTCTACACCACTTGATAAATCTACCCCATTCGGTTGCAACCCGCTCAGAGCCTCTAAAATATTATCCGGTGTTAAGCCGCCAGCTAGTAACCACGGGCAATCGGGACGAAATTGCCGCAGCGTTACCCAATCTAAGGTTTTACCCGTACCTCCCAACCTTTGAGGATGATAAGCGTCTAGTAGCAGCGTATCCACACAACTGACGTAAGTATTCGAGTGGCTTAAACACTCTGGTGTCTTCACTCTGAGCGCTTTAAGAATTTCCACTTCTGGGAGAGACTCTCGCAGCCTTTGACAAAATTCTGGTGATTCACTGCCGTGTAATTGCACAGCACTCAAACCCGCTTCAGCAACAATCTGAGTGATGTCTTCAATCGTGGCATCAGCAAACACGCCAATTCGATCAACCTCTACAAGCAATGCCTCTACGATTGCCCGAATTTGCCCCGGCGTTACATAACGGGGAGAAGCTTGCACACAGATGAATCCTAAGGCTGTTGCTCCTAGTTGTGCGATCGCCTGACCTTGATCTGGTTTGGTAATACCACAAATTTTGACCCGCATTGTCTACAGTTCTCAGTTTTTGTGAATTGTATAGCTTTGTATCAAAATAACTCGTAAAAGTGTTAATTCTTCAAACAAGTTGTCAACTTTTCCCTTAGAGCTTTTTATAATGCCCTTAAATGTAAGGAGTGTAAACTGCAATCATTCCCAAGGAAGAAGGGATAATTCACTTTTCTCGGTAGTCTTCAATTACTCTATTAATGTTCTTCGTGACAAAAGGAGAAGAAAACTTGATTGACTTAATTAATTCAATTTTATTGGCAGCAGTGCAGCCGACCGTCGCTGACACGAGTACGTGGAGCTGGAGCGGTTCGCTCGTCATGAATATTTGCGTCATCCTTGGTATTATCATTGCCAAAGTTGGTATCCGCAACAAAGGAAAAGGCCCTGCCCTGCCTTTGCTGGAGCCATTTTTGGGTAAGAACTTTGGTGCGCCTGAACTAATAGCGGGCGCAAGCATCGGTCATCTATTAGGGGTTGGTGCTATTCTGGGGCTGACTAATATTGGTCTCATTACATAAAGACAATACCCAGAAAGGATAACGATCTCCAAGAGACGCTCGATTTGAGCCACTAGCGACTCAAACTGGGCGTCTAAATTTTTGGTCAGAAGCATCATCTATGCTGGTATTAACGCTCAGCTTGGAGAACTTATAGCGTTTCTCTATTTGCTGAGGTACAAAGTAGTTGGCTTTAAGGCAGAAGGCAAAGGGCAGAGGGCAAAGGGTAGAATGTATTCCACTTATTTGAGAACCGCTATAAGCTTTCCCCCATGTTTATAAGTATAGGAGTGGGTAAGAATACCTTGCTGCTTATCGCAAGTGCCACCTTCTAGGTAAAGATTTGTTCTTTTTTTGCCGTTTACGCTGGGGCTTGTACTCTAGCTGAATGCTAAATGCTGATAGCTTTTTTGGTCAAGCCTAGAAGAGAGGGAGAAGAATAGTCATGCAAGCAAGTTGGCGAATTGGCTCTTTATTTGGAATCCCACTATTTTTAGACCCATCCTGGTTTCTAATCTTAGTGTTAATCACAATTATCCATGCGTTGAACTTTTACCCTTCCTTCGGATTAGCTTTGGCTTCGAGTGCTGGGTTAGTCATGGCGCTGTTGTTGTTCGGTTCAGTTCTCTTGCATGAACTCGGTCATAGTTTAGCAGCGCGATCGCAAGGCATTAAAGTTAACTCAATTACTCTATTTCTCTTTGGTGGAGTGGCTTCCATTGATCGCGAATCCAAGACTCCAGAGGGAGCATTACAAGTTGCGATCGCAGGACCAGGTGTAAGTTTGCTGCTATTTGGGTTATTTACTGTGCTAGCGCAAGTGCTACCCAGTAATAGTGTGGCAGAGGTCTTAACGTCCAACCTCGCTAACATTAACCTGATTTTGGCACTATTCAACTTAATTCCC
This sequence comes from Microcoleus sp. FACHB-SPT15, assembly GCF_014849525.1. Classification (NCBI taxonomy): domain Bacteria; kingdom Bacillati; phylum Cyanobacteriota; class Cyanophyceae; order Oscillatoriales; family Microcoleaceae; genus Microcoleus; species Microcoleus sp. FACHB-SPT15. The sequence continues at coordinate 422,109 of NZ_JACJNU010000062.1, read as the reverse complement.
GGTCTGCCTCTGGATGGGGGACAAGTTTTGAAAGCGGTAGTGTGGAAGCTGACGGGTAACCGCTTTAAGGGTGTCCACTGGGCAGCTTTGACAGGTAAAGTGTTGGGAGGTTTAGCGATCGCATTTGGTCTAGGACTTGCTCTTTGGACAAGGGAGTTAGGAGCAATTTGGATTGCTTTCATTGGTGGGTTTGTGTTCCGTAATGCCAACGCCTACGACCGCATCTCAACGTTGCAAGAAGCCTTACTCCAACTTTCCGCCTCAGATGCCATGACCCGTGAGTTTCGGATTGTAGATGCCAATCAGACACTACGCTCCTTCGCTGACGAGTACATCCTGGCAGACCTCCAGACCCCGATGCCTTACTATGCCTCATCTGATGGGCGTTATCGTGGTCTAGTAGCAATTGAAGATTTACAGTTTGTAGAACGTAGCCTCTGGGAAACCCAGACTCTTGAAAGTATTGTTCGCCCTTTATCAGAAATCGTCTCAGTTGAGGAGAAAACTCCTCTGGTCGAGGTGATTAACCGCTTAGAGGCGCATCAGACCAATCGCCTGACTGTCCTTTCCCCCGCAGGAACCGTTGCTGGTGTGATTGACCGAGGCGACATTGTGCGTGCCGTGGCGAAGAAACTGAACTTACCAATTCCAGAAGCTGAAATTAAGCGTGTTAAAGCTGAAGGAACCTATCCTCAGGGATTACAACTACCTGCGATAGCGCAAGCTACAGGTCAGTAAACAATATTAGATTCTTACTTGGGTGAACCAACCTCTAAACTCGGTTGTGCCAAGATGGCTTGCCACTCCTCATCCAATAACGGCTTCTTTACCAACTGAACGCCAAAACAAGCAATGGCGGCGTTAGCCAGCGCATCTACAACCCTTTGAATTAAAACATCTCCCCGTTCAGCAATTGGTAGATGAATCGGTGGTAGTGCCTCTTCCCCAAATACTTGCTTAAATAACTGACTATCTGGCTCTAGGCGCATTGAGCCATGTTGTAAAATCGCGTTGCCACGTCGCAATTGGGCGCTACCAATTAACTTATAATTCTCAGCCGTTACCAAATCTGCACCTGTAGCTGTACCAAAACAGTTGGGATTGTGTATGTACCCTCGTCCTTCTGAACCATAGTGCAACTCAATACCAAGCGATCGCCAACCTTGAATCAAAAACTCACAAATTGCCCAATAAGCATCGAGACGCTTGCGAGTCAGCCCTGACATCACCACCATATAGGTTAAATCTCCTTGGTGCAACACTGCCCGCCCCCCAGTGGGGCGCCGCACCAACTGTATCGGCTTTTCTTGCCAAGTTAGTTGCTGCCAAGATTCTGACCAACGTCGTTGATGATATCCCAGTGAGATTGTGGGTGATTCCCAGGTGTAAAATCGCAACGCTGGCGGATGCGTCCCTGCCTGGTGTTGCTCCAGTAGCCACTGGTCAATTGCCATCTGAAGCTGTCCAGATGCCCGTATTAGTGGAATCAAACGCCAAGTTGAGTGGGGATTTTGGATTAAGTTATTTTGATTCATCTAATCTTCCAATCCCTAATCCCCAATCTCAAACTAAGCTTTATGCTGCACCAAATTCAGCTTGCAAAGCATCGTCATTGTCATCGGCAATTGTTGCAACTACAGTAATTGCACGAGAAATTTCTCCAGCAGAAAGTTCGGCTACGGTTCGCGAACTCAACACGACAACTTGATTATCGACAATGCCGAAACTGGATTCAAACGTATCAGACCAGTTCATTTCTAGAAGCTTACGCATCAACTGTGGTTCATTCTTGGCAGGTAACGGAAGCACCGAAGACCAAACGGTGAATGTATCATCATCCGTAGAACCAGTGAGTTGCACAAACACTTCAACGCTACCGTACCTGAACTTCCATAGGTGACCTTCTTCACTTTGGCTCACCATAGCGGTGTCTTCCTGGTCTAGGCTGGAGATAACGGTTTCAATAATCTCCACATGATTCACAGTAGCGGAATCCTCGATTAGCTCATTGCTAACTATATCTGCTGTTGAAAAGCTTTCAGTAGAAACCGTTTCAGGATTTGGCTGTTGGGTAGTCATGGCGGTTTGTTTTTCCCTCCTCTTGGGATTTGCTCAAGACTCAGTATCGCCTGTGGGTGTCCTTCTTGGTATGTATCTTGATATGTAGTGGTTTCTCTAATCAAGTTTTAGAGGTTAAGAGGCGATCGCCTTTTCTAGTCTTCCTTACTTAGTCTCACGTTAGGTGTGAGGTGGTAGGTGTTAGGTGATGAACTAACTTTCCATCAAACCTACCACCTTTCTCAAGAGCTAGGGGGTAGGTGATGAACTGACTTTTTCTACCACCTACTACCTACCACCTACTACCTCCCCTCTAAGCCGTAACCTTCTGTTTCTTGTTGTTTTCCCCATTAAGGCTTGCCAAGAGCATCGGCACAAGCTTTTCCATGAACATTTGAGGATTTTTGAAGACGCGCCCAGCGAGATCAATCCGAGTCATTTGCAAGTCTGGGGCGAGTAAAGTGTGTGGTAATCGATCCATCAGGTACTGCGGACGTTGCCACAATGGCATTGTCTCGGCAATATCCAAAAGTTTGCCCACTCGACGCAGTTCGGCACCTAGCATGATATCCATCCCGGATTCAAAGGCTGCTTGTTCAATCGCGATGTACTTGCGCTTTGCCTGTTCGACTTTCTGACGATTTTCCGGGCTTTTACGTGCCAGTTCTGCTAACCAGCGATTTCCCCAGCGTACATGACCCGCTTCCTCTGGAAAAATCCGTTCGATAGTTTCACGGATTTTGATGTTTTCTTCCGTTTGTGGTGCCTCTTTTAAAGCATGAATGTGAGCCGAGAAATACTCACAACCCCGTTTTTCAGTGACATTAATCGCGGCTAATGCAGCAATGATGCCATCTTCTAGGTTTCGCTGGGGGTCAAAAAATTCTCTGTCTACAAGACGATCAAATTCATCAATGTAAGAAGAACCAGGCGGTGTCCCTACGTCCTCTCCCAACTCTACTAACAAGTCAGTCAACCACATCGCATGACGCGATTCGTCAGAGATGTGATGAGACAAATCACGTACTAATTCTGGTGGTTGTCCGTTTAGCTGTTCAATAACATCTGTCAGGTCTTTACAACTGCGTTGTTCGCTGTAGCGGTAGCGGTTGAGAGTCATTAGATGAATGCCGCGATCGCTCACCACTTGCTTGAGGATGTCACGCGCACCCATTGATTTATTCAGTTTGCGGGGATAAGCAACCGTCATATCTTTATATGTCGTTTTGTAAAGTTGTTTATCTAATCGTAACGTAGATTTTTTTGATGAAACAGCTCACGCTTCGACTGATATACGGTTGCTTTACCTTATTCACCCTACTAAGGCTTATGAGCAACCCAGTACTTACTCATAAAGTGGTTTTCCGTTGCAATATCCTGGAAGCCTACTTGCTTCAGACGTTCTACCAAATCATCAGTTGTGTAATGTCTGTAGAAAGGTTCATGGAACATCGCAGGAAAGTTTTCCATCAGTGGCATCATTTCCGGAGAATCAATCGCCTGAATCGAGTCACAGATAACGAAGACTCCACCCGGTTGAGTCACTCGGAAAGCTTGCTCAATCACATGCTGACGCGCCGCAGGCGGCAACTCATGAAATAGAAAAACGCTAGTAACTCCCTGGAAATAGTTATCCCGATAAGGTAGATCCTCTGCATTCGCCTGAATCAGTTGCGGCAACTCGCCTGGATTCTCAGACAACAGTTGGTTGGCTTTACGCAGATAAGCTGGCGATAAATCCATCCCAAATAGTGAGACTTGAGGTAGCATTCCCCGAATAAACTTCAGAGTACGACCTGTACCACAAGCAATATCCAGCACCCTGATTTGCTTTTGTGGCAGTGAATTAAAAGCTTTCAGACCTTCCTTTAAAGGAGCGAGAACCCGCCGCCGCATCGCATCAGCGGAACCATTAAAGAGAATTTCCACCTGCAAATCATACAGATTGGCAGACATATCACTTAAGTAGCCATCAGTCTGATGATGGAAGTTTTGCAGGTAGTAGCTGGGATAGCCTTCCGTCTCAATCCCTGGCGAGAAATCTTGATATTTCTTTTGATTAGCTCGTTGCCAAATTGTTGGCGTATCGAGCCACAACGCTGGATAGTAGCGAAAGAAATCTTCCCAAGGATTATCAAACAGCAATGCGGCTGGGTAAACGCCCCGTTGTGCATCCTGCCAATCTGTTTCGATAATCCGATTGAGCCGCTGCTGAATTTCTAAGAGAAGCTTCGGGTCAATAGGGTTCGTCCTCAATTCATTAATAGGAGGAGAAATTAGATTCAGCAGTTGCGAACTAATGGTCTTGTGTGCCAGACCAAACACGCTTTTGCTCTGCTGAAACGTCTGATAAGCTAGCTGAGTTAAGGTGTCAGACATGGGGATTGCTTGACTCTTTTTAATCCATTGCTATGTAGTATATGAATAATTGTAACGAATAGATGAGAAATAATTCCTGACCAAAAGGTAGAGTTGGTAAGAGATACAGAAGATATAGAGGCGCTGAAACACTCATAAAAAAACCACCCTTGGGGATGGCTAATGTTATCTTTTGTTGCTAACTGCTCATTTGAGCAAGTGACGTGGAAACTTTTAGAACCGTGGTTTAGCAATCGTAGTAGAGGGCGAACTCGTAAGGGTGAGGACGCAGCCGCATTGGGTTAACTTCGTTGTCGAGTTTGTACTCAATCCAGGTGGTAATGAAGTCTTCCGTGAACACACCACTCTCAACCAAGAAGCCATGATCTTTTTCTAGTGCTTCGAGTGCCAAATCTAGAGAACCTGGGGTTGAAGGAATCTTGCTCAACTCTTCTGGAGTGAGGTCGTAGATATCAACATCCAAAGATTCACCAGGGTCAATTTCGTTCTTGATGCCATCAATACCAGCACACAGCATGGCAGCAAAAGCCAAGTAGGGATTTGCTGTCGCATCAGGGCAACGGAATTCTAGCCGCTTCGCCTTGGGATTGGTACCAGACAGAGGAATACGGATTGAGGCAGAACGGTTGCCTTGGGAGTAGGCAAGGTTCACTGGCGCTTCAAAACCAGGTACCAAGCGCTTGTAAGAATTGGTGGTTGGGTTGGTTAAAGCTAGGAGTGCTGGGGCGTGTCTGAGGATACCACCGATGTAATTCAGCGCCATCTTACTCAAACCAGCATAGCCATCACCTGCAAATAGAGGCTGTCCATCCTTCCAAATAGACTGGTGAGTATGCATCCCAGACCCGTTGTCGTTAAACACGGGCTTTGGCATGAAGGTGACAGTTTTGCCATATTTCTTAGCAACGTTCTTGATGACATACTTATAAGTCATCAAATAGTCAGCGGCTTTCACCAACGTGTCAAAGCGGAATCCGAGTTCGCACTGACCACCAGAGGCAACTTCATGGTGATGCTTTTCAATCGGAACGCCGCATTTCGCCATCGTCAGCAGCATTTCCGTCCGCATATCTTGCGAGGTATCCGTTGGGGCGACTGGGAAGTAACCTTCTTTGTAACGTGGCTTGTAGCCAAGGTTGCCACCTTCTTCTTTTTTGCCAGAATTCCAACGACCTTCTATGGAGTCTACGTGATAGTAGCCTTCATGTTGGTTTTGGTCAAAACGGACATCATCAAAGATGAAGAACTCCGCTTCTGGACCAAAGAAGGCGGTGTCACCAATGCCAGTGGAAATTAGGTAGTCTACTGCCTTCTGAGCAATGGTACGAGGACAACGACTGTAAGGTTCGCCTGTCCGGGGTTCTGTAATGCTACAGATGACACTTAATGTCGGTTCTGACATGAACGGGTCGATCCAAGCCGTTGTGGGATCGAGTACCATCGTCATGTCGGATTCATTGATCGTTTTCCAACCCCGAATACTAGAGCCGTCAAAAGGTACGCCGTCTGTAAAACTGCTTTCATCAATTTGGTTTTGGAACAGCGAGAGGTGCTGCCAAATACCTGGCGTGTCAATAAACTTTAGGTCAATAATTTGGATGTTGTTCTCTTGTACATAGGTTAGGAACTCTTGCGGGGTCTGGAACATGGAATAAACTCCTTAATCTCTCAACAATCTAGAGCTACTAGGGGACAGGCTAAACACAGGCTCAACAATTTAACGATATTCACTGCTAAGGAACGAATTGGTCAAACTTGGTACAAGTTAAGAGTTTAGTATTAGCAAATGGTAGGGCGGTTGGTTGTTGACAGCTTGGCTTTGCCTTACAAAGAGACCGGAGAAGGTTTCCCCAGAAGGCGGTAGTCTAGACAATCATCTGAATCATCCTAGGGAGAGCGAGTAGCAGCTTTTGTATCCAACGATACAGATTCTCGCTTCCTAATTTTGGGTATCTAGAGAAAATTACGAATTGTAGCAAAATTAGAAAAATCTTACCTTATGCATTTCCCAAAGTTTAATATTGTATCAGAAGCTACAGTTTATTGATTAGGGGGAAGTTATGAGTTCTAATTTCTGTGTTGATGATTTGGATCAACAAGAAGCGCTCAGATACCGACCCGGACAACGGGTAGAACTCAAAGCAAATCCTGGGGTTGTAGATGTCATTACTGAATATGACCCAATGATGGTACCCCCCATTTGGCTGGCGAATGATCCAAAGCCGCGATATCCCCATGAGTTGAGTGTGCTTGTTAAGCCGATGATAGGTATGGGTTGGTTAAGATTATCCAAGCGTTCCTCCGCCAGACCTCCAGTGCAACAGTCTCGCGTTCACATAGCAATCGGTTCTAGGTAGGGCATCATCAGTGGTGTCTACAAAACGTTACCTTATGATTGACACTTTTACAGGTCTCTTCCTATGTGATTATTAATAGATAAAGATATGCAGATTGTTGTTGGGAGAGCATTTTCATGCGAGATGCAGTCACAAATCTGATCAGGAACTACGACGGCGCAGGCCGTTACCTGGATCGTAATGCGATTGATTCACTCAAGTCTTACTTTGAAACTGGCACAGCACGAGTAGCAGCAGCGGCTGTAATTAACTCCAATGCTGCATCAATCGTCAAGCAGGCGGGGTCACAACTGTTTGACGAACTGCCAGAACTGATTCGTCCGGGCGGAAATGCCTATACGACTCGTCGCTATGCGGCTTGTTTGCGAGATATGGACTATTACCTACGTTATGCTAGCTACGCGCTGGTTGCAGGTGATACGAATGTACTCGATGAACGGGTGTTGCAAGGTCTGCGGGAAACCTACAACTCGTTGGGTGTACCAATTGCACCAACGGTTCGCGGTATCCAGTTGATGAAAGACATCGTTAAGGAACAAGTTGCAGCGGCTGGTGTGGAGAATACCGCATTTATCGATCAGCCCTTTGACCACATGAATCGGGAACTGAGCGAACAGGATATTTAAACACCAATTTAACAAAATTGAGCGATCGCACTTTTAACGGGTAATACTGTAGGGTGCGATCGCTATTTTTAGGGCTTGTTATTCCCAGCCCCAGCAAAACAGTTATCTTCTCTTGATGACAAGATTACCGTCTTGCACCTGAATATCGGTGATGTTTTTCAGCCAAGCTTGTACTCTTGGGTCAGAGTTAACCATTTGATTAAGATTCTGTGTCTTCAATGCTTGCAAAATAGCACCTTCAACTTCAGGAGGAATTTGTTGCCCGTCGGTGGTACTAATCGATGTAGGAGTAATGGCTAAGAGTCCATTCTCTACAGCAACCTTCAGAGAAAAATTCCCATTGAGGTAGCGTCCAGTAAAACCCGGTACAGCATCCAGAGGAACAGCACTTTGTACCATGACTTGATCGTTCTCTATCTTGAAGTAAGCCTTCCCCGCTAACGTGGGGCTATTGGCAACTAAAGTGTTAATGTCATCAGCACTTAAAGCCAATTCGGCTGGTTCCGCTTCAACACCAGCACCAACACTAGGAGTAGAGAAGGCTTCAATTCGACGATTAATTTCAACTGACTTTTCTGCTGAGGGTTCAATAGGGATGTCTGCTTTTTGAGTTGAGGTAATTAACTGTCTGGCTGAGTAGGTTCTATGGATTAGGAAAGCCGCGCCGCCACCAATCAGAAAGAAGGCTATGACAAGCGTCAGACTAATAAGAGAAAAATAGCCATGTTTTTTCGGCTCAAGCATTGGTTGCATTCGAGTAAGTATCCTTTATTTTGATCAATAGCAGATTATGTTTTTTGCAATAGGCGATCGCTTTCCAGAATATCGCCAAAGCGATCAGGGCTACAGTCGCCTCAGCCATCCCTATTACTGGGTACCCTTCATTTTGATTGGCAATGGATTGTAATTGATTCTGCTAAGGTTGGAGCGATGTCTCCAAATCTCCTTAAATCTGTGGTAGCGCCAAAATATTGCATAAGTTGCCTACTCACAAGAGATAGGTCTAATCAAGTAGGAAAAGATCTCCTTAGTGATACAGGTTTTGGAATTTCAACCAATGTCTAGACCTCAAAAAGCTCAGAAGAAAGCATTGGATAAAGTAAGCCTTAGATGGAGATATGCCTTTTTTATCACAGTACTTTTGGTTTCGGGACCACTTACGCATTACATTAACCAGTACAAACGAGGATACCCACTCGATATTCACTACTTCTGGAGTGAACTCTCGCCTCAAGGTATTTTTGGAGCAGGTCTTTACAATGGTTCAGGTGGGTCAGACTGGAAAATCGGTAAGGCACTGACAACGCCTTGGAGTGCAACTAGCTTACGTTCTCTACCTGAGTTAAGAGCGTTTGCTCTTGAACTGGTGAATCGCGATCGCACATTAAACAACTTGTCGCCTTTAGTCGAAGACCCTTTACTTTCCAAAGCTGCACAACTCCATGCGGAGGATATGCTTAAGCGCCAATACTTCGACCATATTTCTCCAGAGGGTAAGACTCCACGCGATCGCTTCATTAGAGTTGGTGGCAGTTCCCGTATCGGGGTTGGCGAAAATATTCTTAAGAGTAAGGAGACAGGTTTAGGGTTTACTTACGGGAAGGTTGAGGCATTTCAACGAGGTTGGATGTACAGTAACGGGCATCGAGCTAATCTGCTGACTCCTGAATACACTAAATTTGGCTATGGCTTTGTTGTAGGTGCTGGCGGTCAAACCTATGCTGTACAAATGTTTGCCGTACCTTAGCTCTGGGCTTATTGACCTCCTATTCCTGGGTACAGTATTGCGCTGCCCTCAGAAGTTATTAATTTCGTAAATTATTATTTAATAGAGGAGATTGGCGGTACCATTTACACCTCAAGTACACAAAATACCTTATACAATAGCCTGATCATAACTTTGGGGCAGCCATAATCGGTAATTAGTGTTACTGTATGGCAGCATACTGTTTTATAAGAATAAGTTTGCTGAAATACTTTGCGAAATGCTTGTCCGGAAAGTTCCCCCCAACTGTTGGAGCTTCTAGATCAACGGTATCTCCACAGCTGCCTTAAAACCTCTGAGGAGAGACTGGGTTTAACTCACTTATTAGCTCAGATTATTTCTCTGCTCAATTAATGCCCCCAACGCCTGACGCTATGACAGCAAGGCCGATTCCACGCCAACCCTCAAGTTCAACTGACAGCAGCAGTAGTAGCACTGCCGCTGAAGGCACTCCCGTTTCTGCTCTCAAAGAACTCGTGGCACGTCTGCACAGGGAACAACACAAGATTCAAGATTTGTTGAGTTCACTTGGGTTTGCCTTACGCAGTTTCAACAATTTGAATCAGTTTTTGGAGTTAATTCCTCTGATGGCATCACGGGTAACCGATGCTGACGGCGGGGCACTGATTCTATTCAAATCAAATGGTCAGGTAAGACTAGAGCGGTTACATTGCCAGGAAGGTCAAGCTTGTAATGATATTCGGAAAGCGATAGAAAAGGCAACTCGTAAAGTTACAGCGGCGAACAGTGAGGAAGGGGCTGCCTCGACGAACTCAGTTTCCGCAGATTTCATTCAATCCTCCCTTGATGAGCAAGTGAGCCAGGCTCTAGGCGCAGACGTACAGCTATTTGGTACGCCAATTCTGATCAAGAATGCCGAACGAGGGCGTCTCTATGTCTTTAGCCATGATCCAAAATACACCTGGACAGCAACACGGCAGAAGTTAGTACGATTGGTCGCCGATCAAACCGCCGTTGCGATCGCAAATGATGAACTCACGGTTGAGCTACGCAAGAAAGAACGCTTAGATCGAGAGTTAGAAATTGGAGCAGATATCCAACTGCGCCTCCTACCACGGGAATGTCCTGAGATTGAGGGCATTGATCTGGCGGCGATGTGTAAAACGGCTAACCGAGTCGGAGGCGACTACTACGACTTCATTCCGACTAACTACGACCAGCTACGCCCCAAAAAGCAAGACAGCACGGAAGCCAGCGACTCTCAGAAGGTGTCTGTCCCCTGGAGTGTTGTGATCGGTGATGTGATGGGAAAAGGTGTCCCGGCTGGATTGATTATGACAATGACACGGGGAATGCTTAGAGCAGAAGTCCTAAACCGTCACTCGCCCGCACAGATTTTACAGCACTTAAACCGAGTCATGTATGCCGACTTGGAAAATTCCAATCGGTTTGTCACGCTGTTTTATTCCGAATACGATCCCCAGACACAGATACTCTCCTACAGCAATGCTGCCCACAATCCACCGTTGTTGTGGCAAGCGTCAACTCAGTCAATTGTGCGCCTCGATACAAACGGGATGCTGATTGGTTTAGAGGCAGATTCTAAATACGAAGACGCTCAAGTCAAACTCTCCGAGGGAGACACAATTATTTACTACACAGATGGGTTTACTGACGCGGCAAATCAAAATGGCGATCGCTTTGATGAGGAAAACTTGACGCAATCTTTCCAGTGGGCTTGTGAGCATTGCGACAGTTGTCAAGAGATTCTAGATTACTTATTTGAGCAAGTACAACTATTTATTGGCTCAAAAAACCGTAATGGAGATGATATGACCTTGGTCGTGATGCAGGTAAAATCTTCCGAGTGACCTAAATTTGTCAGAGGCAAGAATCGCATGGTCGTTGAAGGACTACAAGCCGTAACTGCTGGGTTGGATAGCATCAGCCACTTGAGTGAGGCTCTAGGAACGTTAAACCATTATTTATCAAACGATTGGCTTGTGCTAGCGCAATCAGTCCAAGACCCAGAAGTTCTAACACGGATTCAAGATGCATGGAACAATTTCATTAGCACGGGTCAAGTCTGGGCACTGATAATTGGGCTAATTATTGGTTACCTCTTCCGGGGCATAACCTCATAGTGAGATTGGTCAATCGAAAGTTCTTAGTTTTTAGTTGTTAGACAAGGCTGCCCTTCTAACAACTAATAACCAACAACTAACAACTGCGAACTAAAGACTAAGGACTACTGCTGTGACAAAACAAACAACCTGGAGCCAGCGGTTTGAATCGGCTTTGCATCCTGCGATCGCTCGTTTCAATGCTAGTATTGGCTTCGATATTGAACTGATTGAGTACGACCTAACAGGCTCTGTTGCTCATGCCAAGATGCTGGCGCGTACTGGCATTATTTCCCCTAAGGAAGGAGAGCAACTGGTTGCAGGCTTAGAACAAATCCGTTCAGAGTACCGCGAAGGCAAGTTTAATCCCGGCATTGATGCTGAGGATGTTCACTTTGCCGTTGAGCGACGCCTAACGGAGATTGCGGGAGATGTGGGGAAAAAACTGCACACAGCGCGATCGCGTAATGACCAAGTAGGAACAGATACACGACTCTACCTCCGAGATCAGATTTCCCATATTCGCACTCAAGTGCGGGAGTTCCAATCTGTTCTCCTCAACCTCGCCGAAGCCAACGTCGAAACCCTGATTCCAGGCTATACTCACCTCCAACGTGCCCAGCCCCTGAGCCTAGCGCATCACCTTTTGGCATACTTTGAAATGCTACAGCGCGACTGGACGCGATTAGGGGAGATTTACCAACGGGTGAATATCTCCCCTTTAGGAAGCGGTGCCCTTGCTGGAACCACATTTCCCATTGATCGGCATTACGTTGCCAAAGAGTTGCAATTTAGTGGAATTTATGGTAACAGCCTAGATGGTGTAAGCGATCGCGATTTTGCGATCGAGTTCTTATGTGCCGCTAGCCTGATCATGGTTCACCTGAGTCGGTTGTCAGAGGAAATCATTCTCTGGGCATCCCAAGAATTTAGCTTTGTTACCCTCAAAGACACCTGCTCAACGGGTTCCAGCATCATGCCCCAAAAGAAAAACCCTGATGTCCCAGAACTGGTACGCGGGAAGACGGGTCGTGTCTTCGGTCACCTGCAAGCAATGTTGGTGTTGATGAAGGGGCTACCTCTGGCATACAACAAAGACCTGCAAGAGGATAAAGAAGCACTGTTTGATAGCGTCAAGACAGTTCAAGGCTGCTTAGAAGCAACGACAATTCTCTTGCGAGAAGGTCTGGAATTTAAGCGTGAGCGTTTAGCCGAAGCCGTTGCCGAAGACTTTTCTAACGCCACCGATGTTGCCGATTATCTAGCGTCGAAAGGCGTTCCTTTCCGAGAAGCTTACAACTTGGTTGGGAAAGTCGTGAGAACTTGTCTTGCGGCGGGTAAATTGCTGAAGGATTTGAGCTTGGAGGAATGGAAGGAATTACACCCAGCCTTTGAGGACGATATTTACAATGCGATCGCACCCACTCAAGTCGTTGCTGCCCGAAACAGTTATGGTGGCACAGGCTTTGAGCAGGTGCGTCAAGCCCTAAAAAACGCTCACGAGCGCTTAGTTGCTGAGTAAATTAGAGCTAAGTTAAGGTGTTGGCGGGATACGCTAGGTAAACCGCCTAAAAATATGAACCAAGCTTCTTTTTTCGGAGTGTTAGTTGCCATTGCACTGCCCTTCACAGGAATTGGTCTTCAACCAAGCACCGCTCAAGAAGGGCAACAACTCATCGCTCAACGCATCAACTGTACTAATCCAAATAGCACTGTAGAAATTAACGAATGTAGCCGTCGAGATGCTGCCGAATCTGACCGAAAGCTCAATCAAGTCTACCAGCAGCTAAGACCAAGATTGGTAGGGCAACAACGCCAACGATTAACTGATGCCCAACTCGCCTGGATTAAGTTTCGAGATACAACTTGTGAATATGAAAGAGGTGAGTGGGGTAATGGAACAGGTGCGCCCTATGGCTATTCGATTTGCCTTGATCGAGTAACACGACAACGGACAGAAGATTTGGAGCGATATTTGGAGAGGCTTAATCAATGATGCTGCATTGAGAATCTACTGATAAGCTGACTAAAAATCAGGAGTTAAAAGGACATTGCCATGAGGAATGAGACACTGGCAGTACACGCAGGTCGTAGCATTGACCCAGCAACAGGTGCTGTAACACCTCCGATTCATCTGTCTACTACCTTTGAGCGAGAAGCTGACGGTAGCTATCCTCATGGCTATGACTACATTCGTACCAACAACCCGAATCGAGAAGCCCTAGAAAAATGCCTGTGTGAATTAGAGGGAGGAGTTGCCGCTGCTGCTTTTTCTTCAGGTTCAGCCGCAACGGTGAGTGTATTTCAAGCCCTTGCACCAGGCGACCATGTTATTGCACCCAATGATGCCTATACGGGAACTTCCGCTCTTTTGAGAAATGTTCTTGCTCCTTGGGGCTTGCAAGTGACGTTCGTGGACATGACCAATCCTGCTGACGTTAGCCAAGCAATTCAACCGAATACACGGCTGATTTGGATAGAAACACCATCCAATCCCCTACTTAAAATTACCGATATTGGGAAAATTTCTGCGATCGCTCATCAAGCTAATGCACTGTGTGTGTGTGATAACACTTGGGCTACTCCAATCGGTCAAAAACCCTTCAACTGGGATGCTGACTTGATTGTGCATTCGATGACAAAGTATCTCGGTGGACACAGTGATGTCTTGGGAGGTGTGGTTATTTCCAGAGTTGAAGATGACTTCTTTAGGCGCATCAAGACCATTCAAACCAGTGGAGGTGCTGTTGCTTCACCCTTCGATTGTTGGCTAATCCTCCGGGGTATTCAAACCTTGCCCTATCGGATGCGGGCACATTCAGAAAATGCCTCAAAAGTAGCAACGTTCTTAAGTGACCACCCGAAGGTCGAACTTGTCCATTACCCTGGTCTCAAAGAGCATCCAGGACATGAAATTGCCGCGCTTCAAATGCCGCTTTTCGGTGGAATGCTGTCTTTCCAGGTAAAAGGAGGACGTGAGGAAGCGTTTGCGTTAGTGGCAAAAGTACAACTGTTCACACGAGCAACTAGCCTTGGTGGTGTTGAAAGCTTGATTGAACACCGAGCTTCAATTGAAGGGCTAGGAACAAGCACTCCTGATAACCTGCTGCGAGTTTCTGTTGGTCTTGAACACCCAGATGATCTAATTGCGGATTTGGCGCAAGCTTTGGGTTAGTAGTTCGTTGTTTGTTATTGGTTGTTTGTTGTTATAGCAGTAGCTAATTAGGTTAGGACATCGACTAGAAGCGAGTCCTCGCCCCTTTTGCTATTTGGCTGAAAGCTGATTGCTGAATGCTGACGGCTGATTGCGATGAAAGCAAAAACTGGGCATCAATCCGATCATAAATGGTTGATGCCCAGCTAAGTTAGAGCAAGTTTTTGCGTTGTAGATCATCTCTTGCTCACTCCTACGCAGGGATTGAGCTAATTCTCGTTTCCTATGTGCGGGAAGCTTCGCTTTTATTGACCGTAAGCGCGTGCTTTAGGGCTGTTTTGACTGCCCACAAGGTGACGCTATCAGCGAGGAGCATACTTCTAGAAATTCTCTTAAAGAGCAGAAGTATCTCGCTCGCCTCCTTGATCGCTATCTTCCTCTTCTTGGTTTTCATCCCTCGAAGTTCTGCTGTACCGCCGATTTTTAGAGAAACGACCCGTATTTTTGCGTTTACGAAACTTACGGGCGTAAGCTTGATTCCGCTGCGCCTTTTCTTTTTTTAGATTGCGGCGCTTTGCCATGTTTACCTCATGAATAACAAAAAATGTGCCTCACTTGCCTCTTGCTTTGAGATTAAGCTTGGCTTGTCTATCTTACCAGTGTTAGACCTCCTGCTTGAGAAGCTGCCTCAAAACAGGTGATGTCTAGACTACTATGTAAGGCTTGCCAATGCTAGTATCTCTTGCGATCGCCACTTGGTTCCAATGGTTTGTTTTGGGTCAAGCGTTGATAACACAGCAAAGCACGTTCAATCCATTCTGCACTATCTAGAGCAGAAATTGCAGAGTCTTCTTGGTGGAGTTGCTGAGGCGCGTGAAGAGTAAAATTCTTAAACGTTCAACGTTGAATTGCGTCAAAAAGTAGCTTTTTAACCGCTAACATGACCGAACTTGCATCAGGAGCGTCTATGATAACAGTCTGTAAGCAACCGATTACATAGGTAAAGAGAGCTTTCTCATCAATGTATCGAAAATGGCAATTTGTACAAACAGTGCTTGGAGTTATATTTCGCCATCCTGTCCCTGGCACCAGCATCATTCCAATTTTGCCGGATGGGCAAATTGTGCTGGTTCGGCGTCGTGATAATGGTAAGTGGTCACTGCCAGGAGGGATGGTAGACTGGCGCGAAGATATTGCTACATCCGTGCAGCGAGAGTTGGCTGAAGAAACAGGGCTAGAGGTGTTGGAAATTGCTCGATTAGTTGGAGTTTATTCAGCACCCGATCGCGACCCTAGGCTCCATTCTATTTGTGTCCTGGTAGAAGCAAAGGTTCAAGGAACAATACAGATACAAGACACATCAGAAATTTTGGAAGCTCAAGCCTTTCAACCCTCAGATATTCCATTAGGCACCCTCAGCCATGATAATGACCAGCAGTTGCAGGATTATTTTGATGGCAAAACAACTCTCGCTTAGAGGCTGAGGATGTAGAACAGTGAGAAGGTTGTCTTGTCTCCTCTTGTACTCTCTTGCCTAACAGCACATGTCTCACCAGAAAATGGGCAACCGTCTTGCCAATCCCCAATCCTTGAGAGTTAATCCCTTTTACCCGTCGGACTTAAAAGAAAAAGACCTTGCGATCAGGATGAATCTACCCTTACGAAATTCTCGAATTAAGCTACAGTCGGGGCAATTGTTCTGGCGTGAAGTGGGTCAGGGACCAGTTCTCGTCTTTCTACATGGCTCTTGGAATGATGGCAGTCAATGGCTACCCGTTATTCAACAATTAAGCCAGAATTACCATTGCTTAGCCCCTGACTTACTGGGGTTTGGCGACTCACTCAAACCCAAACTCCACTACTCAATCCAACTAGAAGTTGAGTGCTTAGCTGAATACCTAGAATTACTACACCTACCCCAGGTGTATTTAATTGGTCATTCCTTAGGTGGTTGGATTGCTGCTAGCTATGCCTCGAAATATCCGGAGAAAGTCCGTGGTCTTGTATTACTCGCACCAGAGGGGGTTCAGGTAGAAGGACAGCGAGGACGTTGGCGGGGTTCACGATGGTTAGTCGGGCGTTCCTCTATTGGTTATAGTATTCTGCGATCGCTTTTGCCCCTAGCACGGCTATTTGGTCGTCATAAAGGTATTGAACAAGCCCTACAGCAACGGCAACTGCTCAACAGTTCACCCACCGCTTGCCAACTTTTGTTCCAGCGACGCCGCGCCGAAATTCAAGCCGAACTCTTGCAAGAACAACTTGACTGGCTCAAAGTACCAACGTTGATTCTACAAGGCAGCAGGGATACAACGGATGCGATCGCACGTAGCCAAACCTATGGCGATAAACTGCCACAAGCTTATCTAGAGATGATTGAACACGCTGGTCATGACTTACCGGAAGCCTTCTCAGAACTGGTAGCTCAGTACATTAATGACTTTGTTGTAACGCAGGAGGAAAGCTTTCCAAGTGACAATTTAGTAGGGTACTAAAGGCAACACTGTCAAGGTGGCAGGTTTTAGGTATTAGGTGGTCGGGCGAGAAGGCAATCCACAGGAACCCAAAACCCTAATTTTTCTACGTTTTAGTCCAACTGGTGCGCTACAACCCGATCGCGCCTAAAAATTCTACTTTTCAGACGCACTCAGCTTTCCTTCCCAAATTCTCCTCCTACTCCCTCTACTCTCCTTGAATCACTGACCGCATTCCCCAAAAGATTAAGTAGGGGTCAGCCATAAGACTATATGTGTCATCAGGAAACTGGGCTTGAAGGTGAGTTAGCAGCAAGCGAGAGTCGCCGCCCGTTAGAGCAATCTGAGTATCTGGAAACTGACACCGCCAATCATTGATAAAGTCCTGGATACCTGCCAAGACGGTATAGACTACACCACTTTCAATTGCCGCTGATGTCTGCTTAGCCCAGCGAGGTGGTAGCTGTGGTGCGAGTTGGATGGCTGGTAACGCCGCTGTGCTTCCTGCCAAAGACTTTAGCTGTAACCCTAGTCCTGGTAAAATCGCTCCCCCAATTAGCTGCTTGTCGGCATCGGCACCCGTAAATGTTAAGGCGGTGCCAGCATCAATGACTAGCACCGGATAACCATAACTTTCCCCTGCACCCAACAACGCTAAGGCACGGTCAATCCCTAACGTTGGATAAAGTCCCAAAAGTGGCACTCGCTCTAGGGTAATGACATCACTATCAGAGTAGGTTTGCCAGAGTTTTGTCTGTTCTGGTACGACTGAAGCGAGATAAAGAGGTAGCGGGTTGGGATCATCCAATTGTTGAGATACTAACAAGGACGGAAAAATTTTTTCTGGCATTACCCCAACTGCCCATTGCTGAATTAGTTCCTCAACGGTGGCTATTGATAAATGGTCAGTATCCCAAGTCTCTCGAAGAATTCCCTCGACAAACCAAGCCCAGTGTAATCTGGAATTTCCAATTATTAAGGCGAGGCAGTTTCCTTTCACAGGGGTATCAGGCGGGGAATGAGTTGTTTAAGTATTTTTACTTAGCTACTATAGAAGAGTGAACCTGCTGAGTTTAGGGTTGATGCATCTTCTGCTCAAAAAAGCAAGATATCAATCTATAGCAAGATCTATGAAGAACCTATAAAAAAAACAATAACTAAATGCAGAAAAGAAATGCATTCAAATTTCAATCTTCTTACGCTTCATATTAGGTTGCTTGATAAAGCCTCTAAAAATAGTTGTGTAAAAATAAAGAAAACATAAAAAATTAAAAGTAGCTGATTAAGGAGTTAAGAAATGGTATTACTCACTGACAGAAGCCAAAAGCGATTAACGATTCAGACGGGCGAAATAGCGGCAGATACAACAACGATTCGCTCATTGGACTGGGATCGCGATCGCTTTGACATTGAGTTTGGACTACAAAATGGTACAACCTATAACTCATTTCTGATTCGGGGCGAGAAAATCGCTTTAGTTGATACCTCTCATGAAAAGTTTCGTCAGCTATATTTAGACACCCTCAAAGGATTAATTGACCCGCCTAAAATTGATTACCTAATTATTAGTCATACGGAGCCAGATCATAGCGGTTTGGTCAAAGATGTCCTCCAACTCGCGCCTGATGTGACGGTAGTCGGCGCAAAGGTGGCAATTCAGTTTCTCGAAGATTTCGTGCATCAGCCCTTTAAGCGGCAAATCGTCAAAAATGGCGACAAATTGGATTTAGGTAATGGGCACGTTCTAGAGTTCGTCAATGCGCCCAATCTACACTGGCCTGACACAATCTTCAGCTACGACGCAGGAACTCAGGTAATCTTCACATGTGATGCTTTTGGGATGCACTACTGCTCTGAGAGTACGTTTGATGAAGATTTAAGCAGGATTGAACCGGATTATCGGTTCTACTACGACTGCCTGATGGCTCCGAATGCCCGTTCTGTGCTATCTGCCCTCAAGCGGATGGGCGAGTTGGGTGAGGTGAAGATGGTTGCCAATGGACACGGGCCGTTGCTACGCCACAATGTTGAAGAATTAGTGAGTCGCTACCGCCGTTGGAGTCAAGCACAAACAAAAGCAGAGACATCGGTTGTTGTGTTTTATGCTTCAGACTACGGCTATAGCGATCGCCTCTCCCAAGCCCTCGCCAGAGGCATCACAAAAACGGGTGTTGGTGTAGAGATGATGGACTTAAAATCCGCCGACCCCCAAGAAGTACAGGAATTGGTCAGTCGTGCTGGTGGAATTGCGATCGCAATGCCTCCAGTATCCAGTAAAACGGCGGCGGCGGCTGTGGGTACAGTACTTGCTGCGGCTAAGTCTAAGCAAGCGATCGGTATTTTCGAGTCTTACGGTGGGGATGACGAACCGATTGACCCTCTATTAAGGCAACTCCGTGATTTAGGCTTGAAAGAAGGCTTTCCTGCGATTCGGGTTAAGGATACTCCAACAGAAGCGACGTATCAACTTTTTGAAGAAGCGGGTACGGATATGGGGCAGTTGTTGACACGCGATCGCGGTATCAAGCAACGAAAATCTCTTGATACTGAACTCGATAAAGCGCTAGGACGGATTAGTGGCGGATTGTATATTATCACCGCGAAAAAAGGTGATATTAAGGGCGCGATGCTAGCCTCCTGGGTATCTCAAGCCAGCTTCCAACCCTTAGGTTTGACGATTGCGGTGGCGAAAGACCGGGCGATTGAGTCGTTGATGCAAGTAGGCGATCGCTTTGTCCTAAATATCTTAGAAGAAGGTAACTACCAAGCACTAATGAAGCACTTCCTCAAGCGCTTCCCACCTGGTGCCGACCGTTTTGCTGGGGTGAAAACTCAACCTGCTGAAAATGGTTCCCCAATTTTGACTGATGCCCTAGCTTATATAGAGTGCAAGGTTTCTAGCCGGATGGAACTTAGTGACCATTGGGTTGTTTATGCGACAGTTGATGCGGGTCGTGTTTCCAAGTCTGATGCTCTCACAGCCGTTCACCATCGCAAAGTCGGGAACTATTATTAAAGGGATTCAGGGTGGGCATTTCCCACCCTACAACTATCCATAGGGAAAGGTTGGAAGATGCTAGAAAAACCAGAAGAATTGGCTATAACTTTATCGGCTTCACCCAACCTTTCTACTAAGAACTCTCGAAATCTCAACAGAACTATTGCATTAGTTGAGGAGCTATTAGCCAAATCAAAGTCACCCAATGAGGCATTAGATTGGGCTAGAGTACGCGAGGTGATTCTTCGCCAGAATGAGGAGGTTAAACGGGAGAACCACCGACGTTTTCTGGAAAAAAGCCAAATTATCTATAAGATTTCATTCTCTGGGGTTGCTTTCATAACCGGGATAGTTCTTTTTATCTGTGGCTACAAAGATGCCGTTTATCTAATCGGTGTAGGGTTTGTGCCGTTAATTTCACTGAAAAAATCTACTTAGGCATCTTAAGTCATGCCAGAAACTAAGCAGCGATATGTCCAGGTTCTCCCAATTGGTATAGAGCAACAGTACTGCGATCGCTGATTGGGTGACGCTCAACTTAGAAGAAAATACCAGTAGTCTAATTAAGAAGATAGATAAGGAAGCAGGGGAAAAGAGGTTTTACAACATTTAATCCGTGTCTACTAAAAAACCTATTAAGGGTCAAGAAGCCATGTTAGAAATGAAGCAAAGAGATGTCCAAGTTCTCCCAATTGGTGCAGAGACAACAGTTTTGCGATCGCGTACTTGGGATAGACTCAAGTTTGAAATCGAGTACGCTCTACAACGAGGCACCACAGCTAATTCTTATCTAATTCAAGCCGATAAAATTGCTCTTTTTGACCCACCAGGTGAATCATTCACTGAAATCTTCTTGGCGGCATTGCAACGCCGGATAGACCCAACTTCGTTGGATTATGTCATTCTTGGTCACGTCAATCCGAACCGAGGTGTTACGCTGAAAGCCTTACTAGAAAAAGCTCCTCAGATTACCTTTGTTTGCTCAAATCCAGCCGCGATCGCTCTACGTGCTATTTTGCCAGACCACGACCTCAACATCAAAGTCGTGCGGGGCGAACAAACCCTAGATTTAGGCAGAGGTCATCACCTGCAATTTATCCCAACCCCCAGCCCCCGTTGGCCAGATGCCGTCTGTACCCACGACCCACAAACAGAAATTCTCTTTACCGATAAGTTATTTGGGGCACATGTTTGTGGTGACCAGGTACTTGACGAAGGCTGGATAACAATTAGCGAAGACCGACGCTATTACTTCGATTGCCTAATGGCACCCCACGCACGGCATGTAGAAACAGCGTTAGATAAACTTACTGACTTCCAGGCAAGGATTTATGCAACAGGTCATGGCCCCTTAGTACGCTATAGCCTGATACTCCTCACTCAGTATTATCGACAGTGGTGTGAGCAACAAAAGTCTCAGGATACAACGGTTGCCTTGATTTATGCTTCCGCGTATGGTAACACGGCGACATTGGCACAAGCGATCGCACGGGGCATTACAAAAGCTGGGGTTGGAGTTGAATCGATTAACAGCGAAGTTGCTCAACCTTCGGAAATCAGGGAAGCGATAGAGAAATCTGACGGGTTTATTATGGGTTCCCCAACCCTTGGCGGTCATGCACCAACGCCCATCCAAACCGCACTGGGTTTGGTACTATCTACGGCTACTAAAACTAAACTTGCTGGTGTCTTTGGTTCCTACGGTTGGAGTGGTGAAGCCATTGACTTGATTGAGGATAAATTCCGCGATGCAGGTTATCGCTTTGGCTTCGAGACAATTCGGGTTAAATTCAAACCCACCGATGTCACCTTAAAGTTCTGTGAAGAAGCAGGCACGGACTTTGCCCAATCGCTAAAGAAAGCCAAAAAATCCCGAACCCCCAAGCAACCCGTCGGTGACTCCCAAGCTGCCCGTACCGAACAAGCGGTGGGGCGTTTGATTGGTTCTCTATGTATTGTCACCGCTAAACAAGGAGAAGTTAGTGGTGCGATGCTTGCGGATTGGGTGTCTCAAGCCACGTTTACACCTCCAGGTCTGACTATTGCTGTTGCCAAAGACCGGGCGATTGAATCACTGATGCACTCTGGAGATAAATTTGTCTTAAATATTCTCGAAGAGGGGAAGCATTTGGGTTTGATGAAGCATTTCCTTAAGCCATTTAGTCCCGGTGAAGACCGATTCGCTGGAGTTGCGACTCAAGAGGCTGAGAATGGCTGCCCGATTCTGACTGACTCCCTCGCTTATCTAGAATGCACGGTTGAAAATCGCATGGAATGCGGCGATCACTGGCTCGTCTATGGGGTTGTCAAGAATGGCAAAGTACTACAACCCGAAGGCGTTACGGCTGTGCATCATCGTAAATCAGGTACTCATTACTAAGCCGTCAACATTTCGTTTTCACAAGGATACTTGTGGCGATAAGTTGTAGAGACGTACCCTTTGGGAATGGCTAGGCTAGCGTCTCGCTAGTGCTGACGCACCGCTACGCTAACGCCGAACCGCCGGAATGTCTCTACAAAGTTTTATGGGTTGCCGAAAAAGGGGATAGCTGACCCGGATTCGTATCACTTGAGATTCAGGAGTTACGCAGCTAATCGCTGAAAGCCTGATTTCGTCATAGGAACTTGGCAATGCAAAGCCCGTACAGCGTGTTGAAGTGGTAACCCTAAATCATATAGTTTCGTTTCGTGAAAACTCTTCCATCGGAGGGATGGTCTTAGGTTAAGATTTGGTTAATCATAGATTAAAGAAAACCTGTTGAGCAAGACTCTATTTCTAAAATCATGAAAAATCTTGACCCAATGACCAAAAACGGCTTTCTCTATCCGCGAAGCCGCTACTATGGAGCGTTTTCGCCAGAAACTCTAGCGTTTAATGCCAATTTACAAGAATTTGCTCAGAAAATTTCTTATATTTCTGCTTTAGAGACAGGAGGTAAATTATCTCCTGAGGAAGCTTACACTCAGGTAAAGCGTTTGTGGAAGCAGTTGAAGCAGAGTAAGAAGGAACTGAGAATTGGCTCAAATCCATCACCAGAGACGAAGTAGTTATTTTAGCCAATACATCTTCCTTCATTGAAAAATTGAAACAATCTATTCAAGCCAGGGAGTTGGCAAGTGCTGCTTTTGTCGTCGTACCGTAGTCCAATTCTCAAATAGCGATCGATGGCAAAGGTATTGGTGATTGAAGATGACGAACTGCTGCGTGAGAGTATCCTACACATATTAAACACAAGAGAGTTTAATGCGATCGGCGCTGGAGATGGTCGCTGCGGATTGCAGTTAGCCAAAGAATTTGTTCCAGATTTAATTTTGTGTGATGTAAGGATGCCAGAAATGAATGGCTATGAGGTTTTGAGGTCGTTACGTCAAGACCCAGTTACGGCAAGCCTTCCTTTTATCTTTCTCACTGCTGAGTCTAGTGAAGATGTCCTTCGCCAAGGTAAATTATTAGGAGCAAACGGCTATCTGACCAAGCCCTTTGCCACAGCCGAACTTCTGGAAGTTCTTAAAACCCATCTCAGGAAATAAAACTTTTTTCTCAGGTGAAATTTCTAGGAAGTAGAAAAAATAATTAAAGGCATATCCCGTCTCGATCCCTCCCCGATTCGGAGAGGGGTATCTGGTGCCCTTGCCTCATAGAGACAGAGCAAGGAAAACAAAAAAGCTGATAGCTGGCGGCTTTCTGCTATATCTGTGACTTCCATCAATACTCTCACTGGAGTAAGCGAATGTTTAACTCTGAAGTCTGGAGACTTCTGCAGTCTTTCTTGAGCTTTCTCAAGCGTCTACTGACTAAGCATTGGCGATCACTCCTACTGCTATTAATTGGAGTTTTTTTGCCGTTACAGGTTTTTGGAGAGCTAGCTGAGGAGGTTTGGGAGAACGAAGGGGGTTTCCCTTGGGATGTGCCGCTTCTGTTAGCTATTCGCACAACAGCGCGACCTCAACTAGATGTTTTCGCAGTAACGCTGACTAAGTTTGGCGTGTTTTGGGGGGTATTTCCGGTCGCTGCTGTCGTTGTGCTAATTTTGTTCAGACAACGACGGTGGCGATCGCTTGCCTATTTAACCACTACTTTGTTAGGAAGCATCGTCATCAATCGTACTGCCAAAGTTCTGCTGCATCGAGTACGTCCCCATTTGTGGGAGTCACCAGCGCCAGAGTTTGATTATGGATTTCCGAGTGGTCATGCGATGTCGAGTATGACACTGGTAGCGGCTTTGGTGATTTTGACTTGGCATACCCGTTGGCGCTTGCCAGTACTAGTAGTTGGAGGCTTGTTTGTCTTAACGATTGGCTGGACACGGCTGTATTTGGGGGTTCACTATCCTAGTGACATTTTGGCAGGCTGGATGGCTTCAGTTGCTTGGGCAGTGGGGGTTAGTGTACTTCTGAGACTACATCCCACGAACAAGCGCTCAAAGAATCAATAGAAATAGCAGGGACAGCAGGTAAGGGAAATTTTCATGCCATCGTTGTGAGTATTGCCTCATGAGGCTTTCCCTTCTTGTGACGCTACACCTCCCTAACGGGTGAGACGTGAGGCTCCTGCGGGGTTAGCTGAATCTAGACGATCGTAAATTTTATTCAGTTTCATCTGTTAAAAGGAAGAGAAAACTGGGAACTATAGATGTGGAACGATATTTTCACACTATTAAATTTTCCATCCCAGTGGAGAGATAGAGATGCCTGAACTACCAAACTTCCGCAATGCTTCACTCCTCAGCCTTGCGCTTACTCATTGCTCCTACCGTGATGAACATGGGGGACTCGAAGACAATGAACGACTGAAGTATCTCGGTAACTCTGCCCTAGTTTTTTTGAGCAGTGCGTTTCTCTATAAGCTTTACCCAGAGATGGGGGAAGGAGAACTGACCTATCGGCGTTCTTCATTAATCAATCAGAATCAACTAGCAAAGTTCGCAATCGTCCTGGGCATCGATAAACAAATGCTAGTTGGCACAGAGGTAGTCAAAGAAGAGGGCGAGCTAAGTACAACGTTACTTAGTAACATATTTCAAGCGATTATCGGTGCCTACTTTCTAGACTCCGGCATTGATGCTGTCCGTGCTTTTGTTAAACCTCTGTTTACCTCAGTACTAAGAAAAACAACTCGTTCTCGCTCTAGCCTAGATTACAAGGCTTTGTTTCAGCAATGGTCGCTCTTAAACGTTGGTCAAGTGCCTGATTACTTCATCCTTGAAGAGTCTCAACCAAATTGCCCTACAAGATTCACCGCCGCCGCCTGCGTAAGTGGCGATGTGTATGGTGTGGCGACAGAGAGTAATCAACAATCTGCCGAGAAGCTTGCGGCTGAAGCGGCACTGAAAAAACTTGGACTAATGTTTTAGATCAAGGGAAAGGCGATCGCGTTATGGATAAAGTAAACGAAATAATAAGAATTGTACTTTCTAGGTGAATGCGAATAATTAGGCTTCTGAGCTTATTCACACTCATATAATTGACGACTGCTACAGATAGTCGTACAGGGGAAAGGTGTTAATCTTCTCCCCCTTTGTCATTACGAACAATAGGAAATATACAGCGCTTCTCAATGCCGTAAATAAATCTATGGGGGCGCACAACTGTGCGCCATTGCAACTCTTGGGAGAGACAACAACCCTAGGGCAACTGACTCAACCAGTGACTAACATCTACAGCCAGTTTTTCACCAAGCTGGAGCAACTGGCGCAGTTGAGTAGTATCCCAATCAGTTTTTGAAGGCAGTTTATCCGACTCACCCACGTCGTTATTTTCAGAAATCAACTGCGCTTGAATTGCTAGTTGGCACTGGGGTGCCAAGCGCGTTTGTAGGCTGCTGAAGTACAGTTCTTGGCAACGATCCAGGCATAACTCAAGGTGAAGCTGATTACCTAACTCAATTAGACGCTCAATGCGGTAAATATCAAATTTTAAGGTGTCTGGATTCGCGTCGTGCAAGACTTGCCAGAGCGATCGCAAAATCATCTGTTCTAGTGTTTGCCTTGCTTCTGGGATTTTGAGCTGGCAACGTAGATGCTGGGCTTCTGTTGCGATCGCTTCCAATTCCGCCAAATGATTGAATACCATCTGGGGATCGCTCGTTTCCTGCTCTAGCGATCGCAAAGAACACAAGCAACGATTTGAAAGCGCAATTTCTGCTGCCACTTGCAATTCCTGCGGGACTGACAACTCATCCCGATGGAATGCCATCAATACGCCGTAATTATCCCGGTAAACCTGAGTGTAGAGTTGATCTAATCGTGTCAAGGTTTCCTGACTTAGCAGTCCCATCATCCGGTGACGCTCCTCAGGAAACAGGTTCTGCAAGCTAAACGATTGATCACCAAACATCTGGTTCATTGCCAGAATTGCATGGGCAGCACTTGCTTGTTTCAGAGCATCAAACACCTTGTCTTTGAGTTTGCTGTAGGCACGACGTCCGGCAAACGGTTGAATGCAGCAGTGGAAGTCCCAGCCCCCTAAGTGCAGCACAGCAAATACAAGATGAGAACTTTCCCAGGTAATTTCTGAAACCAGGCGTAACTGCCCCACCGCTAGCGTCAGCGATCCCATTCGTTGTAGCTGGTAGTCGAGTTGATGAGCCTCGTAGCAGTAGAGTCGTTGCTGTTGGGGATAGCTTGTGAAGAGTGAACTAATTGCATAGTGGGCAGCTACTTGCTTAAAGCTAATTTGTGCCGACACCACCAGTTGCCGATAAACCTCTAAACCAGTTTTGAAGAAATCAACATTGCTGGGTGCAAGGGCAAGGCGTCTAAGGAAGCCTTTTTCTAACTGCACTCCCGCGACATCACCCGCTAATTCCAACGCATGAGAGGCATAACGGAGAATCTGTACCCCTTCTGGACGAGAGAGTTCTTCAAAGAACCAGCCGCAACTGGTATACATCAGCAGCGCGTGACGCTGCATTTCCAAAAGGCGTAGGGCATCGATCTGTTCGGCAGGTGAGAGTTTATGATTGCGATGACGATCCAAAAAGCTTTCGACATTCGCTGGGGAGCGATCGCGTATTACTTTGATATACTCATCCCGTGCTGCCCAAGGATCGCGGAATAACTGCCGCCCTGTCTCTTCATAAACCTTAGCTAATCGATCCCGCAGCCAATCAAGAGCATCCCGCAACGGACGCCGCCACTTCTGGTTCCAGGCCCCACCACCACCGCAACCACAGTCCTCCTGCCAACGCTCAACTCCATGAGCACAACTCCAAGCGGTTACGGGCTTAAGTACGACTTCCCAAGTCGGTGGATTGATGCTGAGGTAATGAGCAAAGTTCGTAACAGTCCAGCCTCGATTCGGAATCTCTTGGGTAAAAGCGTAAGCAAGACATTTCTCTGTCCCGCCTTTGTGGTGCCC
This sequence comes from Microcoleus sp. FACHB-SPT15, assembly GCF_014849525.1. Classification (NCBI taxonomy): domain Bacteria; kingdom Bacillati; phylum Cyanobacteriota; class Cyanophyceae; order Oscillatoriales; family Microcoleaceae; genus Microcoleus; species Microcoleus sp. FACHB-SPT15. The sequence goes on along the minus strand of NZ_JACJNU010000062.1, from coordinate 394,855 downwards.
AAAGGTTTCCCCATCTGTTGCGACAGAAATAAGCTGTGCTGGTCGATGATCCCCACGCACGGCTTGACCCAAACGCCCCAAAAAGTGAGGGGAGTAACTTAAAACATCGTTAAAGCCCATATCTCTAGAGATTGGGCCGTCGTAGAAAAAGATATCAATATACTTGCCATCAGCAAGGAAACACCGATAAGGGCGAGTGGGATCAATTTGGCTACCACCCACTTCCAGCCATTGCGTAACGGGTTGATCGTCATTGGGGAGTGGGCGACACCGTTCTGCTTGGGAGGGAGCGAGAATGATAAATTTAATTTCCTCTGCAACGAGTGCCTCTAATGTGGCATAGTCCACAGCCGTTTCCGCTAGCCACATGCCTTCGGGATCACGACCAAATCGGGAGCGGAAGTCTTCTTTGCCCCAACGAATTTGGGTGTATTTGTCCCGTTCGTTTGCCAGAGGCATGATGATGTGGTTGTAAACCTGCGCGATCGCATTACCATGACCATTTAGACGCTCAGCACTTTTGCGATCGGCTTCTAGAATCCGCTGATAAACCTCAACATCGTAGCGTTCGAGCCATGACATCAGCGTTGGCCCGATGTTAAAGCTCAAATACTCATAGTTGTTCACGATCCCCACAACTTCACCCCGATCATTCAACACCCTGGCAAAGGCATTGGGGCGATAACATTCATGGTGAATTCGCTCATTCCAGTCGTGGAACGGTGTTGCACTGGGCTGGCGCTCGATTGTGTCAAGATAAGGATTTTCACGCGGCGGCTGATAAAAATGACCGTGAACCGTCACATAAACGCCTGTAGCTGTTTGTAAGGAATCGGGAGCGATCCCTGTATCGTCTGTAAACTTTATGAGCGCATCTATTGCAACAGCTTGTGAAGCTGGAAGATCAGCAGCAGAAGTCATGAGGTTACCAAATACTAAAAAAACTACTTAGATTACTTTCCTCGCCCTACACTCGTACCCTTGCTGGGGTAGGGAACTAATATGCTCCATCAAGCCAGTATCTACTTCAACGCCAACAGTCTTGAATCAGGAACACGTAAGTAAACTTTAGCGAGGATTAAGTAAGGGACTGGTTAAGCTTGCTTTGGGGTGGAAGCTTAAAACTCTTTGATACTGTTCTTATTCAACCGCAAGGCCTAGGTTGGGCTAACGGTAGGTTCATGGAACTTGCCTTAAGTTCATAGAACTTAACTGCAAGATAACAGCTTCTCAGCATAACGACACCCTATCGAACGACATATCCTCTCTAAGTAAGAAGCGGGTATTCTAGAGTCGAATCAAAGCACGCCTTTTAAGGTACAGAAAATCTAGATGCTGACCAAAAATACAATTTTGTTTGCTTTGCTAGTGTTTGTTCCCATTTCCATTGCGGCTCATTTTCTGGAGTGGGGAGCATCCGTTGTCTTCATTACGTCTGGCTTGGCGATTGTTCCCCTGGCTGCCTTTATGGGTACGGCGACGGAAGAAATCGCTGTGGTGGTTGGGCCATCGCTAGGTGGTTTATTAAATGCGACCTTTGGCAACGCTACCGAATTAATCATTGCCCTGATTGCCTTGAATGCAGGGTTGGTGAATGTGGTGAAAGCCACAATTACGGGATCGATTATCAGCAACTTACTTCTGGTGATGGGCTTTGCCATGCTGTTGGGCGGCTTGCGCTATAAAGAACAGGATTTTCAGCCCGTTATCGCACGAGTGAATGCTTCCTCTATGAACCTTGCCGTGATTGCGATTCTAGTCCCAACGGCTGTAGATGCCACCTCAGCAGGTATTGGTGAAGCTACGTTGCAGAAACTTTCGGTTGCTGTTGCGATCGTGTTAATTCTGGTCTATGGTTTGACGCTGCTATTTTCTATGAAAACGCACAGCTATCTCTTCGACGTTGGTGTCGCAGAAATGGATGGAGAGGAGTCAAACGTAGCGAAAGAAGATCTTGAAGAGAAGCCTAACTTGACGCTTTGGATTGGCGTACTACTAGGAGTCACTCTTCTGGTAGCGGGAGAGTCAGAATTGCTTGTGGAAACCTTGGAAGAAGCAACCTCGCAATTGGGCTTGAGTACTTTGTTTACCGGTGTCATTCTCCTCCCAGTGATTGGCAATGCCGCAGAACACGCGACAGCCGTGACAGTAGCGATGAAAAACAAGATGGATCTTTCTGTTTCTGTGGCAGTGGGGTCTAGTTTGCAAATCGCTCTATTTGTTGCGCCCGTATTGGTTCTTGCTGGGTGGTTCATGGGGCAGCCGATGGATTTGGACTTCAATCCCTTTGAACTCGTGGCAGTTGCTGTGTCAGTTCTAATTGCCAATTCGATCAGTTCTGATGGTAATTCAAACTGGTTAGAGGGAACGTTGCTTCTTGCTACTTATGTGGTTTTGGGACTAGCGTTTTTCTTCCATCCGATTATTGAAGGCTTAGGCTAGTAGACGTAGAAAAATTATTTCTTTGTGTCATCAGTAGCCGCAACTCTCCGTAAAACTGGAAACCACGCTTCGATTTCTTAGAAATGAAGCGTGGTCAGTTCACAGCCTTTTTAAAACCTCGCTGAGTCCTTGTGAGTGCTTGCTGCTACTCATTGCAGTTAGCCAACTCATTAAGGCATGTGGCATAGCACAGACACTTCCCAAATGGACACGCCATTTACTCCAAGAACGTACTGCACGGGAGAAGGGATAAACGTGCCAGAACCGATTGACAGAGCAAACTATTTCATTACCTAATGCAGTTACTTCATGAAACCATCCCGCAGGAATGAAGAGGATATCTCCCCGGTTGAGGATGACTTCGTGACGGTGCTGAAGTGCTAGTTTGAACTTGGGAAATGATTGAAAGTCTGGTTTCTCAGGATAAACTTGGCTATACCCAGCACGCTTCCTTAATCCGTGCCGTAAATGAACAGCAACTGGAAACGGATAAAGATTGTACAACTGTGAGGGTGGGAAGAGTACAATTCTCTTCCCACCATGCAACTGCATTAAAGTGCCATCCATCGAGTCATAGTGAAGACAGGTTGTATGCCCTCCCAGACCCAGCCAGAGATTTAGGTCAGTGGCAGGCAGCCGCAATCCCATGCTTGCTTCCGCAGACTTGATTAAAGTAGCATCTGCCAATGGCGTATTGGTCAGGCTAGCTTTAGCTAGGTAGAGAGCGTTCTCCTTGGCTTCACCGTTCCGCAGTAGTTCGGCATACTGAAGAAAGGACATGGTTTTGGTTTCTACACCACTGCCAATGTTTGCCCATTTTCGTTTGTCTTGCTCATACCTTTGCCGCCCGTTATAACGTATTGGGAACTCTGTAGTTCCTAACTTCTCACAGAGATAGTCAAGCGTCCAATCCGCCTCGGCATCCAGCAATCCAGTAATAACAACAGGGATACCATGGTTCTGGTACTCCTCAAAGAAGATTTTGGGAGTTAGTTTTGCTGCCTGTATACGAGAGACAGGAAAATCTCGGTTGTTTAGCTTGGGTAAATTATTTTCTTCTAGCTTTGTTTGCATGACTCTATCTAGAGAGCGTTAACTTACAGTTCATGGCTGTTTTTAAAAGCTCAAAATCCGCGTTGAGGAGGGCATTACGAAGATAGCCAAAAATACTCTGAGCTTTGCGCCTATGCCTCTTAATCTTGAGAGGGTTCGGTTGCTTCAACCGAACTATTACCACATCCATCAGTAAATGGCAAGGGCTAATCTAGCCATCAGCTTGCTCAATCGCTCCGCTGCGGTCAGGTAAGATGCATCTAAAATCTAAAGATGACAACTTTTAAAGGGATCTATAGAAATGCCTTCCCACAAATCTATCCGTGGGATTTTCTCTGATCGTCGCCGATTTTACCTTAGTCTTTTAGGAGCGATCGCCTTTATCGGTGTTGGGATTGCTGTTTATTGGAGTTACTTTAAGCGCAATCCCTCGTCAATTAGTCCTTCTGTGTCTAGCACGGCTTCGGAGACTCGTCCCTCAGGCGATCGCACTACAATCACTGCATCAGGTTCAACGAGTCAATCTAAGGTAAAGTTGGCTCACATTTTAAAGGGAGATTTATCATCGTTTCACTCCCTGGCGATTAGCCAGGATGGGCAGACGCTGGTTAGCAGTAGCGATTACTCAAGTGTGATGGTCTGGAATCTGGGTGCAGGCTGTACGGGTAAGGTGTGTAATCCCCCAACGCGCACTTTGCCAATGTACTCAATCTCGGTCTACTCTGTCGCCCTCAGCCCAAATCGTCAAATTGTCGCCAGTGGTAGCTGGAAGGACATTAAAATCTGGAATCTGAATGAGGGCGAACTACTACGAAACATTTCGGGACATTTAGGGGCTGTCTATACAGTGGGAATCAGCCCCGATGGTCGAACTCTCGCTAGTGGCAGTGGTGACGATGAAGTGAAACTTTGGAATCTGGACACAGGGAAGTTGTTGCACACTCTCTCTGGTCATTCCGAGGCTGTGTATACTCTAGCCTTCAGCCCCGATGGACAGACTCTCGTCACTGGCAGTTCGGATAAAACAATTAAGATTTGGAATTTAGATAGCGGCTGTACGAGTGAAACCTGCATTAGTTCCACGCACACGCTTTCTGGACACACAGAAGATATATCCTCTCTTACGATTAGCCCGGATGGGCAAACATTAGTCAGTGCTAGTGCTGATCAAACGATTAAGATTTGGGATCTTCCGACAGCAACATTGGTTCGTACTCTTTCTGGGCACAAGGGCAAGGTTTTATCGGTTGCGATTAGCCCGGATGGCACGATGCTTGCTAGTGGTGGTGCAGATCAAACGATTAAGCTGTGGCAGTTGAATAACGGCGAGTTATTGGACACGATTCCTGGGCATTCTGATGTGGTTAATGCTGTCGCCTTTAAGCCTGATGGTCGTACTCTCTTGAGTGGGAGTGCTGATAAAACGATTAAGATTTGGCAGTTGCAGTAGTTGCTTGTTGGGGTTGAGGGTGCGATCTCGTTTTGTTCCTAATCAAAAAATCGCACCTCCCAATAAAGGAAATGCGACTAATGATTACCATCAGCAGGATTTGACCATTGCACAGGAAATAGGCAATCGTTGGGGAGAAGGAAATGCGTTGTGTAATTTTGCAGCAACTCTCATAAAACTTGGACAGTGTGCAGAAGCTCTGAAAGATTTGCAGGCGGCACTAGAGATTTCAAAAGAAGTTAGTAAAAGAACAATTACTCAGCGAACAAACATAACCTGTGACGTATCGGTGACGCATATCTCACAGGAGAGTAAACAGGATATTCTTAAGAATGACTAAATGCGATTGCTCAATAGTTATCTTTCACTTTCATTAAAATAAGGTGAGAATTCCCGTATCGGGAGCGTCACTTAAAGCTGCGATCGCAACATAGTTGTCTCGCAGCAACTTCTCTATATTCTGTGTTGAGCAATTTCCACGTCGTATCCAAATTACCTTCGGCGGAAATCCCAACAATAGACTCAATTCGCCAAAATCCGCATCCTTGGTAACAATAATATAGTCATGCTGACGAGCATACTCCCAAACTTCGCGATCGGGTGCGGTAGGTAATCCAATCCCATCGACATGAAGGGAATCAAGGTAGATATCTGCAAGACGTTCTACAAGACGGGGAGAAAGATTTTGGTCAAACAGAAGCAGTTTCATGACTGAACCACTAACATCAACCGCTCCCGTTTAGCCGCGAAACTCAAGCAAGCCAAAATATCCTGTTGGGTGAGATAGGGAAAATCATCTAGAATTTCTTGATAAGTCATCCCAGAAGCGAGATATTCCAGCACGTCATAAACAGTAATTCTCATGCCTCGAATACAAGGTTTCCCGCCCCGTTTACCCGGTTCGATGGTAATAAGATTAGTGAGATCTTGGTCTGACATGGTTTTCTCCTTTTAGCTTCTGTTGTTAATCCTACTTTCCTAAAAGGATAGCGATCGCACTCTAATCGATAGCAAAGCGCGATGCCCCTACTCCTCATCCTCAACTAACTCGCCTAAATACAGTTCAACAAACTTCTTTGCCGCCGCTGGATCAATTCCCTTCAAAGCCGTGACTATCTCTACAATTGCCTCGCCAGAAGGGTCTGTCTGTTCGTGAAACCAACGAAAAACAATAGAACGATCTACGCCTAAAGCCACTGCCAACTTGTTTTGGCTAATGCGATAGGTTTCCAATGCCTGTTTGAGGGCTTTGCCTGCTCTTCCCATGTTTCTAATCGTGTCAGAGGAGCATGATCTCGTAAATGTTGATATATTGTCCTACTTGAGTTGATATATTTGCCTACAAACCATAAACTTAAAGTTGTTAGCAAATATGTCAACAAAAAGGTAAATCTTAATGTCTGAAGAATTTATCCCAGATACCAGCGAAACCCCCACTCCACCAGCATCCTCCAACGCACCCAGCGAAGCCTCCCCACGTCGAGAACCCATCAAAATACTTGTCATTGGTTCTCCCCAAGGTGTTAACAATACAATTCACACCCTATACAAGCGGGATTTTGCCGAAGTCACTGAGTGGAGTCCGCTGCAACCGACTTCCAATCCTGGTGAGGTAATGAGCGTTTTGAGGCGGCAGATTCGGATTCACTGAATTGAGGAATCGTCAGGCGATCGCATTTCTAAATCAGTATCAAGTCGAGTGGGATTTCGTGAAGCTGCGCTGGGGTCATGAAGACACCTGCATTGTTGAAGGCAATATCAACCCGTCCATACTGCTTGGCACAAGTATCAACGAATGATTTCACTTCCTCCTCAACGCGCACATCGGCTCTTTGGAACGTCGCTTTTCCACCTGCCTCTCGGATACTTTGGGCAATCTGTTCTCCCAGTGCTTCCCGCCGCCCACAGAAGTGAACTGTTGCGCCTTCATGAGCAAACGCTCGCGCTGTCGCCTCCCCAATTCCTGATGTTGCTCCGGTAATCAGGACAACCTTGCCTGCAAATCTACCCTTTGGGTTGGCTGCGCCTGTAGCGGGAGCAACTGGGTTTTGGGTATTAGCCTGTGCGCGTCCAGTTAATATCGTCGTGGTGAGTCCGGCAATTCCCGCGCCACCCAGCATTACCCGCCGCCGGGTAAGTCCCTTTGTTGATTTTCTATTGGTGTTGTTTGTCTCAGAGGATTTTGTCTGTTCACCGTTAGCTTCCATCTCTGCCTCTTAAAAGGTTGTATTACTGATTGTTATTGGTTACTCCCGCCCTAGAAGCCAAACCAGACAGTGAAAAATTCCCCTCAGATGAAGTCTTGGTGAGTTTCATCGCTGTGATCTTCCAGCCGTCTTCAGTACGAATCAGCTTGTGGTTGTAGTAGCCGTAAAGGTGCCACATGGGAGCGCCTTCATCGTTGGGCAGATAGTGCCAAGCGTGAAAAGAAGACAGGCTTTCGGCTTCATCGCCTTGTATTGTCACTTGATGATTTGTTATCAGATGCTGTGTCGCCTTCAAGGGGGCAAGTCCCTGTTCCCAGCCTTGCATCAGATCCTCAGCCTTCACGCGCACGGGTTGACCACCAGCAAGCGAGGTGTAGTCCATATCGACTTCGTCCGCGAACTGCCTACGAACATTTGCCCAGTCCTTTCGGTCAGCAAAGAAAGCAACGGCATTGATCGCATCAATAATCTCAGTACGATCAATAAAGCGTTGCATTTTGGAGTCCATAAGCTTGAAGTCGTTAGTTTGTCGTGATTGTGCTGAAGCCTGATTCAGGCTAGTGCTAGCGATCGCAATAAGGCTTCCTACTCCACCAGCAATGACATCACGACGCGATGCTATTCTTGTGAGTCTGATGTTTTTCAAATAGTTTGTTTGATTCATTCGTGAGTCAAAAGGGATATAGGTACGAATAGGCTTTGTGGTAATTCAGTAAAACTTTCCATCCACAACTCCTTTTTAAGACACTCCGGCACCAGCAGATTCGATGAGTAGATCAGGGGAGTACCCTGTCGGTTTCAAGCCAACTGGCTTACCACCATGAATCATTCCTTGATGATTGGGTTCAAAGAACGTGTAAGGAAACTGAGGTTCAGGACGACTAATTGCCTCAAGGTGCGAGTTCAGTTCGCCTGGAATCTGAAAATCCAAGGCTTTAAGATTGTCTTCTAGCTGGGATAGCTTTGTAGCTCCAACAATCACACTTGCAACACCAGGCTGGTTCGCCGTCCAGTTGACTGCAACCTGAGCCATGCTGTGACCCAGTTCCTTAGCCACATTTTCCAGTTCTGCTACAATTTTCCAGTTTCGCTCGGTGAACTTCTGGAATGCTGAATTTTTGCTGTCTCGGAGTGCTTCAAGTCGTCCCTCGCCACTGACGCTACCCTCACTCGGCTTATATTTTCCACTGAGAAGACCGCTTGCTAAAGGACTCCACACCGTGATGCCCATATCAAGTTCCAGACCCAAGGGAATAAACTCACGTTCAATGTTCCGCTCAGCCAGCGAGTACTCAAGTTGTAAGCTATTGAGTGGTTCATAGCCGCGCCACTCGGCAAGTGTCTGTGCCCGTGCTGCGTACCAAGCGGGTGTATCACTCAGCCCCACATGACGCACCTTGCCCGATCGCACCAAATCGTCAAGCGTCCGCATCACTTCTTCGGCAGGCGTAATCCGATCCCAGGTGTGGAGAATGTAGAGATCGATGTAGTCTGTTCCGAGACGTTGTAGTGAACCCTCCACGGCTCGAAGGATATTCTTGCGTCCATTCCCACCAGCATTTGGGTTTCCGGGTTGGGCGTTGTAGCTAAACTTGGTGGCAATGACAACGCGATCGCGCACTCCACGCTCTTCAACAAACTTGCCAATCCAAGCCTCTGAAGTGCCGTTGGTATATCCATCTGCTGTATCGATGAAATTTCCACCTGCATCAACGTAGGTATTGAACAATTGACGTGCCGTATCTTCATCGGCACCCCAACCCCATTCCGTGCCGAACGTCATGGTACCCAGTGACAGACGACTGACTCGTAAACCTGAACGTCCCAGTGTGTAATAAGTATCGAGAGACATGAAGTTACTCCTTTGATTTCAATTCAGTAGAACCAGCATTTATGGTTCATGGTTCACAGCGATTTACGAAAGCTTTTATATCGTTTTCAATTCACCTACTAACCCCAACCACCACCATTTACAGACACGATCGCTTTCTCAACCAACACTTAAATGAAGAGCGATCGCTTGTACTGGTCTACATCGTGCGTACCTACATCAACTAAGATGAGCGCGTCTTCTTCCTCATCCTCAAGCCACTGCATAGCCTGTATAGGGTCTTACCTCCGGTGGGCGAACTCCAAGCACAATATGCTCTTTGGGTATTCCTGCCCGTTCTAAATCAGCCGCAATCCCTTCTTTTGTTCCATCCCGCTGAATCCAGATTTTGCCATCAATGATGTCAATATGCAGCAAACAGCCATGCACCCGGCGATCGCCATCCCAGCCTACATCCATCCACAAATAGCGATCGCGGATGCGGTCAAACACGACTTCCTGTTGAATATCTGCATAGGAATAAGGCAACGAAGCGTATTCGCTCAGAATCGCTTCAATAACTTGGCGGTAGTGTTCTAATTGGGCGTGATCCATTGTTTTACAACCTCCTGGCTTGGCTCAAAGGTTATCAGCTTCAAACGGCGATTTTTCAGCAATAGCTTCCCGATCAGGTTCTTCAAACAAATCTTCAAAGACACTGCTAGGAATTGCTAGATACAGCAACCGTTCTGGCTCTAATTCAGCCAAAATATCTTGATTTTATACCTTGAACGAGTTGCCTATGTATCCTGAAAAGACATAGTTGTAGAGTAATCAAGCAGTTATCTAGGATTGGTGCAGCGATCGCTACTTTTCGTAGATTATCACAGGAACACTATTTTCACTTTCGTACTCTTTACTAAGCTCTCTTCATGTCTCGACCAGCTTTATACCTTGCAATCACCAGCCACGGTTTTGGTCATACAGTGCGGGCGGCTTCTGTGGCGGCGGCTATCCAGCAACTTTGTCCAGAGATTCTGCTAATTCTGGTAACAACAGCACCACGCTGGTTGTTAGAGTCTTACATTTCAGGAGATTTTATTCATCGCCCACGCTCTTATGATATCGGCGTTATTCAGTCTGACAGTTTGACGATGGATAAGGCGGCAACGTTAGAGAAACTCCAGCAACTTCGCTCTGAACAACGTTCGATTGTTGCGGGTGAGGTGAACTTTATCCGGACTAATCGAGTGGGGCTAGTGCTGGGAGATATTCCCCCTTTGGCACCGCTGATTGCTTCTTCTGCGGGGGTTCCCTGTTGGATGATGAGCAATTTTGGCTGGGACTATATCTATCGAGATTGGGGAGGAGGGTTTGTTGAGATTGCGGATTGGATTAGTGAATGTTACGGAAAGAGCGATCGCTTATTTCGTTTTCCCTTACATGAACCGATGAGTGCCTTCCCCAACATCACGGATGTCGGCTTACCTGGAGGTTCGCCCCGCTACAATTTAGACGAGTTGCGAGAAAAACTAGGTCTTACTGCCCCTCCTGAGAAAATAGTTTTACTCACCTTTGGCGGGCTAGGGTTGGAGCAAATCCCTTATGAGGGACTAAATCATTTTCCGGACTGGCAATTCGTCACATTTGACAATAAAGCTCCAGATATGCCCAACTTACTAAAAGCGTCGGGTCAGGACTACCGACCTGTAGACTTGATGCCATTATGTGGGCGAGTTATGTCTAAGCCGGGACACAGTACCTTTTCCGAAGCTTTGCGTCTCGGTACGCCAATCGTTTCACTCACCCGCGAGGGCTTTGTGGAATCGTTCATCTTGTTGGATGGTATTCGAGATTACGCTTATCATCAAATCTTGACACCTGAAGAATTTTCCCAAGGCGACTGGGAGTTTCTGCGCTATCCTCTAGAACCGCCCAGGCTAGCCCAAACCGTAGCCAAAGAAGGAACAGAAGCGATCGCAAAAATGGTGGTCAACTACTTTCAGACTCAGTAACTAGGCATTAAAGATGAGAAGGCAAGATGTTTAAGCGATCGCGCTATTGTACCATCCCTTCATCACCCTCATTAACCGATATGGCACATTATCAACAGTTAATTAAAATTCAGACAACTGGTAAATCGTTATCTAAAATTACCTCAAAAGTCCAATCAATAGTTGCCGATTCGGGCATTAATACCGGACTTTGTACCATTTTCTTACGGCATACTTCAGCAAGCTTGCTGATTCAAGAAAATGCAGACCCAGATGTTCTCAAAGATTTATCTAACTTTTTTGCCAAATTAGTACCAGAGGATGGCAAAAGTTATATTCACGATGCAGAAGGCCCTGATGATATGCCAGCTCATATTCGCACCGCCCTGACAAAAACCTCGGAACAAATTCCGATCGCTTATGGAAAATTACTTTTAGGAACCTGGCAAGGAATTTATATCTGGGAACATCGTCACCATAGTCACTATCGTGAAATTGTTGTTCATATCACAGGTGACTAGTGCGGCTTTGCTCTATTTGGCATTCTCCGTCCTATAAAAATGGAGATTCTTTCGGAGATTTCGGGGGATTGCCGAAACACCCTGCAATCACGCCGTTGACGGGTAACCCTCGCCCAATGCCCTCGATCTCAACCTGTTGGATCAAGTTCAGGCTTGCTTGCTGAGCAGCATGATCTAATTCATTCACCGGTGGGCAATCGTGGGCTAATTGTTTCTGTGTATGTTGGGCTGCCCGTGTCAGTTGCTTACGCTTGGCACCGACCTTGCCAGAGGATTCCAAATTAGGCGATCGCATATTATCATCGTTCCCGGCAACCATGATCTCAATTGGGAACTGGGCGATAAAGCGTTTTCCTACGACGAAAACCGTCTACCAAAACGCGACCTGACGCAACACCAACGGCCGACCTACTTATTTGAACTCTAAATGAGAGTATCTTTCGATCACATTTAGGAGTGGCACCAGTAGGATTAGCAGGCAAGCTGAATAAACATCACCACCCCAGCCGTCATGGAGCCACTTGAAGGCGCTATCTTGTCCAGTACCATGAAAGAACGTCAAGACTGTATTGCGGATGATATTACCACTGACACTAATTATCACTGCCCCTAGTAAGAACACAGTTGTTGCCTTGCGGGAAACCCAAGTTCCTCGGCTGTAGAGTAGCATCATGCCGACATAAAGAACGGTGAATAACATTTTCAATCCGGCACAATAGGGTGCAACTTCGACTAAGCGTCCACCTACCGATAAGTAAATCTGGTTGACGCTGACATCAATGCCACACTGAATCAAAATAAATCCAGCGGTTCCGGCAATAAATTCTTGTAGAGGCAGAGTAAAGGGCGCGATTAGGTAAGGAACGGCTGTTGGAGTTGCCAAGAATACTAATAAGAGGGGAAAACTCTGAAGCTTAAAACCAGGAACACCTTTAAGCCAAAGACTGATGCCTGCTAATACAGCAGGGAACGATAAGTTTACCAATTCGGATTGACCGCTGAGATAGAAGAATCCTCCAATAATTAAGCAGACAAAACCAAGCGGATGCGTTGTATTCGGTAGCTGATGCCATGGCTGTCGATGTGTCCAGACAATATAGGCGGCAAACGGCAATCCGATTAAACCATGACTGAAGTATTCATGTTCAAGGCTGATGGTTTTGTTGAGCCAGCCATCGTACCAGTGAATGAGTAAGGGTGCATAAATGGCTACTAATAAAGCGACGATCGCACCATCGAGGAGGTAACGCTCGATCGCGATTGGAATCTTGGGACGATATAGCATGGTACTACCCTGAAATTAAAGCAATAGAACGAGTCTTCAGCAGATTTTTAAGAGAGTCAACGACTTGATTGATTTGAACTTCACTCAAGCCAGGATACATCGGTAAAGACAAAATCTCTTGGCAGAGCAGTTCCGTATGAGGGAAGTCACCAACTTTATAGCTTAAATCTTCGTAGGCGGGTTGGAGATGACACCCAATCGGATAATGAATGCCTGTTTGAATTCCTTGCTCTGCTAGTTCCTCTTGAATAACTTGTCGAGTAACAGGGCAGTCGGCACTAATCCGAATCACATAGATATGATAAATGTGACCTGTACTGCTGTGATTCTGTAAGGGAAAAATTCCTTGAGTTTTTAGCGGTGCTAGGAGAGCATCATACTGTTGAGCAATTAAATTACGAGACTGATTCCAGCCAGCTAAATGAGGCAGCTTAACATTGAGGACAGCAGCTTGGAGAGTGTCTAAACGGCTGTTTTTGCCCTCGTCAGGGTGGAAGTACTTGCGAGGTGAGCCGTAGTTACGAAGCGATCGCACTTTTGTAGCCAAACCCGCATCCTTTGTGATCAGCATCCCGCCATCCCCAAAAGCACCCAAATTTTTACTTGGATAAAAGCTAAATGCAGCCGCAATTCCTACAGAACCAGCATGATAGCCTTCTCGTTGAGCGAGGTGAGCTTGAGCGGCATCTTCAAAAATTAGTAAATTGTAAGTATTGGCTAGCTCCAATAGCTGAGTTGGTGACACCATCTGACCGTAGAGATGGACAGGAATAATTGCCTTGGTTCTGGTGGTAATTGCCTTGGGAACCGCACTTAGGTCAATCAGAGCGGTGTCCGGGTCACAATCCACCAAAACGGGTGTTGCTCCTGTATCACGAACACCGATCAGTGTGGCAATAAAGGTATTCGCTGGCAAAATCACTTCGTCACCCGCGCCTATACCACAGGCTTGCAATCCCAGTGCGATCGCATCTGTTCCCGATGCTACCCCAACACCGTATTCAACACCAGATGCTTGGGCAAATGCTGCCTCAAATTCTGCTAAGGCTTGACCCAAAACAAAATCGCCGCGTTGGATTACTGTCTGGATTGCCTGCTCCAACTGGGCTTGAATCGGCTGATGCTGGAGGGTGAGATCAACGAAGGGAATAGTTACCGGGACTTGTTGAGTCATATAGGCTGAGGGTTATTTTTATTATTTTTTATTATTAATTTTCTGGCGGGCCGCTTCTAAAAGTAGGCGTTGTTCGGCACGAGCGATCGCGTTGTAGATGCGCTCTACATCATTCACATCGACAGAAATGGATGTAATGCCCCATTCCACCAAAGCATCAATGAGTTCAGGATATTGAGCGGGTGCTTGACCGCAGATCGAGCAGGGAATACCCGCCTGTCTCGCCATTTGGATCAGTTGCTGAAGCGCTCGCTGCACTGCCGGATGCCGCCCATCTAGCGTAGAGCCTAACCGTTCTTGGTCGCGGTCAACAGCGAGCAACAGTTGTGTTAAATCATTCGTACCAATTGAAATCCCCTGAACACCCGCTTTGACATAATCCGGTAACAAAAACAAAACAGAAGGCACTTCCGCCATAATCCACAGTTGGAAGTGGGGGTTTTCCGTTAGCCCTGCCTGTTCAACACGGCGACGGCAAAAAGTGAACTCCTCAACCGCACGAATAAACGGCAACATGAGCTGGACATTGCTATAGCCATAAGCCTGAACCTGCCTTAAAGCGGCAAGCTCTAAATCAAACAAGGTTGGGTCAATCAAATAGCGCAGCGTACCACGTAGACCAACAATCGGATTAACTTCCGGTTCTGAAGGAGGAGTGACTCCGGAGAGGAAGGGAACTTCCTGTGAGGCGCGAGGTGATAACTCCGCTTCACGCCAATCTATAGAGCGATACAACACAGGACGGGGTGCAAAGGCAGCAGCAAACTGAATAATGATTTCGGCAAAGCGTGTGACTAACTCACCCTTGTTTCCCTGTTGGAGCCATTCATTAGGGTGTACATTTTCTAAAGCATCCAACATGATTAGTTCTGAACGCAATAAGCCGACTCCATCTACTGGCAAATCAATGATTTTTTCCAGGGAGTTGATTTGGCTGAGGTTGACTAATAGTTGGGTAGCAATTGGTGGGAGGAGGGGAGAGTAAGACATCACTGGTCGAGAGCGCTCAACTTCGCGGTTAGGGTCTTTGACACGATGAATTTCTCCCTGGTCACCATCCACCAGTAGAGACTCGCCAGTTTCAAACAATTGGGTAACCCCGATAGCACCAACAACGGCTGGGATACCGAGTTCTCTGGCAATTATTGCCGCATGACTGGTCATCCCCCCCTGTTCAGTCACAACAGCCGCCGCTTGCTTGAGTAAAGGTAGCCAACTAGGAGTGATGCTTTGGATAATTAAAATCCGTCCGGGAATGATGCCTGTGAGGGTTTGGCTATTAGTTGTGATCACTTGCGCCGTTGCAATCACTCGTCCGGCAGCAGCGGGTAGACCTCTAACAAGCTGTGGAGTGGGGCTTGGAGAGGAAGGTTGGCTAGAGGGGGAAAGCAAAGATTCTACAGGTGAGAGTTGAGGGGTCAACTGCATGATTTGTAGCTGCGGTTCCGGGCTTCCTGGGATTTGACACAGTGCCCACTCTAGTGAAAAAGCCGGAGAGATTTCAGTAGCGAGGCGCTGGGACAGCTCAATTAGCTGGTTGAGGGATTTTTCATCTAGGGCGTACTGTTTTTGTTGCTCTTCACTCAGGAGATAAGGTTGTACACCGCTTGTTAGGGGTGCTTCGGAGTCTTCGAGATTGTACAGATGATAGGCACGAGTTTTACTGCCTAAGCGTTGCGTTCGAGTTTGGACAGTGCCAGATGCCAGTGTTAACTGGTACTGATCGGGAAGTACTTCTCCTTTGGCGATCGCAATTCCTAGCCCCCACGTTGCTTGAATCGTCCACTCAACTGGGCTAGCGAGTAGTGTACCAGAAGCGATCGCGTCCCAAAGGGGTTGCACTAAGACGGCAACTGAAAGCTGCTGTAGTCCAATGCCCTTCCGCTGCCAGTAGAACAGACTTCTCGCCCGAAACAGTTCTGCCCAAACTTGTTTTAAACCCTTTTGAAGTGCATCCGCTTGATTTGGGCAGATGTAGGATTCCCAAATTCCCGGTGGTACGTCGGGATACTCTTGCCCGTTAGCTCTCGAATGCCCAATATCGAAGGTCTGATTGAGTGATCTTATTGATAGAGAGGGATGCAAAATCAGCGTTGGGGCTGACATTGCCTCGGCAGCGGCTAGGAATGCCGATTCCCATATTGCTGGTAAACTCGCGGCTGTAAGCTCTTGCCGAAGTTGTTGGGCGACTAGTTGTAATTGACGTGGATTGTCTACATCTACATAAAAAGAAGAATGAGGCAAGTCAGCCAAAAGGGGTTCCGACTTGCCCAGCGTTTCCATACATTCCCAAAAGGCGAGCGATGGCACGACAAAACCCGGCACAACTGGGTAGCCATGCTGTAAAAGCTGGCTCAAGTTAAATGCTTGATTGCCCACTAATGGGCGTTCGGAGCGTTGAATCTGATCAAGCCAGTAGAGATTGTCCAATGTTAGGTGTTGGTTGTTGGTGTTAGTGGAAGAGTTTAAGAGGATTCGGTTGCTTAAACAATTGCTGGATAAAGTACTGAAGATTTCAGCCAGCTTGCCACTAACAACCAATTACGAACAACCAACTACAACTCAACCTGTGTTCCTCATCCCAGCGGCAATTCCGTTGATGGTCAACAGTGCGCCACGAAGTAACTCGCCTTTACTATAGCGGGAGTGAACAATTGCCGATGTCGGTTGGTTGCTGTGTTGACGCAGACGTTTCAGCAGTGAAACCTGCAAGAACCCAAGCGGAACAATCGTACCGTTACGGAGCTGCACTGAGCGCTGTAATTCTGGATCACCATCTAGAAGGCGCTTGTGTCCGGTGATCGAGAGAACTATGTCGCACGTTAGGTTGAATTCATTGGCAATCTGTTCAAACAGTTGCTCAAAGCGTTCTTTGTCTTCCTGTCTTGACAATTCACGCACATAGTGATGAGCAATTTGGATGTCTACTTTCGCCAGCGTCATCTCTACCTTGGAAATTGCCATTTTGAAGAACGGCCACTTGAAGTAGAAGTAACGCAGCAGCTTAAGATTTTCCTCCGGTTCCTCATCCAAAAAGCCTTGGAGTGCTGTTCCAACACCATACCAGGACGGTAGGAGGAAACGGCTTTGAGTCCAGCTAAAGACCCAAGGAATCGCCCGCAGGCTGGCTAAATCTTTCTTCCCACCGCGACGGGCTGGGCGAGAACTAATCTGGAGCTGGCTAATTTCTTGGATAGGCGTAACTTGGTGGAAGAACTCAACTAAATCAGCCTGCTCGTAAATGAGCGCCCGGTAGTGGGTACGCGCTCGTGTTGCCAACTCCTCCATAATTTCGTTCCAAGGCTCAATATCATCAAAGCCAGTTCGTAACAAGCTCGCTTGAATGACGGCGGTTGTCACGGTTTCCAAGTGATAAAGCGCCAGTTCTGGGAGAGAGTACTTCGAGGCTAAGACTTCCCCCTGTTCGGTAATCTTGATTCGCCCATTAATACTGCGTCCAGGTTGCGCCAAAATCGCTTCGTAGGCAGGTCCCCCACCCCGACCAACTGAACCACCCCGACCATGGAAGATGCGTAAAGCAAGGCTATAGTCCTCAGCAATTTTCTGGAGTGCTTTTTGGGCTTTGTGGATTTCCCAGTTGCTACTCAGGAATCCAGAATCTTTATTGCTGTCAGAGTAGCCCAGCATTACCTCTTGTAGCTCTTTTGTCAGTAGTCCATCATCAGGTGCCAGTTGTTTTTTCGTTTCTCCTGATGACTGAGTGTTGCTCGCTGACAAATTCTCATACCCACCTGCAAGACAAGCGCGATACAAGGGCAGATCGAACAGCGAAGTCATCACGGCGGGGGCACGCTTTAAGTCGTCTACTGTTTCAAACAGTGGCACCACCTGAATAGTACTTGCGCCCGTTGCTGGGTCATACAGACCTGCTTCCTTTGCTAGCAACAGCACTTCCAAAATGTCAGTCCCATCGTGACACATGCTGATGATGTAGGTTTGACAGACAGGGCGACCAAACTCCTGTTGCAGTTGCCGCAGCATTCTGAAGGTTTCAACCGTTTCGCACGTTTTCTCAGAAAAGGGCAACTCAGCAGGGATTAATGGGCGTCGAGTTTGTAGCTCAGTGGTTAGCCAAAGCGATTTCTGGGATTCTGAGAGTTCGTTGTAGGACTTGGGTAAAATTTGCAGGTACTCAGAAATCTCGTTCAGGGCATCTGAGTGGCGAGAGCTTTCCTGACGAATATCCAGATGCGCCAGATTAAAGCCATAAATCTCTACCTGACAAATTAGATTCTCCAAATCCCGACAGCTTAACCCCGTTTCTGCTAGATTCCGCTCAATTAACCGCAACTCTGCTAAGAAGTCGCTTCCAGAGCGGTAAATGTAGGGGCTTGTCAGGGCGGCGAGGTCTTCTTCTAAGGGTTTGCCATGACGCAAGTGCTGATTGCGATCGCGTGTATTTTCCAGCCGTTTCTGGATGTAGGCAAGTTTCAGTCGATATGGCTCTTGTCGGTAGCGAATTGCTAAGCGCTCATAAACCTCTGGCATTTGGGAGCGATCGTGTTCTAGAGAGTCCAATAACTCTGGTAAGACATCACTCCAGTGCAACGACAGACTGAGCAAATTCGTTAAACGTCCGACTGAATTGATATATTTTTCTAGTACCAAATCGCGTTGGTAACAGGCAGTCGCCCAAGTGACTTGAGGCGTTACCGAAGGATTGCCATCTCGGTCTGAGCCAACCCAAGAGCCGAATTTACAAAAGTTATTACTTGGAGGTTTTAGCCAAGGGAACGAGGCTTTTAAGGCTTGTCCGAGACGTTGATACAGTTCGGGAATTGCCTCGAAAAGGACTTCTTGGAAGTAGTGGAGTGTGTAATCGACCTCATCGAGTACAGTTGGCTTAAATTGATGCAATTCATCAGTACGCCACCAGAGGCGAATTTCTTCCATTAGTTGTTCGGTATAGTTCTCTACCTCCCAGGAAGACGTTAACCCCAAGGCTCTCAAGGCTTCTTCTGCTTGGTCTAACTGTTGCAGAATCTTCGCAATGCGCCGCTGTTTTGCTCGAATCGTGTGCCGAACGATTTCCGTCGGATGTGCCGTGAAAACTAAGCGAATATCGAGATTGTCAATCAGCCGCTGAATTTGCTGGGGTGGCATATTCAGTTGTTGTAGGTAGGGAAATAACCAGTGAAACGTCCCAACTTCTTTGTTGGACGCTCCGTTTTCCTGCCAGCTTTTCTCTAGTAGATCGGCAACAGGATCAACACTTTGAGCCTCTGACTCAACAGAGTTTACAGACACCATTGCTGACTTTCTGTCTTCCGCATTACTGGCTTGCTTCGCCGAAGACTTTGTCATCGTGGAAGCGTTATAAGTCGCGCGTCGTGCAAGCTGTTGATCGCGCTGTTCGTAATGCTGCTCAACAATGTTGATGAGCTGAAAGTAAAGGGCAAAGGCGCGTGAAGCACGGATTGCCGCATTCAGGTCAAGTTTTTCGATGACCTTGGGGACGGACGATTCCGGTAAGTCCGTTGCTTGTCCCTCCGGGGAACACAAATCACGCAGTTGTTTGAGTAGATCGACAAGTTCCTGCCCACATTCGGAGCAAAGAACAGACTCCCACAAGTCTTCTACAACTTTGAGGCGATGGCGTAGAAATAGTTCGGAGGTTGAGGGAACGGCGAATTCTTGGTCAGACGGATGGAGGAGCGAACTCATAATGTCTGTTCACAGCAAGACAAAGATAATCCATTGTAGGGGGATAGTGTTCCGCAGAGTCGTTTCGCAGTTAACCAACTGAAGTTTTGATTTGAGTTATGGTTCCTGCTTAAACGTTGTGCCTTACCCCTCCTCTTGGCATCCTGTATCGGGGAAATGGAGTACAGGTAAGCGATCGCCTCGAAATACTTCCTCACTAGCCACTCCTGCCGCTTGCAGCCAAGAGCCAACTGCCTGAATCGAGACGATACCCAGTAGCACTGGAGCCGCCGCAAGACTTAATAAAAATTCTGTAGGAATTCCTGATGTCGCTGGGTCGCCAGCAGCCGTTTGGGGTGTGTTTTTGTTAGGAGACATTTTAAGCCAGTGAGTCAGTAACTGTATTCAGCTAGTACAAATATCCTAACGCTACCAGAAAAGGATGCAACACAGTTTTAGAGTTTAGAGTGAGTGTTATGTCAAACTATTTAGATGTATTTTGATGAAGTAAGCCGATGTAAACAACAAGTTATGTTTTATTGTGCTTACTTGCTTAATGGACTCGTACAAAAACAACTCTGTGTACTTTACATCTACTGCTCGTCGTCTACTGATTTTTAATCCTTTGGTTGTCACTGACCAAAGACATAGAGATGCCATCAATCGTGTCTCTACTTGACTACGAGCTGTCATGACTATAAGTCTAGGAGTAAGTTTTCGCCGACTTCGTAAAGTGTACTTGCCTTATGGTCATTACTCCTTGCCCATGCTGATCAGTTCTGTGAAGCACTACAAGTATGCTTAAATCGGGTGTGCGATTACTAACGAGAAAAATCATAAAAAACGGCGGGGAACCCTACTCAGATCCGGCAGGGGAGGAACCGATACCCGCTGTTGACTGTTCATACTTGACTATTGACTGTTTTGCAGTCAACGGTCAACCGTCTATAGTCAACGCTATCCCCCAACTAAAACTACGGGGAAGAGTCAATCGTCCGTTATCAGTCCAGGTGACAGATTTGTGATGTTGGATGTCGATCAGCTGGCCCAAAACGATCGTCCGTCCTCTCTAGCTCGGTGGGCATACCATGCCATCGGGCAGCCAGGGGTGTGCTTAAGAGTCCGATTGCGAGGGAATGACCTGCATATTTTATGTGAGAGCCGCCAAGGTTTAGAAGCCAAAACGGTTGTAAGTAGCTTCATCAAGGCACTCAAAAGGCAGGAGGAGGGTGATTCTCTTCCAGTTACTCCAGGAAACCCGATTTACCAAATCATCCTGTATGGGCGCACGATTGGACAGCAGCGTCCAGACTGGATTAAGCAAATCCGGATTAAGTCGCCTCAACAGGGTAGTAAGGCGGCGAAAGTATCTACAACAGCAGGAAGTGATACGGCGACGGATGCTGCATTACTGGTTTCTAATGAAATTCTTGCTCGTTCTGGCTCTCCAGAAGCGATCGCGCGTTATCTGAGCGAAACCCTCAGCCCATTGGGAGTCAGCGTTAAGGTGCTGATCCAAAACCTTCCCGATGCATCTGCTCAACCGGAAGAGGAGGAAAAAGCCGCTAGTTTATCTCCTAACCGCCGTCTTTGGGTCGTTTGTAATTCTAACTACAGCCCAGATGCCTCGTTAATTGCGGAACCTGTCGTTGAACAGTTGCGGCACTTGCAGCTCAAAGGCTTCCGTGATGCGGCGATTTGCTCTCAGGTGAGTGGGGAAGCGACACCGGAATGGATGTTGCGGGTGGATTTGACCCCCCCAGAAGAAATGCTCAAGGAGTGGGCACACTGGGGCGATGTCCAAGCGATCGCTCGAACCTTGAACCAGAGGCTCTCAAGTGTAGGGATGGAAGTTCGAGCCGTTCTCAAAGACGCTACAGTTCATTTGTTTTGCAGCCTCTTAAAGCCTAAGGGCGCTGTTGCTCCAGACAAACAACGGGCAATGAAAGCGATCGTCCCTGTACTGGAGCGAATTGCCCCCCAAGGCATCCAAGCCGCTATGGTTTATGGCGTAGAGACGTGCCATGATAAGGCTTTCCAGCAGCGATTACTCGCTCCAGAGCCAGAGGCACCCAATTGGATTGAGTGGCTCAACTTACCAGCAGCCTTCAAACCCCATTTAGCAGAATCGGCGTATTCACTAGCACAAAAAGGCAGCCAAGAAGCAATTACCTTTTTGCTCCATCGCTTACTCAATCCTGACCTGGATCGGCGCTTAGCAACGGGTGGAATTCATCTCAAAATTCGCCGTAAACAAGACCTGTTGCACATCATGAGCGAGGCACCCATTTGCCCGCCACAAGCTCAGGTAGGACCACCCATTGCCAAATTTCTGCGCCAGTTAGCCATCCCAGAGATTGTTGGAGTACGGGTTTATGGTCGTCGCGCTGGTTCAACGGCCCCGGTTTGGAATTATGGGGATGATTTTGTCCATCGTCGGCGGTTAGTACCAGAAGCAACTCCAGAGTTTGCCGCATCGGATGCTTATGTGAGTGAGCTGGTGGCTCCGACAGAGGAATCCGCTCTGCGCCCAGACTTAACCAAAGAAGACCTCAAAGATGGTTTAAGGCAGACACTTCAGGCAACAGTCCGTACACTTCGCCGTGGCTTGTGCTACTCGCAGCTATTTGTCCCCGCCGTCGAGAACCAAGACCTAGCAGCCGTTCCCCAACGTTCAACCCCTAGTAGTTTTTCAGCATCTCTAGGGTTTAAAGTGGCAATGGTTTGGGGAACGTTGGGATTGTTGCTCACAATCCAAACGGATTGGCTGGTTGGTCAGCTACTACGCTCACCAAAAACATCTCCAAGTGTGACAATAACGGACGGGTCACCCACAGCTGTACCTTTGCCCCGTATATCTTTGCAGAAAGGTGGTAAGCCAGGTACAGGCGACTTCAATGCGTCTGGGTTTACGCGAACAGGCGAGACGAGTGTCATTATTAACGAACGAACCGAGACACCGGAGAAAGCGAGTGCCGCAACAGCAGCAATTTTAGCGGCGGCGCGATCGCCAAATCCCTCGTTCAACAACCCACTGTTAGATGAGAAGATGGTAATCTACCAACAGCGCCTTCTCCAGAGTGGGCCTCCTGATGTTTTAATTGTCGGAAGTTCCAGAGCATTGCGCGGAGTCGATCCAGTTGCCCTCCAAGATGCTTTAGCGGCTCAGGGCTACCCTGATATTGAGGTGTTCAACTTTGGTATCAACGGAGCAACCGCTCAGGTTGTAGACTTCCTAATCCGTGAGGTGTTAACGCCAGAGCAACTGCCTAAATTGATTATCTGGGCAGATGGGGCACGGGCGTTTAATAGTGGTCGAGAAGATGCTACCTATAAAGCGATCGCGACTTCTGAGGGGTACCAGCATCTCAAGGCTGGAACCTTCCCTACTTTAGTGGAAGTCGGTAGCGATCGCAAAAATCGTAGTTCTAAGGGAATTAATGCTGAAGCCGCCAACCCGATAGCGTCTTGGAAAGCAAGTTATCAGTCAATTAATGATTGGCTCAATCAGTCTCTAGGAAAACTTTCTTCAACCTATCCTCAGCGAGACGAACTCAAATCGGTCTTGCAAGAGCAGTATGTCTCCCTTGTGAAACGTACCAATGTTTCTTCAGACCAAACCTTGTCTGATACCCAAAAAGAAGTATCCAACACCGAGTCCATTGACTTTGATGGCTTCCTTCCTCTTTCTGTTCGCTTCAATCCCGCTACCTACTACGAGAACCATCCTAGAGTAGCTGGGGACTATGACAGCGATTATCAATCATTCCAACTAGCTGGTGAGCAAGACGCAGCTCTTGAAGCACTCTTGCAATTTTCCAAAGCTCATGAGATCGGTGTTGTTTTTGTCAACTTACCCCTCACTAAGGACTACTTAGACCCTACACGTACAGCCTACGAGGAACAATTTCAGAAGTACATGCGTACCTCAGCTTTACAAAGGGGACTGATTTTCCGAGACTTGACTGACTTATTACCAACCAAGCATGATTACTTTTCTGACCCTAGCCACCTCAATCGCTATGGCGCATACCAAGTTGCCAAGCAACTAGCTCAAGACCCATTAATTCCTTGGGCAGTTAAGCCAACTAAGGAGTAGGAAATCAGCAATTCAAAATGCACAATTCAAACGGGAAAAACCTAAAATTAGCCAATATTTGGACTGTTTCCTACATGAACTTGAATGCACACTAGCTTGGGAACGTATTTCAGTTCGTTCAGAGTTCAGAATTTTTCTGAACTCCTGAACTCCTGTATTCTTTTTGTTCAATTATTATAAGGGTATTCCTCTGCTCCCTTTCCTATTCCTAACCATTAATTTCCAGAACAATGACATTTATTTCAATTCCCTATGCTCTATTTCTCTTGGTTGTCCTGGGAATTTACTGGTCGGTACGAAAGCAATTTTTACGCCTACGTGTATTACTCATTGCCAGTCTAGTCTTTTATGGCTCCCTGCAAATTGCGTATATCCCTTTGCTACTCATAATTACTTTAATTAACTTTGGCTTGGGAAAAGCAATTGGCTCAAATACAGCACCAGGTTCTCACGCGACTAATCAGCGTCTTTCCAATGAAGAATGGCTACTTGCTCAAGGAGTGTGGAATCGCCGACGCTTGAGGATTTTGTGGTTAGGGATTATTTTGAATGTCATCGGCTTATTGGGCTTTAAATATCTTCCTTTTTTCTTAACTAACCTTGCCGTATCGCTAAATTTGCCAGTTGTCCAAGCGGGTGCTGACTGGCTCAGTACTCACTTAATTGCTCCTTTAGGGCTTTCGTTCTTTATCTTTGAGTGTATTGCTTATCTGATTGACGTCTATCGGGGGGCACCAGCAACACAGAATTTAATGCAGTTTGCTACCTACAAATTGTTTTTTCCCAAAGTGATTTCTGGCCCAATTACTCGCTTCCATCCCTTTGCAACTGGGCTAAAGTCATTACATTTTCCTAGTTCTGATCAATTAACAGAAGGACTGTGGTTAATTGCCTGTGGTGCTATTAAAAAGGCACTACTCGCTGATCAATTAGGTATTTTTGTTGATTTATGTTTTGGTAACTTAGAACGAGCGGGTAGTGGTGATTTATGGCTAGCAATCATTGCCTACGGTCTGCAACTGTATCTCGATTTCAGCGGCTATGTAGATATTGCGCGTGGTAGTGCAATTCTCCTGGGATTTAACCTTCCAGAAAACTTTGATTTTCCCTATTTCAGCACGAGCATTGCCGACTTCTGGCGTCGCTGGCATATCACTCTAGGGGATTGGATACGCAACTATCTTTACTTCCCTTTAGGTGGTTCCCGTAAAGGTTTGGGTCGAACCTGCTTGAACCTGCTGATTGTGATGCTCATTACTGGTATTTGGCATGGTGCCGCATGGGGTTTTGTCGTTTGGGGTGGATTGCATGGTCTTGCCTTGGCGGCGCACCGCTTGACACAATCGGTATCGGAACGTCAGGAATGGGCAAAACATTGGTGGCAAAGCTGGTCAGGTGTACTGGTTGCCTGGTTGTTAACCCAGTCAATGGTTTTTACATCCTGGATTTTTTTCCGGTTACCCAGCCTCAAGCAAGCAGGCTTGGTGATTCAGCGTCTTTGGGGGCACCCAGCAGATATTCAATTTGCTCAAAAAGTTTACGTGGAGGTGGTTGGCATCGGACCCCTCCCGATTGCTCTATTACTCGCTGCCTTGATGGTGCTAATGGCTGTAGCTTACGCTATCCAACGAGGCTTAAAGCTACAGCTCAATTGGCCGTTAAAACTGCTGTTAGTACCGCTATGTCTATATATAGTCTGGGTATTAGCTCCTACGGGTGGGTTGCCTTATATCTATTTTGATTTTTAGCGGACACAAATGCGATCGCAACTTCACATCGCTTAAGACGAGTTAGCACTACTGAATCTCTACTCCTCTGGAAAGACTTTACCAACAGAGCAAGTCTGCTAGCAAAGCGAGGCGAATCCTGAAACAACAGCACACAAAGTGCTTCGGGAAAACCTATTCAACTAAATACATAAGGAAATCTGATTACAGATAGTTAAGTAATTAAACAAAAACTGTTGAATTTATAAATAACCCTAAATAATATCAAAGAAAGGGTAAGAATTACTTGCCTTGATTCAAATCAAATTGATAGTAATCATTTAAACTATGACGACCACATTACAAAGAGAGCGTAGCGGCAATTTGTGGGATCGCTTCTGCGCCTGGATCACAAGCACTGAGAACCGCCTGTATATAGGTTGGTTCGGCGTATTGATGATTCCAACACTACTCGCTGCCACCACCTGCTTCATCATCGCCTTCATCGCCGCTCCCCCAGTAGACATTGACGGCATCCGTGAGCCTGTTGCTGGTTCCTTACTCTACGGAAATAACATCATCTCTGGTGCTGTTGTTCCTTCTAGCAACGCTATTGGCTTACACTTCTACCCAATTTGGGAAGCCGCATCTCTTGACGAGTGGCTCTACAATGGTGGACCTTACCAGCTAGTGATTTTCCACTTCCTCATCGGCGTATTCTGCTACATGGGACGTGAGTGGGAATTATCGTACCGCCTCGGTATGCGTCCTTGGATTGCCGTAGCTTACTCAGCACCTGTAGCAGCAGCTACCGCAGTATTCCTCATCTACCCAATCGGACAAGGTTCTTTCTCTGACGGAATGCCCTTGGGAATCTCTGGAACCTTCAACTTCATGTTTGTGTTCCAGGCAGAGCACAACATCCTGATGCACCCGTTCCACCAGTTAGGTGTAGCAGGTGTCTTCGGTGGCGCTCTGTTTAGCGCGATGCACGGTTCTCTGGTGACCTCATCACTGGTACGTGAAACAAGCGAAACCGAATCACAAAACTACGGTTACAAGTTCGGGCAAGAAGAAGAGACTTACAACATCGTTGCCGCTCACGGTTACTTTGGTCGCCTCATCTTCCAATACGCTTCCTTCAACAATAGTCGCAGCTTACACTTCTTCCTTGCTGCTTGGCCAGTCATCGGCATCTGGTTCACGTCGTTGGGCATCAGCACGATGGCGTTCAACCTGAATGGTTTCAACTTCAACCAGTCTGTGATTGACTCTCAAGGTCGTGTGATTGGAACTTGGGCGGATGTGTTGAACCGCGCCAACCTAGGTATGGAAGTGATGCACGAGCGTAATGCTCACAACTTCCCTCTCGATTTGGCATCTGGTGAAGCAACTCCGGTTGCTCTGACCGCTCCTGCTATCAATGGCTAATTCTTAGGAATCTAGCTGAAAAAAAAGCGCTCTCCTTCAGGGGGGCGCTTTTATTAATATGAGTAAACTCTACATAGCGGTTTTCAGTTGGATGAGGTATAGCAGTCGCCAAGGCGATTAGGCTCTCGCTCTCATACTGAAACCAAGACCCGTCAATCTTTTCGCTTCTGCCTTCTGCCTTTTGCCCTCTGCCTTTTGCGATACATCTCAGGGGTATGAAATTTAGAGAGAGCAAGGAGAACAAAAAAGCTGATAGCTGACTGCTAACGGCTATAGAACCGTTTTCTACTTTTTACTGGGCCACCACTGCTGATTGGATAATACAGGAAATCGTTCACTCAGCAGAGAAGCTAAATCTCCATAAACCTGAGTTCCTGCGAGTCCGAGAGACAAGACAATACTACCGATAAGGATTGAATTTTTAAATTTGGCAAGTTTGGTTAACACTGGTTTGACACCAGTGCTTGAAGCACGATGTTGACGTAGGAAAGCTTCTAGTCGCAGGCTAACGAGCGAGTCAGTAAACTCAGGTTGCTGTTTCGGTACATGAGGGGGTTGCCAGGTGTGGTCAATTGCGGCGATACGCTGCAAAATCACCTGAGCATTGTGAGGTCGATTGCTGGGTAAGGGAGCCATCAAGTCATCAATCAAATCCGTTACTGATTTTGAGACTTGTGGCGCACGGTGTTGCCAAAGTAACTCACCAGTACGTGGATCTTCGGGAAAGTCATTGGGCGATTTGCCTGTAAGCAGATAGACAAAGGTACGTCCCAAAGCAAAGAAATCAGATTGTGGTACGGCTTTGCCATTAGCTTGCTCAAGTGGTGTGTAGCCTGGAGAAGTAACGCTAATGACATCACGCTCACTACTCACTCTTACCAACGAGGTGTGGCTAACTTCCCTGGCGCTGCCAAAATCGATTAACACTAATTGCCCGTTACGTGTGATCATGATGTTGGATGGCTTGATGCCGCGGTGGCAATACAGTTGCTGGTGAACTTGATGCAAAATTTCTACCAGTTGTTTTAGCCAGCTTAGGGCTTGTGCTTGAGAAAGGGCTTGATTTTGCTGATGTTGCCACTCTTCCAAGTTGATGCCTTCAATTTTTTCCATCACCAGGCAGTGAAGGGGTTGGTGCCTATCTTTTGGGAAGAAGGTAAAGTAACCATCCGGCTCAACTTTGGGAATACCGGGATGAAGCAGTTGACTCAACACCCGTGCCTCTTGCTGCAACAAGGCTAAGGCTTTTGGGTCATTAAGTAGCAGAACTTTTAAAACTTTTGCTGTTCCTCGATCATCCACCTCATAGGTTTTACCAAAGCGTCCTTCGCCAAGCAGTTGCTTCACGCGATAGCGCCCTTGCAGCAATAGTTGGGAGCCACAATGAGGGCAGGCTAAATTGTGAGCATTTTGTGGATCTGCTGGCTTCGGGCATTTAGGACTTATGCAATAGCTCATAGGACGCTACAAAATTTGCGTACTTCTTTCTATGATTAGCGTTCACACTCTGTAAGCATAACGGTAGATCTACAAAGGCGATCGCTTATGCGGATCATCTCTCAATCGCCATCCCAAAATCGTGTCTTGGTATTTATGATAGGCGATCGCTTCTAGCTCCCTTAGGTTACTTTAAATCCTTTAATTTAGTGCTTCTTCATAGAAATTGGTATCAGAACTACCAAGCCTCTATCTAGTAGAATCATACTTAGGATAGAGGCATAGATAATTTTATATGGACTCTAGTACCATTTGCGCCTTACCAAGACTGAAAGGCTATTCAGTAACATCACCTTCAGCAATGTTCATCTCGATACATACTCAGGATTTGGTGATACTCCTGGTACTTACATCGCTTGAGCTAAACTAACACCCGCTTCTACATAGAACGTTTAAATATGAACACGAGCGATCTGATTAGCTTGATTCATCCTGCACTCGCAGTAGTGATTGTATTTCCATTAATTGGCATGGTGGTTAACTTTGCATGGCAGACTCGCCAGCGACGCTTGCAAACAGCCGTTGGGGGCAAAAGTAAAATTCCACCAATCGTTGGACGTGAACACGTTAACCTAGGGAACTGGCTAACTGGTTCAGTTGTAGGAGTGGCATTAATTGGACTTGCTTACGCGATTGTTGAGCATATATTGTCTAAAAATGTCTGGGGTACCAATCCTTCCCAAGTTATCTTCATCGCATTGATGTTTGCCGTGACTATTGCTTCCTTGGTATTTCTTTATCGTGCAAGGGAGCGGCACTGGCGGGCAATTTTTGCCACCCTAACAGGTACAGGCTTAGTCGTTCTCGGTTGTCAGGACGGGGTTTTTCGGCGCACGAATGAGTGGTATTGGTCACACTACTATATTGGGATAGCTGCTGCCCTGCTGATGGTGTTTTCACTAGCGATTGTTGAAGATATCTACAAAGATCGCTCCAATCGCTGGCGCTACATCCATATCATTTTAAATTGCTTAGCCTTGCTTTTATTCATCGGACAAGGCATGACTGGCACAAGAGACTTACTAGAAATTCCTCTTAGTTGGCAGAAACCCTACATTTATCAGTGTGATTTTGCCAATAAGACTTGTCCGCAACCCCCTCCCCAACAACAAGGCTAAGTAGAAGCATTGAACTAACAGCGTTTCAGGACTAAAGGTTATCTGGTGACAGATTCATAAACTTTGTCACTAGTGCAGCATGGCGGAAATAACTATGCAGTTGAAAAAGGTTAAAAAGCTTACTTTACAAGTTTTCTTTCCTCCTGCCTCCTGCCTTCTGCCCTTTTGCACTAGTAACCTTATTAAAGTAGCAATAGTAAACGCTCAGTTAGAAATTTAGAATTACTAGAATAAGAATTATGGCTTGCCAAAATTAAGGGATTAACTTATGTCCTCTATAAAAACCTGGAGTCAAGAACAGGTTACTATTGATTTTCATCAAGATGTTTACGAAAATATACGAAATCAATATCAAGATGTCAATGATTTTTCAAAAGACCTAAAAAGATTGATAGCTATCCTCATTAAGAATAAAGAGCTATACAATATCAACCCTTATAGTGATGGAGTCAAAAAAGGTATTCATATCTTAGGCAAAGATGAGCTTGAGTTAAGGATATTTCCTAATCCCCAAATAGCAATGAAATGCTCCCAAGGAAAACCTTTTACAGAAAATTTAAGAAAACAGTTTTATCGAACTGTTGAACTTGCCGAAGATTTTGAAACTAAATTAACGGGTCAGCAACAAAGATTACTTCAAATTTGTCCAGTTTATTTTCATGTTCAAGACGCTAAACCCAATTCTTTCTTCAAACAGCTTTTGTTTATGAGGAGAGTTAGTCAAGGTATAAACTTAGGACAGACTAATACTGGGTTTGATACTGAGTTTCGCCAAGCTTTTGATATACCAACCTTAGAAGAAATTCGGCATAAACACCAATTCAATTTACATCGGAAGGTAGACAAAGATAAGAAGCGTCAATTATTAAAGATTCAAACGACCTATTTATTTCGACGATTACTCGATAAAGACATCAAAATTTGTAGTCTTAATCAAAAAAATGTATTAGTTGACAAGATACCGGAAACGGGTCAGACGAGATATATAATCATTGACTCTACAGAAGACTTATTTCCACCCCTATCACCGATGTACAATATCGTGACTCATCAACTATGCAAATAAGCCAAAAAATTTCATTGATAAGCTGATAGCTGACTGCTGAATGCTGATTGCTTTTACAATTCTCCTGGCATCTGACTTGTTCGCTCTATTAAGATTGCTCTTAACCCAGCCGATCTAGCCCCCTGATAGTCTTGTCTAAAGCTGTCACCAATGTGCCATGCATCCTGAGCATCGCAATAATGTTTTTCTAAGGCAGAAGTAAAGATTTTGGGGTCAGGCTTTGCCACACCAATCTGAGTAGAAATGGTGATGGAGGTAAAAAACTCGCTTAGTTTTAGTGCATCTAAGACATAGTTAAGGCGGGAATCAAAATTAGACACAATCCCTAACTGAATCCCAATCCGTCGCCACTGTTCTAACGCTGGGAGAACATCGGGGTAGATAAACCAAGGTTCAGCCGTCGCAAAATGCTGGTAGAGTTCGTCAAAAAACTCTGTAAAGTTGGCAAATTGGTCAAAAGCACCGACTTGACGGAATGTCAGTTCAGCAACCCTGTGCCACCATTCAAACTCACAATAGGGAATCTCGTCTGACGTTGCTCCTGGAAAAACTGGAGGAGGAAAGGCGGCGAACGCTTGGAGAAAGGCATCGTTCAAGGCTTCCGCCTGAACTTGTACACCAAACTCAGCCGCGATCGCACTATAAACCTCACCCACACTCCCCCGGACACCAAATAGTGTACCGACGGCATCAAGAAGAATTACTTTTGGTTGTTGCATTGCCTAGCTTCTCATCCTTAGCCCCCAGCTAGCAAATCTAGCACAGGTCGAGCAATCCAGTTGAAGCCAACTTTCAGCTTGTGGTCTAAGGTAGGCATCCGATAGAGATAGGCAAGACGACGAGTTAGGTAGGCTAAAGGACCATCTAGCTTGATTCCTGCACCTGTAAACGTCGCATTATCTGTACCCAAAGTCATCATCTCTCCGAGGTGCTGATAGCGGAAGGGAAGCAGAGGACGCCCAGTAAGTGAAGCCCAGATATTCCAAGCTGTATAATCAGCTTGCTGGAATGCCGCTTGCGCTGTACTCGGAACTTGCTGACCTTCGGCATCAAGGGAATCGGCTAAGTCACCTAGAGCAAAGATTTCTGGATGGTCAACAATTTGTAGTGTCGATGTTGTCGTTAGCTGACCACGATTATTTTGCTTGAGAGGAAGCGATCGCACAACTGGCGCAACTCTTGTCCCTACTGTCCACAACACTAGGTCAACCGGAATGGTATCCAATTGTCCTTTGTACAACAGGGAAATGGTATCAGGCCCAATCGACTCAACTCCGGTTTCCAGATCGATCCAAACCTTCCGATCATCCAAGGCTTTGTGTGCTGCATCGCGATTAAAGTCTGGTGATGTTCTGAGTATCAAATCACTCAGTTCAACTAACCGCAACCGTCCTCGCTCTCCTAAGCGTTCTGCCAGCTTACACGCCAACTCTACACCGCAGTAACCCCCCCCAACAATGGCAACTCGGATTTTATCAGCGTCCGACTCCTCCAAAATCCGCAGCCGTTCTTCCAAGCGATAGGCATCAGCAACGGTGCGGAACGGGATAGCATATTCAGCCGCGCCTGGTGCCATATCCAGGGGTGTCTCACCACCCAGCGCTAAGACCAAACGTTCATACGAGAATTCTGGCCCATCTTGTAGGTGTACCCGCCGCTCATCTACGTCAATTCCTGCCACAGCCGCTTGAGTGAAGCGCACACCTGTGTTTGCCAAGATTTCTTCAAAAGGTGGGGCAATCTCCCAAGTTTGCAGTTCGCCTGTCAGCAGTTCATACAGGAGTGGCGAAAACACAAATCGGTCATTGTGGTCAACCAAAATAATCTCTGGTCGTTGCGATTTTTCCCAAGGTAGCTGGCTCAAGCGCAGGGCAGTATATAGACCCCCAAAGCCTCCACCAAGAATACAGACGCGAGTGGGTTGTTCAGTCATCGTTCAATGCGCTCATCTTCCGAGCAGGGCAATTTCCTTCATTGTAAGAAGTCTTTCCTTAAGCCAGTGAATTACTAGCTCCTAATTATCTAAGCAATCAGCTTTTTGCAGAGTTCCTTAAAGAGCGATCGCTAGCTAGGATTTGCTGACTTGGGGGAAATACTGGCGTGAAAAAGCTCTGTCAGTTGATTGATTTTAGACTTCAGTTGGTGGATGCCAACCAACTGAAACCCAGGCTTGTCTGACAGTTACTGCATAGGCATTGTTGAGTTGTAAGGCTAAAACTGTTGCACGACCGCAGGCTGTCTGACCCATAATGTGTGTATCATTGTTAGTCCAAGCAAAATGCCGTGACCACTTTTGTTGACGAGGATTAAATAGTTTAGCCTTGCGATTCATAATTGGGTCTTGTCCGTGGGTTTGAATGCCTTTGAACGAGTTGCATAGCCTACAGGAAAGCCACAGGTTCTCTTCGTCATCTGTGCCACCCAAGGCTTTCGGAATAATATGCTCAATCTCCAGAACTCCTAATACATACTTCTGGAGACTGCGACAGTAGCCACATTGATTCTTAGCTTGTATTCGTACCCTTGCCCGAACTTCCTCTGAAATCTGGCGAGAACTCACGAACTTAAAGGCTCCATCAACCCACGCTTGACAGCTTCGCTTAAGGCTGTGGCTTTTCGCAGTAAACCCTCTTGATAAATCTGCATCAGGGTTTGCAACTCCTTGCGTTCTGTCTCAGTCAGAATGCCTGACTGTTGCCTGTCTAGCAAGTCACTTAAACGAGCATCTTGCTCTGGTTCCATTTGCAATTGTGTCAGCGCTATGACTTGCTCATCACTGAGGGTTGAGATCGGTTCAAGGGCTGCTGCTTCTGGGCTGATGGCTGGGATGGAAAGTTGGATGGTGTCAGCTAGAACACTAGCTAGGTCGCGGTTTGCCAGCCGTGCGAAACGCTCTGCTCGTTGGTAAACCTCATCGGGCAAGGTAATAGTGATTTGGGTACTCATAACTCTCCCGAATTCTCCTTGTGTAGCGCATCTGAAACGCGATCGCTTACTCGTCTCATTTTATGGCAAAGGGCAAAAGGCAGAGGGCAGAAGGTTTATTATTGGTACCCGATCGCTTACTCGTCTCATGTTTAGTTGCCTTTCCTAAAGGGCGATCGCTTTTCTCGCTCAAAAAAACTGTTTGCGCTACGTGCGAAACAAGGGAAGAGAAAACAGAGCAAAGGGCAAA
Organism: Microcoleus sp. FACHB-SPT15; assembly: GCF_014849525.1. Taxonomy (NCBI): domain Bacteria; kingdom Bacillati; phylum Cyanobacteriota; class Cyanophyceae; order Oscillatoriales; family Microcoleaceae; genus Microcoleus; species Microcoleus sp. FACHB-SPT15. The sequence goes on along the minus strand of NZ_JACJNU010000062.1, from coordinate 361,163 downwards.
AGGGGAAAAGTGTAAAGGGCTAGAAAGTCCTCGGAAACTCGCACACAACCCGAAACCCAATATAGTCGTCGTCGAAGTCGGGGCTGTAGTCGAGGCGAGACGCGGAACGGCAATCTCCTGGATTGCCGTCCCAGGAACCGCCGCGTAGTATCCTTCTATTTTGATTAGCATTCTCATATACCCAAGCACTTCCGTCAGTGGGCGCTCCGTTGTAATTTTCATGCCAGGTATCTTGACACCACTCCCACACATTCCCGTGCATATCATGCAACCCAAAGGTATTAGCTGGAAAACTTCCTGTATCGGTTGTTTGCTCGCGATACTGACCTTTGGAGCCAGAACCATAATTATAATTCCCGTTGTAATTGGCTAAATCTGTCGTAATCGTCTCACCAAAGTGAAATGGGGTAGTCGTTCCAGCACGACAGGCATATTCCCACTCTGCCTCGCTAGGTAGCCGATACTCTCGCCCCGTTGCTTTTGACAATCGCGCACAAAACTCGACGGCATCATTCCAGGAAACTCTCTCTACTGGACGATTTGCGCCTTTGAAGTTGGATGGGTCAGATTTAAGGTCAATGTTGACCTTAGGTAAGCTTACGACGGCTTGCCACTGCGCCTGAGTGACTGAAAATTTACCCATGAAAAAGGGTTGAATAGTAACAGTGTGCTGTGGACTTTCTCTACCACTCCGTCCTTGTTCACTCTCTGGAGAACCCATCAGGAATGTGCCACCTGGAATGGCTACCATTTCCAACGTTATCCCATTACCTAGGTCTTCTGTAAAGTTTGATGGAGTCGATTGAACTGCTTTAATGGAGACGAGAAGTTGTTCCATCGATGCAATCAATCCGATCGCTTTTTGCTCACCGATAATCCGTTCTTCAATTACCGCAACATCTTCATCCCTCAACCCTAAATGTTGCTGATAGTCTCTTAAGTCATTAAGTGTGGTTTCGCTCAGCGTTGACTCAGCTTCGATCGCCTCAATCAGCGTTGACTCATACTCTTCTAACTTGCGCTGATACTCCAGGTAAGGTTGTTGAACTTCAGCTTCAATAGCTGCCGCAACTTCAGCGTCAAGCTTCAACTGGCGATACAGTGAATTTAATAGACGACGCGCAGGAATGGAAAACTTACCGCGATTGATGCGGCGTTCTACTTCCTTCCTATACTTCAGCTTCGGGTCATCTTTGGGCGACTTTGCCAGCAGAATTTTGTGCCCTTCCTGCACCGGATAAAATTCTGGTGTCATTGCTGGAGCGGCTTCTCTCACCTTGCTGCTAGCATACTCATGCAGCTCATCAATAGAAATCCAGCCATCATTGTCTTGATCTGCTGCACCTTTTTCGATGCCTTCAACCAGATACTGAGTATAGACAGAGAGTTCCGAGCCTTCTTGCTCAAAAGAGTACTGGGTAGACGTAGAAGAAGTCAGGATTGCTCGTCCCTTACCGCCTAGCTGTTCTTGGACATTCACCGTACCATCATCCTTCACACTCATCCCTTTTGCGATCGCGCCGCTAAAGCAACAATCCAAAATCACCACCTGTCTCTGAGATTTACTCTCGTTGATACTCTCGTGTAATGTACTGGCGGCGACGGCTGATGGTTTAACAAGTCTCCCATTGTTTTTATGAGTCGCACGGGTTGACAGGTAAAGCTTACCGCTTTCATCTTTAACCCCATGACCAGAAAAGTAAAATAGCAGTAAGTCATCCTTCTGGCGATTGTCGAACAACTTGTAGATAGCATCTTCTATCGCCTGCCGTTGAGGATTTTTTAGCACTGTGATATTTTCCTGGGCAAAGCCGCCCATTTCTGGGTGTGCCAAGACTTGATGCATTGCCTCAACATCTTTGACAGCACCTGGTAGTGGGTTTAAGCCAGGTTCGTACTCGCTGACACCAATCAGCAATGCTACTTTCGTCATTTCGACTGTCTATGGCTTGAGAAATTCCTGGGCTTTCTGATAGGCAAAGTCAAACTCAGCTTGACTACTAGCTTTAATACTGAGTTCTCTACCATCAGGTGCTTTGAGAGACATTTCAATGGGTTGACCACCTAAGCGATCGCTCAAAAACCCAAACAAAGCCTTAATATTAGCAGGATTCACCTCAGCCGTTAGTATCCCCAACAAAAATCCTCCCAAGGCTTTTGAGCCTTCAGGGGCTTCTTCAATCGGTACTTTAGCTGCCTGTGCAACTCCATCTACCTCTCTAATCTGCGGTAGTAAATTCTCCACTTCCTCGTCCAATTCCTCATCATTCAAACTTGGATCGGCTAGGGAAATCGTGATCTGAATATCAGATGTACTTGCCATGTGACTCTACCAACTGTCCTTAGAGTGATTCTTACTCTATTCTGGTGAGTTTTAAGGCGATCGGGAAGAGGTTAACGCCTACAGTACCATCTACAGCACCACAGGATAAGGGCGCACAGCCGTGCGCCCCTACGAACGAAAAGAGTGAAAATCGCCATAACTAAAAAATTGTGCGATCGCCTTCCTAACCGCCTTAGCGTTATGCGATCGCTAACTCGCTTATCTAACTTCTCCAGTCATTTTGATTGAAGCTTTATCTAATTCAATTATCTGAAAAAATAGATTCTGATTCTGTTGAAGTAATCGGTTGCTTTGGACTAGGCGAACTATCGCTTCCACATTGATGAGACTGAGGCAGACTGTCCAAACCTAGCACGGCTGTTCCATAGAGGCGATTGAATTCCCGCTCATAGTGTGCCGCAACCGTTGGGTTATCGATCGCAATCAATGTTTCATCATTCAAGTAGTTTCCAGAATTAGACCAGTTAAGACTACCAGTAATCACTAATCTCCCATCCAAGATCGCCATCTTACTATGTACGCCGCGATCGCCTACAGGCGCTATAGGGAATCCAACTGTAGTTATGGGATTTTGCCAGGGCTTGACTTGAATTTTGCTCTTTCTTTTACCTGGCTTAGGACAAACTCCCATTGCATCATAAGCTTTGGAGTAAACCCGTCTATAAAAATCAGGGTCTATTAAAACTTTGATATCTTCCACCCCTTTATCATGTACCTCGCCTAATGTGTCGCTAATCGTCTGGTCAGAATACACAAACACCGCGATATGTACACTTGATGAGGCTTGCTGTATGTAGAAGGCAATCATTCCATTACTAGTCGTCCCAATGTCTTGCTTTCTTCTCGCGGGTGAGAAGTTAATTGTTATAGTTCCCTCTCCGACTGGAATTGTTACAGGAGGTCTGTAGGGCTTATGGTGTCCATTAAAGAATTAATGGTCAGTTTTAAAGAATTAGTGTCCATAAGGAATGAAAGAATGGGCTTTTCAGGCTTAATGAGGTTCTTTGCCTGCTACTAAAGCAGTTTTAAAGAATTAGTGTCCAGACAAAATGGTGTTGGGTGGCGGTGAATAGTAATGGTCAAGAGCGAACAAAGACATTGTAATGATGTACAAAGTACCGAATCGCAGCGATGTGATTGCTCAATTTTTTAGAGAAGGACAAGGTTTGACGAACCAAGCGTCCTACTCGCTGCCGTAGAGTGTTGTTGAACCGCTCAATATAATTGGTTTTCCTGTTTTTTTGCCAACCGCTTGGGCACACACTTGCAGTTCATCATTGTCCCAGTCTTTCAACCCACCCAAGAGCGGCAAGGTTGATGAAACTCCCATCGGAGAGGAAAGTATAACAATTAACTTCTCTTTCAACCTACCCAAGAGCGTCAAGGTTGATGAAACCTTGGTAAAAGAATTGCCATCGTAAGTATAAAAATAACTTTCAACCTACCCAAGAGCGGAAAGGTTGATGAAACTTTAAAACCAAAATCCATAACCATATGATATTCATCTTTCAACCTACCCAAGAGCGGAAAGGTTGATGAAACATATCCGTTATCGATAGTATTTACTAGTTGTATATTCTTTCAACCTACCCAAGAGCGGAAAGGTTGATGAAACTTTATTGACCATGTTCCATGAGTATCATGCATATGAACTTTCAACCTACCCAAGAGCGGAAAGGTTGATGAAACCTTTTCTTTACTAATCCCTTCACTAGGATTATAATCTTTCAACCTACCCAAGAGCGGAAAGGTTGATGAAACCGCGTCCGCTGAAACCCTTATCTACATAAGCTGACAAATGAATTTTTGACGGCTGATGTTAAATTCCTCATTCCAGCTTTTTCTCCGAGGAGAATGCTGACTTTGTAAAAGTCTCAAACCAAGACTAGACAGGAGTTTTGAGCTTTTGACGGGACTCCCAGGATTTTGACCCCACTTCGACCCGTCAAAAAATAGATTGGGAGGACTCCTCCTTGCTCGGAGGCGATTCGGTAGCTGCCACGACACGTACTCCTGTATCCTTATAACCAGAGGCACTTACCACTAGTTATAAAAACATAGCTCCTTGATGCTAGGCACGACCCTGCACCCTATCTACGGAGAAGTTCCGCAGAAGGAAGGTCATTTACGAAGCAAGCTCCGTTAACGACCTGTCTCTCAAAAGAATTAGAGAGACGCGGACAACTACACAGGGCGGAAAGCAATTAAACTGCCCTTACACTTATCATCTGTTCACGGGGAACGAGACGCGCTATTGAACAAATATTATCTTGTCAAGGTACAAATGCTTGATTGCTGAAATCATGAAATCTTGACATTGGAGGAAGATAGAGCAATAGCTATGGCTTTTTGCTCCAACTCTCCTACAGAGGACTGTTGCCGGACAACAACAGCTATACCCTCTTTAGAAGCACACTCCTTGATGCACTCAGATAGTCTGTTGTAACTCCAACGATGGAAGCTAGACCGATAATCTTTGGCATATTCCTTCTGGCGCTCCTTTTCATTGGGAAACAGACGCTCGGCTCTGGCTCGAATATCACTTTCAACACTTTCACGAATGCCCTGTAGTTGTGGAATGGCAATAGTGCCTGCTTTTCGTTGAAGGGCAAGCTCGACTATCTCAGAAGCGATGAGTCGCTCAACATAGAGTCCTAGATTTGAGTCTGAGTTGCTACTTCTATAACGGTCTTGTTTTTGCTCCTCACTCCTACGCTGAGAATTTTGCTGGTGCCGTTGATGGAGTTGCTGAACCAGGCGATAGGGTTTCCTGCGAACACGCTTTCCCTTCCTGATATAGAGTTTGCCTCCATTTGGATGTCGTTGTTCCGTTCCATCTTTTATCAAAGGTTCCTTTTTACCATTTCTCCAGATGTATTGGGCTTCTCCCCTGTTCAACAGTTCCTTAGCACTCTGGCACTCTAAAACTTCTTCTCTTTCGACATCTACAACAGCAATAGCAACAGGTTCATGACGACTGAAACTAACTCCAACAATGATGTGAGGTTGCCCTTCATAAGGTTTAGCATTAGGGCGAAGTGGAGGTGAATTCTTCTCCAGATAATTTAAGGTGGAGCTTTTCTTTGCAAGACTTTCAATCTGAGCCTTAGTAAGCCCTAATTGCTCTAGCTCTAAATCTTGAAGTTTCTCTTTACCAAGTGTTTTATTAAGTGTCTTAATCACCGCCTTCTTCTTTGCTTCTCGTACCTGCTCAGTTCCCTCTGCTGTGAGCAGTTGCCTGTCTACATTACAATGAAGATAAAGACGATGATTATTCCAAGGTTTTAGTTGGTCTTCTTGATTGTCAGTCGTTCTTTTTTTGTTGCTGCCGTGTCTACTATCATCCTTACGCCAGATTAGACAAGCTGAGCGCAGTGCAAATAGCCCTTCCGAGAAACGTTCTTCATCGGGCAGTTCTTGATGAGTCTGATAATCAATCAGAAACTGTCGAAATATTGATAGCTGACGACGGTCGCACTGAATCTTGAAGGTATGATCTTTGGTTCCCTTAAATCGGACACAGATTCGTTCTTCAGGTCGCTTGCAACGTTTCTTCTGACGCTTCTTGCTCTTTGGCAACTCTTGATGAATTCCATTCTCTGCGTCAAAAGGATTCGATGTGTCCTGAGTTTCAACAGACCAGTACAAGTCACCAGTACTACCAAACTGAATTGGGTAAGGCAATTCTTTGAGCAGAGGAAGTTGTTGCTGAACCGTCAGCGTCTCTAGTTCCACTGCCAACTTCTCAGGGTTATCCCTTAATTCTGGAAGAGCAGTTATGTGACATAGCGTTTCTAAATATCGCTGTTCGGTCGGGTCTCTTCCCTTCGGAAGTCGGCTAATTAGCTGATCCTCAATGCGCTCAATCTCTTTCCTTTTCTTGTCTAGACGCTCGGAAAGCTTTTCGAGATTCTGTTCTTTCTCACTAATTTTCAGGTTATTGATGAGTAGATGATTAATCGCACGACGGCTTAGAGGAGCTTCAGCCGTCTCATCATGCATCTCTAACACAATCTTTAGATCTAGAGCTTTGTGCTTTTTGCCTCGCCCGTTCAGCTTTTGTATCGCCTTGTTCTGAATCTCACGAGCCTTGACCCGAACCTTATCGGGACTAAAATTAGTGGTTGCTAACAATTCAAATTCGCTTTCTACTGCCTGTAACCAACGCTTTTTGCCAATTAGTTGAAGCTGTCGTTCTTTCTGTAAGGCAAGCCAAGACTTGTAGGTGTAACAAGATATCAACTCAGCGGAAGTGTAGAAGCGACCAGGCAATCCCGCATAGCGTGGATTTTCCTTAAGAGGAGCGAGAATTCCTCTTACTGGGTTGCGAGAAATAGCACCCTTTTTCTGCCACTCCTGAAACTGGGGATGTTGAGCAATCTTTTCTAACAATTCGTTGACTAGAAGCGTGTGTTTCTCCATCAATTCCCAAAAGTACTGTCGCGTTTCCTCGCTGGCAGAAAGACTGCATTGAGTTGTAAACACCGACATATTCATCAGGTAGACGCTCCCAATAATTAGGACTCAGTTTCCCTAATGCCACCAAACTTGAACTGAGTGGGGGGCTAGTAGGGTGATAGAACGTTCGATGGATTCCATAGATGAAGATATCATAACTCTATATCTTGTCATTATGACAAGTAGGTTGGATATGAGTATTGCTCCAAGATCTCCTGCTCAGGGACACTGGGAGGCGTTAAAGACGTACTTCCAGCCCCTTGGTGAGCAGCTAATGGAACTCAATGAGTTTCTTAAACATTGGAATGTATCGCGTGAGGAGCTAGCTTTTATCTGTGATTGCTCTCTCACGACCGTTAATCATTGGTTCTCGCAAGGTGAGCATCGTAGAGTACCTAGTGATAAACACAAACAAAGGATGTCAATCGCCCATCACATCTGGACTACAGTCGAAACTGAGCCAGAGTATTTACAGCTCCTCAGGGAAATGTACAACAAGAATCGAAGACGGAATTCTTAACATCAATCTTCTTGTCATTTGGCAAGAGTTTCTTGTCAATATGGCAAATTTAGATTTACTCTTCGAGAGAGCTTGGAGATTTTAGAGATTGTGTCTGAATTCACCTTCCAAATACCACCTTTCGCCTTGCCCTTATGTAATAAGGGTTTGAGCGCAAACAGCTAGTCAAGACTCGTCACCAGTTGATGACAGTAGCCAACTTAGTTATCAGAGTCGGTACCACCATGCCTTATATTCCTTCCCAAGTTTCATTGGAAACCACGGTACAAAAAGTGGCATATGAGCAAGCACTCCATGATTTTGCACTCACAGACCTGTTTACTCACTTACAAAACTGCTTTAGTTCGGAATTCGATAGCCAGCACATCACTAAACCAGAATCAGAGATGATTGCAGCCCTATTGGTTCAGCAGTTAGCTAAAAATCTCGACTCCCATTTAGTTGCTGCCTATCTCAAGGCAATTCGCCAAGGAAAGGAGGAAGTCGTCCCTGAACCGATAGCTATGGAATATCCTGAATCAACAGACCTTCCTGCCAAGTTCCCTACTGCTACTCCTATTCCTCGCTTCATCTATGGCGACCGCTTACGTCTGTGTCCTGTCAGTATCGACGGAGAAGTAGAAACCGACACTGATACGGGACGTTACATCGGGCATTATTATGCCTATGCTCCCCATCATTGTCACTGGATGTGGAAATATGTGATTTGGCTTGATAAGGATTCAGTAAGTGCCTCTTGGTGCGTTGCCACAATCGCTTGGGAGGATGAACTTGAAGCCGTAACCCAAGAGGAGTCAATATCATGAACGGATACTCCTTTGGGGAAGAGGAACAAAAACTGCTTCAACGCTTTGCTTGCCGACAACCGTTGACACTAACACCTCAACAGCTAGCAGAGAAATGGTCAGGCATTACTCGTAACGAAGTTGCCTTCGTCTGCCAAACCGATATATCGCGTGTCAATCGTTGGCTTAGCAGGGGGCGAAGCTATGAGGAACCGAGTCCTTACTACTCGCAAACCCTTGCACTGCTTGATATCTTCTTAGAATTTCACGAAGAGCTTCCAGAAAGCTTGATTAGTCACTATTGTAATCGTGACTAGCGCAGAGCTAGCTACTTTGATTGTCTTCAAAAGCTGTCTACCCCATCTCAACTAACAAGCACCAGAGACAGTAGCCGTCTTTATCCTGCCAGAGAGTAAGGCATTAGATGTAAAAAATGTGGAATAAGGGTTTCGTGACAGACGTTTTTGAAAGCCTTGAGTCACTCACGACAAATTAAAGTCAATCTTCTTTCAAAAACGTCTTACATTAGGCTACGGAAAGGTAAGACGTTTATGAAACAGTTAGGTAAAAAATGTGTTAGAGAAAAAAGAAGCGGACTAATTAGAATCTTCTATAGTCAAGCAGTATTTTGTATTTTTAAATACTTTTTTGTGGAGAAAATAAAGCTTTCGTAGGTAAACCTGAATAGGGAATTAACAAAAACTATTTCAGAGATAAGCAAAACTGCTCTCAGAGTAATAATTTATCAATAATTCCTTTTTTAGAGAAATTCAATTGATAAAAATAATTGATTTAATGGTGATTTACATCACACAAACTAGGGCTTAAAATTGGCAGTCTTAAAAGAAATCCACTTGTGATAGGGCTTAAATAAGTATCTTCCAGTTTTAATGATTAAAATTTAGGTAGACTTACAAACAGGAGAGTGAGCGTTACAGGCAAGTAAAAGCAGCGTTTCAAGCTTGCTTGTCCGTAAGTTTATTAAAGAGATTAGACTTAGATATGAATAGAAAATTTCTTTTAGCTGGTTTAGTCGCTATATTGGCTACTTCTGTTACTTTTGTTTCTAGCACTTATGCCCAAGATGATAGACAAAGATCAATACAGATATGTAGCAATCCACCCAATTCTAATGGAGGGCAACAAACACTAGCAGCCAAACCAGCAGATGTTAACGGCTACCGAGTACGTGTTGAACTGCGGTCATCTAACCAATCTAGAACAAAATGGGTCAGAGCTTGTGTGCCACGAGGTACAACTTTGTATCTTAAAGACGAGTTTGGTAAGCGATATGTCCCATATATTACTCAAGTCACTGGATGGAACTATGGTGATAAATTAAACTCTACAAAGCGATTCCAGGCTTGTGCAGATTATCCCAATGTAGGGGAGTTATGTACAGACTTTAGATAATTAAAAATAAATTCTGAACAACTTTTGAAGTAACATAATTTACCTAGTAATTAGGTTGAAGAACATCTTAGCACTTGTGTTAATACTTTACACAAGCTGAGAAACAATCTACCATAAAATTATCAAAAAAAACAAAACGTTGCTAAGTCGCAAAAACTAAAAATCAACCTAAAAAACATGGAAAAAATACGTTTGTTTTTTCTTCTTATGACATTTTTTAGTATGTTACTTAGTGGCTGTAAAAATTTTTTGCACCAGGACCCGCTCTGTAAGAACACCTCTTGTATGAGCTTAGATGCTAGAAACCAAGGATGTGCTATTGATGCTGAAACTATACTAGAAGAGAAAATTAATGGCATTTCAATTGAGTTGAGATATTCAGCTAAATGTGATGCTAGTTGGTCAAGAGCTATAGTTCCTCCTGGTTCACGTATTTATGTTGAAGATGCTCAGGGTAAAAAATACGGTGACAATTATAGGATACCTCCAAATGACCCAGTAAAAGGCGCACATTATGGCAACATGGGTCCAGGAAGAAACCTTAAAGCCTGTATTGAGATACCCAAAAAACAGGTTATTTGCACAAAAACAGCTAGCTGAAAAAGCTCTTTTTTAGTAGTAAATGGAGTTTTATTTTATAGGAGTAACTATGCCGTCAAGATTTTATAGAGGAAATTGGGCTGGACACAATTTTGAAGGCGCTGATATTAGAGGTGTAATTTTTACTGAGGCAAATCTTAGCAATGCAAATTTTAGAGGAGCAAAATCTGGACTGCATCCAATTTGGCAAACTTCTCTGTTACTTATATCATTCACATTAAATGCTTTATTAGTAACTTGCTTTGAAATAGCAGGACAACTTGTTGCAAATAGGCTAATTCCTGTAGATTCTCAGGGTATTTATCCTGATGATACATTAAATAATTATATTATTGCGACAATTACTTTTGAGATATTCATAGTTTTTTTTGTATTCTCATTTTATAAAGGGCTAGAAGAAGCTTTTAAAATAACAAGTATAGTGGGAGTTCTAACTATAGGTTTAATTGTATTTCTTGCTTTAATTTCAGCAGGAATTGCAATTTTGTCTTTAGGAGATATGATTGCCCTTATTAATGGTTCTATAAATGGAAGTGTTATAGGGTTGGGAGTTGGATTCTTGGCTTTTACTATAGCCATAATTATATGTACAGTCAAAATTATAAGTGGAAATAGGATTAAAAAGTTACTAACACTTTTTACTTTCTTTATAGCAATACCTGTAGCAATATTTTTATATCAAAGCAAAGCACATAACCTAACTATTATTATTGGTTGGTCTTTTGCTTGGCTTGGTGTAATTCTAGGTAAGTATATTGCAAAACTTGCTTTGAATAGAGACAAAAGATATGCTTTGGTTTTTAACATTGCTGTTTTTATAGCTTGCCTGGGTGGAACAAAATTTCGTGGGGCTGATCTAACTGAAGCTAATTTTCAAGAAGCAATCCTAAAATGTACAGATTTTAGAAGCACTGATAAAAAAATAACAAATATCACGCGCACATCTTGGTTACATGCAAAAGAACTTGATTTCGCTCTTGTTGGAGAAAGCTATCTTCAATACCCGCAAGTGCAGAAATTACTAGTTGAAAACTACGGGCAAGAACAAAATTTAGATGGCTTGAATTTAGAAGGAATCAGTTTAAAAGGAAGAAATTTAGTAGACACGAGCTTTATTGGAGCAAACCTGAACCATGCCAACCTTCAGGATGCGGATTTATCTGGGTCAAAACTGAAACAGACACAGCTAGATGGGGCAGATTTTACAGGAGCTACACTCACAGGAGCTTACATAGAAGATTGGAATATTACGAGCGATACTAAGTTTTATGGAATTAGCTGTAAATATGTATACATGCGGCTTCCTACCAAAGAGAAGCCCAATCCTCTCCGCAAACCTGACAATGAAGATGAAGTCTTTGAAGACGGGGATTTTGGTGATTTTATTAAGCCAATCATTGAAACACTTGATCTTTACCACAATCAGAATGTTGATCCACGCGCTATTGCCATTGCTTATGAGAAACTAGCAGAAAAAAACCCAGAAGCAGAATTAGAAATTGTGGCAATTGAAAAACGAGGAGAAGATAAGATTTTACTGCGAGTTAAAACTGCTATTAACGTAAACCTTTCTATACTAAGTGCTAAATATTTTTTATACTATAACGATATTAAGAAATTAATTGAACCAGAGTTCCAGCAGATATTAATAGAAAAAGATAGTAGGATTAGGGATTTGCACACTACAATAAACACGCTACTGTCCACTCCTAAATTAGAATTTATAACAACTATAGATAATCGTTCTATCAACACAAATGGCGGCAATTATAACGAAAATATTGAAGGAGACTATATACAGAGAGATTATTCAGAAAGCTAGAATTATGAAAAGAGAATTAATATTATCAGCTAATCTTACGGCTTTAATTGGGCTTGGCAAGTACAGATGTAGTAGGGAATATAAATAATTTACCGCGTGTTAGGACTTTCTGATATGTCCGCTTTAATACACCTTGTATTGCCGTGATACAAAGGCATCCAAAACGGATTCTGCACAGCCACAACTATTATCAGAATATGACAAGCACTCTAGCATCATTACAGTTATGGGTAGGTGCCCCGATGGTGCTTGTTGCTGATAAGCAATGTCAGAATATAGAATCCACTCACTCTCCACACGCCAACCAACGCGGTCGCCAAAAGCCTCATAATCTTTGTTAACTTCTCTCCATATCTTCTTCTGAACGCTAAATCCGAAGCGTCTATTGCTGTAATTAACCCAGAGATTATCTATACGGAGTAGGTCTTCACCAGGAATCCATTCGATATAGTCATCTAAACTACTGTATACCAACCCTTCCTGCTCTGCCTGCCTGAATCCCTGAACTATAATACGTGCGGTTTCTTCATCAGCGTCTCTCCACTTCCCGTCTGCGAGTAGGCGCTCCAGTCTCTGGTAATTTGCAGATCCAGTTGAACTTAAAGCCCCAGACTGAATATTGAAAACACTAGCTGCTTGAACAACGGTTCTAGCGGCTTCAAATAGAGAAGTATGGGGTGCTGTATCGCCTACAGATTTCCGCCACCTCCGAAGCTTTACTCTAACAGTAGGATTACTTGTTGCTTGACTTGCTAAGTCGTTAGTAACTCGCTGTAAAGCCTCCTCTAGATCACATCCTTGAACCTCAAGCTGAGTTATAAGCTCCTGGAGCTGAGCTGTAGCCTCGGGTAAGTTCGAGTTCATGTTAATGTAATCGCCTTGTATGTAATGACCGGATATAAACTCGTTATAGTTGCCACCGCCTGTATTAATGGTAGGGTTGTCATAGGCGGTATCGTCATCAAATGAGCTTATGCCTGAATTGTATTGCCTGGAAAGCAGTAAGTTACCACCAATACCCATAGCAAAGGCTCCAGCGATAAGACGAGAAAGAGCAAGGAACTTATCAGGTTGAAACCCATTACCAGGCTTAACAACCAGTACGAGAAAGCCCCACAGAGCTACTAGGGCACCAGCTACAGCGAGTGATAGACCAAAGTAATACTTTAACTTTTGCCTCGGTGGGAGCAAATACCTGGGTAGATGAAACCTTGGTGGCATCTGCTACCCTTTACCTTTCATAGTTCGGCTTCTGATATAAGTTAAGAGTTCGAGAGAAGTAGGGCTAAGTGCCTTTGGTTTTTTTCCAATCATCTAACGCACCGATTACAAAGCTAGCGGCGGGATGATTGAGAAGCTGTGCAATAGCTTCAATGCTACCAGCCTGCAACGCACTAACTATCCGTTCAGCCAAACCAGGATTACTCTCAATGCGGCTCATCGCTTCAGTAGCAAGTGCCATCTTTCCAGTAGTGGTGTCTATTGGATAAGACTTATCCAGTTGTTCGAGTAACTGCTGAATCTCGGCAGCGGTTTCAACGATACTTTTGTGTTGACCAGCTGCGTAGTAATTGCCTTGGACGTAATTACCTTCAATTCGCTCGTTGTAATTGCCACCACCAGTGTTGATAGCACGACGATTATCAATCATATGTTTATTTAGGCTTAAGTTGTAATTGGAAGCTTCTAACATTGCCATCTGGCGATATTTATCATCAGTCTTTATCTCTTCATCATTATCTAAAGCCTTTGTAAATAAAGTTCTTAATTCTTGTATTTCTTCTGAAGAAACGCTTCCATTGATGGTAAATACTAATCGCTTTTTGTCAATGACTTTTATATCTTCGTTATACTCGAAAATCTTGGAAATTGAAAATTGAACATCTTCAACTTTAATTCCCTCTACTTCTGTAAGTTGCCCAGATTTGAATAAAGATTCAATCTGCTCCAGGCTTTCTTGAGTACCTTCTAAAATTAGTTTAACACTTCCTTTTTCAATATCAACGATTACTAGAGAAGTATCTCCAGTAATTTTTTGCAAACATCCAACAATAGCCTTTAATTTCTGTATATCAATCTTAGATACACTGCCAGCAATGGCAAAGGCTAATCTTTCTTCAGCCGTTTGATTTTGTTCTTTAGTTCCAGCCACTGCCTCAGTCAATACACCGATGCTGCCACATCGCTCTTGACTACTCTCGCTGGTATTTCCTTGTAATGTTTGCACCCTACTACCATCGCTGCCAAGAGATTTGCTTAATTGCTCTTCTTCTGTTTCAAAATCGGCAATTTCTCCCACTGTCAATTTTAATTCACTGCAAATGGCTTCAAAAATACGCTTCTCAACATATCCTCTAGCAAAAAATTTATTTACAGTTGGACGAGTACATTTGACGCTCCCGGCTAGATAGTCCTGTGACCAACCTGTGAGATTAAATGCTTCTTTAGCTCTTTTAAGCCCTTCTTCCGAGGCTCTGAACGACCTTCCCATAACTTCCAAATAAACTTTTACACAAGTTTGGCATAACTTTAACGTCTTAGTTTGACCTTAGTTTGACCACGACTTATTGTTATTTGCGGACACTCGAAGAGTACAGCATCACAGGAACTTGAGAGGGTTAAGCAATGTATAACGATAACGACATTTCTAAGCAGTGGTATCAGGAACGCGCTCGTGAAACCAAAGCCAGCTTCAACTTAGCTATCAGTCTAGCCGCAACAACGGCTGTCTTTGGTCTTGTCGCCGCTGCTTCACTGTTCCTGGGTAACGTATCTGCCACAGCGGCTACTACCGCCGTTGGATTTGTCTCTGGCGTGGCTAGCCGTCATACTTTTAAGCTGTACCAACAAGCAAGCCAAAGCTTTGATGAGGCAGCAAAGGTACTTTTGGACGACTAACGCGGGTTGTGCAACAGCCGTCCAAGAAGACCAATTTTCCTGACTAACAGTATAACCCCTGGCTTAACAGCTAGCACCTAGGGGTAGCTTGTCAGAAAAGTCAGATCCTAACCCGATGCAACGAAAGGCGGCTAGGGTGTAGTAAACCCTGAAACCCTAGCATTTCTTTGCTAATAGCAGCGTTGCTATCAATTTTATAGTAAGTACCTCAACTACAATCCGCTCAAAAAGTCAATATCAAAACAGCATTATTAAAATGATTACTCTGCGTTAACTCAGGTACAAACTTAAAACTTTTTTCTCACAGTAAAAATTAGATAACTATGTAGGTAGAGTTTTTTCTTGGCGCACTTCACAATTTACAAAAATATTTTTTGGAATAGCAAATCAACCGTAAAGTCCCAACAACATAGATCTGTACCGATGCAGTGAAACCTCTCAACTTGTTCAATAGGCTTGAATTTTGACGAACTTTTGCTGTGGCTTAAATTCAGTAACAATCAAATCAGACATTTTTCGATTAAGTTGCTTCAGCCTATCTATATCGAGTCCTTCTAACTGCCAAAACTGACTGTAGTCATAAGTCGTTAGCAATAGTTGATCCTCATAGTTAATAACAATTAATTCTTCCAATTCAATTGGAGATTCAGTTCTTTGATAAACCTCATGAATAATTTCATTTAAAGAAAGCGAAAACGTTCTTGAATTCGTTTGCAATGCTCCTTTTCTACGTTGAATACTCTCAAAACAATCTATTATTCTGAGAGTCTTACTATCTTCATTGTCAAAAAGAGCAATCCATTGAGCAAGATCTAAATCGAATAACCATTCCTTAAATAAAGAGTACTCTACTGTAGAGTGTTCGCTTCGGTAAACCTTACTTAGATTAATCGCTATTTGACGATCATATGCGCCTAAGCTAATTGCATATACTGCGGCGGCATCCGGTACGCCATGTGTAATAAAAGAAGATAGATTGTAAAAAATATTAGGAAGCTTTGCTTCACCAAGGTAAAAGTCTAAATGTCTAACTAATGAATTAGTTCCCCATGCAAAAGCGTAGCTAACTTTTTCAAGTTGGCGGACAACAGCTTCAGTTTTTCCATCAAAATGAGTATTGGCTAAGTCTTGATAATCCTTCCCTTGAATCCAATCGATAAGAGCATCTGCGTTTCTATCATTTAAATCTTTAGAAATTTCAGGAATACCTTTAAATACAGCATAAGTGGTCTTCCAAAAGTTAGCTGATAATTCATCGCACGTAGAGTAACTATCCATAGAATTGCATAATTCTTGAGCGTAAGAGTTAATAATCTCATTACTTTGGACACTTAGCCCAGTGAAATTAAAAAGTTTTCTCTTAGAGAATTCAGGAATTCTACTTCTAATTGCTATTGCTTTTGCTATAATTGCATTTTTAAAGGATATCAACTCATTTTCAAAATCTAATACTTGAACATTACAAAGCAACTTGTTAAAAATTAGTTCTAACTTTTCGTCTTTTACTTCATCTATGCAGGTTTCTAGAATCCAAGCTAATAATTGAGAATCCAATGTTGCAAGAATTCTTTCTTTGCTCTTATTCGCATTTGTTTTTTTCCCTTTCAACCACTTATCATAGGGTTCGACTGCTTGCCTCAATTGGCTCGTTGAAGCAAGCGCCCAATTATCAAGAAAATCATTTGTTGTTTCGAGAGAAAGTAATCTTGACTCAACTAATTGCCTCAGCCCTGACGCGATAAAACTCTCTGACTTTTCCTTATCTAATTCACTCTGAACCCGTAATAAATCCTTATTATCACAGAAAATAATATGCCCTTCAGTTTCGCAGCCAGCCCGACCAGCGCGACCCACGGCATTCGCGTACTGTGTCATACTAGTGGTGCCATACAACGATAAAGAATGTACAATGACATTCTTTATTGGCAAATTAACACCTTGAGATAAGGTGGTTGTAGAGACAATCAATGAGAGAACATTGTCTCGAACTCCATTTTCAATTAGTTTTCGGATATTTGCAGGTAAGTCACCGTGGTGGTAACAGAAGCCTAGCTTAATTGATTGAGAAAGGAGATGAGTCTTACCAAGAATGCTGGTACAAGCAGCAGCAATTTTATCTCTTTCAGGATTAAGAGGTAGAGATTTACTAGCTAGTAATGCAATTAAACAGTGTACAATCTCTTCAACTAGATGCTTTGTTGTTGTAAAAACCAGAGTGGGTCCAGTTTCTGTGTAATAAAGAGCTAGCCTTGCTGCAACTTCTATGTTTAGTATACGCTTTCCGTTTCTATTTCTAAAGCTAATGTCTCCTTTTTTAAAAGGAAGAGGAACGAAAAAATTTTCAAAAGGATATTCATTAGGTTGCGGAAAGTATTGTACCTGCGCTTTTTTGCTGAACCAGGACAAGCACCCTAATCTTTGTCTTGTAGGTCTCCAATCGATCTGAGTAACACTGTCTTCGCTACCAGACACCCATTTAGCAAAATCGGATGGATTGTTAATTACAGCAGAGATACATATAATCTTGACTTGATTTTTCTCAGCAATATAAAGAAGCCGTGAGTAAATCAGTTCAGCAGTTAGACTTCTAGGACTTGGAGACGCGGAATCATGAGCTTCATCAATAATAATTAAGGAAAGTTTATTCTTGAACTCATCGCTGTTGCGGATAAGAAGATCTAGTTTTTCTGGTGTTAGAACAAAAACCTGGTTGTCCTTTAGAATGTCCTCTTCCAAGTGGCTAAAATCATAGCCTCCATATAAGATAGAAACCCCTATACCGACTCTAGTTAAGCTTTTTGACAGGCTATCTTCAACTTCACATGCTAAGGCTCTTGTTGGAACAACATAAACACAGGTTCTATTTGAATCGTCTTTTAGTGCTTGATAAATTGCTAGCTCAACAGTTTTTGTTTTTCCAGCGCTAGTTGGCATTGCAATGACTAAAGATTTTTCCCCTAATAAATTCTCTTTTAATGCCTTCTGCTGCGATTTCCATAAGGTTTGCATAGGAAACTTCCCAAGTGTGCTAAGAAAGCGTAAATAAAGTTTCCATTCCTCATCAAACTCGCTCAAACTAGATTTCACTAACTTATGAGTAGAGGAATTGATAATGCTACAAAAATATTTACTCAGAGAAGTTAAAAGGATAGAAGAACTATAGTCGCTAACTGTGGCATATTGTTTAGCTGCTAACTGAGAAAATTTTATAATGTTTTCTAAATAATCGTCATTTCCTGTTCTTAAGTACTGTATAAATACTGCAAAACTTTTAGCAGTTAACAAATCGCCAATACTATAAACTTTGTCAACAATCGCATCCATCCACTCCTCGTCTTCCAGTTGTTTATATTGCTCATCATCTAATTTTTGCTGCTGAAACTTTAGAAAGAAGTTTGCTAAAATATTTTGTAGTTTTGCAATATCACCAGTAAATAAATAAGTTATAAATGAACGAGGAACATTTGAGATTAATTCATCCTTAATCTCATCTCGGTTAAGTACTTTTTCAACCAAAACTTTTGCGTTTGCATTGTATCCAGCAATGCTGTATAGCAAGGCGCTCTCAATGATATTTTCACACGCTTTTTGGACTTGACCATCCTCAAGATTCAAGATTGCTAGCCTTTCATGGATAACTGCGGCTTCTTTAAGTGCTTTCTCTGCTTCATCCTCCCGCTCATCCATCAAATTCAAGCCTGATATTGACAGGTAATGTGCAGCTTGTTCAAGCTTACGCCGATCATAAACGTAATTAGCTCGCTGTTTAATCTTTAAATCAGAGGCTAAGGCTTCTGATGCTAACTGATTATGCTCATTCTTAAACGCTGGGTGGTTAAGTAGATTTCTGATGTCCTCTAGCTCATTCACTTCAATGGAAGGAAAACTCAGCTTGGTAGGTTCTATATTCTCTGATAAAGTCAGGTTTGTTTGGTGCAACTCCCAAAAAGGAACTAGAAAAGCATTAACTGTTAAAGGAGTAGCATACGTCTCTCCTATTTTATCAAAATAGTCATCTTTCCACTTCTCTTGTTCACTAACAATAAATGCGTAATATTTTGTATGATATGAGTAAGTGTAGGTGTTGAGAAAATTTTTAACTGAAATTGCTTGTTTGTACTTGCCTTTCTCATTTAAGGCATTAATAATAAAATCGAATAAAGTAGGAAATGATTTCTGTGTGTCTAGTAACCCCTTACTAGCATTTATTACCGCTTGACTAGGATTTTGATAGTTTTTAGCCTCTAATACAAGTAAGGCTTTTGGTGTACCATCACTTTTAAATTGGAAGCCCAATAAATCATCTCCGTGCATTGCTAATTTTCTATTTGGGGCTAACCTAAGCTTAAAAATAGGAATTTGATAGTCAGTACAGCTTAAAATATAAGCAGTAGCAATAGCCTCACCTATCGTTCCACGCCATACATTGGAGTTATCCCTAGTTAATCTCCGTAACTCTTGAAGCGTTGAATCTAGCCCATTTTCTTTAAGCTTCTCAATTTCATCAATGATGCTACGCGGATGACGGCAAAAGTATGGAATGAGAATCTTTAAATGTCCAATAAATGCTTCAACACTTTCTGGTGTAGTTGTATGTTTCTCAAAATTGCTATAGTCTGATGACCTACCGATAATAACAGTTAAGTTACTTGTAAACCTTTGAAGAAAATCTGTCATATTAAGTCGTCTATCTAGTAAAGAGTATCTATAATCTGCTTAAGGACTATCGGTAAAGGATTGTCCTGCCATGCTCCCAACGGGTTCACTGATTGAAAAGAAACTCCCAGATCTTGAGCAAACTGTACTTGAGCCAGCCAAAACGCTTCCAGATTTTCTTTACAAGTACAGCAGTTGATAGCGATTGGTTATAGGCATGACGTGAATGCCTCATAGAGGGTCTTTATCGAAGCTAACTGAATAGCCACTGCCTTGCATATGGTACATTTACGGAATTTTAGTCAGCTAAATGGCGGAGATTAAGTGTTTTTATCGTCTTTGTGATAAACCTCAGACAGTAATTGGAAGAGTGTCTCAAGTGATGTGTTTTACTTTGCAGTAATCTTTCGTATAAAACACTATCGTTTATTCTCCACATTTAGCAGTGCGAGTACATTTAGAAACAATACAATGAGGGAGACCAGTTTTAAGTGCAAGTGACAGAATGTTCATGACAGACGAACCCATCTGGATAGTAACTCGCGATGATGTTGCAGACGAAACTATTGAGGGAGCAAAGGGCTGGGGACAAGAGTTAGCTGAGAAAGTTTCGGTATTGAAGTCCAAAGCTATTGATCCTGAGAAGCTTAAGCAGGAGTGGAGCCGAACGATGCAAGTGGTGGGACAATTGGTTCAGCAAGCAGAACAAGAAGCTGGTGGAAACTTCGGGATGCAGTTGGATGAGGTGACGTTAGCTGTAGAGATTAATGGCAAGGGTCAAGTAAATCTACTGGGAGCTTGCAGTAGTGAAATGAACGGGAAAGGGGCAATTACCCTAAAGTTCAAGAGAGCTGAACCGAAGAAGTGAAATGGCGAATAATTTCGCGCTTGTCATAGGAGTCAACCATTACGAACATCTTCACCAGGCACGATATTTAAACTATGCGGTGGGCGATGCTGAGCGCATCAAAGAGTTTTTGTGCAATCAAGCAGGCTTTAAGCCTGATAATGTGTTGCTTTGTTCCGATAATTCAGAACCTATTAGTTCTAGACAAATTCCAACCCGCCCAAATCGCTCTAACTTGCGACGCTTATTGCTTGATGAAATCCAAAGTGCTAAAGGAGCGGACAATTTTTGGTTCTTCTTTAGTGGACATGGAATGATTGGCAGCGATAACCACGATTACCTCATGCCACGAGATGGTTATGGCAGAGATTTAGAGGGAACGGCAATTCCTGTTGATTTTGTGATTCGCTGTTTAATGAACTGCCAAGCCAAAAATGTGGTAATGATTCTGGATATGTGCCGTTGCTCAGATGGAAGCAAGGGCTTTGGCGACGTGGGAGCTTACACAGCAGAAAAAGCCAAGCAACAAGGAATCATTACAATTTTTTCGTGTAGTCGAGGGGAGGAATCTTATGAAATTCCAGAGCTAAAACAGGGTGCATTCACCTATGCATTATTAGAAGGGTTAACTAATCATGGAACACCAGGAGCTTTGGAGCAATACCTGCAACATCGTGTGCCAGAGCTTAATCGTTATTATGGAAAACCTCATCAGTTTCCACAGATTAGTTTGAATTCTGTATACAAATATGATTTCCCTTTGTTGCCAAATTTGAGTGACCAAGTACGTTTAATAGACACGGGATTTCTCCAAGAAGATCTATTTAGTCAGTCTGTTCCCACGCAAAATGCAAAAAATGCTGGACATTTACTGAATCAGAAATTAGTTGAACCATTGCTTCTTGGTGCTGCAATATTTGATTTTAAAGTTGTAACGCTTGATCCTCGCGGTTACGAAAACAATTGTTATCAAGGGCAAGCTCAGTATTTTATTGAAAATCTTGACAATAGAGCGACGTTAGAAATGGTATACATTCCAGGAGGAACCTTTCTTATGGGTTCCTCAGAAATGGGACGTGGAGGACAGCGATACTCAAGTGAGAGACCTCAACATTCAGTAGCAGTCAAACCATTTTTAATAAGCAAGTACCCTATTACACAAGCACACTGGAGAGAAGTTGCTTCTTTGCCTGAAGTCCATCGAAACCTTAATCTTCGTCCATCACGTCCTGGAGGCAAAAGTCACCCTGTTACCCAAGTTTCCTGGCATGATGCGGTTGAGTTTTGCTGTCGCTTATCTCAAAAAACAGGTCACGAGTATCGTCTCCCCACCGAAGCTGAGTGGGAATATGCCTGTCGTGCTGGAACTACAACCCCTTTTCACTTTGGCGAAACCATTAACTCCTATCTAGCTAACTACGACGGTCGTTACCCCTATGGTGGAGAAGGCAGAGGAACTTATCGTAAAAAAACTAGTTCAGTAGGCACCTCTGAATCAGCTAATGCCTTTGGACTATTCGATATGCACGGTAACGTTTGGGAATGGTGTTTAGATCATTGGCATGAGAATTATGATGATGCACCTATAACGGGAGAAGCTTGGATAGATGACAGTAATAATCAAAAGCGTCTAATACGAGGAGGTTCGTGGTTTAATGAACCCTTTCTATGTCGCTCTGCTTCCCGTTGGTATGGCGATATCAACCAAAAGTCTCACAATATTGGTTTCAGAATTATTCGTTCTTTATAGCTTATTTAAAGTTAAACAGATTGTTGATTTTGTTCCTATTTTTAAGCTATTTCACCCTCTTCTTCTACATAGGTATCGGTTGAGTTTGTCTGAGAATCACTTTTTCGCTCAGCAGCTTGGGTTCTACGGTATTCAAGAGCTTGAGGCACTTTTTCAAATTTTTCAATCGTTAAACCTCCAGCCTCCCTTTTAATTTTTTGTACAACTTGCTCAATTTCATCTAATCTAACCTTAAAAAACTCTCTTTTTTCATTAACTATA
Organism: Microcoleus sp. FACHB-SPT15; assembly: GCF_014849525.1. NCBI lineage: Bacteria > Bacillati > Cyanobacteriota > Cyanophyceae > Oscillatoriales > Microcoleaceae > Microcoleus > Microcoleus sp. FACHB-SPT15. The sequence goes on along the minus strand of NZ_JACJNU010000062.1, from coordinate 338,809 downwards.
TTTACTCTTTTGTGATTAAAGTGCTGATGTAAATACTCTACTGTTTCTGAAGCATCTTCTGAATAAAGTTTAAACTGAACATCAAAAGGAAATGGAACGGAAGGATTCATTGTTCTGACATATCCATCTGGGTTACTACTCTTAGTCATAAATATTCTATAGATGTCTCGTCCAATAGAGCCAATATTTGAAATTACATAAATGTGACCAGCTTTATGTCTTTTTAAATCGGAATTAGCTTTTTCTTTATTGATTTTAGCTTTAGAAAGTTCCTCCTGTAAATATTTAATTCTACGGTTATAGTCAGCTAGCTGTGTCCCTACAGCTTGTTCCATTTCTTGACGAAATTTGGCAATATCTTCCTCATATTTCTTCTCTATTTGTTCAGCTTCTTCAACCTCTCGCATTGCTTTTTCAAAGTTAAGACGATCTTTCTCCTCCCGCTTCATCTGTTCTCGAATTTCACGCTCTTTTTGTTTCTCTTCTTGTTGTTTCTCTTCTAACTCATACTTAAGATATAGCTCTTTTATCTTTAGCTTTAAATACTCTAGCGAAATTTCACAACGAGTTATATCTGACAGTTTGTTTAATTTGTTGAAGATATTGGTAATCTTCTTTTCTAAAGTAGAGACATTATTGTACTTGACTTCTCTTATCGCATAGTCGCATTGAGTTTCAAAAGCTACTTTTATTAAGTTAAGGAGACTTTTTGTCATTTTATCTCCTTTCCTTTGACTGCCATCCAATTTCAACTTGACGTTACTAATAAATGCCTTGCCAGACTTCCGCATCCTTTCCTGGTCTAACTTTATATTTTTTAGATGAATTACATACTCACTAGATTGAATAAAATCAAATTTTGGTTCATAATAATCTATAGCATGAAGATAAACTTTTGCATCAAGCTCGCGCAACTCCTGGTGAAGATTAGTGATTTGAGTATTTAAAAATTCCTGTTGCCTTTCAAGATCTGCAATATCTAAATCCAATTGCCTTTCTCGCTCTTCTTTAGAAGAGAGACTTTCATACCTACGCAAAGCCTTCTGTAACTTATCCTGCTTACGCTGTTGTATTTGTATCCAGTAACCACAAAAGATTAATAATGTAGCTAACAAGAGTGTTAGGAACATACACCTCAGTATTTATACTTAAGTATCTTAAAACTAGTTTAGAGGATATTTAAGAAGGCAAGGCAATATAACCTTAGCTAATCAGCAAATCTTTGTGCCGTTTGGTTTTAGCTATGTATAAGTCTAAGCAGTGCCACTCTGAATCGTGCCTATCTAATTCATGTCAATCAGAAAAATGCCAATTTAATTGATGTTGGTATAAATAGTACTAAACTGTTTTGAGCTAACCAAAAACGTGTTACTGTGGGAACCATAGATCAGCATTTTGAGTGATTCACAAACAAACTTAATATAAAAGGTAATTGATTGAAGTTTCCAAGATTCTAAGATGGAACTGGCTTACAAAATATTTCTAAGCCAATACCAAAAGCAATAATTAATTGCTGGTTGTCTTCTTACGAGGACTTTTTACTAAGTTTTAACAACAAAGCTTCTCGATTTTGTCGAGCCAGTTCATAAGTGGAGTCAAGTAGTAACGCTTGTTCATAAGATGAAAGCGCTTGCTGGTTTTCACCCAATTTTTTTAGAGCGTCACCGCGACTGTTCCAAAATTTAGCTTGGTTACGGTCAATGTCGATTGCTTGTTTGAAATAATCGAGAGCTTCACGATTTCTCTCTAGTCTGAGTAAATCAGAACCTTTTTGGTAAAGAGCTTCTGCTTTACTTGAAACACTTCCAGGACACGACTCAGACTGTAAGCGAATTAGGCATCTTATCTCTGGGATAGTTAAGCTAATAGGGATTGCCACTATCGCAACAATTAGGCTAGCTATGGCAATTAGCTCTTTTGGTTCTTTTGGTTCTTTCGGAGGTAATTGCTTAGGTTTATTGTAAAATGGTTTATTGGGGTGATTGAGAGACTTTGACATCTTGAAATATCTCCTAAAAATTTAAGGCAAGGAACAGACCTACTTGGTCAGCCTGTAGAACTCCCAGGTAGGTTTTGTTTTCCAATTCAATGCTGAGTTTAGCCCTAGAGAATAGAGCCTAGTTCAGTAAAAGCACACAGACCTGTTGATGAGTTGCTATTACTAGCTTCTCGAAACGGCTAGCTAAGGACGTGGTGGATATCTCCTCTATGATTCATCCTTAACTGTTTTCAAAGACAAAGAAAGACAGACTTTCCTATTGCAGAAGTTATTTATTGATGTTCTGACTCCTGAGAAGCCAGAGGTTATCCCACTGGATTTGGATATCAGCCGTAAGGAGTTCTAGCCAATATTGGATAGCCTTGAGCCAGATAAACCAATGAGGTTTTTTTGCCTTTCTTAACCGCCGAAGTTTTGTGGTTACATCGTTGCGCTGTTCTTCGGGAAAAAAGGAGAACAGTTGGTTAAGCTTACTGGTTGAGGACGACTGCTTCAGCCCCAGCACCATCCACATCATCAGCTTCGACACCATGCACAGTAACATCCACAGTATTATCACTAGCATCATCACCAGTGAAATCCATTGTGGCTGCCCCACTGCGAGATACAGCATCAGCCACAGCATCAGCCCTAGCCCCATCACTGAAGTCAGTTTCGTGAACCGTATTACCATCTGCATCAGTATCAGCCTCAGTTCCAGGCAGAGCCTCAGTTCCAGCCATAGCCTGTGTTCTAGTATCAGCATCAGCACCAGGGCTTGTACCGACCCCATCCTTCGCGTTAATGCCAGCCCTAATACTACGTTTGATACTAGCCCTAGCCTCGTTGCCAACAACCTCTCTAGCCTCCCTGCCAACTCCCGCTGTAGCACCACTTGCAATTTTCCCGTCATCTCGTTGTTGGGTAAATCCATCCAAGACATACTCAGACTCCTTCCCAAGCGGTTGAGTTTTGCATAGCCCCAGCGCGTGCAGCGAGTGAGGCACGATACTGTTGGATATCACGCAGCGAGGTTGCACCCAGAGCTGTCACTTTGTAGTATTTTCTTCTTGCTCCCCCTGAGACTTCCTGCTCGTCACCCCAGCGCCAAGAAATCAATCCTTTCTTTTCCAATCTGTTTAAAGCAGGATACAAACTACCGAAGCTTAGCTCTGTTGCTCTATCTAGATTCAGTTCATCGAGAATTTCTAATCCGTAGAGTTCGCGTGCCCCCAAACCTGTGAGAATATCCTCGTCTATGGCTGAGAGCTTTACGGCTGGTTTTTCCTCTTCCTTTTTAGGTTTAGAGTTCCATCCCATTTCTGACTCCTCTAGTACTAAGTTTTTTCATGGTACTATAAAAACATAGAATACTAGAAAAATAATCTGAGGGAAGGGTTTCTAGCCAAGAATTTAAACGGGGAGGGTCAACCGCTGGTAGCAGTGGTTGGTTTAACCGGATTAAAGAGTTTAGCTTTTCGTTGCAAACCTAAGCAGCTCCAGTGGGGTCATGCTCTTTGCAGTAATCAGCAAAGGAGGTATACGAATTGACTGAGGAAGAAATCGCTATTGTAGAGGGTGCAGTTTAATTTTTTTTTGATATTTGTTTTTATCGTTCTCAATTTGAGTTTGAGATACAACCGTGATTGTCAACTAGATAATGTGAGGCTGGATGATTCGTTCTCTGCCACCGTTCATTCTCCACCTCCAGAGCGTGTGCTCACTCCTACGTTAAGATGTGATTGAGCGGTAGCTGAATAGGGTTGTTATGAGCTAAGTCCAAGCTAAACTGCAAGCCGATATCTGGGTAAATGCTACCTGGGACGAATACTTCAGGTGAGCAACGATTCAGTCTACGAAAAAGCCAAAGCCTACTACTATAACGGACGCATAAGGATTAACAGGCTTCGTTTGGTAATGCTTATTAGCAAGGCTGAACTGATTGCTCAAGTTTCTCAGTTTCAGCAAGCAATCTATCCTTGCCATGCCCTCTCGCTTTGATTAATCGTTGTAGGTGAAATCTCATCTTGACCCAGATAAAAAAAACTGTGGCTCTCAAAGTAGATGTAGTTTAATCAAATAACCAAAATCTCTATCTTAAGGATAATTTTCGAGTGTTATGCCATCTAATCTAAGCTTAAACCAAATCCTAAATAAGAACTATGAAACTGATCACAAGAACCTCCTCTTAGAACAGTACAAAATGTATGTAGAGATGCATGACAGGATTAGCGCAAGAAGGAATCAAGTTAATAGCTTTTTTATTTCCCTTCTGTCTGGGTTGCTAGCTATTTTTTCTATAGCTAGCAACCAGGGACATATTCTTAGTTCCCCTATGGTTGGGCTAGTAGTAGGTTTTTTGGGTTCCATTTTATGTATCTTATGGAATTTTAATATTCGGTCCTATAGAAGATTAGTTGAGCGAAAAATCCAGGTAATTTTAGAAATGGAAGAGTTTTTGCCATTTTATTGTTACAACAAAGAGAGTTTTTTAAGGGAACAGGATTTAACCGGAAGGACTTATCTAAGACCTACAAGCATTGAACAGTATGTTTCAGTTGTTTTTGGAATTGTTTACATAGTATTGATGTTTTATTCATTGTTTGATCTCAAATAAATCTGTCTTACTCTCTCATTTGTTCAAAGGAATGATTACCCACCCAAAATGGCAGGAGAATTAGTTACGCAAATTATAAATATTTTAAAGAGTTGGGCTAAAAAGCACAATACTAAGCAACTTAGTAAGTTTTATCTTTTTGGTAGTCTCATCAACGGAAGTGGCAATCAATTTCTTCCAGACGAAAGCGATATAGACTTAATTGTTATTCTCCAAGATTTGGGTCCTTTAAATAGAGCTAAAATATGCCAGAAACTTCAAAAAGCTAAACATGAGCTTGAAGAACTTTTACTATCAATCCTCAAACGAAAAAGCAAAAGCAAATCTAACGCGCTCGTTAGTTTAGTTTTAGTGACTAGCAATGAAGTGATTTGGGATATACATAAATCACAAAAAATAAAATTTTTTCGAGATAACAAATTTTTAAATCTCCTAGATGAAAGTGATACATCAATCCCCATAGAGATTGATATTCCCATAGGACTTGATAATAGAGAAGGCCTATCATATATCATTCAAGCTCTTGAAGAAGCTCAAAAATATAGAAATAAGTATCTTTCTATTAATCCTAATAAATCTAAAGAGTATAAAGAAAAAGATATTTTTCCTAAAGATTTAGCGCGTAGTGCTGCTCAGGTTCGCTCTTTTGATATAAAAAATGAAAAGAAGAAGTTTGATATCAACTTAGGGAATAGTTACCTGATATCCTTACTCGAGCAAAAGGCTCGTACAAAAAGTGATGAATGGTCTAAGTTAAACAGTAAAGTTGGAGAACGATATGGTCGCAGCAGACAAAATCCTGCCCTGAACGATTTTGATTTATTACTTCTTCATGAATTACTGTTTGATAAAGCATATAAATTGCTGAAGCAAAACTATTCAACTAACCTAAGTAAAGGTGGGCATCCTGCAAGAGCTAAGGGTGATCTACCTGCTCCTCCTGCTGCTAAAGCGCAGAGTAAGAAAACATTAGAGACAAAAACAAAATCCGAATCTTTGACTGTAGCCCGTAAGTATGAGAAAACAACATTAGTAGATCCAGCAAAGCTAGCTACCGCAAAAAAGAAGTCAACATCCCGAAAAACTCCTGTTTCAAAAACTAGCACGACTCGCAATTCTTGGACAGTGAAAGATCCTAAAAATTGGGTCATGTTGAATAATAATTTTTTCCTAAGAAAGTCATTTGAAACTCAACAAGATCAAAGTCTTGTTCTTCAACTGTTACCAACGGATATGGAGCAAGTCGCCGAGTTAAAGTCCCTTCATTCACGAGAGCCTTATAATAGAAATCCGATTGCCTACGCAGATCAGTATGAAGCTTGCATTATGCAAGTGTCGTCCGTGCTACCTGAATCGAGCGAAGGAAAAACTATATTTAAGATTACGCTTACGCCAACTCAGCAATCGCAAAATAGTGGCTTTCCAATGGAGATGAGCTATTACAACTACAGTGCAGACTACAGTGAAGACGCAATTGCTAGATTACGTGCCCGTAGGATACTCTTGGGGGAACCACTTCCCACAGACCTCGAACCGTGGTTTTCTACTACTCAAGTCGAGAAAGAGATTTTTTCTGAATTGTGGGTAAAGCTGCAAACACAACCAAGGTTTTTTTTGCCAAAAGCATGGTTAGCAGCAGTGTATTGCCTGAAGATGAACAGAATTGTTGACGATGTCTTAGAGTTAGAATTGGGTCCAATCAAGAATAAGGTGATGCGTGTCCGATTTCGGGGGAGGAGAAGGCAAGCCTATGCCAATCAGAATCCTAGCATCATCAAATTTGAAGGAAGCTGTGCTCTCGGTGAATAAACAACTTGTATCTTGCTATAAAGATTGCAATGTTCTTCAAGCTTCTAACCTTCATTAAAGACTGGTTTGTTAGTGCTGAGCAATAACAGCGTTTATCTGACTTGATGCATCTATGACGAACATCACGCGATTAAGAACAGACACTTCATCACAACTTAAGAATACAGTAAGTGAGCATTTATACTAGATTCAAACACCAGGTTTTCACCCCTTTATGGACTAGAAAATGTTTAAGTACCACTAATCATAGGGTTTCTGCCGCTTTGCCATCGAGCTAAACTTCATACCACAGCGCTGACAGTTACCCTCTTTCCACTCAAAAGGCAGTGATATTTTCTCATCACAGGCAGGACATCTCGATATCAGCCGCAGTTGGTGTTTCTCACACCCTTCCGTTGACTGGAACTGCCACTCGATCCGGTGATAGGGAGCTTCACGGTAACATACAGCACATAGGCGAGTTGAGCGATGTACCATTGCCACACCATTTGGCGGACACAAGGCTTCAAGCTTGTTGACTTCTACACCAATTAGCTTGCTTATCGCCTCCAATTCTTTCTGAGTCGGACGCGGATTGAAGCGAAACTTCTCCCAGCGAGATAGAGCTGTACCAATTCCTGCTGCCTTGCTCAAACTACTAGGAGCAGATACGCTGATAATTTCCTGACGGCGAAATCGTCCGAAGTAGTGGCTGATGCTTTCTCCTTCAAACGGCTCTAGATACCAAGGTGGATGTTGGGGGGCTTCAGTTTCCATAAACAACGACACAATCAGGCTCTAAGCTGAGATGCATTAATGGGTGATCTTCTCGTTGCCAGTATCAGATCGAGACTAGACGAATTCAACTGAGTATTAGGATTCTCCAACAGGTAAATTGCGATTTGGCGAAGGCAGTCGTAAAGCGGTTCAGCTTGTCCATTACACTTGTTATAAAGAAAGTTACAGAACCCAGGAATGGATGCTAAATTGAGTTGTCGCTCCAAAGGCACAAGAACTTGCTCCTCCCAACTGGCAACCAGTTGAACTGTCTCTTTCTTGGAGAAAGAAACGAATTCATGACTATCTAGGAACGTATTGTAGATATCCGCATATCTCCTACTTTGGCGATTGAGAATCTCATCTAAGTACAATGAACCTGCCGGAATTACGGCAACCTTTAGATGGCGAACAATCTCAACCAGCTCATTGAAAGATTTGTAGGGCAGATAATGAGCATTCCCAAGAATGAGTAACTTCACACCATATGCTTTGAGCGTCCCCGAAGTGCGCGAACGCAAATCTCTCAGGGAACCGACTCCAGCCAGAGGATGCCCCAACGTTGTGAGTATTGACAGGAATAAGTCAGTTGGGGCACCGTATTGCTTAACTTCTGCATAGACCACTGGCATGGGAATGGCTTGCAAACCCCCCCGTCGTCTTGCCTCCTTCATTCGATAAAATTGACAAGCTTTCTGCAAATCTGCACCATTGAGCGCTTTAATATAGCCGCTGCATCTGGCATCTCGTTGTTTGTCAAACCACTTAAACAAAGCTTCATCTCGTTGAACAGGGCAATAGATGTCGCTATTACGAATATGCTCAACCTCTGATTGCTGTTCGGGCAATCGTTTAGAGTCAACAGTGCCCTTCGCTTGAGGCGATTGCTGTAATTGGTTATCGATTGGCTGTGAAGCTGGGTTAGGTTGTGCCATCTCGAATTACCAGTTCTCCTCCATCAGTTGATTCCAGTCGTAGGCAACAATCTTTGTTGGTGGGGTGTACTCGGTAGATGAGTCATCTAATGGCTCTACAGCTATGGGATGAGCCTGTTCCACAGTTGATTCTGATGCCACTGGTGGTACTGGCGTATCACCAACAGTAGCATTTTGAGGAAATAGTTCAAGCACCTTTGATTGATTAGTCTCCTGCTCATGCCGTTTTTGAGCCTTCTTACGGCGCTGCCGCTTGGATTTACGCTTCTCCTCCACAAATTCATACAAGTCCAGACGCTCGTTCAAGATTGAACTATTGTCAATTTCCTTAGCTTGCTCACGCAATTTCTGCTTGCGCCACTTCAACTCCTCCAAAGACATCTGCTTTTCTTTGGCATCTCTAGCAAGAACAACTCCAATAAACTCTCCAGGTTGACCGTCTTTTGGGCGAGTGTAGGCAAGAAGGACAAGGATATTACGTTGGTCGTATCTTAAGGAAATCGGCTCACCCTGATAGTCCACTAAGCAATCTGCTCGGTAAATCAAACCCTCAAACCTGACACAACCATACTTTTCCACCTTACGATGAGCCACCTTCATCAAGCAGATGTCTAGGTCACGTTCATTTACCACTTCTGGCTCTACCAGCAATCCTGAGTGCCATCGTTGGGTTCGCTTTTGGTTTGCCACCCTCGGATAATCATGTTGGTTGTAGTGATCAACGAAGTACCTCACCAACCTCTTCTCTAACTCATCCAGTGTTAGAGAGGCGTGTTTCTCACAATTGTCAGGACGCTTTGCCACCCTTGAGCCTGTATAACCGGGAAGCAGTGATAAAACTTCTTTGTTGATTTTGTCGAAAATCGACTCAATTAGTCCACCTGCTGAGGGAAACGCCCGTAGACGGCGCTGGAAATCTAGCTGCATTGAGATTTGTTTCAAGTGATGGGACTTGAACTCCTTTGCACGGTCAGTTACCCAATACTCTGGGATTCCGTAAACATTCCATTTTTCCTGGAGTTCGTACTCTGGTTCATATTGCTTGGGCAGAATTGCATGACGCAACGCTAGACCTACCTCATGCGAGCCTGCTGCTTCAAATCCCAGGTGAAAGCCTGCAATACAGCCAGAATAGCTGTCCATTATTAGCGTTATGTAGGGACGACCAATAACCTCTTCACCTTTATCGTCTAACTGAAAAATCACCTCACCCTGCTCGTCAACCAGAAAGACATCAAGTTTCGTGTGGTCACACTGCCAAATTTGATTACTGTGAGTGATTTCTAAAATCCCTTCAGTGGTTTGGATTATCTGCCCTTCAGCCGGAGAACCCGGATGACGAACCTTCTTGTTTTCTTGAGCCAGATGAAAATTAATTACTTTGTAGACAGTCGGATGGGATGGATATTTTCCCACCACAAGGTCTTCTAATACCTCTGGGTAATCCTTGAAGCGCTCAGCATATTTTTTCTGTCGCAGTGCTTCTCCCTTGGATGCAAGAGCCATCAGATGCACATGAACTTGGTTGTGATTCATCCGAGAACCAGCTTTCTGCCCCCAGATATGCGTACCAATAATAAATTTGAACCACTGCTCAGAAATGCGAAACTGCCCTTTGTCCTTGCGACCAACCGCAAAAGTGGCAACTCCCTCAGTCTCTAGTCTCTTTACGATCCGTTTGATAGTGCGAGGGGATTTTCCAAGCTTTTCAGTCGCCTCTTGAATTGCTTTCCTCCGAACTGCTCTATCGGGAGCTTGCAAAATAGCATCAATTAAATCAATCTTTTGTTGAACTTCCAGTGAAACATCGTTTAAGAGCATCAATGGCTTGTCTGGAGCCTGGTCTTTCTCCAGCTCTGGAATGAGGGCTTCCTCTTGGGGAGTGGAAAAAGTATCCGAGTTTACAGACTGCATAGACATATTTATTACCCCCCGTCAGCCATTTGATAAAAAGTGACATCATTTACTTTAAAAGTATAAAGGTAACTTTAGAATTTATGACACCATTTGATTTAAAAATGACAAAAAATCTTAGAAAGAAAAAAATCGCCTGAAACCAGGCTGTAAAATGGTTTCAGGCTTTTTATAAGCGAAATTCAAAGTGGACACTAATTTTTTAAACTGGACAATAATTCTTTAATGGACATATGGATTTTGAATAATCCCTGCCACATATAGTTAAACTCTGACGTAAATGCTTTAGCCAGTTCAGTGTTATCTAAAACAACAACCATATTGTTAGGATTACCCCGACTTTCAAGACTATTAAAGTCTCCATGCAGGTCAGAGGTAGTTAAGTTAGAACTAGTTATGATGGTGTTTTTTCCATCTACAACGATGAACTTGTGGTGCATTAGTCCACTACCTTTGGTAGCACCACCAGATGTATCATCCCTTATCTCGATACCACTTTCACGCAATAAAGATATAGCATCAGCTGGATATCGCTTCAACTCCTCAAAAGCCGATTTATCATGCTGATTCATTTTTGCAATTTCTTCTGGCGTGTAGTCAGCTAAGGCTTTGTTGTACTTATTGTCAATCAGCAGTCTGACTTTGACCCCAGCTAAATGTTGAGCGATTAGTGCTTTAGCCACATTAGGCAGTCTAAACTCCATAACTGCCAGATCTAAGGTAGAGTCTGCCTGGTTGATAGCATCAATAATTTGTTGCTCCAAATTATCTCCCTTGCGCTTCAAGTGTCGATAAGGGTCTTCATAAAGGGAGGCTTGATTGTGGTTGAAATAAACTTTTACAGCAGGGTCTTGGGGTAGAGGTTGAAGCAGTTCGGTTTCTGGCGCAGGTCTAAGGCTGTAGACCAGTAGGAACCCACAGATTATCAATATGACGAACAGGGTTACTCTTGTTACATACCGATACTTGCGACGCAAGGCAGTAAGAGAATTCGTTCCCAATTTCATGATTGTGTGGTGGTGATGCTATGAGTGTGAGTTTCACCAATCAGCAAACCAATTGATGTTGTCTATCAGTCTTCCCTTTGATAGATGTAAGAGCTATGTAGATATTGCGGAACTTAATCAGGGGAGTCTGATGACCCTAAGTAATTACACGGCAAAGTAATCGAGACATTCAGCTAGTGCAGTGTGGCGGAAATAACTATCCAGTTGAAAAAGGTTAAAAAGCTTACCTTACAAGCAATACTCATAAAAGCCTTCTTGCACTAGGTTGGTTATTGTCAGCCGTTTGTGACCTAAAACCAGCTTGCAGACAACATCTAGCAGATGGAGAAGACTAAAATTGCTCAAGATCTACCTAAGTCAGGGAAAGTCAAGGCACAGTTATTTCTGATGAAACAATCCAACTGCTGTATGAGATTATTAATTGCCCAATTCTAGAGAACAATTCTCAATGCAGCGCTCTTGAATTAACATGAATTGCAAGCGGACTTGTGTTCGCACCTTGTTCAACTGCCTTAGTTACGGGAATTGATTGCAGGGTAGCAATGGATTGTGAGGTTGTGAGGCGACAACCCATCTTACTGTTTTATGTCGAGAAGAAAGAAGATATTTTCGTGTGGTCATAAAGGGTACGGTCAAATCTGCCATCGGTGCGCGAATGAGGCAGAACGCGATCGCATCCTTCAACATGATCGAGTGCGGGAAGAAAAACGACAGCAAAAACAGGCATGGGATTCTACCTTTGCCCAAGACCCAATCAATTTAAAAAATCTTCCGACTCATGTAGTAGTCAAAGCCCGTACAATCATTGCTGGCTTACAAAGCAACAAGAATTATCGAGAATATGGCGGTAAGCGACTCCGTCACAACCGCTGGATTATCAGTATTCCCGTTACCCGCAACTACCGGATGATCTGCCACGACTGCGGTAATCTTTTGCTACCCTACGCCGTCTTATCTCACGAAGACTACAACGTCGATAAACCGGGCGGTTAGCCCTCAAAAAAGAAGCAGGTCACTATTTATAGCAGAAAGCCGTCAGCTATCAGCTTTTTTGTTTTCCTTGCTCTCTCTCGCTTGTTTCACACACCTCCCGCTGTACCGCATCTCGAAGAGAAAACCGTTACATATAGAGCATCATTGAAAGCCTAGACAGCTTTGGGATAATTGCGACGCTCGATCCTAGGTAGGATGTAACAGTGAAGCAAAACTAAGGACAGACTATGCCAGGGCGAAGAGATTATATCCTGAGAATAGGAACAGCTAGTTGCTGATGCTTGATCACTCATGCAAATTTATCTAGATTACAGCGCGACAACACCGCCGCGCCAAGAAGTCATTACTGCTATGCAAGATGTTCTCACGGCATCGTGGGGCAATCCGTCCAGCTTGCATGAGTGGGGGCAGCGGGCAGCAACACTGGTGGAACGGGCGAGAATGCAGGTGGCTAGCCTAATCAATGCATTGGCCGAGTCAATTATCTTTACCTCTGGGGGCACGGAGGCGGATAATTTGGCAATTTTGGGTGTTGCCCAACACTACAGGACACCTCAGCATATTGTGATTTCTAGTGTTGAGCATTCAGCGATCGCTGAGCCAGTACGCTTATTGGAACAGTGGGGTTGGGACGTGACACGGTTACCTGTCAACCTCCACGGACGGGTTAATCCTATTGACTTAGAAAACGCACTACGACCAAACACGGTTTTAGTGTCGGTGATTTATGGTCAAAGTGAAGTAGGTACGCTGCAACCGATTCACACTCTCGGTCAGATTGCGCGTGCTCATGGTGTCCTCTTTCACACAGATGCTGTGCAGGTTGCAGGACGCTTACCGATTGATGTCCAGCAGCTACCTGTAGATTTGCTCTCGATTTCCAGCCATAAGATTTATGGGCCCCAAGGCGCAGGTGCGCTTTATGTCCGTCCGGATGTCGAGTTGGTACCGATGATGTTGGGGGGAGGGCAAGAATTACGACTGCGTTCTGGCACACAAGCAGTACCTGCGATCGCAGGTTTTGGTGTAGCGGCAGAACTCGCGGCGGCAGAACTCGCAACAGAGACACCACGTTTAATTGGGCTACGAGAGCGATTATTTGAGCAATTAGCGGATACGCGGAATTTGATACCTACAGGCGATCGCTTGCACCGTTTGCCTCATCATGTCAGCTTCTCAGTCGTTGGTGGTGGTCAAAACGTTACAGGGAAAACGCTGGTGCGTCAACTAAACCTCGCGGGTGTAGGCATCAGTGCGGGTTCTGCCTGTCACAGTGGCAAACTCAGTCCTAGCCCGATTTTGCTAGCGATGGGCTACAGTGACGCAATTGCCCTTGGGGGCATTCGCCTAACTCTAGGACGTGAAACCACAGCCGCTGATGTAGACTGGACGGCGATGGTAATCAAGCAGGTTTTAGAACGCCTGATGCCTCTACAATTAGTTGCGAGTCGTTAGTGCTTTCCTCCTCCACCTCATTTGTAAAAAATGGCTCAATTCCCAAACTCTTTAGAAGAAGCGATCGCTCAATCTCGCGAAGCAACCCTTGCTGCCCTTGAAGCAGGCTGCACCCGGCTATCTGTCAATTTGCAGTTTACTGAACTCAAGCAGATGCCAGTTGCCCTACAATTTCTCCCTGTCTTTGAACAGTTGGGCATTCAGCCAAAAATCCTCTTTGCCGACACAGGCGCCGCTGCCCTTGCCCGTCGTGACTGGACAGATGTCTCGTTTCAAATTGACGACGTTGGCACCTCTCGCACGCCTGTAGAAAAAAAGATTCTGCCAGAAGACGAGGCGTTTTTACTGGTTGCCCCTTCAGCCGTGGAAGTTGCCCAAGTCGAGAAAATGGCTAACCTAGCTGGCGATCGCCCTTTTATTCTGCTCAATCCCCAACTCGAAGATGTTTCTATCATTGGCATTGGCTATGCTGCCCGTCAACTGCGTGATCGATTCTTAGGCACGATTGAGTCCTGCTATTACCTCCGACCTCTTCAGGGTGCCGCTGTTTTGCGTTCTTACCCCTCGTTGTGGCAAGTCTGGTTAGAAACTAATGACGAATATCAGCTCATTGCCGAAGTGCCTCAAAGACCAGCAGGAGAAGAACTTGACCGAATCCTTGCCGAAGCTACCAGCACTGGCACTACGGATGAAGCTGTAGCGCCCAAAAAACCAGGATTCCTGACGAATCTCCAGCGTTTCTTAAATGCCCTAAGCCGATAAACAAAAGGGATAGGCTAGAGTACGGACAATTGAGTCATAAAAAGCACTGTTCCACAGTCATCGGATGACTCTGTTTGAACACGCATTCGTCCGCACTCCCCCCTCCTCGCTCCGGCAGGTGGAGGAGCTTCATGAAACTATGCTGCTTTAGGCTATGAAATCTATCACGATTAAGTCTGTGCGATCGCCTTTTATCCTCAGATTCGCAGTACTGATTTTTTTGTTAGTCCTAGCAGGAATTGGCGCAGTACCCGGTTACTGGACGGGAAATTGGTCTTGGGCAACTCTGCCACAAGTGACTAATCTCAAGGAAATTAGAGAACTCAGGCAGACAGGATTAGAACTCCCTGGTTGGAAAACCATCGAACAAAAAACAGTGGTGATTGGCGGTCATCAATGGTCTGTTCAACAAATTGAGCAAGATAACTCAAAACCAATTGGTTTATTACTGCTTCCCCAAAGTGACCACAAGTCGCAACCACAGGTCGAGTGGATGGATATTGATGGATTAGTGAAATGGCAGACGGATTCTTACACCAAAGTCCAGTTTGAGGTTGAGAAGTCACTGTCGGACAAGTCTGCTGGAACACCCAAACCGACAACCCCATCTGCTAAAGTTGAAGCGCGTTTCTTCCGGGCTTGGACTCAACGGCGAACTGTCGCAGTACTGCAATGGTATGCCTGGTCAGGAGGAGGTAACCCTGCTCCTAGTCATTGGTTCTTTGCTGACCAACTCGCCCAGTTGCGTCGAAATCGAGTTCCGTGGGTTGGAGTTTGCCTCCAGATTCCGATTGAACCGTTAGGGGATATCGAAGCCTCCCGACCCTTCGCGGAATCTTTGGGTAAGATTGTGCAGTCCGCGTTGATGCAGGTCATTTAGTGGTTGTTGGTTGTTGGTTGTTGGTTGTTAGTAGCGATGTTCTTTGTGAAATTAGTTGTAATCAAAGGTATGACTCCTCAACAAACCTTCTACCCTCTGCCTTCTGCCTTTTGCGATAGCTATGCGTAGTGGTCGAAACAAGAAATGGTACTACAGAAAAGCGATCGCCTTTTCAAGCATGGTCGCTTTAGTGTTAGGTCAAACGAGTGTCTTGGCTGGAGCTGTATTGGGTCAATCTGTATCAGGTATCAAAACTCCAAAAACTTACGCCCAGTTACCCAGTTTTTCTCCCCCTAACCCAGTTCCTGTACCACCCTTCGCTAACCCCGATCAACCGTTACCACCTGTGGGTTATCCAGGGCAACCGTCGAATATTACTCCACCCGACCAATTTAGCCGCTATCGTTTGGGAGTAGGAGATGCGATCGCGGTTAGTGTACCACGATTCCCTGACCTGAGCTTTCAGAGCAACGTTGATTTAGACGGTAATATCGTCGTCCCTCTTGTGGGGACGCTACAAGTAGCAGGACTTACCCTAGAACAAGTCCAAACGAAGATTCAAGCGGGCTTGAACAGGTTTGTGATTGACCCTCAGGTGATTGTCTCACTTGCTGCCTTGCGTGCTGCCCAAGTCACAATCACGGGTGAAGTGCTACGACCTGGATATTATCCACTACAACCTGGTTCTCAACTTTCAGCGGCTTTACTAGCAGCCGGTGGCACGACAACATCGGCTGACTTGCGAACAATTGTGGTACGGCGTCGCTCACTGGCTGATAATTCCTTTGTTGAACAACAAATTGACTTGTTCACACCTCTGCAAAATGGAACCAGCTTACCGAATTTACGCCTCCAAGACGGTGATGCGGTGATCGTGTCCAAGCTAGAAGTTGGTAATACCAGTGATTATGACCGGAGCTTGGTTTCTCGTTCTAGCGTTGCTCAACAGCAAATCAACGTCCGAGTCTTGAGCTACGCTGGTAGAGGAATTGGCAATCTTACGCTACCAAATGGGAGTACATTTGTTGATGCTTTAGCCGCGATCGCTCCTAACCCCGATAATGCCAATCTAGGACGCATTGCACTGATTCGTTTTGACCCAGAACAAGGCAAAGCGGTCACTCAAGAACTAAATGGGAAACGTGCTTTGAGGGGTGACGTTTCGCAAAATGTACCACTCCAGAATAACGATGTAATCGTTGTCGGTCGTAACTTCATTAGTCGAATTACCTATGCGCTTAGTAACTTTACTCAACCATTCCGAGATATTCTAGGCTTCCTACTGTTTTTTGACTCTTTAAGAGAGAGTGCAACAAATCTCTTTGAACCTGGCTCGGATGATAATGACGATTAACAGGACTAACGCGACTACAAAAGCGATCGCACTGCCATGACTCCCCCCTTTGTTAAACGTTATCTCATTGCTCTCGATCAACATAAGTTGATTGCAGTTGCCAGTTTTGCCGTCATTGTTGGGGTATCAGGAGTTGTCGCCATTCAGCCACCTCCCTCGCCTACTTACAAAGCAGAAGGGACTCTCGCGTACAACACGCCAGCCACATCGTTTTCAACAACAGGGGTGCAGATTCAAGAACAGGGGAGACAACTGACACCACAGATTCTCCTGGCAGATAACGTGGTGAATGCGGCGGCAGTGCAGGCACGGGTTAAGCCACAAGACATCATCCGGAAGCTGAAGCTGAAGTTGCCAGAAGAAGGCAAGAAAGATGATGCACCTGTAGCACCTGTCATTGAGATCGAATACATCGCTGATAATCAAACCACAGCAAAAACCGTCTTGGACGTGCTAATGCAGAAGATGGTCGAACAAAGCCGTTTGATCAACTCAGCACGGGTCCGAGCGATTACTGGATCGGTAGAAAAACGCTTACCTGAGGCACAAAAAGCCCTGAGAAACGCTGAACAGCAGCTAGAACGCTATGATCGCACGGAAGGTCCGGCTCTATTTGCTGCCCAAGATGGCACCTTAGTGAAGGAAATTACCGATAGCCAACAACAGCAGCGACAGCTTCAAATCACACTCTCCAGCGTTGATGCACAAATCAACAGTCTAGTCAACAAGCTGGGCTTAACTCCTGACCAAGCCTATACCTCTTCTGCTCTGAGTGCTGACCCAATTATCGCCAAGCTCCGAGCGCAGCTTCTACAAGCAGAGACGCAGCTAGAAATTCTCAGCCGGGATTTGCGCCCCGAACACCCGCAGATGGTTGCCTTACTTAGACAGAAAGAGGCGTATGAAACCCTGCTACGGGAGCGAGCGACTGAAGTCTTAGGAGGTAATGGTGTAGCGGCACCGTTACCCGGTAAAATCCGGCAAGATAGTAGCCTCGACCCAGCACGGCAGCAACTCGCCAATGCACTGAGCGGTTTACAAACCCAGCGAGATGCACTTCAACAGCAACTGCAAGCCACAACGAAAACAGAGCAACAACTCCGAGAACAGTATCAAGGCTTACCGAATAAACAGCTAGAGCGGGGACGACTAGCTCAGCAGGTTCAGCTACAACAGGATTTTTACAACAAGTTGCTGGCGGGACTAGCCGATGCTAAAGCCGCTGAGACGGAGGCAGTCAGTAGTCTCAGTATTGCCCAGGCTCCACAAGTGAGTATTGAGCAAGAGAAAGTAACAAATCCAGCAGTGACGCTAGGAGCAGGTACCTTTATCGCTGTATTAGTTGCTGGTGGGTTAATTCTGCTGCTAGCAACCTTGGATAATACGTTCCATACACCAGAAGAGATACGGCAATCCCTGGTGCAACGTGAAGTCCCCGTACTGGCAGAATTACCCCTTGTAATGTTTCTCGATCCAGAACAGGGTGATGCAGCGATTTTGGCGAAGCCTGATTCTCCGTATTTGGAGTTCTATGAGCGGTTCCGTAGTAACCTGCGGCGTGTTGAAAATAAATCTTTGAGGGTAGTGTTGCTAACCAGTACGGTTGAGCGGGAGGGAAAGTCAGTGAGTGCTTATAATTTAGCGATCGCATCGGCACAAGCGGGTAAGCGCACTCTATTAGTAGAGGCAGATTTGCGATCGCCTTCCCTATCAAAATCCCTCAAAGTCGTCTGTGATCCAAACGCGACAATTGAACCCCTACGCTACTACAGTGCCAAAAGTGACTGTATTCGCTTAGTCCCCAATATTGAGAATCTGTACATTATGCCCAGCCCTGGGTCTCAGCGACAAGCCGCAGCTATCCTTGAATCCAGCGAACTTCAACAGTTTTTAGAAGACGCTCGTGGTCGCTTTGATTTTGTCGTCATCGACACGCCAGCCCTCTCACGCTGCAATGATGCCTTATTAATTGAACCTCTAACTGATGGCATCGTAATCGTTACTCGACCAGGCTACACCCAGGAAAGCATACTTGCTGAAGCTGTTGAGGAATTAACAGAAGCTGAACTCCCCTTGTTGGGAGCCATTATTAACGGTGTAGATAAGCCTGTTCCTCTGACTACTACTAAAGAGAAAGAGATCACAGCAGAGTATCAGGAAACAACCACCATTGAACAAGAAGAACTCGAAAAAGACGATAACATCAAGACCGGAGCAATGCGATTCTGAGCAATCTAATTAGTGGGATTCCAAATGTAATTTCCCTGAGTGTCGATATAACCGTACCTGTCAGCAATCTGTACTGTGGCTAGCCCATTATCGAAGTTGAAAGCCTGATCAAATTTTGGCTCAACTACAATTGAACCGGATTCATCAATGTAACCGTACTTGCCACCAATTACTACTACAGCTAGACCTTCAGAGAAATTTCCCACCTGCTCAAACTTTGGTAAAATAACTGTTGTTCCTTTTGTGTCAATGTATCCCCACTGATTACCAATTTGTACGCCTGCAAAACCGTTGGAGAAATCAAACGCCTTTTCAAACTGTGGCGGAATGATAACTTTACCAGAGTTATCGATGTACCCCCATTGTTTCCCAATTTGTACGGCGGCTAGCTCCTGTGAAAAAATACCTGCCTGATTAAACTGGGGTGAAATAGTCATCTTTCCGGATTGATTGATGTAGCCCCACTTGCCGTTAATCAAGACAGCCGCTAATCCTATACCTGTTGGTGTACCCCCGCTTACACTAAAGCGTAAAGCTTTATCAAATTGTGGCTTGATTACAACTGAGCCAGAAGTATCAATATAACCCCACTTTCCATTAAGCTTGACTGCGGCTAATCCGTTCGAGAACTCCGAGGCATCTTCAAATTGTGGCGATACAACTATGTTGCCTTGAGTGTCGATATAGCCACTCTTTCCACCAATCCCTACCTCCGCTCGTCCTTCAGAAAAGCGATAAGCCCAATCAAACTGCGGCTGGACAATCATCTTTCCTAAGGAATCAATGTAGCCAAATTTGTTGTTAATGACGACAACAGCTAGCCCTTGAGAAAAAGAGGACGCGACATCGAACTTTGGCTCAATTACAACCTTTCCTGTGGAAGCCATATAACCATACAAGCCATTCTGCTGAACTAGAAACAGAGGCTTAGGTTCTTGCGTTTGCTCTAACCCAGAATCTGATAGTTGTAAGAGTGGTTCAGGGATTGTTGAGGCTAAGGCTAACGTTTGTGGGAAAGATGCGATCGCACCAACCAAAGCAACACTCAGTAAACAAGAAATGGAGCTTTCCGTCTTTAGTTTCATTGAAAATTGAGTCTAGTCTAAATGAGTCGTAAAGCGAGATTCCCGACTTGTCAAAGAAGTCGGGAATCTGAACTACTTACTAAAAATTAGCTTCTTACTATATTTAGACAAACGACGAACCGCTTTGTTTTTATAAACATTTAGGAGACTTAGATAATCCTCTACTTTTAGCCAAAAATCAGCGGTGGCTCCGGTATATCCCCGCTCTCGCTGAATAAACTGCCGCCGACAAAAGCTCATTGGATCTGAGTAGGCTTTGGACGTTGACAACATTGGCTTTGGGCCACACCAGTGAATGACAATTGCTTCGTCATCTTGCACGACAGGCCCAGTTTCCTTGACAGGAAAACGCTTTTTCAGTTCCTCCTGCTCAAAATCTGGAACAATTAGTTGCATGTTTGCCTGTCCAAGGCGGATTCTACCTTCATCAGCCGCCCGGAAAAGCATGAAATTCAAGAACCCCATCTCACCATACTTAAAGATTCCGGGATTCTTTTCTGTGAAATCTAGAATTTTACTATATTCGTCCAAACTGAAAATGTCTCTTGTGCCAAAAAAGGTGCCTGTACAAAAATAATCATTTTGATGAGCCTTCCAGTTAAAATCAGGAAAATGTTTTTCTATTTCTGAAACTTCAAAAAAGAACTCAGAAACAAATTCATCAGAATGACCGTAACAAGGACGATCAATAATGACATCAAAATCATTAAAATTCTTATGCCTCAGAACATTTCCCCAAACATTAGTATCAGCGTCTAAAACAAGGAAATGTTTCCAGGGACTTTCCCAAAATGCTATCATCTTAGTCTTTCCCCAGCCAAAACTTCTCTTCCTGAGAAACTCGTTAGTCACTGTATCGTGATTGAGAACACGAACACCATATTCCTTTTCCAAGGAACTGAGAGAAAAGGTTCCATCAACAATCAAACCAATCGGGACATCACCTAAAAAGTGCTTGATACTTGCACAGCAGCCTTTTGCAAATAAATAATCTTGGTAACAACAGGCAATAATGATGCCAAAATCTTCCATAATTGCTTATCCCTGTTTTTGACGTGATAATCTATAGTTTTATAACCTTGGATAGAGGTCTCTTAAAGCGAACTGTGGTAGTTTTTTACCGACTATGGTTGAAGCTCTTGTTATCTTTTGTGTAGCCTCTCGATAGATGTAGTTCTGGTAAGAGCAAAGTGTATCTGTCACTTGAGATGGCGGCTACGTTAACTTGAAAATATAGCTAACTAGTTAAACCTTTCTCATCTGTAGTTTAAGGGGCGTTGTATCTGAATGAACACTTTAACTTGTTGTGGCGAGAGGCAACACTTTTGAGCTAATGAACTACCAGCGCCTAGCAGTACTCTTAACTTGCTATAACCGTAAGCCAAAAACCCTGGCTAGTCTTCAGGCTCTGTTCAACCAGGAACTCAACGCCGAGGTGACGATTGACGTTTATCTAGTGGATGACGGCAGCACCGACGGGACAGCAACAGCCGTGAGTCAAGCCTATCCTCAGGTAAAAATTCTCCAGGGAAATGGCAGTCTGTTTTGGAATGGGGGAATGCGGCAAGCGTTTGCAGAAGCCCTCCAACAAGACTACGACTACTATCTCTGGCTCAATGATGACACCATCCTTTACCCAAACGCCTTAAGCACGCTTCTAGAAACATTTCAGGCGTTGCGTGTTCAGGGTGAGCAACGAGCAATTATTGCTGGCTCGACTTGCGATCCCGATACAAAAGCTCTCACCTACGGTGGTGTAGTGCGTAGGAGTCGCTGGCGACCGATTAAGTTTGACTTGGTAAAACCGGATGAACACGCTCAACCCTGCGACACCGTTAACGGTAACTGTGTTTTTATTCCTAGAGCAGTTGCTCAAGTGGTGGGTAACCTAGACCCAGCCTTCACCCACTACGCCGGAGATTACGATTATGGGTTACGTGCTCAAAAACAAGGATGTACCGTCTGGGTAGCTCCAGGATATGTAGGAACCTGTTCACAAAATTATCAACCTGGTAGTAAGGATAATTCACCCGTGAATCCCGGCGAGAGTTTCAAGAAGATTAGTCAACCCAAGGGTTTATCGGTTAGAGAGCAAATCCTTCATCCACTGGAGGAATGGAAGATTTTTTCCCAAAGACACGCAGGTTTTTTGTGGCCGATTTATTGGTTAATTCCCTATCGGCGATTGCTCTGGACTACACTGCGGCGTAGTCCTCAACGAGATCAAGTGAATGCATGAACGCTTGGTGCGATCGCGAAGTATCCCGTGAGGGTTATCGCGTAGTATCCCGCTCTTGGTTATCGCAAAGCAGCCCACTCTTGATTATCGCCGCTTGCAGAGGTGTTGCACTTTAGAAGGTTTACACTTCCTCTCATATCTCAAGACAAGCAGCTTTTAGGTAGGGTGTTAGTAATACAGGGTAAACTCAATGAACGATATTAATCAGCGGCGTGTTGCTTGGTTAGTTCCTTCGGTAGAACTGGGAGCTTACTGGCAACCTGTTTTAGAAGAGTTCACCAAGGTATTTCCAAACACCATCTTTTACACAGGTCTAGTTTGGCCTGGATTTAATCCTGAACTTCCTGGTGCAAATGTCATTAAATTAGTTGGGGAGATGAAATCCCTAGAACTCACCAAGACAGATGGTTATAGCCGTCGCCTCATGGTGGTTTCTCCCGGTATCGTTAGTCACTTACTTCAGTTCAAGCCTGATGTAATCTTTGCTCAGGCTTACTCCCTGTGGACTTTATTGGCATTGCTGTTAAAGCCGTGGGGAAAGTGGAAATTCATCATCATTTACGATGGTAGTTCCCCAAACTCAGACTTTCGTGATTCAACACTGCGTTCATTCTTCCGACGCGCCATGTCTCGCTACGCTGATGCCTTTGTTGCTAATAGCTACGGTGCCAAAGACTATTTAATTGACGGAGTTGGAGCGAAGCCAGAGAATGTCTTCACCAAAACCTATCTCGTACCCGATGCAGCAACGTTGCAGCAGAGTTTGAAAAATGATGAAATAGCTAAGCTACAGCTCAAGCATCCAGTTTTCCTGTATGTTGGACGAATCACACCCAGAAAGGGACTCAAATCGCTTTTAGAAGCCTGTTCTCTCCTGCAAACTCAAGGATATGAGGACTACTCATTAGTCGTCATCGGCACAGGAGAGCAACGAGAAGAACTGGAGGCGTTTATCAAAGAGCGTCATTTAGAAGCGCGTGTAACATGGGTAGGCTGGGTAGAATATGGGTGTTTGGGTGCTTACTTCCAGCAAGCTGATGTTTTTGTGTTTCCAACCTTTGAAGATATTTGGGGGATGGTAGCACTTGAGGCGATGGTTTTTGGCAAGCCTGTCTTGTGTTCCAAAGGAGCAGGAGCCGCAGAAATGATTGTAGAAGGGGAGAATGGTTATATTTTTGACCCCTATGACCCGGAAGATTTAGCGATCGCAATGCGCCGTTTTCTCGATCATCCAGAACTAATTGATTCTATGGGTAAACAGTCTCAGCAATTGATCAGCAAAAAAAATCCCTCATCCGCTGCCCAATCTTTTGTTGAAGTGATTTCTTATGTTGTGGGAAAGTAAATAATTATTTCCCACTCGATTAATTAGCTTGTTCTACAAGGTTTCAGGAGTAAAGTGTGAGTATCGTTGTTATTACTGGGTCTGCTGGTTTAATTGGTTCTGAGGCAACTGCGTTCTTTGCCCAACAAGGCTTTGATATAGTCGGAATTGACAATGATATGCGTCGCGTATTTTTTGGCGAAGACGCTTCGACGACATGGAACCGACAACGTTTAGAAAAAACGATCAAAAACCAATATTCTCATGTAGATGCAGATATCCGCGATACCGAAACCATTAACAAAATTTTTAAGCAGTACGGTTCAGATATTGCTTTAGTTATCCATACTGCCGCTCAGCCCTCTCATGATTGGGCAGCACGCGACCCAATTATGGATTTTACGGTTAATGCAAACGGAACACTGAATCTTCTACAGGCAACTCGCCAATACGCTCCTGAGTCTCCCTTTATCTTTACCTCTACCAACAAGGTATACGGAGATACACCGAACCATTTACCGTTAGTAGAACTAGACTCTCGCTGGGAAATCGACCCAAATCATACTTATAAATTAGGTATTCGGGAGGACATGTCGATTGATCAGACAACACACAGCTTATTTGGTGTCTCTAAAGTAGCGGCGGATGTACTGGTTCAGGAATACGGTAGATATTTTGGGTTGCGTACAGCTTGCTTTCGAGGTGGGTGTCTTACAGGACCTAATCATTCAGGAACCCAATTGCACGGTTTTTTAGCTTATTTAATGAAGTGTACCGTTACAGAAACGCCCTACACTGTGTATGGTTATAAAGGTAAGCAAGTTCGCGACAATATCCACAGTGCTGACCTAATTCAAGCCTTTTTTGAGTTTTTTAAAGCGCCACGGGTTGCCCAAGTCTATAACACAGGTGGTGGTCGCTACAGTAATTGTTCAATGTTAGAGGCAATAGACATCTGCCAGAAGATAGTAGGAAAGGAACTGAAAGGGATTTACTCTGAACAAAACCGCATTGGAGATCACATCTGGTGGATCAGCGATAACAGTAGGTTCACAGAGCATTATCCGAATTGGAAGTTACAATACAATGTCCCGCAAATTTTGCAGGAAATTTATGAGTTCAATGAAGAACGATGGACTAAAGAGGTACCTTGATGATGATCGACATAGCGAAGCAAGATATTCTTGATGCTAAAGCGAATGCGGTTGTTTCTATTGATGCAGGCAAACACAATGTGCTAGGCGTTCGAGTAGATGCAGTTGATTATGAGGCGGCTGTGAGCAAAATTATTACAGCGGCTCATCAACAAAAGAAACTGTCAGTTTCAGCTCTAGCTGTTCACGGAGTAATGACAGGGGTGCTTGATGAAACTCATCGTTATCGTCTCAATCGGATTGATATAGTTTGTCCAGATGGGCAGCCTGTACGTTGGGCATTAAACTTGCTCTATAAAGTAGGAATTCCCGATCGCGTTACAGGCCC
Source organism: Microcoleus sp. FACHB-SPT15 (assembly GCF_014849525.1). Lineage (NCBI taxonomy): Bacteria > Bacillati > Cyanobacteriota > Cyanophyceae > Oscillatoriales > Microcoleaceae > Microcoleus > Microcoleus sp. FACHB-SPT15. The sequence continues at coordinate 313,990 of NZ_JACJNU010000062.1, read as the reverse complement.
GTTTTTGATGTTGCACGTTTGTGAGCGTGCCGCGAAAGAAGGACTACCAATTTATTTGTACGGTAGTCGTCCTGATGTCCTCGAAAGGCTTACTAAGAATCTTCGCGATCGCTTTCCTCAACTCATTATTGCAGGTTCTCAACCTTCCCGATTTCGGCAAGTTTCCGCTCAAGAAAAACAAGAAATTATTAAAGATATTCGAGATAGCGGTGCTGCAATAACCTTTGTCGGCTTGGGGTGTCCTCGGCAAGAGGTGTGGGCTTATGAATATGCTGACGAGTTATCCATGCCGACATTGGCAGTTGGTGCGGCATTTGATTTCCATGCTGGTAACTTGTCACTAGCGCCAGTCCTTTTGCAGAAGTTGGGACTCGAATGGTTTTATCGGCTGATGCAGGAACCGACACGCCTTTGGAAGCGTTACGTGTTCTTGAATCCGTTGTATGTATCGCTCTTTATCTTGCAATTTTTGAAAATAGTCTATTTTGACCCAACTCGCGCCACCCCTCCAGAGCAGGAAATGCGGTTTGGTTGAATGCTAAGTGATGTTAAAAAGATTGTTCAAAAGCAGCTAACTAAAGTTAGTGTGTCAAAGGCTTATATACATAACTCGTACAGCGTAACAAAACTAAGTATAGCAATCAGCAGTCAGCTTTCAGCAATCAGCTTTGGGTCAAATCGCCTCTAGCTAAGGAACGCTCTTCTCCCGTTAATGCCCTAACATTCGTGGCTACTGCTAGAATACCATTTCACTTTGAATAGCTACACATCGACCCCCACCCCCCTTGTAAAGCAGGGCTAATTTATTGTCGTTAAAGATTGGGGAAGATAGGGGAGATGAGGGAGATGAGCGAGATGGGCGAGTAATTTATACTCGCTTCTGAACCACTGGAATCTCACACTAATTGTTAGTAAAACCAAATAACTTTAGATAATTTCTTTAGCATTAAATAACTATAAAATCATTTTTATATTTAACACCCTTATAAAGTTTTAGCCCCGCAGATAGATGCATTGCATTAGATATGACCTCAAACTATAAAGCAGTTGATAAAACTATATTTTTGAGGAAATAGTCATGGCTAATGAAAAGGGTGTTAATCAAGAAACGCTGCCGAAAAAAGAAGTAGGTGCCGATGTTGATACCTATGACAGAGGTATTGTTCCAGCGGAAACCGCAGCGAGAAAAGAGAGAGAAGGGAGTGAATTTAAAACAAGTATAGACAAATCTGATGAAGCCGCTCCTAGTACAAATGATCAAACGGATTCAGAAAGTATTGATAGCACAGGTGGCTATACAGTAGATAAAGAAGGGCTTGTTAATAACTATGCCATTGAGCCGGAAATGTATGTTAACGAACCCGGAGATTTAAGAGGAAAAGAAGAAGACTTAGAGGCGGAACGGGTTGAGGAATTAGAAGAAGTAAACCAAGACAAGGATGGTGACCTTACTGTTGACGGTGATCAGCGTGGTAGAGGCCCAGGAATGGTTTAGTCTTAGCTGCTTTGCCTTTCATCAGTCAAGGAACTTCTAGAAAGAAACTATCATCAATTTGCGATCGCAAGGGCACGAAATCTCGTGCCCTTTTTCTTGCTCGTGTTAGCCTCTGTTTCCCGTTACAATAACTTGGCATTGCAGCAAGTTGAGGGCAAAGTAGGATGGCTCAGGCTCATATTGGAATTATCGGCGGTAGTGGGCTTTACAAAATGGAAGCCCTTAAAGATGTGGAAGAGGTGCAGATTGAGACACCGTTTGGTTCTCCCTCCGATGCCTTAATCGTGGGAACACTAGACGGAACATCAGTCGCATTCCTCGCCCGTCACGGTCGCAATCATCATCTCACACCCTCTGAATTACCCTTCCGGGCAAACATCCATGCGATGAAGCAGTTGGGTGTAGAGTATCTAATTTCAGCTTCAGCCGTTGGTTCCCTTAAGGAAGAAGCAAAACCTTTGGATATGGTAGTACCCGACCAATTTATTGATCGGACAAAGAATCGGGTTTCTACCTTTTTTGGAGAAGGAATTGTTGCTCACATTGCTTTCGCTGACCCAGTATGCAATAACTTGGCAGGAGTTGTTGCAGATGCGGTGGCTAGCTTAGAGTTACCTGATGTTACCTTGCATCGTGGTGGTACTTATGTCTGCATGGAGGGGCCAGCCTTTTCTACCAAAGCTGAATCCCATCTTTACCGGAGTTGGGGTGCAACAGTGATTGGAATGACGAATTTACCAGAGGCAAAACTGGCACGGGAAGCAGAAATTTCCTATGCAACATTAGCGCTGGTGACGGATTACGATTGCTGGCATCCAGACCATGACAGTGTAACGGTAGATATGGTGATTGCCAATCTGCACCGTAATGCAACTAATGCTCAGAAAGTGATTCAAGAAACCGTGCGACGTTTAGCTGACAATCCGCCCGTATCAGAAGCTCATTCAGCGTTGAAGTTCGCGATTTTGACGCAATTGGATAAGGTTCCGGCGGCAACGAAGGAGAAGTTGGGGTTGTTGTTGCAGAAGTATCTCTAAAAGAATCTCCTTAATGGCAAACTCCCCTCGCTTTTAAACGAGAGGAGTTTAAAACCAACTTGCAAAAGCAATTTAAGCTTTTAGTTCAGTGCTTACTTGACCACATTTTGCAGATCCAGCACTGGACCTTGAGCCATAACCTTTTTGACATGATCAGCTAACCGGATCGACATAGCAACTATAGTCAAGTTCGGATTGGCAAAGCTTCCTGTGGGGAAGACTGAGCTACCAGCCATGAACAAGTTTGAGACACCGTGAACCTGACAATTTGGATCAACAACGCCTTGTTTGGGGTCAACGTGCATCCGTGTCGTGCCCATGTGGTGGTGAGTACTGAGGGTGATAGGTACAGGCGAACCCTTATCACGAGCAATCTTAAAGGTTCCTAGTCCAGCACGAGCAATTTCTTCAGCAAAAATTTCTTGGGCACGCTTGATGCTATTGAGGTCGGTGTCAGTCCAGCGCCAGTATAGTTTGACTTTACGACAACCCAACCGATCTAGCTCAGTACCAAGGGTAACTCGATTATCTGGATCAGGAGCCTGTTCGGTTTGATGAGCAACCTCAAATACCCCAAATGTTTTCTCTGGATGAGGAAGATCAGACCAACCACCTAAGTCAAAGCCATAACCAGGCGCATCAAACAAGGACAGAAGCCAACCTAAACGGGGTTTTTTCCGCCATTCAAAGAACAGAAGATCGTCAAGCCCAGTTATCATCTTGCCTAGATGCTTGAAAAGATCATGAGGAATTTTCTTTTGTCGGGCTGCTTCCAGTAAAGCTTGAGCAGAACTTACAGCCTCTGATCTGTAATTTTTGCCATTCGGGAAAATTGCACGTAGAAGATTTATCTTGTGGCGGTTAGTTCTTGGAAACAGTGCAGCAGTGATGTTCAGCAATTTCTCACGGCGCAGGACTTCATCAGTTAGAGAAAGTTTTCCAATTACTGATGTGCCTTTCAACTCCCGCAGATCATACAAGGCTGTGGAATTAAAGATTTTTGGGCTTGAGGGATAAAGGAAACCACCACGAACCATTGGATGATCCATCAAAAACCGTCCAACCAAATCGTGCTGGTTGCCTAATCCATTCTTTTGAACCTTGTCTGAGAGCAGTAACAAACGTGCGTTTTCAATACCGCCCATCGATAGAATAAACTGCTTGGCAGAAACCCAAAACTGAGTGCCTTGTAGGCAGGCAACTCGCACCCGCTTTACGGTTTTAGCCTCGTCATCTGTTTCCAACTCTACCGCCGTAGAGTGAAGATATATAGTGATGTTGCTAGCTTGCTCCAGTTCTCTGCGGTAGTCATCGGGATAAATATCACGAGGACCACACTGGAACATCTTGGTGGTTATCCGATTTCCTGTAAATGGCAGGCGAGGCGAATTTTCATCCTCCCAATCCTCTGGAGCGTAGGCGTAGGGGCCCAGTTGACAGAAAGTCTGAGCACGCTCATAAAACGGATCGAGATGAGATTTATCAAAAGGCCAACCACTATAGGGTACGCCCTCCCGCTTTTCAAAATCGATTGAATCTAGAGGGACATACCTGACACCACGCCGATTGCCACCAATTTTAATATTCCAAGGGTAAGAGGTACCACCAAATTGGCGGTGACGCATATGGATTGCTCCAGGATATTGGTCACCAACGGTGTTACCCTCTGCTGCTGCCAAAGACTGGATTTCTGCATCCGGCTTAAGTCCACCGGTTTCTAGTAAGCAGACTCGAAAGTTCTGCCCCATCAATTCACGCGCCACAGCTATTCCTGCTGGCCCTGCTCCAACAATGCAAACGTCAGTTTCAATCGTTTGATCTGTGGGCAATGTACGTGCATCAATTAGCATAAAGAAGTTACCTCAGTTATTATTTTTTAGACATCTTTGAGCAGGGGAAAGGCACGCTGCTTTATCTAGGTTTTGAGTAAGCAAGAGCTAATGTCAGGTCTAGCTGAGCGGCAGCAAGCAATCTTTTTAGCTAACGGTTATAGATGCGCTTTAAATTCAATTTCCACTAGTTTTTATGTTTTAGAACTCAGTGAAATCACTGAACTTTAAATCTAGTCACCTACTCTAATATTTGGTTTCCAGATTATTAAGAAAATGTGTACTTGAATCTAACCCTTTCTACTTAGCTACAGGGGTTAATATAGCTGTGATTTTTTGTTGACCACTGATTTGTTCAGTGTGTTCTTGCAATTCAATAATAATAGAGTTGCCAAAGTTACGCCAATAGATAGATGCAAATTTACTGATTCTTTATACTCTGTAGGCATTTTAAGAAAAACTGACTCTGCCACGAGAAAATTATTGTTGTCCCATGAGTAGGGATTACGAAGGAGATTCTCAGTTTTCTTGCCCTTCGTTACTAACCTGTTTAATTAAGTCGATAACTCGCTCAAAATGAAAGTCATTTACCCAATCTGTTAAGGCATGACGCAGAGGAGCATGGTTAGAGGGGATTTGCTCAATTAGGTTAAAAATTTCGCAATCAGAACCTGTGATCGCCTCTTGATAGAGTTGTTTGACCCACTCAGCAGGCATTTGGGACAAGTAATCCTCAAGGGGGCGATCGCACAAATTTTTCTCAGCTTGGGGTTCACTCTCCGAACTCTTGCGTGCGGGTTCTTCATAGATGTAGCGCACCCCTAGGTATTTGGCTATTTTTCCAAAGATAGTCTCTTCTTGAAAAGGCTTGCTGATAAAGTCATCACATCCGGCGGCCAAAACAACAGTTCGGTCTTCCTCAAAGGCATTGGCAGTTAGGGCAATGATGATGGTTTGGGATTGGGGATTGGGGATTGGGGATTGTCGGTTCTCCGCATCTTTCCATGTTCCTCTCTCTTTTTCCCTCGATTTAATCTGACGGGTGGCTTCACATCCGTCCATCTCTGGCATCTGCACATCCATCAAAATTAGGTGAGGTTTCCAAGTCTCCCACAAAGCGATCGCTTCAAGCCCGTCCTTTGCTTCGCGCACCTCAAATCCCGTTGAGGTCAGGAGTTTGACGAGCAGGAGGCGACTCACTTTAACATCGTCAACCACCAAAATGCGATAGTTAGGCTGGTCAGGCGATAAACCAATAACACGACGAGGCTTCTGGGGTGTCTGTACTTCCTGGGACTGAGCAAGACAAAGTGGAACATCAAATTTAACAATTGTTCCTTTCCCCACAGTACTGCTAACGCTAACGTCTCCTCCCATCAGTTGCACGAACTGTCGCGTTAGGGGTAAACCCAATCCTGTTCCTTGCTGAGATTTTCGACCTGTCTCTGTTTGTTCAAAGGGTGCAAACAAAAGGTGCATTTCTTCAGGGGCAATGCCAGAACCAGTATCTTCTACGGCAAAGTCAAGACGGGAATTGGGAATTTCTTCACCATTCACCATTCCTGATTTGCCATTCGCCATTGCCACCCGCAACGTAACCTTACCTGCATCAGTAAATTTCATGGCATTGCCAAGAAGGTTAATTAAGATTTGACGCAACTTGCTTTCGTCTGTTTTGACGTATTGGGGAACGTCTGATGCCCGATCAAAAATTAGCTGGATGCCTTTAGATTGGGCTTTGAGTTGGAACATCTCTTTAAGAGTATCCAGCAGGTTGTACAGGTCAAAGTTCGTTTCCTTCAGCGTTACTTTGCCTGACTCAATTTTGGACATTGCCAAAATGCCGTTGATCAGTTCCAGTAAATGCTCACCACTGCGACTGATGATTTCCAAGTGTTCCTGTTCTTCGGTAGAGCGCGAGGGACTACGGTTCATCACTTGGGTAAAGCCGAGGATCGCGTTGAGAGGAGTACGCAGTTCATGACTCATCCTAGAGAGGAATTCGCTTTTGGCACGATTGGCGGCATCGGCGGCATAGGCAGACTCTTTGAGGGCATCTTCTGTTAGTTTGCGCTCCAACTCCGCTCCAGCTCTTGCTGCAAAAATCTTTAAAATGTGGAGACGTTCCGACGGAATGCCTCTACCGTCAGGAGCGGTGATCATTGGCTTAATATCCATCACTGCCAAATGACCTAATACCTTCCCGGAGGCGTTAGTTAATGGGATTCCAAAGTAGCTTTGTGCGCCTAATGTTACTAAATCTGGATCGTTAGGAAAGAGCGCTTGTACATGTTCGGGGTGGTAACACGTTGTTCCGTGTAGGACATCATGACAGGGAGTGTCAGCAATGGCGTACTCGAAGTTCTCACCAAAATCAGTGCCTGTCCAAAACGCTAGGGTACGCAGTCGGGTTTTCGCCTGATCGCTCCACTCGGTAACAAGGGCGTATCGGACATGCAGTAACTGAGCTAGATAGCGGACACAGGAGCGAAAGAATTCATTGCCAGTTTCTGAAGCTGTCCCTTCCACAATTAATTGCAATGCTTCTTCCCGTTGTTTGCGATCGGTAACGTCGGTTAGGGTACCTGTCCAAGTCACAGTACCATCCGGCAACGGTTCTCCTGGCAGCGAGTAACCTTGAATCCACCGGACTTGTCCATTGGTGTGATGGATGCGAAACTCCTCGAACCATGGCTGATGCTGCTTAGCCGACACCTTAATCGACTCCTCTAGGCGATCGCGATCGTCCGGAAGAATTTGATTCCACTGCAACGCAAAATCTTCTATCAACTGTTCTGCGGTATAGCCTAAGAGTTTGTAAGCGCCTTGGCTCATGAAGCAATACTTTTTCTCCCCTTGGGGACTCAGCATGAATTGATAAACCGCACCAGGCATCGTGTTCAGAATTTGGCGTAGCATGAACTCGCTTTTGTACAATGCCTCTTCTGTGTGCTTGCGCTTGGTGATATCCGATGCCGTGCCAGTTGTCCCGATGATATTTCCTTGGTCGTCCCGCAGGAGAATTGCATTAACCAGTAAGTAAAGCAGTCTGCCGTCTTTAGCGAGTTGCCTACTCTCATACTGGAATATTGACTCTTCATTAAGAAGGCGTTGGAACAACTCTAGATCTTTGGCAATTTGCTCAGGTGCCTCGAAATCAGCGAAGAGGCGATCGAGCATTTCATGGGGTTCGTAGCCATAAATTTGCTTAACAGCTTGGTTAACAAAGGTATAGCGACCCTCTACATCAACTGACCAAATCATGTCCTGGGACGCTTCGACCAATGCGCGATACTTTTTTTCGCTTGCAATCAGTTGTAAGTTTTTTTCTTCTAATTCCTGAGTCCGGCTTTTAACTAATTGTTCTAAATTCTGGTTGTAGGCTGCAAGTTTTAAATTTTGTTCTGCTAATTGTTTCTCTTGGAAATAACTGCGAACTGCTTCCTGGATGGTTAATCTTAAGTCTTCATCCTGCCAAGGTTTTGTGATATAACGATATAGATTACCCTGATTAATTGCATTTCCCACTGATTCAATGTTAGCTTGCCCAGTCAGCATTATTTTGATGGTTTTGGGCGCGATAATGTGGATACGCCTTAATAATTCATCCCCTTGCATTTTGGGCATTATGCAATCAGCAATGACCAGAGCAACTTCATAACTATCCGCTAGCAATTCTTCAACTAGCTCTAAAGCCTCTTCACCATCAACCGCTGTTTCAATGAGGTAGTCATTGCCAAATGATTTTCTTAACTGAATTTCAAGACTATCAAGTATTGTTGGTTCATCATCAACACAAATAATAGCAGGTTTAGTCATATTGTTCTATCCCAGAATTAATCGTTTCAATTAATTCCTCACTCTTCCAAGGTTTTTGCAAGCAAGCATGAAGCTGGGCTTCTTTTGTTACTCGCTCAATAGCGGCTTCATCAGCTTGACCTGTTAAGAGTATTTTAATAATCTTTGGAAATTTTTGATGGATATTAATGAGAAATTCATCGCCTCGAATACCTGGCATTAACCAGTCTGAGACAATCACGATAATCTCAATTTCGTTATCTTGAATTTCTTCGATGATTTCTAGGGCTTCGGCAGCACTTTCTGCAAACTCGTAGGCGTAAGTATCAGCAAATGCTTTTTGGAGTTGTATGCCTAGGCTCTCTAGGACTAAAACTTCATCGTCAACACATAAAATTGCTGCCTTAGACATTGGGACGTTCCTCTGCCACATTAATAGGTAGTGATAGAGTAAATGTAGTTTTTCCAGGCATGGACTCTACCTCAATAGTTCCTTGATGCTTATCAATAATCTTTTTAATAATATACAGTCCTAATCCACTTCCTTCACCAAGGCGCTTGGTTGTAAAAAATGGCTCAAAGATTTTCTGCTTAATCTCAGAGGGAATTCCCTGACCACTATCAGTAATGCTAACGAGAACGCTCTCTTTAGGTTGGGAAACATCAATCCTTAAAGTCCCTCTGTTATCCATAGCTTGCAGGGCGTTGTGAATAAGATTAGTCCAAACTTGATGAAGTTCGTCAGGATAACAGAGGATCGAGGGTGATGACTGATAGTTTTTAATCACGTCCAGACCCTGTTTAAGTTGGTTTTGATATAGGGTCAGTACGGTTTCGATTCCGTCAGTGATATTAGCTTTGACTTTTTCACCCGTAGCGTCGTAACGGGCGTAACTTTTTAAAGCAAACACGACTTTGGCGGCGCGGTCTGTAGCCGTGCTGAGGTTTTTTGTACTTTTTTGGACACTAGCAAGTTGATAAGCTGTATCTAATAAGATTTGACTTTCTGAGTCTTTTAATAAGGGTAATAAGGGTTCAATTTCCTCATAAATTCCCAAAGCAACTAAGATACTCGCAATTCCATCAGCATTTTTAATCGCTTGTTCTTCTAGCTGTCTTGTCAAGCCTCGTTTAAGTTGGCGTTTTTCTCTGGTAGATAGGGAGTTCTCTTGTAGGGTAGCGTTGTGGAGTAAGGTAAAGAAATCTTGCTGACGTTCGGGGGAGAGTTGTTGCAAAAACTTGGGTAACTGTTCGAGTTGTTCGGTAAAGAAATCAGCAATATTTTCGACAGAGGCGTGAATGACTCCTAGAGGAGTATTGATTTCATGGGCAACTCCGGCAATTAATTGTCCTAGTGCTGCCATTTTTTCCGATTGAATCAGTTCTTCTTGGGTAGCTTGAAGATGGTTAAGGGTATTTTTCAGTTCTTGGGTGCGTTCAGCAACTTGGATTTCTAAGGTGTGATTGTATTGGGCAATCAGTTTCTCCGCTTGTTTGCGTTCGGTGATGTCAGTAAAAGCCGCGATCGCATAAGCGACATTCCTATCTTCGTCATAAATAGGCGTTCCCCAAACTTCTATCGGGATTATCTTGTCAGATTGGCGGATTTCCATATCATCAATATTGGTACTCGCTCCTTCTAAGGCACAAAAGACTGGATCGCGTTGTGTCGGGTAGATTTGCCCACTGCCTGCAAGATAGAGTTGATAAGCCTCAGGCAATTGTTCAGGGTTGGTATTATCAATTACACCTTTGCCCAGTAATCGCTCAGCCTGAGAATTAACATAGTAAGCTTTCCCCTTAGCATCCGCCACAAACACACCGACAGGCATCGCTTCTAATAATTGAGTCAACCTCCTTTCACTTTGGCGGAGTTCTTTTTCGCGATCGAGTACCTCCCGGTAGAGTTTGGCATTTTCAATGGAGATGGCGGCTTGGGAGGATAAGAGTTTTAAAATTTCTAACCTATCAGAGGTAAAAGCTTCGGTGGTTAGATTATTTTCTAGGTAAACAATACTAGTGAGCTTGCCTTGATTGATAAGAGGAACACACAAAATGGACTTAGGTTGATGCTCTTTGATGTAGGGATCGTTAGTAAAGTTTCCCTCATTAGTGGCATCATTCAGGACAACACTTTCATAGGTACGAGCCACATAATTGATAAGGAGCAATGAAACAGAGTGACTCTTCTCAACAGGAATTGACTGCAATACGGTAATGCGATCGCTATCTATCGCACCTTCAGCTTCTATCAGCAGTTTTCCCTGACATTCCAAAATCAGGTATCCTTTTTGCGCCCCCGCATTCTCAATCAAAATCTTCATCAAGCTAGATAGCAATTTATCCAGCACGATTTCACCAGAAATCGCTTGGGACGCTTTCATCACTGTGGCTATATCTAGGGAGGAACCCGAACCCGTGGTTGTCAATCTTGTGGTCGTTTTGGCATCTTTAATTCCCAGAACAGTTGCAGCCAACAACTGAGGATATCGCCCCTCTAAATCTTTTACCTTAGCCGTAGCCCCCCATAGCTGATAGCAGTAACGTGCTTCTTGCATATAGGCTCTAGCACTCAGTTCTTTCCCTTTGCATAGATAGAACTTGGCAGCAAGTTCATAAGCGAGGGCGGCTTCATGAATGTATTCGGATTTTTTAGCAAGGGCGATCGCCTTATCGTAATAGTCCATTGCTAACGCATCTTTGCCAATAACTCGACATCGTTCGGCTTCTACTAAGTTATATCTGTGCAGTTGATTCATGGGAGCATGATGCGCCCATTTTTTCATTTTCTTCTGATTGGCTATAACCTTCCTCTTATGGTGTTTTTGTTCTGTCTTAGGTGCATTTGTATACAAAGCAAGCCGAGTTAAAGAATCATAGAAATAGCAGCAGGAAACAGTGAAGGTTCCGGTAGCACCGTCTAGATACTGCTCATTTTGAGCAGCATTTAATAATGCTTCAGAATACTGCTCGAATAGGTAACAGAGAATTAGCTTATTTAAGTAGACGTAACAAAGTGAGGTTCGGGAATTAGCTTGAATTAGTAGCGGCAAGAAAGTCTCTTCATCGCAGGCATCTCCAATTAGGCAGTAGGGATTTTCAGCCCGATCTAACAAGTTAAGAACAGCTTGATGAAATGGCTGATGCATATTCAAAGATTGTTCTTGCTTCAATTGCACCATCACCTCACTGTAGGCTGCCATTTGAGATTCAATCTCCAACAAATTCTTGCCACTCAGATAGGCATTGAAGCTATAGACGAGAACAGCATAAGCAGCATATTCCAAATCTCCAGTTTCCAATCCACTTTTGTAAGCCTCTAACAAAGGTAGCAATGTTTCTTTAATAGGTATTTTCCAAGAACCAATGAAGCCAACGGAGACAAACAACGCTTTTGTTTTGAATTCTTTAGCATTCAATCGCTCCACTAGCCTTAATGCTAATTGACCAAATTCATACGCTGATTCAATGTCTCCGACAACCCCACACAGAATTAGTCCATAGATAGCGTAGGCATAGATAGACTCAGCACAGTTACCGTGCTTCACAGACAGAATTACCTGCTTAAACGCAATTAAGGGCAGCAGTGTCGGTGCAGCAATAAAGGCTGGTGAAACTATCTTTGACAAAATACGCAGTGCTGCCAGTTTATAAGGATCGCTCATCTGGCGTAGATTTGCTAAGTCTGAGATACGTTTCCCTGCCAGAACTGACTTGGTTTCTAGCAATCCCATTAAGACATTTAGCTTGTTGGGCTTTTGGGGGAGTCTTACCCCCAACTGCCTCAAAAGTTCTACTCCCGTAGCAACTGCCTGTTCTAGCTTAGTTTGGGCAATCAGGGCGAGAATTTTTACTTCAATAACTTGCGCTTTGTCCAGAACTGTTTTTGCTTGATTTCGCACGATTTGAACAAATCGCTCCATCTGCTCAAAATCACCACTAAGGTAAGCCGCCTCTGAGGCTTCTACATACAGAGCTAATGCCAAGTCATACTGTGTCTGCCAGCCTTTTTCGCCCAACAATCTCATGCCGATTTGCAGGTAATTGAACGCTGGCTCATATGCCGCCGATGCCTTCGCTTTCTTACCTGCGATGAGATTCAACTGAGCCACTTCATCTTTTTGGTGCTGATTGGAGATGAAGTCAATCCCAAAATTCAGTTGATTAACAATATCAAAAATTTTCTCATCTCGCTGGTCAGAAAGAGTATTTTGTAGGAGTAGTTGTCCAATTTCCCAATGGATAATTGGCTTGTCCTGTTCCGAAATTAGAGAATAGGCGGCTTGCTGAATTCTGTCATGGATGAATTTGTAGTCAGGTAATTGGAAAGGGGTTGTTGGTAATTGGATGTTGGGGGATTCTTCCTGAATGAGAGCTAATTCTAAATCTCCCCGATTACCCAGAGGCATCACTAAGCTTTCAGCAACGGCTGCATACAAGTCATTTACTGTTTCTCGCAGTGATTTTTGATAAGTCGTCGCCAACATTTTTAAGTCAAACTGATTGCCCATACAGGCTGCTAGCTTTAACATTTGCTGTGTATTCTCTGGCAGCTTCTGAATCTTGAAGGTCATCAGTTCAACAACGTTATCAGTGAAACCCCGCGCTTGAATCTGCTCTAAATCCCACTGCCATCCTCCTTGACTTCCTCCCTTCCCAACCGGAGGTATACTCATGAGGGACTGAGGCGAGTTAAACTCTAACAACTTTTCTGTATAAAGAGATTTGAGAAACTCATTCATAAAGAAGGGATTGCCACCCGTTTTAAAAAGCACTAACTTGGCAAGGGGTTTGGCTCTCTCTTCAGAGCAATTGAGCGTATCTATAATAAGTTCAATGATAGTAGGCAAGTCCAACGGTGCTAGGAAAATCCCCTCGACAATTGCCCCAGTTTTGGCAATCTCCTCGATTGTTAACATTAAGGGATGAGCCGCAGAAACTTCATTGTCCCGATACGCGCCAATTAAAAATAGTCCGGGGTGCGAAGCATTCATCAGCCGTTGCATTAGTTTTAGGGAGGCACCATCTGCCCACTGTAAGTCGTCCAGAAATATCGCTAAGGGATGTCCAGAATTGGTAAAGACTTGAATGAAGTTCTGAAATACTAAATTAAAGCGGTTCTGGGCTTCCATCGAGCCTAGTTCTGGTACAGCAGGTTGCTTACCGAGAATTAATTCCACTTCAGGAATGACATCAATAATGACTTGACTATTGATTCCTAAGGCAGCTAAAATTCTCTCTCGCCAAGTATTAAGCTGCCCTTCACTCTCTGTTAATAGCTGTTTGACTAATTCTTGAAAGGCGCTGACGATAGCACTGTAGGGAATGTTACGCTGATACTGGTCAAATTTTCCTGAAATGAAATAGCCACGTTTTTCGGTAATGGGTTTATAGAGTTCCTGCACTAAAGCTGACTTGCCGATGCCCGAATAACCAGAAACCAGCATCAATTCACTTTTGTCCGAAATTACTCGTTCAAAAGCAGTTATTAACCTATCAATTTCTTGTTTTCTTCCATAAAGTTTTTGCGGGATTTGAAATTTCTCAGAAATATCTTGAGTACCAAGAGGAAAGGGTTCAATCTTGCCAGTTGTCTGTAAGTGGGTTAAACATTTCTCTAAATCTGCTTTGATTCCCCAAGCACTTTGATACCGCTCCTCTGCCGTCTTTGCCATCAGTTTCATCACAATATCTGATACAGCTTGAGGAATTTCCCTATCTTCTGCTCTCAACAAATGGGGTGGCACTGGCTGTTTAGCAATATGGCAATGCACTAACTCCAACTCATCACTGGTTTCAAAAGGCAACTGTCCTACGAGTAGTTCATAAAACGTGACACCCAGCGAGTAGAAGTCTGTGCGGTAATCTAGAGAACGATTCATCCGCCCCGTTTGTTCGGGCGACATATAAGCTAAGGTACCTTCTAAAACATTGGGATTTTTCAAAGTGGTATTTTCACGGTTCAATTGAGTGGAAATCCCAAAGTCGATGATTTTGATTTGTCCGGTTTCTGGATTAAAGACGATGTTGGAGGGGTTAATATCTTTGTGGATAATATTGCTGCTGTGAATATTACCCAAAATCTCAACTATCTTAATGGCGATATTGAGGAATTTTGGTAGGGGCACGACAGGTCTTTTCCCTACAGGTTCATTCATTAATTGCTTTAAGGATGATGCGCCAAAATCCTCAAGAATGATGACTAAAGTCCTCTGATAGGGTTCCAAACCATAAGCCTTGACCACACCTTCCAGATTTAGATTATGGGTGATTTCATATTCCTGCCTATACAGGGTGAGTTCATTAGGAGTGGGATAGTCTTCTTTAAGTACCTTGAGGATAACGGCTTTGTTGTCCTGTTCTCGGATACCTCGATAGACCAATGAGTTGGCACTTTCATAGATTTGGACAAGAATCTGGTAGTCAGGAAAGGAAATCATAGAGTTGCTGAGAAGCCTATACCCTACTGTACTCAGTTGGTGTAGGAGTATGTCACAATTTGATATCCCTGGTTGGGGCTGTATTCATGGCTTGTCCAACCATTATTCTGTAGGTTGCGATCGCAAGATAATGAAATCACTGCTCGGTGTTTTATTGGCTCCCGCTATTGTTTTGTTAGGAGCAACACAAGCCTTCGCGGCTATCAAAACAGAAGTTGTTGAATACAAACACGGCAACACTGTTCTCGAAGGCTATTTAGCATACGATGATGCTATTCAAGGCAAGCGTCCCGGTGTTCTCGTTGTCCATGAATGGAACGGCTTGGGGTCTTATGTCAAAGAACGGACAGAGCAATTAGCCGAACTTGGCTATGTTGCCTTTGCAATTGATATGTATGGCAAGGGAATTAGACCAAAGAATCGAGAAGAGTCAGCCGCACAAGCGGGTATCTATCGCTCTGATCGTCAATTAATGCGATCGCGTGCTAATGCGGGTCTAGTTGTGTTGCAACAAAACCCACTTACTGACTCGCAACGAATTGCTGCGATCGGTTACTGCTTCGGTGGTGGTACAGTCCTGGAATTAGCGCGTAGCGGTGCCAACATTGCAGGTGTTGTCAGCTTCCACGGCAACTTGGACACTCCTAACCCCAACGATGCCGAAAATATCAAGTCAAAGGTGCTAGTTTTACATGGCGCTGATGACCCAAGAGTGCCTGATGAACAAGTTACAGCGTTTGAGACAGAAATGCGTCAAGCTGATGTGGACTGGCAACTCATTGCTTATGGAGGTGCTGTGCATAGCTTTACCAACCCTGAAGCCGGGAACGACCCTTCCAAAGGCTCAGCTTACAATGAAGCCGCTGATAAGCGCTCATGGGAAGCGATGAAGCAGTTTTTTGTGGAACTATTTCAGTAGATAGTTAATTGATTTTCTGTGCCACAAGCGATCGCATCAGCAAAGCAAGCAAAATGCCCCTGAGTGCGATCGCAACATATTCTTTTTCATCATCTTATAAAGCTTGGCGACGCAGAAAGGGAAGAAGCACCTCGCTAACCTTTCCTGACCAATGCTCCTGAGGATAATGCCCCCCTTCTTCTAGTGTGACTAGTTCAGCATTCTTGAGGGTACTAGCAAACTGCTGCGCCTGAGCCAAGGGAAGCCAAGGGTCTTTCATTCCCCAAAAAATTAGGGTTGGTTTTTCCCAGTTGGCGTAACCGGATTCAATCTCTCCCATGGACGGCTTCATCTGAAGATTTTGGATTGTCGCTAGCAAACTGCGTCCTACATCTGAGCTTTTGAGAAAGGGTTTACGATAGATGTCCAAATATTTGTCTTCAATTTGGTAACGGCAACCCGCTTCTAGGGTTCGGTCAACTAAGAGTGGGTCTTGCGTCAAAACATCTCCAAGTAAAGGTAAACCCCACTGTTGCATCTTCCAAGGTAACTTCGCTGCTGAGGATAGAGGTGTATTGAGAATGGCAAGGCGTTCGATCTGGGTTGAGTGACGTAGCGCATACTGAAGCCCTATTGAGCCGAGAAATCCCTGAACGACCAAATAAAAGCGTTCAATTGCAAGTGTTTTAAGGAACTCTGCTAAAGCGTCGATGAAAGCATCGGGTGTGTAAGCAAAGTCTCGTTTATCTGGTTTAGCGGATAAGCCAGAACCAATCCAGTCAGGTGCGATCGCTCTAAACCCTCTTTCTGCTAAATCTGGCATCACCGCAGACCAACAATAACTCTGGGAAGGCAACCCGTGAAGCAGTAGCACTGGCAGCTTAGCACTTTCGCCAATTGGCTTCGCTTCCCGATAGAACCACTGCAACGACCCGACCTCTATGACTTGTTCACTAATTGCCACTTTTAGTTCTTAACCCTGTTTATCGTGGTTTGAGCTTACCGCTCACGGGGATATAAGAGCAAGCGTCTTAAGTTGCGAAAGCAGCAGTTCAATCCAAAAACTGCCTTTATAATTCAATCCAAACCCCTTAGTACGTTATAGGAGTTGTCTTGAGTTGAACGCAGCAGAACAGGCAAAAGGCTTAGAAGTCACCACAAAGATTGCTGCCGTGGTAAATCTTTTCAAGTCTGAGTTTCCCGATGCCAAGGCAGACTTGAAACCCTGGAAAAATGATCCAGATACTCAGGAGTTGGTCGATCCCGATTCTATTGATATTGGCTTTCACCTCCCTGGCTGGAGTAGAAAGTTCCAAAGCCGCAGCATCTTAGTACAAATTAGGCTTTTTGAAGACCCTTTGAATGGTTCGCGACGCGCCATTGGTATCGAAGCGGCAGGCTTTGACTATCGTGGCAAAGCATGGCGACTTTCTACAATTAATGATTGGCAGTTTGTTGGAGACTCTGAACCAGCAGCGGAAGTGAGGGAAAAGCTTAAGCATTTTTGTCGGCAAGTTTTTGAGCTATTCAATTCCAACAAGGAAATTTAAATGCATATCAGCTTAGATAGTTCTCGTTCACCTGTGTTTAAAACTACAAAAAAATATTTATGAAGCTGTAAGTATTAGTACATTGAGCCGTTAACCTTATTTTGCATCTTTTTGATATGAAGGCTTGAACACAATAAAAATAGTTTAAAATTGACAGCTTTGAAAATTTGTCAACACCAATTGGGTATAATCCACTGGGTAGATGCTCGATGAATTTTTGTTAATTAACTTGGTGGAAGTATTCACTCAACAGGTTTATGCTGACATCACCCAAGCCTCTAAAAGATGTATTCTATTGCCCAGAAGAATCTAATTTTTACTCTCACTGCTTAGAAAATTTAGTTCTAAATCAGTGTGATAGCCCTAAAGTTATTGTTGAATTTGGTTCCGGAGATGGAAGTCCAGTCATTAATTCCTTAATGAGAACAAGGTTTAACGGCACAATACATGGATATGAGTTGAATACTTTAGCCGGAAAAATTGCCGAGTCAAATATTCAGGAGTATGAACTCACTGATCGATACATAATTCATAATTCCTCATTCTTCGATGCCGCTTTACCCAGAGCCGAGTATCTTATCTCTAACCCGCCGTATCTGCCATCAATAGATGACAATATTTACCAACCTCTATTACATGGAGGTAGGGATGGTTCAGAAATGGCTAGAAAACTTTTAGCGATGGGTTATGAAAACTTACTACTTATGCTTTCTAGTTACTCGAATCCAGAAGGCTTAATTAACTATGCAATAGCAAAGGGCTATTCTGTTGCTAGTTTTCTCGTCTCGCCTTTGACGTTTGGCTATTATAGCTCGGAACCAAAAGTCAGGAATATGATAGAAGAGCTACGCAAAAACAGGATGGCTTTTTATTCAGGAAATATCTATCTTTTAGCTGGGGTGGTGTTTAAAAAGCAGTCTGAATCTAATACAGATTTATCGGCTGAGTTAATCCAGATAATGACATCTTTGTAAAAGATGATTTGGCAGTAAAGCTTAATTTATTAAAAGGCGATCGCATCTATAGCAATCCTGTTTTAGTTGTGAAATGTCAGCGCCTCAAATGCCCGACTTCTCCAAGGAATCGGGCATCTTCAGTGCTTTTTAAGGGGAATTTAGAGGGAGCGTCAATTTGTTACATTCTTTTTTCTATTTTCAAGACAGGTCTAATGAAAAGGAACAGTGAATCTAAAACATTCAGTTGTTTTTATCTAGTTCAGGAAAGTCATCTGAGTTAAAATCAGCAGGGAAAATAAAAATTTCTCTCCCTTCGAGTTTGGCATTACGGTACAGCTCAATAGCCTTTATCAAACGACAGTATTTGATAGGAATCCATCTGCCACTGTAATAGTAGATGACGACTCGACTCGTTATGTACTCATCCAGTGGGAGTGGGTTTTGCCACGGCAGAGGCACAGAATCCCTCCTAATATATAGTTCGATATCTACTTTTTACATAGCAGGTGCATCTCAAGAACCATCTTGAGTTAGTTGTATTTCTTATTGAGTTTGTATCTATTCAATTGTTGTTAATCTTGGGAAGCCGGGAAAACGGTATCGGGAGGATGTCACCTCTTCAGCCCCTAATCCCTTAATCCCTTAACTCCTTCTCAAGGGCTTTGGGAGAAGGGGAACTGGAATTTGGCTCCCCCTCGCTCAGGATGGGGAGAGGGGGCTAGGGGGTGAGGGCAGGAGAATGTTGCAAAACTGGCAGGCTCCTAACAGCATCACCATAGGTTTGTCTCCAGTTTTGAGCCTACTGAAATTTTATTTTTACTGCTTTTATCAGCAACTTTATCTTCAGGGCAATGAGAACAGCTATAAATTAGCAATTAGTCGCCGCCAGGTAAGTAAAGTAACTGCCATTGACCATTAACCTTGCCAAAAACAGCCTGGTATTCCAGAAGAGAGTAGGCATATCGGCTGGAAACATAGCCCTGCTTATTATTAGGCAGAATCACAGGTGTCCAGCTATTGATTGAGTCATAGAATCGACCTTGCTCTGTCAGTTCTTTGAGTTGTTGTTCTTGGACTGGGCGATTGAGTTTAACAACTTCATTGGACAGTAAGCCCACTATGGGGCTGTTAAAGTTGGGTTGCGCCCTTACATTGATATCATTTCCCACAACTACCACATGATTAATCTGATACTCCACTCCCAGCCCTGAGCTTAAGTTAGGGTACTGACGAGAAAACTCGTGCGCTACGTTGTTACAAACCCAAAGCCCTGTCGCAGGATCTACATTGGGACGATTTTGGCTAGCTTGTGGGAAACAACCAATGCTAACGGCTTTTTCCAGCAAACTCCAAAATTCCTCATTTGGGTTTTCTAGCTTTATATTCGCAACCTTTCTAGAGCCAAAGCCAATCCCAATCTCCTCATCAGGTAGAATTGACCGAACAAACTGAGCATTGCGATCGCGTATTGCTTGCCGTAGGCGTTGACGAAATTGTGCAAACTCACTTTCTGGTTTAACTTCGTCTATCAACCTAACGCGCTGATGCAGGAAATCATCAAGCTTGGCTGTACTAGCGACTACGGCTTGCTTAGGCTGAGTGGGTGGTGTTGTCTTTGTAGAATTCTCTCTAGCAGGTTTAGTAACTGCACTAAGAGAAGACGTTGCTTCTAGCTCTTGGGACGCTTGAGGTTGAATTGAAGTTGTCTGTACAAGCGTTTGCTCTTTTGGCGTACTCTGGCGAAAGACAGTAGCGAGACTCACACCAGTAACTGCTGAAAAGACAATAGCCCCAGCAACAAGTAAATGGAAGTTTTGCATAACTACTTCGGTACTGACTGCTTTGTTTGACTACACTTTTTAGGTCAGTGTTTCCACAAAGTCGCCTAATAGTTCGTGACGATTTTCGTCTGTAACGATAGATTGAATCGCAATACCGAATTGATAAGCTATTACGTGTTTAATTTATAAATAAACAGGTCAGTTTCCTTCTTCAAAAATGCTGGGAGTACTACAAGCTAAAGGACTCCCAGCAGACTGAAACTCTACTTTTCTTCCACGTACATTTCCGGCTCAATGGCAAAGTTATCAAGTCTTCCTGACTCGTCAATAACGTAGCCATCTGTTGTTCTAAGTCCGCTACCTTCTTCTTGTGCCTCTAAAGCCTCAACCTCATGGATGCTTTCTTCTGGGTCGTTATTAGAAGGAATTACTGCATCTGGGGCATTAACTGCCGTTGTCTGAGCCATTTGAACTCCAACATGATCCCCTGGTGCGCCTCTTCCCGGTTCGGCTTCTACGGGATCAGTTTGTGGTACTACGACTTTATCTGGTTCGCTACTCATAGGTTTTTCTCCAACTTGTTTATAGGCTTGACTGTAGCCTGTAATAACGCTCACAGACTAATTAAGCAGTCAAATCGTTGCTACGAAGATACCGCAGTTTGTATCGTGCTTAACTCTTTCGAGAGGATTAAATTGTGCAGCACAGTAGGAGGAGATTGATTGAATGGCGAAAAGAGAGATGAAGCATTAAATGCCTTTCCCAAGAGGAGAAGAAATCAGGAAGCGCCTATCAGTGTCAATGCCTTTGTCGCCCTAGATTCCTCGTTTGTCAGCAATTGGCTTTGTCGTTACAACTATTGTGTCTCTGATTCTTCTAGCTTAATTGCCAAGTCTATCAAGAATCGAGCGTAGCGGATTGTATCGGTTAACCCCCTCTCTGTGACTGGATAGCTGTAGCGGGGAAAACTTTCGTTAGGGTGCTGCCATCGCAGCCATAACTGTCTGTCAATGACTTTCGTGTTGATCAACCAGCCTCGGTATCGGATGGGTTTCAACTGCAAGCCGGTGTGAAAATTATCTAAAGTCACTGGCTGTTTGTCTCTAGTATGTTTAGTTTTTGTTCAGGTTTTAATCCTACCTAACCTCCGCTAAAACATAGATTGATTGCAGTTTCCAGCGTTGGGTTAATAATTTTTTTGTGGAATCTAATATTGAATTCGATAACACTTACTTAAAGGCGTTTGTCTTTGTTCAGTGCTATTTTTATTTAGTGACTTATTTTCAATATACTCTGAGTGTACCTGAATAATTTGAAATATTCCATATCTTTAAGGCTTGTAAAGAAGGCTCTTGCAGGAACCTGAGTGTATTGCCACACTCTCAACAGCTTTTCATTGGTTGCTGATGTCCTTTTGTTTGTCTTCTGATGAGGCAGGTGCTGGCGAGAGCGTTTTCTTAGCCAACTTAGTTGTATAGGTTACCGCACCAACTGTTGCACATAAACCAAAGATTTGCAGTGCCATTTTTCCAGGAGTATTGCCACCACTAGCTAAGTTAGCGCCTGCTGAACCAAGATACACATAAAGTGCAATGACTGGGAGCATTCCTAACCAGGAGAAAAAGAAGTAGTGCCAAAAGTTAATTTTAGTGAGGCTAAAACCGTAATTGAGAATATTGGAAGGAACAATTGGGGAAAGACGGGTTAAAAAGACAATCTTCCAGCCTTTTCTACCAACAGCTTTATCAAGTTCGGTAAATTGGGGACGTTTGGCAATCCACTTTTTTAAAGGTTTCCGGGCAACAGTGCGACCCAAGAGATAGCAGAGAGTTGTTCCCAAGATGTCGGCAATCGAGACAACAACAACTCCTTTAAGAAAGCCGAATAACGTGCCTGCCGCCAAAAAAAGAACTGCTGCTGGCAAACCAACAACAGTCGTAATTATGTAAATCAAAATGAATGCCGGCTTTGCCCAAGGTCCAAGCGAGATAAGCCAATGCTTGATATGAGTAAGCCAGTCCTGCAGAGGTAGCAAGCTGAAGGCAGCGATCGCGATCGCAATACCAATAACGGCAAGTAGCAGCCAAACTTTTTTCTTCGCGAGGAAGTGCCTAATCATTCTGTGTTCGACTGCGTTCGGAGTATTAGTTAACTAGCACTCATTGTAGACAAGGTTTTATTGGTGAGTGCAGCTAACAATCCCTCAAACAACTTTATGCCATCTGTACCACCCAACATGGCATCTGCTGCCCGTTCTGGGTGGGGCATCATCCCCAATATTTTACCTGTCGGGTCGCAAATTCCAGCAATGTTGTTGACTGAACCATTGGGGTTGCTCATGTCGTCTGTCGTACCCGTTGCTGTACAGTAGCGAAACAGGACTTGACCGTCATCTTCTAAGGCTTTGACGGTATCAGCATCGGCATAGTAGCGACCTTCACCGTGAGCAATAGGGAGGGTAATCAACTGCCCTTGTGAGTAAGCAGATGTCCAGGGAAGGTCAGTGCGTTCTACTTTGAGCGGAACGCGATCGCAAATAAAATGTAAATCGCGATTCCGAACCAGTGCGCCAGGTAACAGCCCCATTTCGGTTAACACCTGGAAGCCATTGCAGATACCTAGGATAAACTTCCCCTGCTTAGCGTGTTCCCTAACTTGCCCCATCACAGGCGAAAATTGAGCTAATGCTCCACAGCGGAGATAGTCTCCATAACTAAAACCACCCGGAATCACGACCACGTCTATGTCAGAAATATCCGTTTCCTCGTGCCAAACCATGCGGGTTGGTAAGTCGAGTAAACTTTGAGTAACATACGCCACATCGCGATCGCAATTGGACCCTGGAAAAACCACAACCCCAAACTTCATACCTACACCCCCATCAGTGTTGCCACTTCAACTAAATCAAACCGATAATTTTCGATCACTGGATTTGCCAACAATTGGTCACAGATGCGGTCAAGTTGCTCCCGTGCCTTTTCTTCATTGGCAGCCGTTATCATCAGCTCAATATACTTACCAATGCGTACCTGTTCCACATTTTCATAACCCAACTGCTTCAGCCCCGACTCGATCGCAACTCCTGCTGGATCTAAGACTGAAGGTCGAAGGGTAACATAGATCCGCGCTTGATACTTGAAAATCACTCTTCATCCCCCAAATTCAAACAAGCCCTGTTTAAAGTTTGAACTACTAAGTCCCCAAGACTTCAAAAAAATTGTAGGAGACTAAAAATAAAGTCCATGAAACTCCAACGCACGCGCTCCCAAGCTCGAATTCTAAACTTACTCAAAACTCTGAATCGTGCTGTTTCTGCCCAAGATATCTATGTTGAGTTACGCAACCTTGACCAGAGTATGGGTCTAGCTACAGTTTACCGCGCCCTGGAAGCCTTGAAACTTGAAGGGGTCGTACAAGTGCGGACACTGACCAATGGGGAATCCCTCTACAGTGGCGTGCAGCGTGATCAACACCACCTTACTTGCCTCAATTGTGGTGAATCGATACCTATTGATGAATGCCCAGTGCATCAGTTAGAGAATGAGTTGCAGGATTCTCACCAATTCAAGATTTATTACCACACCTTAGAATTTTTTGGATTATGCGATCGCTGTGCTGTGGCAAGTGATACCGAAACGGCCGATTCAACTACTCCTCAATAGTTCAGGAGTTTAGGAGTTCAGGAGAAGCTTAAAGTTTGGATAAGCTGTGGAAAAATCCATCAAAAATAAAAAATCAAACCTTTAAAAAGAGCGGATTCTTCATTTTTCCTCTTGTAAAATTAGCAAGCAACTGCAAGCCTATTGGATAAAGCTGATGCGACAGATTAATTTTTTGATTATTTTTGCTGTGTGTTTGGCTCTAGTTTTATTCAGCTTAGAAAACAGTGAACCTACAGCAATCCGAATTATTGAGGGCGTTCAGGTTCAAGCCCCCTTGTCTATTGAACTCATTTTTGCAATGGGAATTGGGGCAACTCTAGCTTGGATATTCAGCATCTGGACACGACTACAGCAGCAACTAGAGTCCCGCCGAGCGATGCGGCAGATTCGCTCCAAAGAGGAGCAAATTGAGAAGTTAGAGCAAGATGTTGAACGCTACAAGGCAGAAATTGAAGAGCAATTACCAGCGTTATCGGCATCTAGACCCCTGACAGAAGGGACACTGGCAGAGCAAGGTTAAGATTGATTAATCTCATCCTATGCTTCTTAAAGACCCACCCATGTCTCTTCCTCATCAAATATAGTGTGGCAGACTATTAGTGGCAGTACGTGATGACTGGAACACCTGCTCAAGAAGCGATCGCTCTTCTCATTGACTTGGCACAGCGAGGGGAAATTAACCCTTGGGATGTCCAGGTGATTGAGGTCATTGACCGCTATTTAAGTGAACTTGCCTTGGGAAATGATGCCGAACCCGGACACCGTGATACTGATTTATCTCAGTCGGGGCAAGCATTTTTGTGGGCATCAATGCTGGTTTTACTCAAAGCCGATACCCTCGGACGGATTGGAGAGCCGGACGAACCAGAACTCACTGAGATAGACGACCAAATCGATATGGTAGGCGAAATGCGCTTGCCACTGCATCTAGAACGACATCTACGCCGTCGTGCTGCCGCTCCGCCACCCAAAAGACGCCCTGTAACACTCCAAGAGCTGATCGATCAATTGCAGCAAATGGCAGCGCAACTGGATGAAACGCCCTTGCCTACTCGTGCCTTACGTCCCCGCGCTCAATCTCGTTCTCAAGCGGCAAAAGTGATCGCTCATTTGGCTCACGATGAAAACTTGACAGAAATTGCCACAAGACTCGAAGTCTTTCTCTCACGTCATTGGCAAGAGATCGCAGCGGGAAAAGATTGGCTGAATTTAGATCAGTTGTTAGAGTGGTGGACGTTGTCTCCCATAGCATTGGATGAAGCTGATTCTCTAGCCGCCCTGTCAGGAACCCTAGCAGGGAATGGTAACTCCGAACAGGATAGCCATGTGACTATAGGTGAAGCGATGTCCGAAGGGCTTTATATCCCGTCCCACGCTAACACTTCCCCCGAAGTGGCTGTTGAGGCAACTGAAGACGGAGCAAAAGACCGAGTTGGTGTCTTTTGGGCACTACTCCTGTTATCTGCTCAGTCCAAAGTAGAGTTATCCCAAGAAGAGTTTTACCAAGACTTAAAAATCCGTGCGCTGTAATGAATAGACAATGGGTGTTGATCTGGGATTAGGATTTGAAGCTTGGGCAAACTGTACTTTGAGGGAGAACTGTTCTTTAGTTCCCCGTACTGCAAAACGCAGAACTCGTTCGAGGGAAGGTGAGCGATCGCAAATCGGCAACCCGTTTATGTGCTATGCACAAGTAAAGGTATCCGTTTTGTGTCAAAGCTTTGCGAACACTGGTGTTCGCCTAGCCGTTCGCCATACGGTACTCTTCGGAGCAATTAGAGTTAACTAATCGTCTTGAAGAGGAGCTAGTAGAAACGAGTCTGAGCATTGCTCTTAACTCTCTGCTAGCGCTTGTTAGTTTACTCTCGCCGTTCTTGCAAGTCGGGGGATTAGAGCGACTATATCTCCTGATTATCAGGATAAGTCCATCAACCAATCCAACGCACTAGCGACGGACTGGTTAAAATCAGACTCAATCGACCAAACCAAAAATGTGTGGACTAGGTTAAGGAACAAAAATTCATGAAAGCCATGATTCTGGCGGCTGGTAAGGGAACTCGCGTGCGCCCCATCACCCACACCATTCCCAAACCCTTAATTCCCATCCTGCAAAAACCAGTGATGGAGTTTTTACTAGAACTATTGCGACAGCATGGTTTTGACCAAGTTGTTGTCAACGTCAGTCACCTCGCAAACGAAATTGAAAGCTATTTCCGTGATGGACAGCGATTTGGTGTCCAGATCGCTTATTCGTTTGAAGGTCGAATCGTTGATGGTCAACTCGTCGGGGAAGCACTCGGATCGGCGGGTGGGATGCGGCGCATCCAAGACTTTTACCCATTTTTTGACGATACTTTTGTCGTCCTTTGCGGTGATGCTCTCATTGACCTCGATTTGTCGGCGGCGGTTAAATGGCATAAAGAAAAGGGATCGATCGCTACGATAGTGACGAAAACCGTGCCGCAAGAGCAGGTTCCTAGCTACGGTGTCGTTGTCACAGACGAGACGGGTCGAATTAAAGCCTTTCAGGAAAAGCCTTCAGTTGAGGAAGCTCTCAGTACTAATATCAACACAGGTATCTACATCTTTGAACCAGAAGTATTGGATTATATCCCATCTGGTCAGGAATATGACATCGGTGGTGAATTATTTCCCAAGCTTGTGGAAATGGGTGCGCCTTTTTATGCTGTACCTATGGAATTCCAGTGGGTGGATATTGGTAAAGTCCCAGACTACTGGCAAGCAATTCGGAGCGTCTTGCTGGGAGAAGTTAAAAATGTATCGGTTCCAGGACATGAAGTGGCTCCAGGTATCTACACGGGGTTAAATGTCGCCGTAAATTGGGACAAGGTTGATATCACAGGGCCTGTTTATATCGGTGGGATGACCCATATTGAAGATGGAGCCAAGATTATTGGGCCGACGATGATTGGGCCTAATTGTTGGGTATGTAGTGGTGCGACTGTTGATAATAGTGTGATTTTTGAATACTCCCGCTTGGGTGCGGGAGTTCGCTTGGTCGATAAGCTAGTGTTTGGACGCTACTGCGTTGATAAAACTGGGGCAACCATTGATGTCCAGGCAGCCGCTTTAGACTGGCTGATTACTGATACCCGCAGGAGTCTACCCTCCCAAGAGCCATTAGAGCGACAAGCGATCGCAGAACTCTTGGCAAGCGAATAGTTAGTTGTTAGTGGTTGTTAGTTGTTAGTGGGTAACCTGGGCTAAGAAATCTACCAGGCTTAAGTTTTGTGACTTAGCACTACCCATCTAACAACTACAACTGCCTTAGCCATTCAAGTATGTGTAACTACCCAAGCTCTGCTCATATTTTTGCAGGAGCAGTCGAGATTCTTCGAGGGTAATGCGTTTTTCTTGCAAGGCTTGCTCAGTGCGACGGCGGACGCTCTCCACTAAGTCCTCAGCATCGTACTGTACATAACCCAAAACTTCTTTCACCGTGTCGCCCTTAACAACATGTTCAATTTCATAGCCTCTAGGCGTTAATTGAATATGAACAGCATTTGTGTCACCAAACAAGTTGTGTAAGTTGCCCATAATCTCCTGATAAGCTCCAGCAAGGAACAAGCCTAAGTAATAGGGTTCGTGAGAGTGGGAATCAGATACTGGCGTAGGGCTAAGTACTTTGTTAATTTCCAGTCCCTGCTTCCCATTTTTGGAGTCAAGAGACTGCTGTGTACTCGTCAACGGGTGAAGTTCTAGTACCGATTTGACATCTCGCAGGTCAATAAATTGGTCGATCTTCCCGTCGCTGTCGCAAGTAAGATCAGCGAGGATAGCTCGGCGTGTGGGTTCTTCATCAAGCCGATGGATGGGCATAATTGGGAACAACTGGTCAATTGCCCAAGAATCAGGTACAGACTGAAAGACAGAGAGGTTGATGTAATAAATCGATGCCATGATTTTCTCTAAGTCTTCCAAGTCATCGGGAACGTAGTCCTGAGTTCTGGCAATTTCGAGAATTTTGTAGCAACACGCCCAGTACAACTGCTCAGCTCTTGCTCGTTGGGTGAGTGTTAGGTACCCGAAGCCAAAGAGGCTTTTGGCTTCGTCGTTGAACTGAATCGCGTCGTGGTAAGCTTCCTGGTAATTCTCCAGGTTGATATTAGAGTACGTCTCCCAAAGGTTGCGGATAATCAGATGTTCTTTTTCCTGAATCGGTGCAGGAGTCTCAGCTAGGACGTCGCTGGTGCTAAGAACATCGAAGATTAGGACAGATTGATGGGAAGCGATCGCACGACCACTCTCACTAATCAGCACTGGCGCTTGTAACTGACGACTATCACAAGCTTCCTTGACCTCGGCAACAATATCGTTGGCATAATTTTGCATATTGTAGTTTTTCGAGGCATGGAAGTTCGTTTTGGAGCCGTCATAGTCGATGCCTAAACCACCACCAACATCGAGATACTGCATATTTGCCCCTAATGCACTTAGCTCGACGTAAATCTGACTAGCTTCTCGAATTGCCTCTTTAATCACACCAATCGCAGAGATTTGGGAGCCGATGTGGAAGTGCAATAGCTGCAAGGAGTTGAGCATTCCAGCACTTCGCAGTTGCTCAACGCAGGTGAGGATTTCCGGAATCGTTAGACCAAATTTAGCGCGATCGCCTGTAGAATCTCCCCAGCGACCTGTGCCTTTGGTACTCAGCTTTGCCCGAACTCCCACAACGGGTTCAATTCCTAGCTGTCGCGTCGCATCAATCACGAGCTGCACTTCTTCTAACTGCTCAATGACGATGATCGGCTTGTGTCCGATGCGCGTCGCCAAGAGAGCCGTTTCGATGTATTCTCTGTCTTTGTAACCATTACAAATCAGCAGGGAGTTGGGAGTATTCAACGTAGCCAGGGCAATCATCAATTCTGGTTTAGAACCCGCTTCTAGACCAAATTGGACAGGTTTCCCAAACCGAACCAAATCCTCCACCAAATGCCGATGCTGGTTGCACTTGACAGGAAAGACCCCTTGGTAAGTACCAGGGTATTTGTAACGAGCGATCGCCTTTGCAAAACAAGCATTTAACCGCTCGATTCGGTCTTCCAAAATATCCGAAAAGCGAATCAATAGCGGTAGTCCTAGGTTGCGCTGCTGTAAAGCTTCTACGAGTTCTAATAAATCTAGAGAACCACCGCGATCGCCTTTGGGCGAAACCGTAACATGACCAGCGGCATTAATCGAAAAGTATGGCTCTCCCCATCCCTGAATTCGATAGAGTTTCTCGCTCTCCTCAATCGTCCAGGATTTGGTCGAGGCTGAAGGCTGCCGATGGGTTGTCAGTTGTACTTCTGGATTTGCTTCTGATTGTGTCTCATTACCGTTGGCGGACTCAGCGCGTGGCGCGTTACCGATTTTGGGTGTCAGCTCTACCCCCATTATTTTGTCTTACCTTCTAATACTGTCTGTCGATTGCCACTCTAGCGCATCTAGAGATTACCGAGAGCATAGTTAAGATCACCTGCATTCAAGTTGTATTTCGCTGTTGAACCGTTAAGGGGAAAGGAAGTCTTCTTCCTTTTGACCTAAAGTAGACAATCAATTTTGCCTTGCTATTAAATAGGTCATTAGCTTATTACAATCAGATTTTTGGAGCTTTTTTTAAAATTGGTGGGATCGGGTAGCTATGCTAAAATTCCGTCATCATGGTGACTGCTATCAAGTTTGGTCATTTTCATAACTTCGTTTATCAGCTTGGACTTAGGGTCAGCGGTAAAGATATGAGGAATTATGTCTGTACCCTTGACAACAGCTAAGGGATAAAAGCGACAACTTACTAAACGAAGTGTAAAACAGGCTTGATATCGTACCCTGTATAAGTGCAATTATTTGCATTCTTACTTTTATCCTGACCGTCAAGGGCATCAATGCTCAACCCATCTAACAATCCTTCCGAACAGCCGCAACCTCGTCTACCACTGATCGAGCGGCTAATCCACAACTATCCGCTTGTATTTTGGGGTCTGCTTTGGGCAGTGCTATTCTCGGCTGGTGGCTTCGCGGCTTTACGTCTTTTAAGCGCCGGGCCAATTGAAGAGGCATCTGCACCTGCACCAACTGCCTCTACCATTCAAGAAACTCCTGTTTTGCCACTGGTATCTACACCAACGTCACCTCTCACCACTGTTCACCAATTCACAGCTGAACCGGATTTGCCACTGTCGTTGATTGGTGCTGTTGCTCTTGGCTGTGCGGGTGGTTCTTTATTGATTACCCAAGCTCTGAGACAAACCAGCAATCGTCGCCAAGCTCCGAAACGTTTAAAATCTACCGCGAATAGGCGCAAGAAACGGCAGAATCCTTCAAAAAAACGCCGTTCTACTTCCACAACTAAGCAACCCGTTGCGTCTAAGCCCAACTTGGTATCTTTAGAAAACCAACTACCAACAATCGACAACCGTCTGGCTCAAGTAACAGTATTACCCCCGGAGGAGAGCCATCCTCTAGATGGAGGTAAGCAAAACCTTGCTGATTTGATGGATTTACGCAAGCGTCAGTCTCTCGCTTCGCTAATGCGAGGGAAGTAGTTATTGGTTATTTGTTGTTGATTATTTGTTGTTCAGCCAGTCATCAGGGTGCATCCGAGCTATGAGCCAGTATTCTTTCTAAAAACCAACAACCAACAACAAACCACTAACTTCTCACGGCTAAAAGCGATCGCCAGTCTTGAATCGCTTTTTCAGACCATAGCCAGTTCTTGCTCAAGGCATCAGATTGAAAGTTAACTGGGTCATCGATCATGACTTTTTGGCGCAGCTTGAGTGATTCATTCAACAAACGCGATCGCTGATCTGCTGGCAGTTGTTGGGCAGATTTCCACATTCCTAGGGCTAATCCGGCATAGGTTGTCAGCATTTCTTGTTTAATTGGCTCTGTTGCAGCAGTTGTTGCCCCTTGCTGGGTTTCGATCTGGTTCAGTGCCTCCCACCATGCATTATTCGCTCGCTCATATTCGCCTTCAGCATAGTAAGCAAATCCTAATGCGTTGAGGTAGGTAGAAGATTTGGGTTGTGCCTTGATTGCTGTTTCCCAATACCGTCGGGCATCACTCACCGCGTAGTCTTGGTTACCTGCTTGAATTGACTGCCAAACCAAACGTCCTCTTAAGAAACTCACGACCGGGTCTTCAAGTTTCTCATTCGGAACAACGGCAAGGGAAGCATCTGCGGCTTGCAATGCCCCTCGATCCAGTAGTGCTTCTACTGCCTTTTGCCCTGCGGCAATGTTCCCTTGACTCAGTTGTTCAATGGCAATGGCTGTAACCTTAGCGGTGTCAGCTTGTTTCAAATCGCCCGTTTGACTAAGGGGAACTGTTGGCACATTGGCTGGTGGTTGAGATAGTCTGCCTAGGCTTTGCTCTCGGTTTTGGAAGAACCAAAATCCCAATAAAGCGATCGCAATCACACCAATAGCTCCAAAAATAACCCACAGTTTTGGGAAACGGCGCCAGTTTTGCCACCAACTTTGAAAACTTGGTCGCTTACTGGAGGCTCCTCCAGGTGGGGAGTTCGGATTCTCAACTCGTTTAGATAACGGTTGTGGTGTCTCAGTCGTTGGGGTAATTGCTCCTGATTCCGTTGGTGTAGGAGACTGATTGTTGACGGGATACCCTGACGGTTCCAAATCATCTGTCTCTGAAGCGACTAGAGGCAGACTCTCAATGCCAGTGCCTGTTTGCCCTAAGTCACTGTTCGTCGGCTTTGGATCAAGCTGACGTAATAAGTCCTGAATAAAGGCACCAGGATCGTCCGCGTCTAGATCATCCTGGTCTAAATCGTCAACAAAGTCCTCATCCTCCGCTAAGTCTTCCGGCGACAGTCCATCTAACTCATCTTCAATCTCTAAGTAACTGGGAGGGATACGTCTGCCTGTTGGTGGTGTGAACAAGGCAGCTTGTGGAGACAATGAAGCATCAGGAGGCTCAGCGATCGCAAAGAGTTCAGCTATCGTTTGAGCCGCGTCATCAACTTTTGTCAAGAAGCCATCAAATTCGGGATGCAGGTAAAGAACTGGTAACGCCCAATACAACTGATTTGAGCCATAAGCAGAAATCAGCCCTTGCCGTGCCCGACTGAGACTGAGGTCAATTGGATAGCCCTGATTGAGATTGCGGTAGAGTAGCCGCGTGAGAGTCAGCGCCACCTCATCAGGAATTCGCTCTGCCATTGCCAGAACGCCAGGAATCCCCCGTGCTACTATAGCTTCGGCTAGATTACGCTCTTTCCCATTTGCCCGTTCTGATGGGGCGGTATAGGCTCCACGGCAGGAGTTAAACACAGCTAGCTGGACACCGTTATTGACCAACAATCCTGCTAAGTCAGCACCATTCAGGGTTTCCGTTAGACCCGTTTTGTTGCTAACCAAGTAGACATCACCGCCAGAGTCTCCTAGGTTGCTATGACCCGCATAGTGGAATACTTGATATTGACCCTGTTCTAACGCTTGGGTCAACTGTTCACGTCCTGGCTGCGCCAAGATGGTTAGTTGAATCGCAGGGAGTTCATTAGGGGAACGGCTACGGAGTTCTGCTTGCAGATGACTAGCTTCTTCTGCCAGCTCTAACGTCTCTTGATCGCTAGGACTAGCAATAACCATCAAAATTTTTAAGGGTTGATTTGACCCAGAAGGAAGCGCCTGTACTGGACTTATCCGCCCCGTACTTAGCTGGTAACGGGAGAAAACCACATCAGTTCCCGTTGCTAGAGGGCGATCGCCTGCATACAGAACTTCCCAAGGGAGGCGTGGTAGACGTTTTCCTTTCAATCCCAAACGTAGCCGCAAAATTGATCGCTGATTTTGGGCGATCGCTTGTGCCATCATCCAGCTATCTCGAAGACTTCCTTGAAATAAAGCATTATAAAGTTGCTGACCCAACGCCACTAGATTGAGAGACGATTGACTGACTGGTTCCTCCCATTCCGGCAAATAAAAAAGATCATTAGTAAAGGCACTATTACCCTGCAACACGCCCAAGAGCGGGTCATTCATCAGTTGCTGTGCCTGAGCTAACCAATCCTCCACAGGCCATTTAACTTGCTCTTCTGCCAACGGGACTCCCGGCGCGACTCGTTCGATCCGCACCAGATATTCGTCTTCTCCTAAGGGAGTCACAGAGATGTGGAATTCCTGTGCCACTGCTACTTGGTCAATCTTGGTTAGTTTCAAGGGCTTACGCTCACGTCTATGAAAAACGTTAAGGATTCAGTACCTCTGTCTATTCGTAGATTGATTGAACTGACTGAAAGTTTCCCATTTTTAAGTTAAATTCTCTCTCCGAGTGATAGTCAATTTCCGGGCTTCATCGGGTGACTTGTCCTGGATTTGTCCGGATAGGTAGGGTCACCTTAGGAAGAGTGGAATGGTAGATGCACCCTGATTGACATTCCCTGGCTCACCGGTTTGGGCTGGGGATTTTTTTTGAATAGAGGCGTAAGAATTAAACCTGAAGTTCTATAAAACCTCTCATTTAACACCTGTTTTAAATATTGTAAGGCGCACATTGATCTTGCGCCCTACCCATTAACACTAAGGAGAACGGGAGAGGGGCAAACTCTAGAAGTCAATGAATCAACTATCGAATGTACTTACCCTCTCCCTGCTTCTTATGTCAATCCAGCACCTTAAAGGACTTCACCTCCAGTACTGGACCAATCATGGCGAAGGTCATGACATCGTCTCGTACCTGCCCTTCGACCTTGACTTTCAGGTCTGATTTCTTTAACTCATCTGGGGCATCCTTGAGTTCATAGGTTTCCCCTGAGTCTGTAACCAGTGCCCAAGTACCGGGTCCCATTCCTTTACGTTCGATAACACCCGTAACGTTAATACTCATGCAGTTTGCTCCTCTCCTTTCGAGGATAGATAGGCAAGTCCAAAGCATAGGAGAGCGTTGGCAACTAGGTACAGGCGAGCAACAACGCCAGTACCCAGCCACATAACGCTGGGTGACACCACTGCACTCACGGCTAAACAACTAGCGACACCGAGAGCAGATCCAATTGCCACCCACTTCCATTGCTTGTGACCGAGTAGTAGCGCCACCAAGATAAACGGAATCAGTACACTGGCAAAAATCGGATTCAACATACTGCTACCTTGAACAGCGCTACCTAGTTCTGGAATGGAACTTCCCATAACTCGGAACGGCCATTGGGGAAGGTCGAAGATATAGAAGCCACGCAGGAAGAACAATCCAGAACTACCACCCACCAACCCAGTGGCAAGTGACCAACTCCAGCTAAAGGGGAAGTAATTCCGCAGGAACCAGGCAAGGAGGTAAGAACCGATAACCATGCCAATTTTTGGCAGCAGCATAATTGTTCCGCCATCAATCCAGAAGCGAGGGTTGAGATAACCGTTGTCTCGCACCCAGCGGAAGAAGTCGCGGATGGTAATTTGACCACGCAGAGCAAGTTTAACGGCTGCTGCTGCATCTAGATGACCGGAACCAAAGTGATTGAGAGGGTCTTCCTGGACAGCTCGTGACGATTGCTTTAAGACACTCAGCACTTCATCCGGTTCTGTGATGCCACTTGCTTTTACAAGAGCGGCAACCCCAGCAACGTGGGGTGCTGCCATACTGGTACCTTGATAGCCAATAAAGACACCTTCTCCAGTTTGCGGGTCGATGGTGTTTTGCAAAATTTTACCCGTTTCGCTACCACCAGGGGCTGAGATATCTACACCAGCGCCGAAGTTGGAGTAGGGAGCTTTGACACCAGCAGAATCTAGAGCTGCAACACCAATTACGTAGCGATAACGAGCGGGGTAAGAGGCGGAATTTTGGTTGGCATTACCAGCGGCAGCTACAATCACGACACCTTTTTGGTAGGCATAGGCGATCGCTTCTTCCATCAGCTTGCTTTCACCAGCACCACCCAGGCTCATGTTAATGACATCAGCCCCATTGTCAGCGGCAAAGCGAATCGCTTCAGCAATGTCCGCCACCGTACCGCCACCACTTGATGCCAGGACTTTCAAAGGCATGAGAGTAGATTCATAAGCGATTCCAGCCACACCATAGGCGTTGTTCGTGGATTGGGCGATCGTACCCGCAACATGGGTACCGTGCCCCGCGTCATCAAATGCCTCGATTCGGTCGTTAACAAAGTCGTAGCCTTTGACAAACTTAGTAGTTTTCAAATCTGGAACGGGGCTGATGCCAGTGTCAATCACGGCGACAGTGACACCACTTCCTTTGGTATCATCCCAGGCTGATTCTATATTGATGCTCCGTAAGTTCCACTGTTGGCTATATTCCGGGTCATTTGGAACATCAAAAGTTCGGTAGATGTAATTGGGTTCAATAAATTCTGTAAGCTTACCGATGCCTAATTTTTTTAGTTCGTCGATTGTGTTGCGATCGCCTTTGGCAATATATACATGGTCAGCCGCTGAAAATTCACTGTTCAGACGTGGCTCAAGGTTGTACTTCCCAGCTAGCAAATTGACCTTCGCTTCAATCTCAGCCTCCGGGACATTTTCCCGAAAGTCCAACACAATTGATTGAAACTCTCCCTGATTTGCCAAGCCTTTGAAGTTAAACAGGGCAAAACCTAGCCCTAACACAAACAAGCAAATAATGAAAAACTTTCTCATGGCAACTCGTCCGCTGTCGCGCCAGTGTAATCACTACGATAACTTATAGGTCTTAGCTTCAGTGAGAGCGAACCACACTAACTTTTAGGTAAAGCTATTTAGCTATTTAGCTATCAGCGGTCAGCCATCCGCTACTAGCACCGTGTGATGAACGGCTTACGGAACCCTTGAAAGATTCTGCTTAACTAAGGAAGCTCTGTGTTGTTACCTTAATTTAAAGAAGCGCAACTCTCTGGTACAGTTTTGACGTTTTTACATAAGTCAGGAAAAAACGCCCAAGATGGAACGTGGTTTACTCTGGTTACCTTTACTAGCTGCATTTTTTTGGCTTGCTTGGTCAGGTTGGAACGAATTCCAAAAAGTTGAAGCCTATGGTCAGTGGGCAGCTCAGTTTGAGCGGGCAAAATATGATATCTATGCGGTACTGGGTCAAAAAAATAGTGACCTAACGTGGGGAAAGCCAACACGCAAGGGTCCGATAAAT
Organism: Microcoleus sp. FACHB-SPT15; assembly: GCF_014849525.1. NCBI lineage: Bacteria > Bacillati > Cyanobacteriota > Cyanophyceae > Oscillatoriales > Microcoleaceae > Microcoleus > Microcoleus sp. FACHB-SPT15. Next base: position 278,444 of record NZ_JACJNU010000062.1, on the reverse strand, counting down.
CTAGATACCTTTTCTCTCAAAGAGGTGCAAGCCATTCGCCTACTAGTGGATACTCAACCCGTTGACTTGGAGAAACCACCTCGCGGAGGTCGTGCGATCGCTTTAGAATTTCTTTTTCCAGAACCCACTGCCTCAATCCAAGTTCCCTTTACAGAAATACCTCTGGCGGCTGAATGGGGAAAATTTTTACAACAGGAGTTACAGCGCTTGCGTCTAGAAGCGGCTGAGTAGGTTTTATTCACGTTGTCGCTGCTCCTGGAACTAAACAAATACGAGAAAATCAATTCTGATTCTCATCCCCTAGAGAGAGGAGTAGGATGACAGGGTTTTCACCTGAACAACGACTGTTTGAACTAAGTAGTACTCAAAAATGCTGCTAATTCAGTAAAAGGGGCAGGAATCAATGCCTGCTTTCTCCTGCTACCTGATAGCGTTGCTAGGGTAAGATAGTGTCCATTTCTCTTTATAGAATCTTTATATACCGAACAAGGAATAAAAAGATTAAGTAAAGAACTGCTGAAGAGGATAACGCAGTGACATTTCCTCAGTAGTATTACGTAGAGCGACAAACAACTCAGAGCAGAACGCTCAAAATGGCGTAGATATTGAGTAAATAGTTTCTTTAAGACTAGAGGGGTTTATCCAAAAGACGGCGCGTAAGTAGTTATACGATAGATACCTCCTCACTCCGAGCTTAGTTTCAGGCAATTCTTAATAATTGACAAAGAATGTACTATAGCTAAACAAAGAAGAGTTTTTTAGAAAAGTTAAGACATTAAAGCTATCCACTTGACTTAAAACACAAAAGGGTTACGGGTGTATGAAAAAAGTATCAGTCATCATTCCGGTCTACAAAGTCGAGAAATATATCGCCGCCACCGTCCAATCAGTCCTCGAACAAACATACAAGAACTTCGAGCTTTTGATTGTTGATGATGGCTCCCCCGATCGCAGCATCGAAATCTGTCAACAATTCACTGACCCTAGAGTTAAAATCCTTCGTCAAGAAAACCGTGGGGTTGCTGCCGCCCGTAATACTGGTATCCGTGCTGCCCAAGGTGAGTACATTGCTTTCCTAGATGCTGATGATCTGTGGGTACCCCACAAACTCGAAGCCCATGTTGAGCATCTTAACTCATCACCCCAAGTTGGTGTTAGCTTCTGTCGCTCGGCTTTTATCGATGAAGTGGGTAACCCCTTAGGTATCTACCAGCTCACTAAGCTGACCGACATTACCCCATTAGACATTCTTTGTCGTACTCCGATTGGCAATGGTTCAGTTGCGGTAATTCGACGCGAAGTCCTAGAGGAGATTAGCTTCCAAGATAATCTTTATGGAACTGTTGAGGACTTTTACTTTGATGATGACCGAGTACTACACCCCTCAGAAGACGTAGAGTGTTGGTTACGGATTGCTGTCAAGACCAATTGGCTGATTGAAGGGGTAGCCGAGGCATTGACACTGTATCGTGTTAATCCCGAAGGACATTCAGCACAATTGCTCAAAAAATTACGTTCTTGGGAACGGATGCTAGAGAAAGCCCGTGCTTATGCTCCCGAACAGGTGAAAGATTGGGAAAAACCAGCAATGGCTTATCAGTTGCGCCATTTAGCCCGCCGTGCGGTGACATTGGAAGACGGAAAGACGGCGGTAGAGCTAGCACATCAAGCAGTAGCGGTACACAGCCGTCTTCTTTTGGAGGAGCCGCATAAAACATTGTTGACGTTATCGGCGGCGTACACATTACGGTTGTTGCCGCGCTCCTTCTACAGCCAGGTGGAGAATTTGGCGTTCCAACTGGCGGGGGCGCTCCAACGTCGTCGGATTCTTCAAGACAAGCTCTGATGGAGTGACGGTTCCGTCATAGAGGAACTGAGCTTGAAGCTGAAGTCCTCTATTTTGACCGTGAGACTTGCGTAAATCTAGGACAAGTAGTAGACCTAGAACCATATAGACAGCGATCGCCATTCCGAGTGTGATGGTAACAGCCCCAGCAGTCCAAAAAACAAGAGATAGCACTAAAGACATATATTTATCCTATGACTGAGGTTTGATCGGTGAGTTGGTTGCGTCTACTTTCAGTATCGAAAGCGGATGTCTATGATGGTGTTTGTCTGGGGTTTTAGTTATGTATACGTTGCGTCGATACTAATCAAGTCAGATTCTGGTACCGCTTATGCGAAGGCAACGATTTAATTTCCTCATGCTTTGTGTAGCAACTGGTGTTAAGCCTTTCTAATAAGTCTTAATTACCAGAACTTCAAGCACAGCCTTGTTTCCAAGACTTGTATTGAGGGTTTTGAATACTTGCTCCCCTGTCATTAGCGCATCTAACAAGCGCTTAGCTTAAAAGTCATTAATCTACCTACTGAGAGTTTGGATGCATCTAAGATTGCTTCATTGTTCTTGTTGCTGGCTCTCAGGGCAATTTCCTTTCCTTTCTTTAATGTAGGGTTTATTTCAGTAAGTGTCCGTAAAGCTTCAATAGAGAAACTGAGTAACAAGTAAAATTTTTGTAAATCCTTGTCTAATAGAACTCTACTGACTAAAATCTTTTTGGTTAGACACACCAGATTGCGGATTTTACCGGGAAAGCCGCGCATGACCCAGGGGCCGAGGTAGCCCCATTCCCAAACTGTTGGAGTGTATTGGCAATATTGGGAAGAGAGTCGCTTAGCTAGCCCAACTCCAGATGAAAACTAATGCTGTTCGCATCCTTGATAAGCTAGAAATCTCCTACCAACTCCTCCACTATGAGGTTGACCCAGACGATTTGGCTGCTGAGAGTGTAGCGCAGAAGATTGGTCTTCCCCCAGAACAAGTTTTTAAAACCTTGGTCACACGGGGAGATCGAACAGGTGTTTGTCTTGCTGTTGTGCCTGGAAATGCTCAACTCGACCTTAAAGCCTTGGCACTGCTGACAGAAAACCGCAAGGTTGAGACGGTTCCCCTCAAGGATGTTCAGCCGCTAACCGGATACATCCGTGGTGGTGTAACGGCATTGGCTTGCAAAAAAGATTATCCAGTCTACGTTGACGAGACGATTGAACTATTCGAGCAGATTGCTGTCTCGGCGGGTGTGCGCGGTACGATGATCTTGATTGCTCCAGATGATTACTTGCGTTCTGTGAAGGGTACGGTAGGAGCGATCGCAAAATAACTAACCGTATGTGCCTGAATCCTTTGCCAGTAAGACGACGATGAACAGGTAATGGCGAGATTCCTGAAGAGAGACAGTCTATATATCCTTGCCTAGAAACGAATCGCGATTTTACCGAAGTGCTTACCGCTTTCCATGTAAGCTAGCGCTTCACGCACGTCTTTAAAGGGAAAAACCGAATCAACTACTGGACGGAGTTGGTGCAGAGCAATTGCACGGTTCATTGCCTCGAACATCGCCCGACTACCAACATAGATGCCTTGAACCCGAATACCCTTATGAAGAATGGAACCAGTGCTGATGTCTCCGCTTAATCCCGTTAACACGCCGATTAAACTGACAGTGCCAGCAAAGCGAACAGCACGCAAAGATTTATTCATGGTGCCAGCACCACCAACCTCGACAACGTGGTCAACACCAACTTCATCGGTTAGTTTCCACACCTGTTCATCCCAGTTTGGGGTTGTTTTGTAGTTGATGCCGCTAGACGAACCTAACTGAAGGACTCTCTCTAGTTTCTCATCACTGCTGGAGATTGCGATCGCACGCGCACCGACCAATTTCGCAAATTGAACCGCAAAGAGGGAAACACCACCTGTCCCTTGCACCAAAATCGTATCACCGGCATTCAAGTTGCCTTGAGTCATCAGCGCCTGCCAAGCGGTTACAGCAGCGCAAGGTAAGGAGGCGGCTTCTTCATCGGATAAATGTTCCGGCACATGAACAACACCGTCTTCGTGCAGTGTCACGTATTCCGCTAAAATGCCGTCAATTGCTCCTCCGAGCGCAGATTTCGACTTTTCTGCGGAAAACTCCCCCTCCAACCACGTTTGCATGAAAATCCCAGCAACGCGATCGCCTATCTTTACCCGTGTCACACCCTCCCCAACGGCGACAACTTCCCCAACACCATCGGACAAAGGGATGAGTGGCAAGCGCTGCTTCGAGTTGTAAGCTCCTTTTACAGTCAGCAAGTCGCGGTAATTTAACGATGCAGCACGCATTCTTAGCAGAACTTGTCTTGGCGTTGGCTGCGGTTCTTGGCGTTCAGTCAACGTCAACGCTTCCAAGCCTTGCTTATTTTGAATTTCCCAGACTCTCATCTGAACCTCCTAACCTTTATTCGATTGTTCGTAAATTTACGAACAATCGAAATATAAACGAGTTTGTGAGATAATGCAAGGCATGAGAAAAATGAGTTTCCCAGTCCGGGATGAAATCTCTTTAACTGGTGTGCTTTACGCTCTGAGTGACCCAATCCGGCTTCAAATCGTTAAAAGCCTAGCGACGAAAGGGGAAATAACTTGCTGCGCCTTTAACATTCCCATTGCAAAATCAACTCTGTCTCATCATTTCAAAGTGCTACGCGAGACAGGCGTTATCCGCACTCGGACGGAAGGGACACAAAGCTTTAACACGCTGCGACATGAGGATTTGGAAATTCGCTTTCCTGGGTTGCTTGATGCTGTGTTGCAAGCATCTGAGCCACTTTAGAGGTGTTAGGTTTAGGTGTTAGGTGGTAGGTTTTAGGGGAAAATCTAGCTCAAGACTTTGGAAGATTAGGACTTCGGGGAAATTCTAACTCCAAGACTCGCCGCTCACCCTACCACCTCACCACCTATTACCTGCCACCTTACCTAAGTTAAGTCTTCCCAATCTCTAGCCTCCAATCGCCGATCCCCACCCCTAACCCATAGTGCTTAATCAAGCTACCAGTAAGATTCAGAGTCCTTTCAATGGTAATCTTGAAGATAGCATTTCTAAATGTTAAGACTGTTTTCCAGTATCTGAAACATAGCTGATCACACTTATAGGCGCAGCATGGTCACCACTACAGAAAAGACAAACACTGGTCGTATCACCAGAATCATTGGTCCCGTTGTCGATATTGAGTTTCCTCGCGGTAAAATGCCGCAGATTTACAACGCCTTGAAAATCGAAGGCACAAATGAAGCAGGACAAGATGTTTCTGTGACCTGCGAAGTGCAGCAATTATTGGGCGACAACCAGGTACGAGCCGTTGCCATGAGTACCACGGACGGTCTAGTACGTGGGATGGAAGTCGTTGATACTGGTGCTGCCATTAGTGTGCCAGTAGGCACTGCTACCTTGGGTCGGATTTTCAACGTGCTGGGTGAACCTGTAGACAACAAAGGCCCCGTTAATGCCGAGGAAACTTCCCCAATTCACCGTTCTGCTCCGAAGCTGGTTGATCTAGAAACCAAGCCTTCTGTCTTTGAAACCGGGATTAAAGTGATCGACTTGCTGACACCCTATCGTCGCGGCGGCAAAATTGGTCTCTTTGGCGGTGCAGGTGTTGGTAAGACCGTAATCATGATGGAGCTGATCAACAACATTGCTACCAATCATGGTGGTGTGTCGGTGTTCGGCGGTGTGGGTGAGCGCACTCGCGAGGGAAATGACCTCTACAACGAAATGATCGAGTCAGGGGTTATCAACAAAGACAATCCCTCCGAATCCAAAATTGCGCTGGTTTATGGTCAGATGAACGAGCCACCTGGAGCCAGAATGCGGGTTGGTCTTTCTGCTCTAACGATGGCCGAGTACTTCCGGGATGTGAACAAACAGGACGTGCTACTGTTCATCGACAATATCTTCCGATTTGTGCAAGCAGGTTCGGAAGTATCGGCGCTACTCGGACGGATGCCTTCAGCGGTGGGATATCAGCCAACGTTGGGAACTGATATGGGGGATTTGCAAGAGCGGATTACCTCAACCAAGGAAGGCTCGATTACCTCGATTCAAGCTGTTTATGTACCTGCTGACGACTTAACCGACCCCGCACCTGCAACCACCTTTGCTCACTTGGATGGAACCACAGTGTTGTCTCGTGGCTTGGCAGCTAAAGGTATTTACCCTGCGGTTGACCCACTAGATTCAGCATCTACAATGTTGCAGCCTGCTATTGTTGGTGAAGAACATTACGGTACTGCTCGTGCTGTCCAGTCAACTCTACAGCGGTATAAAGAACTTCAGGACATCATCGCAATCTTAGGTCTGGATGAATTGTCTGAAGATGACCGTCTGATTGTGGCGCGGGCGCGGAAACTGGAGCGCTTCTTGTCGCAACCGTTCTTTGTAGCGGAAGTGTTTACGGGTTCTCCTGGGAAGTATGTGAAGCTGGAAGATACCCTAAAAGGCTTCGATATGATTCTGTCTGGGGAACTAGACCCTCTGCCGGAGCAAGCGTTCTACATGGTCGGCAGTATTGATGAAGCGGTCGCCAAAGCCGAGAAAATCAAGTCAGGCAGCTAATCAATCTGTCTTTACTTAAATGAGTAGAGTGGGCATTGTCTCACTCTACCAACAACAAACAACAAACAACAAACAACTAACAACAAACAACTAACTGATGACCTTAACTGTTCGTATAGTTGCTCCCGACAAAACAGTCTGGGATTCTGAGGCAGAGGAAGTTATTCTGCCTAGTACTACTGGTCAGTTGGGAATATTGACTGGTCATGCTCCTTTGTTATCGGCTTTGGATATTGGTGTCATGCGAGTTCGCCCTGGCAAAGACTGGGTTGCGATCGCGTTGATGGGTGGATTTGCCGAAGTCGAAAATGATGAAGTAACGATTCTTGTCAATGGTGCTGAACGAGGAGACACGATTGAACGTGAAGCCGCACGGGAAGCTTACACCCAAGCGCAGACTCGCCTCAATCAAGTCCAAAACAGCGACAATCGCCAAGAGAAGATTCAGGCGACTCAAGCCCTGAAAAGAGCACGCGCTCGCTTTCAAGCCTCTGGTGGGATGATTTGAACGTAAAAAACAAAAAGGCAAAAGGAAGAAAAATTTTCTCTCTTTTGCCTTTTGTATTTCACCTTTTACCTTGATTATGCACTGCCAGTAAAGGTAACTTCTGGAAACTTTGATTGAGCTTCAGACATTGGACGACGCCGACCTTCCTCTTGCCAGTAGTTAATCACTTCTGTGGCTTTGTTAAGTAGCTCAACGCGATCCGTTTCATCAATCCAGTGCTTTTTTTCCAGCTCGTCTTTTAGTTGATCCCACGCATCAGCACGAGGCCAGAAAAAGTAGGAAGTCAGCGGGCTAGTGCCTTTGCCTACTACTTGATCAACTGCTAGGGCAACGTTCTCATCCAACCAAAGAACTTTTAAAATAAATTTCGACAATCACACCTCCAAGGACACCCAAGCTTCCTTCGATTACATTACAACTCTTAATCTTAACCTACGGTTCAAGCAACTGAGAAATAATGTAGGGCAGATGTCAAAAGCCTTGGCGACAAGAGAGCAAAAAGCTTTAGCACTTGGCAAAATGTACAAGTTCGTTTGAGAACTATTCTCCTACTGCGTTTTCTAAAATATCAGCCGATTTGAGATTTGCAACGTGACGAATCCAACAGCAACAACACCTACTGCCAACTCAAGCGCGATCGTTGTTTTCGACATTGATGGTGTTGTGCGTGATGTGGGTGGTTCTTACCGACGTGCGCTCGCTGATACAGTAGAGCATTTCACGGGGGGCGCTTATCGACCATCCTCGATAGAAATTGATGACTTAAAAGCAGAGGGGATTTGGAACAACGATTGGGAAGGATCTCAGGAGCTAGTTTACCGCTACTTTGAAGCTCAGGGTCAGGAGCGATCGCAAATTGCTCTCGACTATGACACCCTTGTTGCCTTCTTTCAGTCTCGCTACCGAGGACCAAATCCGGAAAATTGGACAGGATATATCTGCACTGAACCACTGCTCTTACAGCCTCGCTACCTAGAGAACTTAACAGAGGCAGGAATCTTGTGGGGCTTTTTTAGCGGTGCGACACGAGGTTCAGCGACTTATGTATTAGAAAAACGCCTCGGTCTTCAGTCGCCAGTCCTCCTTGCAATGGAAGATGCTCCAGGTAAGCCTGACCCCACGGGTTTAGTCGCAACAATTGAGCAGATCAAACAGCGATATCCAGTTGTCGGTGAGATATCAGTTATCTACGTGGGGGACACCGTAGCAGATATGTACACCATTGAGAAAGCTAAAGCTTTATATCCTGAACGCCGTTGGATTGGTGTTGGTATCCTACCGCCTCACGTTCAGGAAACAGGAGAACGCCGCACTGCCTATGAGGAAATCCTCAAAGAAGCGGGTGCTGTTGTCGTTTTCAGCAATGTTGAACAGTTGAATGCTGACCAGATTCAGCGATTGGTCATTAACTCATCCCACGCCTAAAGGATATTGGATTTCGGGTTGGTTGTTATTAGTTGTTTATAAGCTGTTCAGCATTTAAATCACTTATTTAGATTCGCTGTCAAGATTCAGGCGTAAGGGTTTGGTGTTTTGCTAATACCCAGTTTAAATGCTTAACAGCTTATTTTTTTGTACAAACAACCAATGACTCAAATCAGCAGTTTAAAGGCTCTTTAGCTTAGGATAGTCCCCAAATCGCTTGATCAAGGGAACACTTATTCAAGTGATACTCTTCGTTGGAAATTGTCTGAGTGTCTAACAATCTCTTGTAATGGCTCAGTTCATGCTGATACTGCCACTCCCGATCTAAGTATCGCTTCCCAGCTTCTAGAGCCTCCGCAATACTGGCAAACAGGCCCCCTCCCAGTTGAATTTCTGGGCTATCTTGAGGACGAAGACATCTGTAGGTGTAACCGTTTGAGTGTTCGATTGGGCAAACAAAGAAGCTTCTGTAGCTCACCCCTTTGTTGTAAAGGTATTTCTTTTCAATCATGTCTGAATCTCCTAGTTTTCAGTGGACTTTTAGCCGTAATTTTCCTAAATTAGTTATTCGCTTGATGAATACGATGACCAATCCAGTCGGCGTTTTCTCGGAGGAGATGCAGAATACTCCCACGAATCAAAACATCAATGCGTAACCGCTGTTCCTTGGTGAGGAATAGGGAATTTGGTTTCTTCAGTTGTTTCTGTTCAATCTCCATAACCTTGCAGTCAGCAGGGATATGCTTAAGAACATGATTAACTAACTTTTGGCGTAATTCCTCAATCGAGAAGGCAGCTTGATAAGGGTGTTCTGGATAATCTGCCAAAACTTTGTCAATTTCTTGGATTACAAGATGCTTTTGAGTCAGGAACATGTGACTTTTTTACTTAACAGCAACTTTTCCTGCCTCAGACACCAGAGGTTCAGATTACTACAACCCTTTTCTCAGGCCGAGGCAGGTACAACGAAGCGAACAGATACCAGCCAAGGACACTGAAAGAGTTCACGCATATTAGTAGAAAATGCTGACTCTTCAGTCTCCTCTCAATGCCTACGAAGTTAGCTGACGGGCTAGGACTGAGAGATGTCCCTTTCTTCTTTGTCTCCTACTTTAAGAAGAGATAAGGTCAGAAATAAGCCCCAAGATTTGGTTCCTCCGCTCCAGCGATCGCATTACAGTTTAGTGAATGTTGTAAATGCAAGACTGGATTAGGCTGACTTACTGAATTTGGTTTTGCTATCTTAGCACCTTACCTGAGGGGAGAAAATCTTTCGTGAGATGTAAATTTCTCAAGAGTACAATGTTGCCCAAATTGACATTTAGGTAACAAGAACCTGTGTTTTATCACACTGACCTCGGTTTTAATGAAGTGCCTCTATCGCTGTCCTGATTATTCACTGACTTACTCACCTAGCTACATTTCCCCTAGAAGACACACGCCCTTCCTTAAGAAGCCCAGGACACCCAACGATTACTTAACCAATAGCTGAGTTTTGAACAGCCACAATTCCTTTGTTGCCAGATACCTTTGAGCGAATTGAACGATCAATGCACATTTTGCCGTAGCTTAATGCCTCATCAAGAGTATAAAAGCAGAACGGTTCACTGTAGACTTGTCCTGACGGGTCAACATAGTCAACTGCGATACGGTTCAGCTCTTTTTTGATGAGCAGACTCCATTCTTTATAAGTCATCGTCTTAGCCTTTGTTAATCTGTAGGGGTTTACAAGATGAGACAGGCAGGAGCATAAGACTGTAACTGAAAGTTACAGCCCTACACTTAGGAGACCCTTAAGACAACGGCTTAGATCAAGCTTGTGTCATAGGTACTCCTCCCAATGCCGACGGAGTTAGCTGACGGGCTAAGACTGGAAGGTGTCTCTCTCAAATTATGAGATTAGCCCCACGATTTGGTTCCTCCGCTCTAAGCTGGCTCTTACTCTACAACGATGGGTATGAGTACCAGACAAGATTAGGCTACCTAGTTCAATTAAATCAAACGTTAAAGGTTCCTGAATCTTTTTGTCAAGAGGTCAAGGCGTAAAATTTTTAGGAGCGATTAGAAGCCCCTCTCAGGAACAGACCTAACGCACGACGAACGTAGCCTTCCCACGATTCAGTAGTAGGTTGAAACATTAGTGCATAAAGCATAATCCCACTCATTACATCGAAGACTAGCCCAGGATCTAAATCTGCCTGAATTTCATGTCTCGCTTTTGCCCGTTCCAGCACAATAGCAAAGGCTTGTCGCCGAGGTTGTAGATACTTTGTCCTGTAAATTTCAGCAAACTGAGAGTTGCTTGATGCACTGCTGATAATCATTGCAACAGTCTGTCGCCCCAGAGAACTAAGCGTGGTGTGGGCAGCATTCTCGATTAACGCATCAATATCGCTCCAAAGATTACCAGTATCAGGAATTACAACATCTTGCCTTACACTCTCAATTGCATCAGCAACTAGTTCTTCTTTGCCGTTGTAGCGTCGATAGATGGTTGTCTTGCCCACGCCAGCGCGAGTTGCGATCGCATCAATACTCATCGCCTCAAAACCAACTTCCGCCAGCAATTCTAGGGTTGCTTGCAACATCGCTTGATGGGATTGAGTACTACGGGGTCTTCCCGGCAATTTTTTGGTGATATCACTCATGAGTGCTACCATTATTTACGAAACTGTTTCGTATTGAAATAGATCAGCCGATAAGACAATGTCCCGCCCTCACTACACGGACAAAAATAGCATTCAGACTCTTCGGGATGGGCTAGAGGAATACTATGCTCTAAATCCGAACGTCACCGATCCGAGAAAACTGCCTCCGGAGTTTGCAAAAATTTTGCTGGCGCATGATGTTTCACACGTTGTATACGGTTGTGATACAGGTATGTATGACGAACTCAAGATTCTCCCACTAACTTGGTGGACTAGCAACTACAAGTTTCGTGATCACCTACGCACAATCAAAGATCCAACTATCAGCCCTGCGATTCGTGTGATGTACGACGACTTGATAAAAGAGCATGGGGTGATCTGGTTATATGCCTCTATCTTCTTTGTATTGCCGCAACTGTTGCCAGAATTGATTTCAATGTGGTCAAAGTCACGTAAGCGGGAGTGCTTTGTGCCGTTTCTCGATTTTGAACCATTGCTTGATCGTTCACTTTTAGAGATTCGTCAAGAATTCGACCTTTTGCCTTTCCTAAAATAGGTTACTTTTGCTTGTGCCTTCTGCCGTTTGCCATATCAGCTGTACCAGAGGGATTCAATTTTTTTAGCAACGGCTTGTGCCTCAGTTACCTGTTGAGAGTCCAATCGAACGGTGACATGACCTAATTTGCGTCCGGGACGGGATTCAGTTTTCCCGTACCAATGTACAAAAGCCCCAGGCAGACTCGCTAACTCTTGCCGTTTGTCGAGGTAGTCACTCTGGGAGTGTTCATAACCTAAAAGATTTACCATGACGGCACCAGCACAATTCAGTGCAGGGCTTCCCAAGGGTAAACCTGTAACTGCCCGCAGTTGCTGTTCAAACTGAGACGTTTCACAAGCATCAAGGGTAAAGTGCCCGGAATTATGAGTGCGCGGCGACACTTCATTGACTAATACCTTGCCACTCGTAGTGAGAAAAAGTTCAATCCCAAAGACTCCGACAGCATCAAGACTGTTGAGAAGGGTTTGTGCGATCGCCTTAATCTCTTCTACAACACTTAAGCTAATCTCAGCCGGAACAATAACACGACGACAAACTTGTTCTTCCTGCTGAGTTTCTACCACCGGGTAAACCACCACATCCCCAGTAACAGAACGTGCAGCAATCACCGCTAACTCTCGTTCAAAAGGAATAAACTTCTCTAGGAGTACAGGCGCATATCCTAGCTTTTTCCAAATCTCCTGTAAGTCAGTGCTAGTTTTAGCAATGAACGTGCCTTGCCCATCATAGCCGTGGCGTCGCGCCTTGAGGACGAGCGGAAACTCTAACTCGCTTAGGTTCATTGGTGCAAGAGAGGATGCAGGAGACACTAATTCCTCATTGCCAACGTCTCCCGCAAGTGTCATAAACTCTGGCTGAGGTAAGCCAATATCTTCGAGGTAGCAGCGTTGATCATACTTATCCAAAAGCGGTGCTAAGGCTTCTAGGCGTGGGCGAAAGCAAACACCCTGCTGTGCCAACGGCATCAAAGCTGGCAGATTAATAAATTCGTTTTCAAACGTAATGACATCACAACGAGACGCAACTTCGCCAGTCGCAGCAGCATCATCAATTGGGGCAAAAATTGTGTCTGAAGCAATTGCCACTGCTGGATCTGTAGGATGGGGGGTTTGTATTATTAGTTCAATTCCCAAAGCCTTAGCTGCACCCGCCATCATCCAGGCAAGCTGCCCTCCACCAATCACACCCACACGCTTGATATTGCTAGGTGAACTTTCAGCGAGGCGGGTGGTTTGAATAGACTCTTGGTAAGATGGGGAGGCGTTAATCGGCGTGGATTTTGAAACCATAGTCTGTGTCTACCTTGTGCAAAGCGGCAATCTGCTACGCTCAATCATATTTACAATTATTAAACCTCAAATGAGAATTACATCTCTTTCGCTGTAGCCTGGGTTTTATTCAGCGATTTTGGCACACAGAATAAAAACTCCATGAACAGCATTTTTATAAGGGCTTATAGTCGATTATTACAAATAATTGTCAGGATATTTTGCAGATTAACAGGTAAGGGAGGAGGGAAATTTGCTAAGTTCCTCCCTAAAGACCAAAGATTTTTGATTCCTAATTATTGCGGCAATTTAAATTTTGAGGTGGATACAACCTATCCGATGGAATCCTCCGTTTGGTTAGCAGGAGTCTATGACGTTAAAACAACTAAATTTTTAAAAAAAGTTATCCATTCAGATGATGTAGTTCTTGATATTGGAGCGAATTGTGGTGCCCTCACCTTAGTCGCCGCTAGTTTAATCGATCAAGGAAAAATCTATGCCTTTGAACCAGCACCAGCAGTTCGTTCTAGGCTTCAAGGCAATGTAGAGCTAAATCCTAAACTCAAAGAGATTGTAACGGTTTTGCCCTATGGAGTTGGACGACAGCAATACAAAGGCTTTTATAACGAAGATCCAAATTATAGAGGCAACGGTTCTCTGCATGGACAACAGGGAATTGCTGTAGAAGTAGTTTCTCTAGATGAATGGGTCGCTCTTGAAAAACTAGACAAGATAGATTTGATTAAGATTGATGTTGAAGGAATGGAATATGATGTGCTACTAGGGGGTAAAGCTGTCCTAGAGAAATACCATCCGATTCTCTATTTTGAAACCCTTGAATTATTCTTTGAAACCGGTTCCCATAGCATTAAAACAACCTATGAATTCCTTTCTAGCTTAGGGTATAGGATTATCTATCCTACAACCTCGTACTCAGAAATTCCCTTCGAGGGGCCTTATCCCCCTAATTCAGTTGCAATTCATTCAAGCCAAGCCGCCAGACTAAGAAAATAGAGGGTAGTCTTTAACCGAATTGCTGTTACTGAACTAATAGACGTTAGATTATCTCATCGACATCCCAAAGAATCACGAGTCGTTACGCCTGTCTTAGAATTTACGCCAGATGCCTTAGCACAGAGTTCTTTGACTTGGGCACCATCCAGAATTGCGTCACTAAAGTCGGCACCACTGATGTCAGTACCGTTAAAGATAGAGCGCAGCAAGATGGCTTCACTCAATATGGCATCGCTTAAATCTGCGCCAGTCAAATTTACCTGATCTAACATTCCGTAAGTTAAATCCGCGCCGTGTAGATTTGCCTGAGTCATCACCGAGGCGCTAAAAATCGTTCCCCGCAAATCGGCATCAGCAAAGTTAGTTAACTCCAAATTGGCATTAGAAAACTCAGCTGTTCGTAAGCTTTGCCCTGAAAAGTCTTGGGCTTTTAGTTCTGCATTACTGTAGGACAGTGGAGGAGGATAGTCAGCCGCCTCTGCTGGAAAGGCATAGCATAGCGCAAGGAGCGTCAAGAGGAATGCAGCTAGTCGCCGAACAATCATCATTAATAAAACTTCATAAGTGGTATTTCAATCTTAATCAGAGATTTGCTACCAAATCCAATTGCCTAGTAGGGGCGCAAGGCTTTGCGCCCTTACCATATAGCGCATTTATGCGTAAGTCCGAATTAAATGCAGGGTGGACGCAAAGGACGAAAAGGTCACTCTCTAGGTAGGATACTTGTAGACGTTGTTTAACGAAAGTCATGCCACACTTCTTGTTGACTTGGCTACTTACGGCTTTAGCATTGGTAATTACAGCCAATCTGGTACAAGGATTTGCAATCACAAGTTTTTTTGCTGCCCTGGTGGCAGCAGTTGTTTTAGGCTTGCTCAATGCCATTGTCAAACCAATTTTGGTACTTCTGACCCTGCCTATCACATTTCTAACTTTAGGCTTGTTTTTGTTTGTTTTGAATGCCCTTACGATTTGGCTAGCGGGTTCTATCACGCCTGGTTTTGTGGTCAGTGGCTTCCTACCTGCTTTGTTGGGTTCGATCATTCTTACTATTGTTGCCAGCGTGCTTAATTTCGTGGTAGATCGAGTTTTCTAACTCGGTGGATTCAGTCCAGTTATATCAGCATCAAAGCCTAAATAGCCCCGTGGGGTAATCATCCAATCCTCATAGGTTCTGGTGCTTTGGTTGCCAATGAGAACTGTTGTTAGCATATCGATAGGGGCTTCTAGGAGCTTTGCCAACGTGGTGAGGGTAATCTGTTCGTCTTGTCGATAAGCAGCGCGAACGATCGCAACGGGTGTCATTGGGTCACGATACTTTAAGAAAATATCTCTAGCTGTGGCAATTTGTTGAGTGCGAGTTTGCGATCGCGGATTATACAAAGCTGTAATAAAATCCGCTTGGGCAGCAGCGGTGAGGCGCTTTTCAATCACCTCCCAAGGCGTTAACAAATCACTCAAGCTAATGGCGCAGAAGTCATGCATCAATGGCGCACCGACACGAGAAGCCGCTGATTGCAAGGCTGTGATTCCGGGAAACACCTGCACACCGGGAGTTTTACCATCCCAACCACCAGCGCGAAGTTCTTCTAGCACCAACCCCGCCATGCCATAAATTCCACAATCTCCCGATGAAACAACGGCCACACTTAAGCCCCATTGTGCTAGCTCAATGGCTCGTTCGGCTCGTTGTCGTTCCTGAGTAATGGGTAACGCTTCCACAATTTGTCCTGGACGCAACAGAGGGGTAATTAAGTCAATGTAGAGCGAGTAACCAATCACAACATCAGCTTGGGATACAGCCGTTTGAGCTGCTGGTGTCATCTGGTCGAGTTGTCCTGGGCCTGTGCCAATGAGTAATAATTGACCAGTACGACCTGTATACTCTTGTTCTGATTGTGCGATCGCAACCGTTACTGCCCCTGGTTGTCCTTCTGCTTTAAAAATTTGTTTTTTCACCTGTAAAGGCGCAACACCTTGCACCCCAAAACTATTTGCAGCTAGCTGTGCTGAGGCTTCGGCAACACTGGGGGTTCCTACTTCTTTATCGACAATAGCAGAAGGATTCGGGACATCCACTGAACGGAGAACTTCAGCCGGAAAGGTGCGTAACGGCAAATTGCGATCGCGACACAATTGGACTAATCCCACTTCATCTGCTTTGATATCAATTGTGGCAAATCCTGCGATCGCACCTTCTGCTAAATGATGACTCCGACAAGTCTGCTGAATCGCTGTTTCGATCAATTGTTTTGATGTTCCTCGCTCACAGCCGATGCCTACCCACAACACTCGTGGGTGCCACTGAACTTTGGGTAAGTCTGATTCGGGGGAAAATTGTCGTTGTGTAGCGCTAATCCAAATTCTGGCTTTAGGCGGAATTGATTCTTCCCGATTTGTCGCCGTATATTCAGGAAATCCAAAGTGAAATGGATGTCCCTGAGGAAGATGCTCCTGCCATAAAGTTGAGCCGACTTCTTGAATTACCTGCACAGGTTCGCCTCGTGCAACTGTTGCACTAACAGCCGTCCAATCTCCCTCACCCCGTTGCCAACCAAAGGGAGCGCCCAAGATATCGACACCTGGCAAACCTAACCCAGCGCTTGCCCCTGTTAATACCGGAGTTGCGCCTAATTGAAGTGCGATCGCTTTTGCTAATTGGTCAGCCTTGCCTTGATGTCCACTGCATAAACTGATAACAAACTGACCATTTTCATCAATAACTACAACGGCTGGGTCAAGAGATTTATGTTCCAATAGAGGTGCAATCAACCGCACGACTGCCCCAGTTGCCAGACAGAACACAAAGGCGCGGTGGTGATGCCACAGTTGCGCGACGTGAGCTTTGAGTGAACCCGTATAAACCTGAGCTTGTGCGATCGCGCTTAGGGACTCTGGTACCCAAAGCGTTGCCCCTGTGGTTTGACTTAGCGATTGCAGTCTATGGGCGGCATTGGGAGTTGTTGCGATCGCAGCTATGGGTTGAAATTCACGCCACACTAACGGCATTACCAGTCTTCTTCGTCGTAGTCTTCATCGTCATCATAATAGACTTGGGTTTTTATCCGTTAGGCAAAAGCAACCAATGATTCGGTAATAAAATCCTGCTACCTGCCCAAAGGGCGAACGATTGTTCTGTGTTGCCCAAGTGGCTCTCCCTTCCTGGTTATGCATTGCCCTTAGGCAGTACGTTTGGGCAATTGAGCAAAGCTTTCTGAGTAGATTTCAACTGCCATGTTTTCATCATCACGAGTAGCAAGCGATCGCTTTACCTGACCTAAAAAAAGCGGCTTGGAAACCCCAGGTTCGGGATGGAGAATGGTACGTGCTCGAATCGTGAGTTGGTTATCTACGCCACTCACTCGCCCATAGGAAAACAAATCACTAGCCGCTTGGCGGAGAGTTGCTTCCAGTTCCGTTTCTGTAATTTCTTTCGGAACAACGATGACAGTTTGAGCAGCACCAGTGTCGTAAACTACGTTAAACTTTACTGCTCCAGGAATCACCGTGCGGCTGAAAGGCACAATTGCCAGTGCAAATAAGCCAGTAGTAAGCACCCCTAAGAGTCCGGTAGCGCCCACCAGCCGAAACCGGAGACCCCATTTAAAGATAAAAGCGACTACGGTGATTACACCGCAGGCTAGGGTGAGAATACCTGCCCACTTAGTAAAGGTGAGAAAATCAGAAGTTGTTAGCATAGTTTTGATAACTTACGGCTACTTTAAGAGAAGCCACGGGTATATCTTCTTTAGAGTGTTGACTGTCTTCTATCCTATCAGTATCGCTTCTGTTGTATTGCATCAAATTGCTAACTAAAGAAGATTGCCTTATGTTTGTTTAGAATTGCTGGATCGAAGAGATAATGACTATAAGCTTAAATTATGACTCTTCATTTCTAAATTTCCTATCTCTAAAAATAGCTACATTGATTAGATAATTACTTACTTTTTTTCTAATTCCCAAAGCATATTCGCAAGCTTAGGAGAACTAGTTACTATTTTATAGTCTCCTTGCGCTGCAATTTTTTCTAGCCATTTTCTGTGCCCATCAAGATTAAAGAAGAATATATCGCTAAAATCCCCAGAAAGTTGAGGTATAAAGACTTCAGATTGTGAAGGATAACTCATACCGCAATTGGTGCATAGAGGATTGATGATAAGACTGACATTTGGCTTCAGTAAATAGCTAAGAGTTAGTAGGTCACCCGTTTGGCTATCACTAATTAATAGGGGATTTGGAGATTGATTGATGATTTCAGCTACTACAGGAAGACGATTACTATAGTATTTAGTCCACCAAATCTCGGACTCTAGACTAATTACGCATGAAACAACTCCACCGGATACGACTAAAAATAGGATGGTTTGCCATAACTTTTGCTGCCAATTGTTAATGAGGTTAGCACCTAGTTTAGTGGCAATAGTATAAGTGACAGTAAGCTGGATACCCAGAAAATACGGAAATAAATACCGACCAATAGTTGAGCGTGTTCCTCCTAAAAATACATCGGACAGAGCTAAAGGAACTCCTAGACAACCCGTTAAAATCACGACAAACAGCCAAGTTTGTTTGGATGTAGAGCGACTGAGAAAATAGAAAGAATATCCAACTAATAATAAAAGAGCTAGAGCAGAGAGATAGAATATAGCTTTAGAAACGAAGGGATTGGTTGATTCATAATTCCAATCAATAAAAATACGAGCAAGGTTACGAATCCATTCCCGAATTAAATCCTGTAGAGTCATGTTGTTAGCTGTCCAAGCCGTTGTCGTTTGGATTTTTGATAAACCCTGGACAACAACCAAAAGCCAAGGAAGAAAGAGTAGAAGAGTTGCAAGTGAAGCAAGTAGGTAGGCAATAAATATTTTACTTGCTCTGAATCTTTCAACCGCAGCTACATAGAGTCCATGTCCAACTAACACAAAACCAGAAAATAAAAACGTATAAATACTAGTTAGCGCCGTAAATGCATAAATCGCCCAACTTCCTTTAGTTTTAAGCCGCATGGCTCGCAAAAGAGCTGCACTCGACAGTAAGATTGTTACTGTCCATAAACTATATTGACGTGCTTCCTGTGCATATAGTACCTGTATCGGTGAGATAGCGATTAATCCAATAGCGATCGCGCCTGTCAGGGATGATTGAAATAGCTCTAGGCATAGCCAATAGATAGCAGGGAAGGATAGTAAACTGATGAAAGCAGAAAGGCTTCTTCTTACTGCTACAGAATCACCAAACCACTTCATCCAAAAGCTTGCCATCAAATAATAAAGTGGAGGATGTTGAGCGTCTTCAGTTGCAAAGTTCTGGACTATCTTGCTTACCCCTCGCTCAGGATTAGGACGCTGAAATCTCTGTAGAGTCTCGCTAGTAATAATCTGATTTTTGGAGAGGAATTGTACAGCTTCTGCCTCTGTATAACCTGAGACTCGTAAAGACGTGTGAGTTTCGTCGTACCAATAAATTTTTTTATCTATATTGGCAAATCTAAAAAATACACCGAGGACGAGTAAGGTGATCAAGAGAAAACTCAAGCTAGTTGGAATCACACCTAGGGTATGGGTATATTTTTTATTCACTAGAGTAAATTACCTGGTTTTAATCTGCCTCAAGTGAATTATATTTTTCCCAATTCCAATCGTCGATGATTTTAATACTAGAGACTTAAATTGGGGATTTTGTTCTGCCTTTCTTTGTGAAAAATTCGCTGGCGACTAAATAATTAGGACAAATAATCTACCAGGTGTTCCGGTAGGAATTTTGAGAAAGAGTTATAGCAGTTAGCAGTTAAATTAGATACAGTTAAAGGCTGTCAAACAAGCGCGACTAACCAGGAAAACAAAAAAGCTGATGGCTGATAGCTGACTGCTAACTGCTGTACTGGTTAAGGCGATCGCTCTAGTGTCCTCACCGTCAAAACCTGTGGTGGTGTTGAATCAGGAGGATAGAGAAAGTCTACCTCTACCGATCTGCGATCGCCTGGTAGCATATTCAGCCTTACCAAGGGTTCCCCTTGTTGTCCACGTCGCTGTACCAAATGGACATAGCGAGTTTGAGAAACACCTCGATCATCTTTGTAGGTAACTTGAACCGTTCCTCGGAAGAATACTGGCTGATCGGGGGGTTCCAGAAAACGCAGTCCCTCATCACGATTTTCTTGTTGGAGAGGTGTTTGGATTGCCAACGTCACAGTTTGAGTCCGTCTGGTTTTGTTGACGAGTGGCAAGGTGAGGTTATAGTGAACCCCATAATTCCCGTGAGCGAGATAGGCTGTATCTGGGTAGCGTACTAGCATGGGCGCACTCTGAACCTGGCTAGTACCCAACGTTGCCATATTGACGGTACTAATCGGGTAAGAAAAAGCTTCGCCCCGTTCAGGAATCCGGAGTTCCTTGTCACCGGAACTATCTACCAGTTCGGTACGCCATTCGGAACCTTGAGCAACACCAGCAACGCGACCGTAAATGATATCATCATCGGCTTGCTCCAGGGGTGTCGGTGGGAGATCGCGTGGTGCTGCCAAATTGCCGTTCTCTAGTAGTCTCTGCCATTCCTCTCGTATTGGTGGGCGATAGGGAGAAGAACGAGTAGTGCGATCGCCTTTGGTTTCAGGATTAGGACGACCATACATCGCTAGACTTGCCATGTAAACGGGGCCATTACTCCGCAACCGCATTAAGGTAGAGCGAGCATTCCCAAGTGCGATCGGTAAATTGAATAACATCTCACTTTGCTTGGGGGGAATCACAATCTGAGAGGGAAAATTGGATTGATGAATCCCACGCAAAACATCATTCATCAACCGGGAACCTGGCCCCGCGTAGACTGTACCGGAAGGATTCTCAACATAAGACGGTAAATCAATAAACGGTGCATCTGGATTCGTGACATAACTCACCGCTTGCAAGATATCCACCTTAATCGGCTTTGTGCCTGGATTATACACAATCACCCCCAGATACATCGGTTGCGTATCTCTTGGCGTTCTTGCTCTGGCTATGTGATGAGCAAACAGATCAAATCGCCCATCCAGTGGCAAATTTAAGTGAGCTGCTGGGACAGCTTTATCATTAGGGGGAAAGGTCGAAAGCAAAATTCCTTCTCGTTGTACAACTTCAGGACTATTGCTGTTAAACACAGGCACGCGATCAAGTTGCCCTGGTAAAGCACGTACTTCTTGAGGTTGCACCACTTCCTTCAATTCAATAGGAGTGGGTGGAGGGACAGGAATAGCTTGAGCAAGGGTGAAAATTGGCAATAAAGGTAACATGCACGGATAACTCGTTAACTCACACACACCAAGAAACAAAGTGAAGCGGAAGTCCGCTCACCACATCCCGGAACCAGAGGGTTCTGGGCTTTATTAGGCGGCTAGGCAATCAGCTCTAGACTGATTTCCCCAATTGCCGAAACATAATTTTACAGTCCTAGGGAAGGTGTAGGAAGTGCTAAATCGTTATGTAGTGTTTCTCTGATGTAAGCGATAGCGGCATTCAAATAGATTAAACACCAAACTTAGTACAGCCTCGCAGAAGTTTTTCAGAGGTTCCCAAACAGATGAGAAGATTGGGAGATGGGGAGGCTTTGATAAGGTTTAGGTTTTAAGAATATCGCTTCTTGTGGTCAGTCCAGCGGGTATTTTTGCTTTCATTGGAAGGCACCCGTTGGAGATCATTTAGGAAAAGCTATGCTTACGCTTGCTATCGCAGTACTTATTGTTCTGTTAGGTTCAGGGTTGTGTTCTAGTGTAGAAACAGCACTATTTTCAGTCTCTCCCATAAAAGTCCGACAGCTAGCGCAGTCAAATAAACCTTCAGCGATAGCACTCCTGGCGATTCGGGAAAAAATGAATCGACCGATTGCGACGATTGTGATTCTCAATAATCTGTTTAATATTGTTGGCAGTATTGCGATCGCAAAAATCGCCGATTCAGTATTTGGAGCTACAGGGTTAGGTTTATTTTCAGGATTCCTGACTTTCCTGATTATAATTTTTGGTGAAATTATCCCGAAAACGTTGGGTGAGCGCCATGCCGAGCGATTAGCCCTATTAGCCGCCCTCCCTGTGAAAGGGATTACCTTTCTATTTATCCCCCTCGTGTGGATTTTGGAAAAGGTTACGGCGCCCTTTACCAAAAGCATAAAACGACCGACAACGAACGAGGCGGAAATCAAGTTGTTGGTAAATATCGGGTATCAGGAAGGAATTATTGAGGACAATGAAGCGGAAATGATCCAACGGGTCTTCCGGTTGAACGATATAACAGTAGCTGACTTGATGACCCCTCGGATGGCGCTAACCTATTTACGCGGCACTCTAACTTTAGCTGAATGCCAACAAGACATTATTGCCTCGCAACACACCCGGATTATTGTGACGGAAGACTCGCTCGATCAAGTGATGGGATTCGCCTTAAAAGATGAGTTGCTAACAGCGATGGTTGAAGGGAAAAACGATCAACTTGTCGCTACTCTAACCCGTCAAGTTCGCTTTGTCCCTGAGATGGTTCGGGCAGACCAACTGCTCAAAGTCTTCCTGAGTACCCGCGAACATCTTGTCGTAGTGGTAGATGAATATGGGATTGTCTGTGGTGTCGTAACGCTGGAAGATGTACTTGAGGTGCTAACAGGTGAGATTGTTGATGAGACCGATAGGAGCATTGACCTTCGCGAGATTGCCCGGAAGAAACAAGAAAGAATGTTGCAGGGGAGGAAATTGGAGCTTTAAGGCTATTTAATTGTTCGCGATATTTCTGAGTTAAGGCGAGTCTTCCAGTGTTCTAATCGTCAAAACCTGTGGTGGTGTTGAATCTGGAGGGTAGAGAAAGTCTACCTGCACTAGACGTTGGTCAGATGGCGGCATTTTCAGCGTCACCAAAGGTTCACCCATCTGTCCTCGCCGTTGTACCAAATGCAGATACCGAGTCTGAGGCGAACCCGCATCGTCGTTGTAGCGCACTCGAACAGTACCCCGGAAGAAGACTTGTTTCGCTGGTGGCTCAAAAAAGCGTAACCCTTGCCGCAGTTGGTCTTCTTTAATGGGTGTCTGGAAGGTGAGGGCAACGGTTTGAGTCTTGCGGGTGGGATTAACTAGGGGTAACGTGAGGCTATAGTGTACGCCGTAGTTTCCATGAGCGAAGTAGGCGGTATCTGGATAACGAACTAGCATTCTTGCACTCTGGCTTTGACCCGTGCCCAAGGTACCACGAGGAAGGGTACTTAACCCGTAGGAAAAGGCTTGTCCTGATTCAGGAATTGTCAGGGTTCGGGCGGTTGGACTATCAACTAACTCGGCTTTCCACGCAGAACCTTGAGCGACACCTGCTACACGACCATAAATGATTTGTCCTGTGGTTGTTTCAGGAGGAGTGGGAACGCGATCGCGTGGAGTTGCCAACTCACCTTTCTCTAATACCTCTTGCCATTCTTCCAAGCTTGGTGCCCGTTCATTTCCAGCCGCATCAACTGGTGCATATCGGGCAAGACTAGCCGCATACACCGTACCACTACTTCGCAAACGCATCAATGTCGAACGACCATTGAGTGGTGGTTCTAAACCCCGAACGGGAATCGGTAGATTCAGCAATAGTTGACTTGAACGAGGTGGAATTACTACCTGAGAAGGAAAATCGGATTGCCGACGCGATCGCAAAATATCACTCATCACACGGCTACCTGGCCCGGCATAAACCCTACCAGAAGCATTATTCACTTGAGATGGCAACTCAATAAACGGTGCATCAGGCTGACTTAGGTAACTTGCCGCCTGTAAGACATCTACCGTTACGGGTTCAGTCCCCGGATTGTACAGAATAACCCCTAGATAAAGAGTACGCAAATCCTCCGGTGTCGGTGCTTTCGCAACATGATGAGCAAAAATATCAAAGCGTCCCCGGAACGGAAAATTTAAGTGAGCATTAGGACTGCCCTTGCCATCAGGGGGAAACGTAGACAGTAAAATCCCCTCTGTCTGCACCAGTTCAGGGCTATTGCTATTGAATACCGGGACATTATCTAGTTGGCCTGGAATTGCACGCACTTGTTGTGGCTGCACAATTTCTATTGGTGGTGTTGGAGTGGGAGTTGGTGCTGGGGTAGCTTGAGCAAGGCTAAAAACTGGCAAAAACGGCAGCATAAGGTGATGAGGCGAGATTTAATCACAGAGATACTAAGATACAACGAGTTGGCTCAACCTCAGGCTTACTCTCATCAAAGCATTCTCTGAACTTGTAAAGACGCAATTCAACAGCCCAGGTTTCAAGCTAATCCAACGGGATTCGATTTTCGAGGTAAGTAATTAGAAGAAATAGGGGAGGAGTCAGGAGTTGTAGAAGTAGTGCCTCCGGCACCGTTGCGCTAACAGAATTCCTTGTCTAGACGACGATGCTAATACCAAATTCAAACTGAACTCCTGAACTCCTGACTCCTGACTCCTGAACTCCTACGTTCTTCTATTCAACTCCACCTCAGCTTACAAGTGGTTGAACAAGCTGCCCAAGTGCTATACCTAAACTTGTATATCAATACAATTTTCATCCGTGGTGATGGGTGCTTCACCAATGACGACCATTTGGCTAATCAGGTTCAACACTTCAACTGATACTCCAGAACTAGTCCAACGATAAGGCTTTACAAATAGCTTCTCAGGAGAATTGAATAATGAGGCTGGTATTTAGTCGAACCCGCGCCCGGATTTTAGTGTGTCTAGGTGCCTTCTTACTAGCTTTGTTGAGTAGCCTACTTTTGGGTACAAAACCCAGTCCTGCTCAATCTCAAGCTATCACCAGCTCACCACCAGTAGAAATTACACAAGGCTGGGAATATCGGTGGGGAGACTCCCCTGTTGATGAAGGCGGTATTCCTCTTTGGACGAAAGAGAACCGTTCTAGTTCCGAATGGAAGCCATTAAAGTTTGGTGAAAAACTCGAAAAACCCAATCAAGAGACTAATATTGCTTGGTTGCGCGTTCGCGTACCAGAAGGTCGGTGGCAAGCTCCAACGCTATATCAAAAATCTCCTAATATTTACCAAAAAGCTAGTTCTCTATTAGAGATTTATCTAGAAAGCCAGTTAATTACTAAAATTGCCTTCTTAGACTCATCAGATTACTTAAGTCCACGGGTAAATGCGTTTGACTTTATCCCTCTAATGCCTGATGTTTCAAATAAAAACTTATTCTTTAAAATTTATGCGTCTAATCCAGATTCTGTTATCAAACAAGCAAAGAAATTACTCATAGGTTCCCACAAGGATTTAGTTCAAAGTTTTCTCAGGAAAAATATTAACACCATTGTCAACTTAACTTTAGGGGGGTTTTATACCTTAACTGGAATTGTGATAATCTTATTAAGTTCTAAGAGCTTAAATAAAATAACTTATTTGTCGTTCGGGCTTCTAGCAATTTCTACAGGATTATCCACTTTTGCTAATAGTGGCAATGTTGATTTTGTTGTTGAACAAGTTCAATGGGGTTTTTTAGGAGTAGGAGATAAAACAGGACTCTTATCTTTATTATTAATACCTGGTTTTGTCTGTGCATTTTTTGAGCAAGTTCTGGGTAGTGGCTACAAAGCTATAATCCAACGAATGTCCCAAGTTTATCTAGTCTGTACTCCTATATTTTTTGTGCTGTCTGCACTATGTATTACAGGAAACGGTAACAAGCTCATTTGGGATTTGTTTCGTTTGTCATTCTCAGGACATTTTTTGATGTTGTTGGCAACCATTCTTGTTATCCTAAGTCATAGCTTTTTCTTTATTTTTAAGGGTAACAACGAAGCCAAAGTATTCTCGATAGGATTTATAATTTTAACCTGTTGTTTTTCAGTTGACATTGTCTCGTTTACATTTCAAAAGTACCTTGCAGACCTAAGATTTTTACAGCATAACTTCTTTTATTTAGGAATGCTGATTTTTATTATCTTGCTAGGATGGATTGTGCAACGCCGATTCATTGAAGCAAGTAAGCGTTTGCAATCTTATGCGACAGAACTGGAAGCAAAAAATGCTGCCTTGCAACAAGGAAACAAGCTTAAAGATGAGTTTTTAGCCAATACCTCTCATGAACTCCGTACTCCCCTTAATGGCATCATTGGCATTGCTGAGTCACTGGTAGATGGAGCTACAGGCACTCTTCCGAAAGAAACTGTTTTCAATCTCTCCTTGATTGTCTCTAGTGGTAGAAGATTGACGCAACTAGTTAACGATTTACTAGATTTCTCGAAGCTTAAACACAAAAATATCTCTCTTCAAATCAAACCTATCGGAATGCGAGAGATTACTGATGTCGTTTTGATGCTTTCTCAACCTCTGATTGGTCAAAAATCTTTGCAGTTGGTTAATTCAATTAGCTCAGATGTTCCCTTAGTTGACGCTGATGAAAATAGAGTTCAACAAATTCTGCACAATCTTATCTGTAATGCAATTAAGTTCAGCGAGGTAGGCGTTGTTGAAGTATCAGCTTCTGTGGTAAAGGATTACCTAGAAATTACTATCTCAGATGCTGGTATCGGTATTCAAGCTGATAAACTAGACAGAATTTTTGAAGCCTTTGAACAAGCAGACGGTTCAATTGGGAGAGAATATGGTGGCACGGGTTTAGGCTTAGCCGTTACTAAGCAGCTAGTGCAATTACATGGAGGAGAAATTCGGGTTGTGTCTCAACCAGGGAAGGGTTCACAATTTACCTTCACTCTGCCACTATCCAAAGCAACGTTATCAGCAACGTCTTTTGAGGCTCCTTCAACTGTCTCAAAGCTTTTAGAGATGAACAGAGAGAAATTGATTGAGGCAGATGTCTCTCTAATGATTGATGATGAACCTTTGGTCAATTCTGAAGCTTTAACCCCAAAAGCAGCAGGATTCCACATCTTAATTGTGGATGATGAACCAATTAACCTTCAGGTGCTAGCGAATCATCTTTCTCTACAAAATTATCAGCTTACTCAAGCATCTGATGGTAGGGAAGCATTAGCGTTAATTCAACAAGGTTTCAAGCCTGATCTGGTTTTACTGGATGTGATGATGCCAAGGATGACAGGTTACGAAGTCTGTCAAAAAATCCGTGAACACTTTCCGGCTACAGAACTACCTATTGTGCTATTGACGGCACAAAATCAAGTGTCAGACTTAGTAGAAGGCTTTAGTTCTGGTGCGAATGACTATCTGACAAAACCGATATCGAAAAATGAACTGCTAGCGCGAATTAAAACTCACATTCAGCTCTCGAAAATTAACATTGCCTATAGTCGCTTTGTGCCACGCGAGTTTCTGGAGTTTCTAAAACGGGAAAGTATTGTTGATGTCCAGTTAGGCGACCAAGTACAGCAAGAAATGACGATTTTATTTTCCGATATTCGCTCGTTTACGACGCTTTCGGAAAATATGTCTCCCAAGGAAAATTTCGATTTCCTCAATGACTACTTGAAGAGAGTGGGGCCTGTTATCCGCAACAACAAGGGTTTTATTGATAAGTACATTGGGGATGCGGTGATGGCGTTATTTCCTCAAACACCGGATGATGCCCTACAAGCTGCGATCGCAATGCAACAGCAAGTCTTACTGTTTAATTTAGAACGACAAGCCGAAGACTATCCATCACTTGCGATCGGTGTTGGCTTACATACAGGCAGTTTGATGCTGGGTACGATTGGCGAAGAACAGCGAATGGAAAGCACAGTGATTGCTGATGCTGTGAATCTTGCCTCGCGTTTGGAAGGCTTGACGAAGATTTATGGTGTAGGCATCCTGATTAGCGAACAAACGTTGTCTCAACTGAATAACCCAGAACAGTATAGCCATCGCTATCTTGGACAAGTACTCGTGAAAGGGAAGAAGGCACCTGTTGCCGTCTTTGAAGTCTATGAGGGAGAGTCGGATGCGGTAAAGACACTCAAAACGCAAACCCGTAGTGAGTTTGAACGAGGTGTTGAACTCTATGAACTAGAAAAATTTGAGCAAGCCCAGGCTGTCTTTGAGTCTATCTTGGAGAAGAATGAGCAAGATAAACCAGCAAGGCTTTATATTGAGCGATCGCAAAATGCTCAAAGCGCTAGAAAAGATGGTAGTTGGGAGGAAGCTGAAACCCATCAGGAGAATCGATAGTTGCAGTATTTAGAGGGTGGATTTGCGTAAGTCCTGTACTGTGTTGAAAAGAGCGATAACTCCAAAATGAGGACTAGCTATGACTTGGAAGCGCTATTTTTTACTATTCATGGCGCTCTTACTAATTGCACTTTCCTGGTGGCGTGTAGCAGCAGCAGAGACAGGGTTGATTGTGCGATCGCTAAAACGAGATGAAGTCCCACTGTTGTACGTTGCACCACAAACCACACAAAAAGTACCGGGTGTCCTCGTAGCACATGGGTTTGCTGGTTCTAAACAGTTGATGCTCGGTTACGCGCAGGTACTAGCACACGCGGGTTATGCCGTGATGCTTTGGGATTTCGCAGGACATGGAGCGAATGCTACCCCCTTAGGGCAGCTTTCACTTGAGCAAGACCTAAATGTCGCATATGCCGCCCTCATCGAGCAATCCGAGGTTGATACTGCACGTTTAGCGCTTTTGGGTCATTCAATGGGTAGTGGTGCAGTGATGTCAGCAGGCATAAGCAATGTTGAGCGCTTTGCCGCTACCGTAGCCATCTCGCCAACAGGCGCATCCGTTACGCCTGTCGCTCCCCGCAACCTCTTACTACAAGCAGGGAGTTGGGAGGGAGGCTTTGTTGAGAATGCCCAGAGGCTATTGCTAGCAGCAGGTGGAGAGAATGAGAACTTGGCTAAAGGACGAGGGCGATCGCTCATCATTATTCCCAAGGCTGAACACATCACCATTCTCTTCCGTGATGCCAGTCACCAAGCTGCCTTGAGATGGCTTGATGCTACGTTCGGAGTATCACGCACTAGCTACTATACTGATCGTCGGATGATTTGGTATGCCTTACACCTGCTAGCTTGGCTGCTTGTGCTGGCTGCTGTTGCCCCTATCTTCGCTGAAAACGTGCTAGAAAGTCTGGTAAAAGTACACCCATTTAGACGTTGGTTTGGTCTAATTCTTTCCCCATTGCTGGCAAGCGGTGTCCTTACCTTGATTAGTCGGGTTGTGGCGATTGAGAATCTAGGTGGTGTACAAGTCGGTGGTGCCGTAGGCATCTGGTTCTTTCTCACAGGCTTGAGTTGGTTAGGTGTTCTCTGGTACCTCCCTCCTCCCACACCACGAGCAATTGGTTTAGGTGTAGTACTCTTTATCTTGCTTTGGACTGCTTTTGGAGCAATGGCACAGGTGCTTTGGTTGCAGTGGTTGTTAATTCCCCTACGCTTGAGGCTTTTCCCGTTGCTAGCACTTGCCTGTTTCCCGTGGTTTCTCGCCTCTGGCATGGCACAACAGGGTATCGGTATGGGCAAACGAGTCGTGTGGTGGCTTGGGCAAAGTTTGGCGTTGGTAGGAGGCTTTAGTTTGGTGCTTTACCTGCTGCCCCAACTGGGCTTTATCTTCCTCTTGCTACCGCTATTTCCTCTGCTAATGGCGATTTTCTCCTTCGCAGCTACTTTCTTGAACCAAGTGTGGAGCTATGCCTTGGGGTGTGCGCTCTTGTTCGGCTGGATGATTGCGGCAGCTTTCCCCCTAGGGGCTTAGGTTCAATGTCACTGACTTAAGCGACAAAGTAATCGCTCATAGAAAAACCCTGATTGGGGGGCTTCCCCCAAACCCCCTGCACAAGGTTTGATCGAGAGATGGCGAGGTTGAATTCATTCATTAAGTCAGTGCCATTCGGCTTAGGTTGTCACATCTTCAAGACTACAAAGAACCTTTGTAGAGACGTTCATGGAGCCTCTTGCAGAAGTATCTCTATTAACATTTATAGAAAGGGTGTTTTAAAGCCCGTAACTTGTCAAACTTCCTGTATTTCGCACTTGGGCAAGAGGTCTAGCCAATGGTTGAAACAATTATTGTCTTTCTCATCATTGCGCTGATTATTACTGGGATTTTGCTCAATCCTGTTTTTGTAAAACGACGACAAAGCCGCCTCAAACATCGTCCTTTTTCACCACTTTGGAGCGCTATTGTTGAAAATAATCTTCCGATTTACTCTTGTTTTACGCCTGCTGAACGTAGACGACTTCAGGGACATATTCAAGTCTTTTTAGCAGAAAAACAATTTATTGGTTGCGGAGGATTACAGGTAACAGAAGAAATGAAGCTGATTATTGCGGCTGTCGCCTGCTTGCTTCTGCTGAACGAGCGAGGGAAATACTTCCCTAAACTTCGTTCAATTCTAATTTATCCAAGCACGTATCTGGTTAATGAAACAACTTCTACAGGAAGTTATGTTGTTGAGGAAAGGCGTGTAGCAAGATTGGGAGAATCGTGGATAAATGACCAGTTGGTGTTGTCTTGGGAACAGGTAAAACAAGATACTTGCAACTGGAAGGATGGACATAATGTTGTACTTCATGAGTTTGCCCATCAGTTGGATCAAGAGGATGGTAAAGCTGAGGGCGTTCCGGTTTTGCTGAAAACCTCAGACTATCCTATTTGGGCTGATGTGATGACAGAAGAATATCAACGCCTTTGCGATGATGTTCAACGAGGTACAAAGACTGTTATGTATAGTTATGGCGCAACGAATCCCGCAGAATTTTTTGCTGTAGCGACTGAGACATTCTTTGAAAAACCGCAGCAATTGTTGAAGCAGCATCCAGCACTTTATGAGCAATTGCAACGCTACTATCAACTCGATCCTGTCCAATGGGTTTGAGGCAAGACAACCTCTCATGCAGGCGTGCCAGGTTGAATTTGATAGCGCTTACGGGTTGCGATCGCTAAAACCAATACTCCAAACGTAAGGATTCCTGCTAAATAAAGCGGATAAGTATAGGTTGCCGGATTCGATTGGCGAATCAGCATCCCAGCAATCACGGGGCCAAAGGCATTGGAAACGCTAAGATAAGATGCATTCAGCCCCAAAGCCGTTCCCTGATCTTCGGGTCGTGCATTCAATGAGATCAGCGCATTGATCATCGGTTGAACGAGTGAATTAAACAAGGAAAACAAAATACTCACACCCACGAAATAAAACACATTAGCCCAGATGGGCATTAATAAAAACGAAGTACTACGGACAAATAAGCCGAGAAACAGGATATGAACCAGATTAATTTTTTTAGTAAGAATAGAGACTCCCAAAGTCTGCATAAGAACACTGAGTACGCCAAAGGTCAAAAACATCAGGGTTAGCGATTCGTTTGTTTGATGTAATACCTGAATGAAGTAGGGTTGAAAGGCGTAGGTGAAGATAGTGAAGGTTGTACCAATCAAGAAGTTGATAATCAACAGAATTCCTACCTTCGGAAAGGCAAGACCTTTGATTAAGTTTTTTAGTCCTAAGTCAAACAAGTTGCCTGTTACAACATTTTTTGTTTGCAGACTTTCAGGTAGAAAGAAGATTGTAACCACCAGGGCAATTAGAGCGATCGCACCGGAAACCAAAAAAGCAGCACCTAAGGAGAACTGCTGGGCGAGCAAACTGAGTACAGGGCCCAGTACGAACCCTAACCCGAAGGCAGCCCCATTAATGCCAAAGCCTCTAGCTCGGTTCTCAGGCGTTGTGACATCTGAAATCACCGCTTGAGCAACCGAGGCATTGCCCCCGGTAATGCCATCCAGAAAACGAGCAAAGAACAGAACCCCTGCTGTCGAGGCAGTTCCGGCAATTAAATTCGCAACCACCGTTCCCAGGAGGCTAATCACCAGTAAGGGTTTGCGCCCAAAGCGATCGGAGAGTTTCCCAATCACCGGAGTGGCAAAGAATTGAGCAACTGAGTAAGCCGAGAACAACAAGCTCGTCTGGAAATCGTTTAGACCGAACTGCCTGCCGTATAGGTAGATAACGGGAATGAGAATGGTCAGACTGAGGGAATTAATCAGCGAAATTAGGGCAATAATCCAAAAGGTACGACTCATGCGGGCAGCGACAGACAGACTGTTCAAGAAGGCGCGTCATTCATCGTAGCCTTTTTAACTAGGTCTGGACTTACACCAAGCTTTCATCTGTAAGGCGTGTTAGCGAAGCGTAACGCCCCATTTCCCTATATCTTAGTAGCTGTCTCCATCAGCCGTTGCTTGCATTCCCAGATAGGTATTGGCACGGTGTAGGCGCTCAGCGATCACCTGCTTCCTTCGTAGGCTAATTCCTGGGTTTGCCAGTAAATCTTGAGCAAGCTCACGGGTTAGCGCACTGGTTGCGATGTCAGTTTGGTCAAGTTTTCTGAGATGGGAATAGACTTGGCGGGGAGAAATAGGCATAGTCTTATACTCCTGTTCTTTTTCTCATTGATAGTGCCTTGTTATCTCCATACTGGCTCAAATTTTGTAAAGGGGAAATAAAGCCGACTTGAAGAATCTGTGCTGGTTACTAAGTACTTGGTGAATGTTCGGTTTGGGATAAGGAGGGCTTCATGAAATTGCGCTGGCTTATTAGGGCGCTGCTGATATCATCACAGAAGATGGGAGGGAAGCGCACTTTTCCTTAAAGCTAGCTAATTACCCGGAGCGTATAGCTGTATGCTTGTACAAACTATCAGCTTAACAGTTCCCCCCAGGTGGTTCGCTCCTCTGGGGTTTTTTGCCAGCAATACAGTCAAGGATGCTCTTAGGTGCGCCCCTACAAGAACTTGAAAAACGCTTGTAAGTAGCATCTAGTCAGTTGTTTCTGCGGTTGAGCTTGAATGAGTATAGAAGGCGATGAGTTGAACTGCCCGTTGTAGGACGCGATCGCGCAACTCTAATGGCTCCACTACTTCCATCTGCACTCCAAACCCCAACACATACTCACAAGCTTGCTCTTCCACATCAAACCGGATGGAGATAGTAACCCATCCATCAGTGTCTGGTGGGTTAACCTGCTCAAGACGAGCGAATCGTCCAGCATAGCGCAACCGAGGCAGCAATTCTGGAGCAACACGTACTGTCACAACATAGCGAGGAATATTGGCTTTGAAGTCAGCCGACGATTGTTGCCAATAGTTGGCTAAGTTGAAATCGATAGGACGAGTACAGGGTTGATCCATAATCATGGCACTACGCACTCGTGAAATGCGATACGAGCGCACGTCACCCTCCACTGCCGCGACCAAGTACCATACACTTCCCTTGGCAACCAGTCCTAGTGGATCGACCAGGCGTTCAACGATTATGCGATCGGTGCGCTCATAGCTTAGGTGTAGCTGACGTTCTTGCCAAATTGCCTCGTGAAGAGTTGGGAACGCCGACATCTCTTCCTCCCATAGATGCCAGCCTGTTGGATCGAGATGAATGCGTTGGCGAACTGCTTCTGCCTGCTGGCGATACATCGCAGGCAGGGCTGCCATAAGTTTGATCAAGGCTCCTTCAAAGGCTTGGTGCCACCCTAAATCGGCTAACAGGTGGCTCGGTTTGGGTAAAAACAGCGCCTGAATCTCCGCTAAATTCAGTCCGGTCAGCGTCGTCTGGTAAGCTTCCAATAAACTCCAACCACCCCCTTTCCCGCGTTCTGCCACAACAGGAACTCCGGCACTGCTGAGTGCTTCCATATCCCGGTGAATCGTGCGCTCAGATACCTCCAATCGCTCTGCCAATTCCCGTGCCGTCAGACGACGATGAACCTGCAACAGCAACAGGATAGAGAGAAGGCGATCGGCACGCATGGCTTTAGAGCATTCTGGTAGATTGAGGAGTGGTTGGGGCTGACAACATCAGGTAAATCTGTACCCTTAAGTGTTGAGATCGTCTAAAGGTGTCAGTCGATAGAATTTAGCATCACACAAGTAGTTGTTCCTGGTTCGCCACGTTTTCAGCAAAATACTTTCCCCAGTTCGGCTGTCGTCCATCAATATCAGTGAAGCCGTATTCCGGGGCGAGATTCCATGTACTCAATACGCCTCCTGACTTCTTAAATACATTCGGGTCAGAGGCTAGCGCTGCCACCGCCCGACCAATGTAGAATGGCGTTTCAGAGGCAATGAAATGTGGATCTTGCTTCGCGGCATCCTGCCAATTTTCTTCAGCAACCCCAAAGTGATCTAGCATGGCTTCGGAGCGGAGAAATCCGGGGGTTAGCGCCAATGCCGTAATGTTATATGAACGAAGTTCTTGCGCCATCGCGTAAGCAATACGGATGACGGAAATCTTAGCGAGATCGTAGAAGAGATTGCCACGATACGAAAAATTATCTCCATCAGTGACTTCGATGACGAGTCCCTGCTTCTGCTCAATCATGAGTGGAACTGCATAATGGCTGGTAATCAGGTGCGAGTAAATCGCTCGTTGTTGCATCAGTAAACCCTTCTGCAACGAGTGTTCCCAGAAAGGTTTACTCTCCGTTAGCTCGTCACCACCCCAGACATCATTAACCAAGACATTGAGCCGTCCTTGCTCTAGCTTGACTCGTTCAATCAGGGTTTTGACTTGCTCTACCACCGTATGATCGACTTGTACAGGAATTCCTACTCCTCCATGAGCGTTGACCATTTCCGCTGTCTCTTCAATTGTTTCAGGACGGTTGCCCGTTGCTGGATTTCCTCGAACGCTCCGTCCTGTGCAATAGACTGTTGCGCCTAACTCGCCCAACATACAAGCAATGCCACGCCCTGCTCCACGAGTGGCTCCTGTGACGATCGCAATCTTACCTTTCAATTGCATAACTGACCTCCTACACTTTGCCAAGACATTCGGTAAGCCCTTTGTGTGGTTCACTACCGTCTTTGTGCAGCATAAGAGCCTTTTCTTGACACCTCCTGTCATAT
This sequence comes from Microcoleus sp. FACHB-SPT15, assembly GCF_014849525.1. Lineage (NCBI taxonomy): Bacteria > Bacillati > Cyanobacteriota > Cyanophyceae > Oscillatoriales > Microcoleaceae > Microcoleus > Microcoleus sp. FACHB-SPT15. Next base: position 243,804 of record NZ_JACJNU010000062.1, on the reverse strand, counting down.
TTCAGTAGCAGGGCTACGGGTTTTGAATGTTGTAAATTATTTAGTCCTCGTTTTTTAGATCCACGAGCCTAAGCCGTTGCTTGATCACGAAGTTGAAGCTTTTTGTCCTTTTTTCGGTGCGTCTTGAGCCGTATCCGTTGCTGAGGAAGCGGCTTCAGACTCAGGCGCTAAAGAATTGCCATTTGTCGCAGCAGGAAGTGCTGGCGCGAGAATATCCCAAGCCTCTTGAGCAGCAGGAAGAAACTTGTCGTGAGCTGCTTTGGCTTCGGCAAACTTGATTAAAGTCTTAGCAAAACTTTTATCAGTCGCTTGCTGCATCTGTTCTGGCGTTAGCGGTTGAGGAGAAAACAGCGCTTCAATCAAGGGGCGTAACTCCACAGCACCTTTGTAGGCTTCTTCTGAGGTTACCCTTAAACTCGCTAAAGTAGCGATCGCTTTTACTGCCTGGATAATCTCTGGTTCTTCACCGTCCTCTTCCAAAGCCTCTGGTGGCTCAACGACAACCAAATCTTCAGCACTTAACCCATTCGCAAAACTGTCTTCACTCAGTGTCGTATCTTCTGGGTCTTCCATCCGGCGCTGAATCTCTTCTAGTGCCTTTTTACGGGTTTTGTCATTATCTGTACGCCCTGGAACTTCTACAAAAAAACCGAGTTCTCTTAAATCCCTAGTTGTGTAACTTATTGTGGCTTTTGACATAGTTGTTGGTCTATTTTCTACATGGGTGTATTGAATTAGCGGATTTAACGACACAGAGACTTCGCTCCTCACGCCTCCACACTTGAGCCAAATCTAAATATCTTTGTAGGCTACGAGTCTCTAAATGAACAATTGAGGAAATGAAGGAAAGCCTCTGGCTCACACCGCCTAGACACCAACCTCTGACAACAACTGTTGCATGGTTTCCCAAGTCAGCCCTTGCTGGAGATAACGAGGCGCATCAGGGTTGTAGGGACTGGCGACTCGATCTATTGTGACAATCTTTGCGTCGGTTGGGAGTACCGGAATGTCTGGGTCAAAGGGGGTTGAACGCACCAAAGAGCTAGAAAAGCCTTTAAATACAGTAATCTGGTCTTCTTCCCCCGCAATCTCAGCCGTGACAATCAAAACTTCCTGCGGACGCTTGATTGTGTATTCCTCTAAACGCCGTCCAATCGAATTTGTCATTACAACCCACTACTGAATTGGTGCAACACTTACTGCTCCATTGCTGAGCGCCCTTGCTTACCAAGCCGAATCAAGACGAAATAGCTCAGGTAAAGCACATAAATTAATAACAAGCTCACGCCGATGAATGCCAAAAATCCAGGTCTGGAATTGGGATGGAAATACTGTTTGAACAGTAAAGGGGGTTCTAGCCCGACTTGACAAAACGATGTCCTGATTGCCCCTGGAGAAAAAGCACAAGACAAGAACGGCAGACTGGCTAAGGCACCTAATGTGCAATAAACACTCACAGCCCAGCGCCATGCTGTGAAAGCAAGTTTGAGAGGACGCTGTCGCTGATCATCAATATCTTCGTTGATATCAACCCAAAACCAGAGGCTAATCGGAATCAGAACACGGGCCAAAAAACCAGAGACAAACCCAATCGGCCAAGCGGCAATCAAGATGTAAATCGTGATCGCCAGTAAGCTGGAAACGCGCCAGTAGATGATCAAGAGGCGTACCATTGCGTCTGCTTTCTTGACAAATGCCCAAATCAGCAGAATTAAGGGCACGATAACCGCAAATAATACGGCTAAACGGTAATCTGTCCAGACTAATGATCGAAGGATTTCCTCTTGCATTGCTTATCGCTGAAATGACCTTTATCTATGTTATTGCAGTGATGGCGGTACACGCCCTAACCTCCTCAAAAGCAAGCAGCTAAAAACCCTCATTAAGGATTTTTAGCTGCTATGCCACTGAAGTAATGTGCCTAAACTTGGTGAATCTGACGTTGGGGCGAGTGAAGTTTATTCCTCGTATACACGGCACTCATCGGCATCAGGGTTAGCATCGCAATACAGTTCAAGAGAATTTTTCTTCTTGCCTTTTTGCCGTTGATGTGATGCTTCTGCTTGTAGTTCTTCCACTACATCCCAGGCTGCCGCACAATCACCGGATTCTGAGCCTTGTATATCACAAACAGCCCGCGCAGCTTCACGCTCTTGTTCGATTTTTTCTTGGATGTCGCTCATTGCTTTCCTTTTCCTGATTGCTGTACTTGTGTACAGAAAACTTTTAGTGAGTATTAACCGCTTCGGAAATCTCCAATTAGGTACTAGTGGGTAGTGACTCTGATTAGGAGAGTGCTACTGATTTTAGTTAACATTTCAGTGATACCGCACAACGGTATCCCTTTAACCGGATTGATCTTTATTTTTAAGATTTGTCAATCTCGGCTTACTGCTAGTTAGTCTACAAGCGACTAAACCAGTTACTAAGTATATTAACTTATATGAAGGCACTTGTGGAACCTCTCGTTAGAGCTATATCGTTGGTCACGCGATCGCGCTACTAAATTAATCACTTGTAATCGTTAGTGGGGCTTACCTCTTGAGGCGTTCCGCTTAGCGCTATGATAAAGGTTTAACTGCCAGCCAACTGCCTTAACCTGCACCGATTTCGGGAGTGAATTTGGCAAAACGAATGACTAACTCAATTCAGTGGGCAAATGCCTTATCAACCCGTCCCTCGTTGGAAGCAGCCGTGGCGGAAGTGGTAGACCGCGTGCAGCAGTCCTTGACAGCTAGCCCAGATTTGGGGCTGGTGTTCATTTCCTCTGCTTATGCCAGTGAATATTCTCGCGTGATGCCCTTGCTAAAGGAGCAACTGTCAGTGCCAGTCCTGATTGGTTGTGGTGGTGCTGGCATTGTTGGAATGAATACTCAGGGTGAAGCGCAAGAACTGGAAGGAGAACCGGCTTTGAGTCTCAGTGTGGCTCATTTACCAGGGGTTAATGTCCACGCTTTTTACATTCCTGCCAATAACTTGCCTGACATGGATAGCCCTCCCGCTGCCTGGGTGGAATTGGTTGGGGTTCCGCCGGAGGAACAACCTCAGTTTATTTTATTAGCCGACCCCTTCTCCTCTGGAGTCAATGATCTCCTCCAAGGACTAGATTTTGCTTACCCAGGCTCGAATAAGGTAGGAGGACTAGCAAGTGCTAGTGCTATGGGTGCCCAGAGTGGTTTGTTTTGTAACTATAAGCTTTACCGCGAGGGAACAGTTGGCGTTGCCCTGAGTGGCAACATCGTTCTAGAGACGATTGTGGCGCAAGGCTGTCGCCCGATTGGTCAAACGTATCAGGTGACTTCTTGTGAGCGGAACATTATCTTGGAGTTGGCAACGCAGGATGGCACTGAAATAACAGCCAGCGATCCTAATTCACGTCCCCCATTAGAAGTTCTGCGAGATGTCATTCAAGGATTGAGTGAGTCAGACCGCGAGTTGGCACAACATTCGCTGTTTGTTGGTGTTGCCAGGGATGAATTTAAGCAGCAGTTGGGCCACGGAGACTTTCTCGTCCGCAATTTGTTGGGAGTAGACCCCAGGGTTGGAGCGATCGCAATTGGCGATCGCGTCCGTCCAGGTCAGCGCATCCAGTTTCACCTCCGCGATGCCCGTACCTCAGAAGAAGATTTAGAACTGCTTCTCCAGCACTATCAAAAAGAAGACCGTCACACACCAGGTGAGGCAGGGGCTTTAATGTTCTCCTGTTTAGGACGAGGCGAACGACTCTACGGAAAGCCTGATTTTGACTCCCAACTCTTCCGCCGCTACCTAAACGACATTCAACTTGCTGGATTCTTCTGCAACGGTGAGATTGGGCCAGTAGGGGGCAGTACGTTTCTACATGGCTACACTTCAGTGTTTGGGATTTGCCGCTCAAAGGATTAAGGACAAAGTTAATTTAATCATCCTTGTTAGAGCATAATTCTTCATAGACTTCATTGATTTTCGTTAGGACTTCCTGAGCCTTCTGTCGAAGTTGAGGATTGTGAAAAAATAAATCTGGATGACATCGTTTCACTAAAGCTCTGTATGCCTGTTTTACTTCCTGCGTAGAAGCATCAGGTTTCAGCCCAAGAATCGCATAGAAACGTGTTATTTTCTTCTGCTTTATCGGTGATGTATGTCTATTACTTGGAGAGGTAGTAGGTGTTTTTCCAGTTTGGCTGTTTTGTTTTCGTAGTTCTTGCTTTAGCTTCTGTAATTCATCATCAATTTCGAGAGCGCGAAACTTATCCTCCATGTTTTCCATTAGTTTCGGTTTCCCGTGTTTTTAGTTATCAGAAGTACAGACCTACAAAAACTCTCTCCAAACGATACTCATTTCGGTTATCTAGTTTAGGTAGTTAAGTTAGCATTCACTAACTCTAACTCTTGGTTCAGATTATCTAATAAAACCTGTAATAACTGTAGATGATGACGCTGTGTTGTCATCTTTAAAGGTGCTTCAGTTACTTGAATATTAATAATTTTTTCTGCTATTTCTTCGTAGTTATGAAGTATCGAGAAGGCTTGAGTACTGAAGCGATTCAGATAGTCAGAAGCCGCTTGAGTATAAGCTTGTGAAACTTGCTCCAAATAAGTAGATGATGTATCTGTTTGCTCTGGAGTTGTTGAAGTTTGGTTAAAAAGATAGGTAGCGCCTCCCACTACAGCCGCTCCCATTGGTCCTCCTAAAATCCAACCTAACCCCGTTGCTAAAGCTACCGGAGCATTATCTCTCGGCTGTTTTGAATTACTAGGTTGCTGGGGTGGCTCTGGTAGGATGACTTCTGGTTTGTCAGGAAATAGAATCAACAGATTAGGAGGCGGAGTATGTTCAAAAAACTCACAGGCTTGATGTACCCATTTCACCACAGCCTGTTGATAGTCTTGTATGGCTTGTTTGAATGCTCCACATTCCCAGGTGTTAAATGTACCTTGTTGTAGCGCATCAGCCACTTCAGATTGATAGCGATTTAGAAGTTTGGGCAGGTACAGCCAACTTTGGAAATCTGAAACACTTGCAGAGAAACCTTTTTGAATCAGTTTCTGTGCTTTTTGTTTGATCTCAATTTTCGCATTACGTTTAGTTTCAGCTACTTCTAATTCAGAAGCGATCGCGTCCAATTTCGCTTGCATAGCAGTCTTTATCTGAGATGCGATCGCCTCTACACGAGGAAACCGGATAGCCAGCTTTTCTTGTTGAACCGCCACAATCGTTTGCAAAGCAGATTCAAACATCGCTAATCCTGTACTTTGGGCTGCTGACACATCTCCTTTGAGTCTTGCTCGTAGAGCAGGTAGCGCATCAACACGGTACAGATTACTAACATTATTCGGTAACTCTGCCCGAAAACTTTCTGCTACGAAAAGTAAGCGATTATAGACTTGTTTTTGGTCTTCAGGTTCTAGCAAATTCAGAAAGTTGACCACAAAGACTACTGTTTTGATACCTCTATCCAGCAGCCAATCTCTCAGATTTTCCCGCTCACCTAACGTCATTAACTTCCGTGCATCTAGCACCTGAACAACTAAATCTGCTGTTAGCAGTTGGTCACGTACTAACGCATCCTGCGCTTCTGCATCATTTGTTCCTGGCAAATCCAAAAATTCAACACCCGTTTGCAGGAAAGGATGAGGACAGTAAACATGAACTGAAGCAACATCATCTCGCATCCGCCGTTGGTCATCTAGGATGGCAAACTGCTTCAGAACATTAGTGCCACTTTCAGTAATTTTTCTGCCATCTGACAGGGTAATTTGGGTATATGGCTCACTCCCATATCGAACATGAATCGCCGCGCCTGTGGTTGGAATTAAATCAATCGGTAATGTACGATTGCCAAGTACTGCATTGAGCAGCGTTGACTTACCGTAATTAAAGGGAGCAAAGACAGCAATCCGAAAAATCGGGTCTTCGAGATAGTCACAGATGGCGATCGCATCTCGATAAAGCTGTGAGTTTTTATCGAGTTCAAGGATACCGATTGCCGACCTAAGATTACTGACAAGGTTCTGATAAACGTCCTGATGTTGCATAGTGTTCTATCTCTTTAAATCCGCTTGATTCAAGCAGCCGATGCGAGGAAATTTTGATACACCGTCTCAATACTTCGTGATTCAGAAGAGATATCCGCCTCCAGTTTCTTCAGACGCTCTAATTCTGCCCCCTGATTAATTTCATAAGATTGCTTTTGCTGGAGCAGATTATCTAACTCAGATTTTCGAGCTTGGATATCATCATCTACCCGCTTAGTTACTTCACGTTCATAAGTATCAAAACATTCTTTTACAGCGTCATAAACGAGGTACGATTGCTCATTCGCCACCTGTGGTAGATGTTTGACCAACTCTTTCTTTGCTGCTTTCACGACTTCTTTGCGGGCTTGATCAGCTTGAAAAGCACCAACACCTAAACCTAGCAACGCTAAACCAACTGGACCGAGGAAAACAGCCGCCGGAAAAACAGCAACAACAATCCCACTAATTCCAATGACTGTGAAATAGTTAAGTAAAATACTTTTCCAGTCGAAGCCTGCTCCCGCCATTGCAACGCCAGCAATGTTACCTGTCGATAAGGAAAACAATCCCATCGCCCAGTTCGCCCATCCAGGAGATTGTTCCTCAGCCGTTGTATTTCCCCCAGTTTGTACCTTTTTCCCAGTCAACTTCTCATTAATCAGATCAGTTACCTGACTATAAGAAGCCCCATAGTTTGCCGCACTCTTGGATAGTTGTGAAAAGGCAGCATTCATCTCTTGCTCAGCACCGCGACTCCAATCGGCAAGCTTGTCATTGACATACTGCTCGAATGCCTTTTGGAGGGATTCATTGAAAGCTTCCCGTTTTCCCTGGTTCAGGAAATCCATCAACTTTAATTCAGGCTGGTAGCGTAAGAAATCGGCTTCAAATGTATTATCCAGATTCAACACATAAGAACGGAAGGAATCAGCAACAGCTTTCGCCTTATTATCACGAGTGTTTCTAATTTCCTCTTGAAATTGATTGCGGATTTCACTCAGTTTTTTGAATTCGGGTTCAACTGAGTTAATCCTTTCTTTCAATTGGCTAGCATCCTGCTCAAGTAAAGGGATACGACGTGCGATCGCTTCATGAACATGAGTCGATGCTTGCCGTGCTAGAATTCTTGCTTGCCGTAGTTCAGAAATTCCCCGTTCTTGCGTCAAAAACGTGTTCAGTGCGCCCATAAATTCTGGAAAGCCAGTGTCTTCAAGAGATGCAGAAGCATCTTTTATCCGCCGACGCAGTGCCTTAATTGCAGAAATCTCAAACACTCGTTCATCATAAATATCATGACCCTCCACCTGACAATATTCAGCCAAATTAGTTTTAAAAACTCGCCGTAGTTTTCCCTCAGCTTCTTCGAGTTCTTCAGTATCATCAGGGTCAATTAGACTTTCTCGAACCTGATCCCAAGCATTGATCAGAAAGAAAACACTCAATCCGCGACCTTTGATGTAATTTTCTAAATAGCGACGCTCTCCAAGCGTACAAGGTTGTGAGGCTCTAAGAACAAACAGGATTGCATGGCAGTTATTGATATAACCCAGAGATAACTCGTTTCGTGCTTCTGTATCATTAAGCCCTGGACTATCAACAATTTCAATTCCCTTTTCCAGCAAAGGTAAGGGATACTCCACCACAGCATAATCAACGTCAGGAAAGGCTTGCTTTTTCTCTTGCTCTAGCCTCTTTGCTTCGGCAGGGTCAATTGTGTAATTCTGCTTAAAGCTCTTAAAATTAAGTTGTTTAGGGGGTTTGCCATCATTAAAGTGAACCGTTACTTTCTTTTCTAATCCATAACGTAAAACCGTTAGTAAGGCAGTGCAGGGATTCACATCACTGGGTAATAAGTTTTCCCCAATTAAGGCATTAAGAAACGTACTTTTTCCTCGTTTCATATCACCTAAAACCAGAAGCCGAAACACCCCAGAACGCAAGCTTTCACCAACTTTGGTTAAATCTTCTCGCTCTGCATCTAAACCTAATCGTCCAGATTGCTTGTCTGCTTCTAATTCTGCTTTCTCTAAGGTTTCAGCCATCTTACCAAGATGATTTGCCACCTCAGAGCGCACTTGAGCAATCCGATCTAAATCATTAAGAAAACTTTTCGTTTCAATTCTGTAGCTCATGTTAATTATGCTTTCGCTAAGGACTGGTGTGATTGGAGCAAAGTTGATATAAGATTCAACTCATTTCAGTTCTGGTATTCGGTGCCCATTTCACTATCTAGTGCAGCGCGGCAGAAATAATTCGCCAGCTTATAAATGGGCAAACACTTTATACTAAAGGTTTTTAGCTCTTGACTTTTTACTTTTGACTTCCGTGAAGCGGCACTAGGTAGGAGATGCCAGTAAATGTTCATACGCTGTCTCGATACTTTGGCATTCAGATAAAACATCTGTTTCCAATTTCCTTAATCGGTTGAATTCTGCTTCAAAATTAATCTCGTAAGATTCCTTTTGCTTGAGCAGGTTATCTAACTCAGATTTGCGAGAATTGATATCATCGTTGATTCGCTTAGCGACTTCCCGCTCATAAGCATCAAAACCCTCTTTGACAGCTTGATTAATTAGTGCCCCTTGCTCCTGTGCTATCTGAGGAAGATGTTTTACAAACTCTTTCTTAGTCGCCTGAATTAATTCTTTTCGAGCTTGTTCCGCTTGCATAGCCCCAATTCCTAAACCGAGTAGGAGAATGCCTACGGGTGCTGCAACCAAGGACATTGAAAAAATGGACAAAAAGCTCCAGATTCCAATTACAGCAAGAGAGTTAAGCAGGATGTTTTTCCAATCGAAGCCTGCCCCCGCAAGTGCTACACCTGCAACGTTACCTAATGCTAATGAGAAAAATCCCATCGCCCAACTTGCCCATCCCGGAGAATTGTCTTCAAACTCAAGGGTTTGTCCCGTGTAGACTTTTTTTCCGATCAACTTCTCTGTCATTGACTCGGCTACCTGGCTATAAACCGCACCATAGTTGGCAGCACTTTTGGATAGTTGTAAGAAGGCTTCCTGCATCTGTTGTTCAGCCGTGAGTTCCCAAGCGAGAATCTTGTCATTGAGGTATTGCTCAAATGCTTGCTTGAATGCAGCATTAAATTCTTCTCGTTTGCCCTTCTGGAGAAAATCCAGAAAGCCGATATCGGGCTGGTAGCGTAAGAAATCGGATTCAAACGTGTTGCCTAGATTCAAAATATAAGTGCGGAAAGAATCTGCGATCGCACTTGTCTTACTATCCCGAACTGTTCTAATTTCATCTTGGAAGCGATCGCGAATCTCATTGAGCTTGTCAAATTCCGGTTCAACTGAGCTAATTCGTTGCTTCAACTCATCAACATCGTGTTCCAGCAACGGGATGCGACGTGCGATCGCTTCATGGACATGGTTATAAGTCTGACGTGCAAGACTTCTCGCTTGCCGTAATTGAACGACTGCACGTTCCTGAGTCAAAAATGTATTAAGCGCTGCCATCAACTGTGGGAAGCCAGTTCCTTCAAGCGAAGCTTCTGGATTCTTTATCCGCTGACGCAAAGCCTCTAGAGAAGAAATCTCAAAAACTCGTTCATCATAACTATCATGATCCTCTACCTGACAATATTCAGCCAGATTAGTTCGGAAAACTTGACGCAGTTTTCCCTCAGCTTCTGCTAGTTCTTCTGAATCATCAGGGTTAATCAGCCCTTTGCAGATTTCATCCCAGGCATTAATGATAAAAAAGACACTTAAACCCCGACCTTTTATATAATTTTCCAAATAACGCCGTTCTTCAAGGGTACAAGGCTGCACCGCTCTAAACACAAAAAAGATAGCATTGCAGTTGTTGATATAACTTAGAGAAAGTTCGTTCCGTGCTTCCGTATCATTTAGCCCTGGACTATCAACAATCTCAATTCCCTTTTCCAACAAAGGTAAGGGATACTCCACCACCGCATAATCAATATTAGGAAAGGCGAGCTTGTTCTCTTGTTCTAGTCTCTTTGCCTCACTAGGGTCTATTGTGTATTGCTGCTTAAAACTTTTAAAATCTAGTTGTTCGGGTTCAGTTCCATCCTTAAAATAAACAGTGACTTGCTTTGATACTCCATAGCGTAAAACCGTTAGCAAGGCAGTACAGGGATTTACATCACTAGGTAATAAATTCTCCCCAATTAAGGCATTAAGAAACGTACTCTTTCCCCGTTTTAAATCTCCTAATACTAACAGCCGAAACACCCCTTGCTGCAAATTTTGACTAGCAATGATGATGTCTTCGCCGTCTTTTTCTAGACCTAGTTTTCCTGATGCCTTGTCTCCCTCGAACTCTGATTTGGTAATGGTTTCAACTATTCTATTAAAATGATTAGCTATCTCCTGGCGCGTTTTGGCTACTCGGTCTAGGTCGTTAAGGAAGCTTCCTGTTTCAAGAGTGTAGTTCATATTTTCAGCCGATAACCCAACTAAGTTTTGCTTAAAACTTGCAGTAATACGTGCGAAGATACTGTCTGTTTTCGTCTAAAAGGTTTTACCCCTGTGCCAGTTTTTGGATTAGCTATTAGGTGAGCTTTCTATTCAACGTGGTTAAGGCACAATATTAGGTTTCTTGGCTGAATTGAAGCGTGACAGTTTGAGAAGTGTCACAATTCTTGAATTGTTTATCTAACAGTTAATTTTTGCTGATTAAGGACTTCTTGAACTAGCAGCCAGTAGTAAAAACTCCCTGATTCCTACTACTTGATACAGTTACTACTGATTGAACTAAAGGCAGAACCTACAGTCAGGAGAATTGAACTCAGCCAGGAATTAACTTGCTCTCATTAATGACCCTACATCCTGTATTAACGTTTGGCGCGATCGCGTTCAATAAATATTTTGTAAGCAACCCAAGCAACTGCCCCAACTATCACTACATAGGCAAGTGATACTGCCACTTTAAAGGCAACCACAACAGCAACAACAACAGCTAAAAACTTCCCAACGCCCAGAAGTTTTCCGTACCACCGTTTTACTGAACTCTCAGGCGGCTGATGCTTCTGGGTTTTATGTAGTGGTGGTTGATTAATTTCTGCCTCTATCTCTCGAAGTCGAATTTGGTGCTCTCGTTCCTTAAGCTCTCGTTCCCGCCGCCGAAGCTCGTTGTCTTGATTATCTTGAGAATTCATAGCTGTTCACCCTTTCTACGAGTAGAAACTATGGGAGTTTGGGCGTACCAAATCTAATAGCATTTTGTAAAGTCGAGTTTTGCTACCTATCTGTAGTGACTTATCACCCTTTTCTGCTCCTTTTATGCAAGAAGTTGAGTTTTACTCACTAGCTGTAGGCGTTCGAGTGTTACAGTAGAGCAGCTTTTTGTTAGAAATGCCTATTCTCGAACCTTAAATTTCTCATAACTCTAACCTCAGGGCTTGACTACGGCTAGGTCAAAGTTATGAAAATTTATGTTTAGTATCTTATTTGCAGAAGGATGCCCACCCTTGTAGCTGCTAGATAGTCTATTTTTAGATTGTCTGGAAAATCAGTAAGGTAATTTTTGTAGGCTTCTACCCTTTGCCTAATAGCAGTGTTGTATGGTTGTCGATTAGGGCAGGTTTACCATCTTGGGTAGTAGCGCTAAATGCCTCGAAGTAGCGGCGTTCGGCTGGGGAAAATTCTGGGAAGTCGAAGAGAGCATCCCCATCCGCAATGTTTGCCCAAAAGTAGCGTAGGTGGGAAATGAGTTTTTTGGCGTCGGCTACAGGTAAATTTAAAGGGTCAGCAGTTAGGAGTTTTAGCACAAACGGGCCTGAGCGATCGCCCATCCATTCGCGTGAGTGATGGGACAAGTTTTCCCAACCTGGAACTGACTCAACCCGATGAGACTCAATTTGTAGCGATCGCTTTCCTTGCTCATCCGTTCGTAACTGCAATATCCGGTAGGGGTGAGGATAGCTGACTAATGAACCTGTTGTAATGTCGTAGATGCCCTCAGTATAGGCAACATCCTGAACGTGTAAGTGACCTGTAAACACTAAATTTACCCCAGCCTCAGCCAGGATTTTCCGCAGCACCGGAGCATTGTCTAACATATAGCGTCGTCCCAGTGGATGGGCACTTTGGTTGGGTAGATGTTCCACAACATTGTGATGCACCATCACCAGCACCAACTGATCTTTAAACTGCGGTAACACCTGCTCAAGCCATGCTAATTGCTGCTCATCCAGATAACCTAGCTGTTTACCTGACTCATCAAAGTTATTAGAATTTAGACCAATCAACTGTACCCCAGGCAGTACTTCACAGGTATAGTAAAGCTGCTCTGGATTGTCATAGCCATATTTTTGGTAGTAGTAGGGAAAGTCGTTCAACCCAATTAAGTGTTCATTTGCTAGCAGATTGGGGACATCATGATTTCCTGGTATGACGTAAACCGGAAACGGCAATTGGCTCAACCGTTTTTGTAACCAGGCATGATTTTCCTTTTCACCATGCTGGGTTAAGTCTCCTGGTAACAGCAGAAAGTCAATGTTCTGCTGCTCCAAATGCTCCAGAATAAGTTCTAAGGCAGGAATACTGACTTCCACCAGATGAAAACGTGTTGGATGATCCCAGATAGTATGGGGCAACCCGATGTGCAGGTCGCTTACTACCGCAAAGCGAAAGTTTAGACTCATAGCCTAAGTTTTATCAAAACCTTCTAAAAATTATCACTTAGAGTTTATCTGCAATGAATTATTCCCTTTTTAAAGAATAGTGATGAACAAGTCAGAGGAGGTAGGGGAAGCAGGGGGAGTAGGGGAAGGGAGTTAAATTTACTCTGATGCCTTAAGTCTTGGTGACTGGAAGTTTTTCTTGCGTGTTGCAATCCAAGCTCAGGACTTACAGAAATTTAGCTTTGAACCACCATTTGTAGGGGCGCAAGCCTTGCGCCCCTGTCATGTATCTTCCTCTAGTCCTCCTTAATCTTCTTGTGCAAGGATTGCGTAAATTTCACGTTTGACGCGGTTCAGGATGTCGCGCACTTGACTCACTCGATTCAAGTTGCCACGACGAGCTACTAGCATCACAACTTCACCCAACTCAGTGAGAGCGTCTTTCAATTCGATTAAAGGTAGTTGAGAGTCGGCTCTATCTGTTAGATCAACCGGATTGTCACGCTCAGCGAGTAACTGTCTACCACTATCGGTAATTGTGTAAACACGCTTGCCTTCGACCTGTTCACTAGTAAGATAGCCTCCTTCCTCAAGCAGTTGGAGCGTGGGGTAGACGGAACCCGGACTAGGACGGTAGAAGCCGCCGTAACGGTTTTCTAATTCCTTAATCAACTGGTACCCATGCTGGGGTTGCTCAGCCAGTAAGGTCAGCAAGATGAACTTGATGTCGCCACGGGGAGTTCGCCGTTCTTCTCCCCAACCTTTGTCAAAGCGCTGACTGCGACATGAGCGACCTTTTCGACTAGTTCCCTCACGTCCCGATGCAAAAAAATCAGGTTGACCCCAACCTGCTCGACTGCGACTCGTTCTCTCTCCTCCTGAAGCAAAATAGCTAGACCTAGGGCACGTACTTCCAAACATGGTTGCTCCTTGCAGGTAATTCAAATCGTTATTTTTATTCTAAGAGCTATCACGATATATCGCTAATTAACTAAAGCGTCAGTTTTTGCTGCCAGTTTGTAAAATAGATTCCATAAAGTTAGAGGTAAGGTGAGCTTATCGAGACTATCTACGGCAACCTTCAGGGTCTAAAGTCCAGCCAGCTTAAGCAGCTACAACGGTTGTATACCCAGCGCGTCCCAGGCGATCGCTTTACAACGCCGGAATTTGCCCAGCGACTGGCAGCAATCAGTGCGGATATTAAACAGCCGTTATGTACCTACATCAATCGCCGAGGACAGGTGATTCGTGTGGGTGTGGGTACACTAAATCAGACGAAAATTCCGCCTCAAGAATTACCACGTTACGGTGCTGAACGTTTGTCTGGAATTCGCTGCATTTCTACCCAGCTAAAAGCAGAAACACCCAAAGAATCAACCTTAACGGCAATGGTGATTCAGCGATTGGATGCTTTGGTGGTACTGAATGTTACCGAATCAGGATTTGAGCGACGGGGTGGTGGCGCGACAGGGTATGTCAAAGAAACTTACTTGGCTCATTTAATCCCGACTGCTGAGTCAGGAGTACAAGAGCTTGACGATCGCGTTCGGGCACTTGACTCGACACTCAGTTGGAGCCTATCACCCGCCATCAGCTTGGACATACTGACTAAACAGGATTTTCTGGATTTGGTCGAAGGACTAGAAGCCGAGTTCCGTCGGGAATTTGTCGCTCAACAAGTCGATGCTGATCAAGACAGGGTGCTGATTGTTGGGTTGATGACGGATGGCATCACCAAAGAACGCTTTGAAGATGGCTTAGCCGAAATTGGTAGATTAGTCCAAACAGCGGGCGGAGAAGTGTTGCAGACAATGCAACAAAAGCGATCGCGTCCTCATCCCCAAACCGTTGTTGGTGCTGGAAAAGTTCAGGAGATTGCCCTAACCGTACAAACAGTAGGAGCCAATCTTGTCGTATTTGACCGCGACCTCTCCCCGGCACAAATCCGCAACCTCGAATCAGAAACAGGTGTTCGAGTTGTAGACCGTACCGAAGTCATTCTCGATATCTTCGCCCAACGTGCCCAATCCAGGGCAGGAAAATTGCAGGTGGAACTTGCCCAGCTAGAGTACATGCTGCCTCGCCTTACAGGTCGTGGTCAGGCAATGTCACGCTTGGGGGGTGGGATTGGTACTCGTGGTCCTGGTGAAACAAAACTAGAAACCGAACGCCGTGCCATTCAACGCCGGATTACCCGCTTGCAACAGGAAGTGAATCAGCTACAAGCCCATCGCTCACGGATGCGGCAACGGCGCCAGAAACAGGAAGTTCCGACCATTGCTGTAGTTGGTTATACCAATGCTGGAAAATCCACGCTGTTGAATACATTAACCAATGCCGAGGTCTATACCGCTGACCAGCTATTTGCGACGCTTGACCCAACTACACGACGTTTACCAATTCCTGATGCCGTAACAGGGGAGCCAATTTCAATTTTGCTTACTGATACGGTTGGCTTTATCCACGAACTGCCTCCACCTCTCGTCGATTCTTTCCGGGCTACCTTGGAAGAAGTCACCGAAGCGGATGCCTTGCTGCACGTCGTCGATTTATCCCATCCGGCATGGCAAAGTCACATTCGTTCAGTTATGTCCATTTTATCGGAGATGCCTGTTACACCAGGACCAATACTGGTAGCCTTTAACAAGATTGATCAGGTAGATGGCGATACCTTGGTGCTTGCTCAGGAGGAATTTCCTCAAGGGGTGTTCATTTCAGCCAGTCAGCGTCTAGGACTCGAAACCCTACGTCAGAAGTTGGCTCAGCTAGTTCATTACGCACTCGCTTGAAAATAAGGCAGAAGGCAGCAGGAGTAAGAATTTTCATTTTTTCGTTGTGGGCAATTGCCCATGAGGGACTGTCTTGAAGAAATTTTTTACAAATAACCAACGACCAAAAGGACGTTGCCTTCCTGCCGACTTTTTGTGACTGGGATCAGGGGTTAACATTGCTGTGGGTGACGACTAATCTACAAAAAAAGGCAAAAATTAGAAATGAAGACAAAAATTAATCTCGAAGTTTGATGCTTCATTCCGGCGACACCGAAATTTTGAATTTTCTTGAGCAAATCCAGCTTGCCCGAAATGTTACAGCGGGCTTACGGTGCTATCGTCTCCGAACAATGTGTCTACATTTCGGACGCTGGCTGAAATTAACTCCAGAACAAATGCGTCAGCTAATTTTCTTGAGTTACTGCCATGGTTTGGGGAAAATTGGCATTCCTGACGCTATCCTACTTAAACCAGGTACTTTGAGCGATCAGGAGTGGGCGAAGATTCGAGAGTACCCAGAAGTCTCAGCACTCATGTGTAGTCAGCTTCCGATACTCAAAGAGTTTGCCCCTTTAGTGCGATCGCATCAAGAACGGCTGAATGGCACAGGGTATCCGGATGGCTTGACTAAGGAAAAAATTCCTTATATTGTTCAAGTCTTCCAGTTAGTGAATGTGGCGGATGCGATTATTAGCAAACGGCTACATCGCAGCCGTAACGCTCCATCCGGCGATCGCCCCTATTGGGCACAAGCCGTAGAGGAAATCACTAAAGAAATGCAGGCAGGAGCAAGAGATCCAGAACTCTGTGAGAAGTTTTTCCGCTTTCTTGAGCTTTACTACCGAGGTGGTAGTTGATGACGATGACTACTTGCAGAGAACTATCAGTTCAGGAAGATACCAAGACCATTATGAACACTAGCCGCTGTACTGGGCGCACGATTAAGAAGTTGACCGCCTAAGGCTAGACTTGTCGAACTACCACCGTCTAAATTTAAAGCCTCAACTGCCCCTAATTGCTGCATGAGTTGGCTAGTTTCTGTTAGGGTAGGCCCACTTCCCCCAATGCGGTTGTGGATTGTAGCAATCATCAACTCACCAGACGAAAGAATCCCAACAACACTGCGAATTGCCGCTTGTTTATTAAACGCCTCACTGAAGCCTTCCACCTTAGCATCGAGAACAACTTGCTGATTTTGCACCAGCATTGGCCCTGCACCCAAGATGTGAGGGAATTGGCTGAAATCAGCCGGAACTGTCATGCTTTCTAGTTGCACTTTTGTCCCAACACTTAAAGCACTTGCTGTTTCTGGCGTGACTCGTAAGGTGAGTAAATAGCCATCACGGGGAATCGTAACCGGAGTTTGCCCCACTGCACCTCCCGGACTTTGGCTAATGACTTGGTTGTTCTGAACAACAATCAGGATTTCGTTATCACTCAAAGGAGTGTAGGTAGTTCCCCAATCAGGCGTATAACGAGCAATCCCACGCTGAACAAAACCCGTGTTGAGTAAGACTAGCGGGAGACGCTGTCCTGTGCTTGTAATCAAAGTTTCCGTCAGCGTCAGCCGAGCAATTTTGAACAAACCTGCATCATTCCAGGCGATCGCACCTCGATTAAGAATTGGGCCTGATAACCAGCGATTTTCCTGCCGAATCGCACCTAATGGCAGCTGGTTATTCCGATTAAAAAATCCGCCATTAATCGCTGCTGCTACCTGTGACTTTTGAGCAATTGTAATTAAAGGAGCGATTCCCGTCATCGTGCTGGGATTACTCCAGATTGGTCTAATGCTGAGTCCAGTGGAACGCCCATCAATAGTTAGCCAAACAACCGGGAAGCGAGTTGAACCTAAACTAAGATACTGCTGTCGCCAACGTAGCCCCTTTGCCCAAAGAATATCTCGCTCTACTAGCGCATCCGATCGCAACTCAACAACAAGACGATTTGGGTTAGATATCGTTGAGGTGCGAACTGACAAGCCATCAGGGAGATTTCCTCGAATAATGGTTTGGTTATTGCCCTTCTCGACTGTTGGTGGTAACGGTTTTTCATTACTACCGCCTGTTTCTCCCTCATTTCTATCCTCTGTTGTACCTCCGAGATTAGCTGGAGGTTCAACCAGACGAGGCTTAAACCGTTCTACAATCGCTTGGTCAACTAAAGCATCAATTGTGACTACCCATTGCTGGTTTTGTTGACTCAGTTGCCAGGGAGTTGGTCGATTTAAATCAATCACAAGGCGCGAACCTGGAGATTGTTCAGTGAAGGTAATGTTCTCCACGTTGCCAATTTTCGTGACGAGACTCAGTGTGTTGCCATTGATTTGTATCTGCCAATCGCTAGTACTTGCCCAATCTGTGATATCTAAGTAGCGATTTGTTCCATCCCGCCTTGCCGCCAAATTCAAGGGATTGGCTGATGAGGAAAACCATTGTCCTGGTTGTTTAGTTGAATCAGTAGTATTTAGGAGTTCTACCCCCAGTGTTTGCCTAAGTCCCGTATCACTAATCCCTGTGCGAGGGAAGGCACCATTACTCCACTGACTCCATGCCGCAGACATCGACCTACCATTGACAGATACAGTCGTCCCTTGGCGAATTGTTCCAGCAGGGAAGACTTCCACAATATATTGAGATGCGATCGCACTGGCTTGTCCTATAGACACCAAGGCTTGATAGATAAACGCCGCTACTTCACCTCTTGTTGCGGGTTGGTTTGGGTTGAGTGTGCGGGGATTGGGAGAATTTACAACAACTTTGGCACGGGTAGCAGTTGCGATCGCGTTTTTGGCATAGCTAGGAATCTGAGACTCATCTAGATAGATTTCTGTCAAGGGGGAGATTTGGCTTGCTGTATTCACGGTTGAGGTAAGTCCCAAACCACCAACCAGAGATACTAAAACTTGCACCCTGGTAATCTTGTCTTGGGGAAGAAATCGTTTATCGGGAAAACCCGACATAAATCCCATTTCAAAGGCTTTTTGAATTGCACTTGCTGCCCAGAAGTTAGAGGGAACATCCACAAAAGGCACATACTGCCGTACTTTAGGTTGAGTGAAGGCTCGTTGTACAAGCGTGGCATATTCTGCCCGTGTCATCGCTTGATTGGGTCGAAACGTTCCATCACTAAAGCCGTTGACAAGATTACGCGATCGCAAGCCTTGGATAAAAGAACTTGCCCAATGGTCTTGAGTATCAGGAAAAATTGGTAAGGAACTGACCATTCTAGGTAAAAGAGGGTTAGGTATTACTACAAGAAAACTATGGTGAGAAAGATTGGCTTTTGGTTGTTATGGGCTGGATTTATTGTCTATGCCGTGTGGTTTGCTCCAGTAGGTACCGCATCAAACATCACGTTGCTGAAAAATTTATTCACGCTGCACTGGACACAAATCAATCCGATTATTCTGGCGATATTTGCCCTCGTCGGAATCTGGCTACTCATTTATAGCTGTCTTTTGTTCCTTGATGGCAGGATGCAAACGCTCCCATTCTGGCTATTTGCCGTCGCTTCAGTCGGTTCAGGGGTAATTGGGTTATTACCTTATTTAGCTCTGCGAGACGATAATCAGGAGTTTTCTGGGGAAAAAGATACGTTCCTCGAAATTTTCGACTCTCGTGGGACTGGGGTAATTCTTGCGATTAGTGCGATCGCTTTAGTTGGTTTTGGCTTGCTGTTTGGCGACTGGGGAGATTTTGTCGTGCAGTTTCAAACCACTCGCTTCGTCAATGCCATGACTATTGCCTTCTGCATATTTTGCCTAGTGTTTCCAGCCGTCTTGGGGGATGATATGGCGCGGCATGGGATTAAGGATAAACGAGTATTCTGGGCTGTAACCCTGCTACCGCTATTTGGCCCAGTTGCTTATCTATGTCTGCGTCCACCGATACCCTCGGCTAGTGCTAGGGAGAATGTGTTGGAAAGTTGACAAAATGACATAGTTTAACCATTGAAGCGCGTTTTTAAAGGCGTTTTTTGTAGTGCGATCGCACTGTAGCTTGGCGGTTGAAACCGCATCTACACAAACAAAACCCACCTACGCGGGTTTCAAAAGTCGTAGAGACGTTCCGGCGGAACGTCTCTACAAAGATTTGTGGATTGCCTATCTCAACTACACCGTAGTAAGCTGCCATCGTCCTCGCACAAAGACAATTAAGAGGATAATTGAGCGAAAAATCCAGTCGCAAGTTGAACCTAGCCAGACTCCAACTAAACCGAAACCTAAAGTAAACGCAAATAAATAAGTAGCGCTGAGACGGACAACTAACCAGCCAGCCAGAGAAACATAGAACGCCGTCTTTGTATCACCTGCACCTCGAAGTCCCTGAGCAAGTACAGTGCTAATTGCCATAAAGGGTTGAGCTGCTGCTGCCACATAAAGACAGGGAACACCAGCTAAGATTATTCGCTTGTCGGGGGAGAATGCCGATAGGAGCAGTTTAGGAATCAACATAAATGCTAAACCACATAAACTCAACAGTGCGATCGCTAAAGCCGTCGCTATCCATGCGCCAAAGGCTGATTCCTGGGGACGTTTAGCTCCCAGTCGTTGGGCAACAATTGCTGCTGCCGCTACCCCAAACCCATCAGCGGAGAGAAAACAAATTGATTCAATACTAATGAGTGCTTGGTTAGCTGCCATCGCAGTGCTACCTAGTGCGCCAATCATCGTGATAAATCCGATGTATCCCAAATGCTGTACGCCTCGTTCCCCAAATGCAGGGAACGAAACCCGTAGTAGTCTTTTTAGGGCAACACTTTCACCACCCCAACCTCGGAAGGTTAAGGCACTATCCTGACGCGCCAAAATTATTAGCAGGATGCTTGCATTTAGAGTCAAGGCAACGACGCTACCAATGGCTGCGCCACGCACTCCTAGTTCAGGCGCACCCCAGTGACCAAAAATTAGAGCGTAGTCGATCATTGCATTGACAGCATTAGCAAGCATCGCGACTAAAAATGGTGTACGAGTATTACCTGCTGCCTGTAGCATTGCTGCTGACACCATCGATAGTAATAACAATGGCATTGCCAGTAAAACAATACTGAGATATCTAGCTGCTGTAGCTTGTACTGTTGTATCACCCGCACCAAGTAATGCTAGGAGGCTGTCGAGTCCTACCAGACTCAGTGCTGAGGCAGTAACTCCAATTCCGACTGCAAGTAAGATGCTAGTACGAGCTGTTGCTGCTGCCAAAATGCGATCGCCACTGCCAATTGCCCGCCCAACTAGCGCCACAGAACCAATTGAAAATGCTCCCAAGACACTGGAAATTGACCAAACGAGGGGGCCACTAATTTGCATAGAGGCAAGTGATTCTGTACTATGACGCCCTAGCATCAGTCGATCTACCAAAAATACCAACGTTTCGAGCAGCGATTGACCAATTACAGGAAGAGCAAGGCGCACAACATCGCCACTGATGGCACGACGATTAATTGGGGATGTTGCATCATTCTTGTCAAAGATTTGATTCAGTTCTTGAGGCACAGCAAATTTTGTCACACAGACTACGATTCCTTCTGTAAGCTATCGCGCAAAACTTTAACTTGCACAAAGCTATAGCCCAACGCAGAAGGCTAAGGGCAGAAGGTTTCAGGACTTACGCATTGACAGTAAGCTTCTAGTATGCGTTTAACCCATTTTCTGTTTAAGGATTTCGGCTGTCCTAATTAAACTCTTCTTTACACGAACAGCAGCCGCAATTTCAGAAGGCGATCGCACATCGCAACTTACTTTTAACCCTCGTCTTCATCTTGGAAAAGCGCCTCTAAATCTCGATAGCCACTAACAACCCGCAAAATCTCAATCCCGCCTTCAATTGGACGATAAAAAATCAAGTAATCATCAACAGGAAAACTCCGCAACGAAGACAAAAGCTCATCACGTCTGCGCCCCATGTTAGGAAAATGGGCTAAAGTCGTACACTTTTGATTGATTTTCTTGAGTAAGCGCTCTGCTGCACCCAAACTACTATTGCCAGCAACATAGTCGATAATGCTTTCAATATCTCGACTAGCCGGAACAGTAAACCTGCAAATATTAATCATTCTCCCCCGCGATCACGAAGCTGTTGCAGCTTTTGTTGCAGTTGGCTGAAAACTATCTCACCGTCAACAACCTCTCCCCGTTCAGATGCTTCAACACCAACCATAATTTCCTGTCTCAACTCGTCAAAGCGTCCTTTGTAGATGCGTTCCCGTTCTTCAAACGCCCTAAGCGCCGCTAGGATAACTTCGTCAGTCGAGGCATACTTCCCACTCTCTATTTGACTTTGAATGAACAGCTCAAGCTCTGGAGTTAATGATACGTTCATTGATGCTTACTCTTTAGTTTTGCTAATCGTCTTCCTATTCTAGAAGCGGGGTTTCTGTCTCCCCCTCATCGTCTAGCAATGCCGTTAGTGCTTCCATCTCCTCCATTACCGTCTGCAACCTCGTAGTGCCCTTCTTTGTCGTCCCCCGCTAGAAAAACAAAAAAGCTGATAGCTTTCCCCTATATCGCTATTCTTGAAGTTTTTTGATTTGAAATTGCGCGTTGTTATAGCCAGCAATTCTACCGTTATCTAAAAAGAGTTTGGAGGCTTCCTGAAAATCTTCAATGGCTTCCTCTCGGTTTTTCATTGCAACGTGGTTTAACCCTCGACCGTAATAAGCTACAGCACTATTAGGGTTGAGTGCGATCGCTTTTGTATAATCTCCAAGTGCGCCGGGATAATCTTCGAGTTTCCGGCGAATATCTCCCCGATTACTGTAGGCAACGGCGTTGTTGGAATTTAACCGAATTGCTTGCGTATAATCAGAAAGTGCCCCGGTCGTATCGTTTAGTGCCTGACGAATATCTCCTCGGTTACTATAAGCGTTATCGTTATTCGGATTAATCCGAATCGCTTGGCTACAATCTTTGAGCGCGTTTTGATAATCTTTGAGATTAAAGTAAGCAATACAGCGATTGTTGTATGCAGTATCGTTATTCGGGTTGAGGTTAATTGACTCAGTACAATCGGCGATCGCTTCTTGAGAAATTCCTAGGTTTAGTTGAGCGCTACAGCGGTTTGTATAAGCATCTGCATCTTTGGGATTGAGCTTAATTGACCGTGTGTAATCTTCTACAGACCCTGTATAGTCTCCTAAGAGAAATCTCGCTCGTCCTCGGCTGTAGTAAGCCTTGGCATCATCAGGATTGAGTGCAATGGCTTGGGTATAATCTTCCATTGCTTCCTGCTTATTCCCACTCGCCGCACGCGCTAGTCCTCGCGCTTGATAGGCTTCACTATTTTTGGGATTTAAGCGCAGCACTTCGTCAAAATCTGCGATCGCGGCTTGATAATTCTCTAGCTCATAGTTAGTTAAACCCCTTTTGTAGTAAGCATCAGCATCAGTCGGTGCTAGCTGAATCGCTTGGTTGAAATCTGCGATCGCTGCCTTGTAGTTTTCCATGTCATAGTAAGCCAGCCCTCGGTTGTAGTAAGCACCCGCCTTCTTAGGCGAAAGCCGAATCATTTCGCTGTAGTCCTCAATGGCAGCTTGATAAGCACCCAAGTCATAGTGAGCATTTCCCCGGTTGCCATAGGTTAATGGGTCATTAGGATTGAGCTGAATCGACTGATCGAACGCCTGAATTGCGCCTTGCAAATCACCTTTGGTGAGTTTTTCGATACCTTGTTTATAAAACTCTTTAGCGTTCGTTTGAGTTGAATTCCGAAACAGCAACACCCCTCCCAAGACAACAAACAGAACGGCTGCCCCTGCCAAAGCAAGCCAGAGGCGCTTGTGTGACGAGTGTCTTTGCGGCTGTTGAGGAGGGGACACGTCTTGCAACAGTGAACGCTCAGAATCAGTAGTAGGTTGCTGGGAAACGACTGGCTTCGGTGCCTGTCCCGATTCAATAGCTGGGAGCAAATTCCCGATTTCTAACATTTCTTGCATCCGGAGAACCCCTTGGTCTTCAGGTTGGAGTTGACCCGGTTGTCGTTGTGGGTTTAGGGGATGACCTGGAACAGATTCTTCTACCAGATAAAACTTTTGGTCTTCCACGAAATAATCCAAGATTTCGGGACTCTGGTGGTTTTGTGCCAATCGCTCCAGAGTTTGGGACTTGTGTTTCAACAGAAAAAGCAGGCGGTTTAGGGCTTCTGAGTTTTGTCGGGGAAGCTTTAACTGCCTGATCACACAGACTGGGAAGTCAGGGTGGCGATTATCAGCGGCTAGATAAATCAGTCCTGAGGTACCTGAGCCTAAAACCCTAACGATCCGATAACGATTATTTAAAACCTGATTAATCATGGCTTTTTTGCACCCCCCGCCCCTACTTTAAGCCGATTGTAGGTGAAAAAAAACTTAGGCTCTTAGCATGAGCTTAGTGATTAGTAACACGCACTCAAAAATGTCACACACAAATTTTGGCGTAGCACATTAACGGTATGAAATTGTGTGAGCGTATGCCATACACACGCACAATCTGTTACATAGATATTAAAAATTCTAAGTATTTTAATTGGATAGGTGAGCTGTAGCTAAAATACCGTGCAACTTAACCACATCCCCAATCACCGCGATCGCAGGTGCGCCGAACTGATGAGCCTCTACAGCAGCAACAATGGTTCCCAAGGTGCCAATGAGTTCTTCCTGTTCTGGTCGTGTTCCCCAGCGAATTAGGGCAACGGGTGTATCGATACTCATTCCAGCGCTACACAGTTGAGTCACGATATAGGGCAGATTGTGAACCCCCATATAAATCACGATAGTTTCTGAACCGTGAGCGATCGCATTCCATTTCACCTCCGGTCGATACTTTCCTGCCGATTCGTGACCTGTTACAAAGGTTACTGAGGAACTGTAAGAACGATGAGTCAGAGGAATTCCTGCATAAGCGGGGGCGGCAATCCCGGATGTCACCCCTGGAACAACTTCCACTGGCACCCCAGCCTCCACCAAATCCTGCATTTCCTCTCCACCACGCCCAAAAACAAACGGGTCGCCCCCCTTCAGCCGCACCACCACAGCATGGCTTTGTGCTTTTTCAATCAATAGTTGTGTGGTTTCCTCTTGTAGCCGAGAATGGCGCCCCATGCGTTTCCCCGCATCAATCTTCTCAGCTTGGGGATTGATCATCGCTAAAATTTGGGCACTGACTAGAGCGTCGTAAACCACGACATCGGCACACTCTAATAGCCCTTTTCCTTTCAGCGTCATCAGTCCAGGGTCTCCTGGACCAGCACCTACCAAGTACACCTTACCTAAGCACCGATTCTGCATTTCTTCTGTGTTTTGCGCGTCTGTTGCATTCATGACGTTTGATTCACCCTAATTGGTCAGCGTCCTTCAAAATGGGTTCATCCTGGGTTAGATCGACAATTAAATTCGCTAACTGTGGACTGACACCGATAGGATTAGCAAGACTCAACTCTAACTTGGGAAACCGGGCTTGGAGGCTTGTAATAGATTGAGCGATCGCATCCGTAATTCCCCCACAGAAGAGGAAGTAAGGCACAATTGCAATCTGTTGATGACCCGCATCGGCTAATCTGACAATCTGCTCTTCCAGCGTGGGTTTGACTGACCAATACGCTGCCACAGCCCCTAGCTGCTTAGCAACAGCTTCCACTGGCTCATTGCCCCCTGCACGGCGTGTTCCATGAGCAAGCATTATCTTTGCCTCGGTATCTACTGCTGCTAATTGGCTTGCAAGCATTGTTCCTAAGCTAGGGTGCGCTCCCAAATGTGGGCGCTGATGGATTGTAATCGCCTCACCCAAACTTTTTTGCGCCAGTGCTACTTCTGTGGGGATATCTTCCCTCACATGCACTCCTGGTAGGAGAAATATCGGTAGTAACTCCACTTCCTTGCAGCCATTAGCTAGAGCTACAATTGCAAACTCATGGATTTGCTCATGTAAGGGAGTATCAGCGAGTTCCAAGGTTGCAGTTCCCACAAGCGGATATCCAGCAGGACTCACTAGCATCGTACTTCCAGTGACTCGGTGAGGTTGTAGTGGAGATGCTAGCGTGTCTGGAGTCGCTTTCAAGGCACTGATACACAGTGGTGCTGCTTCTTCCGGAATGCGATCGCTACATGTTGCCTCCTGAATTCCCAACTGAGTGCGTACCAACTCAGCTAGTTTTTCCATCGCAACCTGAGGACGTGGGTCACGGCTCCCGTGAGAGACTAATAGATAAGCGGTTAACAAGGGCAATAGTATATCTAAAACTTCTATTTATGTTTTGCTGATTGTATCGTTTTAAGGAACATAATTTTGTATAAAGTGTTTCCAATTGAAAGTAGTCCTAAAAGGAAAGAGCCAGCGTGTAAATATACGCTGGCTCTTACAGTTTTTATTACTGCTGCTAAATTCTGCTAATTACACCTAGTCTTGGACAGGATTAGCAACATACTTGAAATTTTCATCTGAGTTCCAAGGCCCACGCTCATCTTTGCCATTTGTGGACAAATTATAGTAGATGTCTACTGTTTCATCCGGTTGGACATTGCCAAAGAATGGGTCAGTCAGTTTACCCATCGAATCCAGCGCTTTCATGAACATCTTGGTGTGAGAAATTTCACGAGTCAGTAGATGAACCAATGTCTCTTTCGTACCTGCATCCGGTGCTAGCTTAATCAACGATTCGTAAGTTTGACGTGCCCCTGCTTCAGCCGCAATATTCGCTCGTAGGTCACGCACAACGTCACCACCTTCATTGATGTAAGCCGCAGTCCAAGCCGAACCCTGGCTATCGAGGAAGTGTGGTCCTATGCCTCGCACAGCAAACAACGAACTATTAAATGCCTCAGTTTGGTCAGTACCTTTTGTATGAACTTCAATAAGCTTGCCAACCATTTCCAAATGGCTAAATTCTTCAATGGCAATATCTTGAAGCATATCCTTGATGCCAGCATTTTCTACATGAAAAGACTGCACCCAGTATTGCAAAGCCGCCGTAAGTTCACCCGTCGCCCCTCCAAATTGCTCTAAGAGAAGTTGGGCAAATTTAGGATTGGGTGTATCAACATTAACTGTCTTAGCAATCAGTTCTTTTTTGTGAAAAAACACGAGTTTTCCTTTTTTGAAAGATGGATTTAAGCAACAAAAATTGCACCAGACTTTTGCAAGCCAGTGAGAAGGCTTTCTTCACCTTTATCAACTTCAGCTATGAAGTCAACATTAGAACACCCACCATGACCAAGCGTACATCCTGAGATAGAATTTACTATCACATATCTCTAACTACAGGAGAGTATTGTAATTAAGCTAAACTTAAAATTTCTCGTTTTTCCTAATCTCAGATAGTCAGGAAAAAAAAGCTGATGGCTGATAGCTGAGGGCTAACTGCTATGAGCAATGCCACAGTTTTCCAGCTTTGCTGCCAAAATTTTGGGATGATGCCACCAGTTGTAGCCACCTAGCCAACGGCGTGAGGGCAAATGACCAACAGGCGCTCTTAGATTAAATTTCAGTGCTGATTCTTGGGAATAAGAATTGTGGAGAGACCAACCAACGCGATCACAAAAAATCGTGTAATCTTCATCAGCCTCTTGATAAATGCGGTTCTGGACACTAAAACCAAAGTGTCCCTCGCTGTACTTCACCCAAAGCTTATCCATTGTTTGTAAGTCGCGACAGGGCAATTTTTCAATATCACTGTTGAAGAGATATTGCCCCTGTGTCTTGCCTAGCACCTGACACAAAACATCCCAGGTTTGTTGGTCTGCCTCTTTCCATTTTTTCCTCGCCAACAAGTTTTGTAGCTTGGTGTAGTCAATCCCGACTTCTGAGACTAAAGCCTTATTGATATTTCGCTGAGGCGGTAGCGGGTTTGCTACCTGTGTTGAGTTCAATGCTTGTAAGACTTGCTCGACAGATTGATAGCGGTTTTTGATTGCACTTTCTAGTAACTTATCAAGGATTTTACCTAAGCGATCGCTAACTTCCTTGCCGTTGGGTAAATGGTTACGCCATGCCCAACGGTTATTGATAATGTCAAATAACTCGAAAGGAGAAACACCTGTAAGCAAGTAAATGCAACTTACGCCTAAACTATACAGGTCGCTTGCCGGGAATGCTTTACCCTTTGTTTGCTCCGGTGCCATATATTCTGCACTGCCTACGGTTGTACCCGTATGAAATAAAGCACTGTTACTGATGAGTTTAGCTACGCCAAAATCAATGAGAATCGGTTTCTTATCGCTACGGCGTCGGATAATGTTTGAGGGTTTGATGTCGCGGTGAATCACGTTGCGATCGTGGACAAACTTCAACACAGGTAATAAATCCCTTAGCAGTTGCAAAATCTGTGTTTCATCAAACGTTCCTACCCGTTGCAATTCTTGCTCTAAAGTCTCTCCCTCAATCAACTCCTGCACCAAATACAAGTGCTTATTCTGCTCAAAGTGAGCCAGAAGTGCGGGGATTTGCGAGTGTTTCCCCAACTCATCTAGTCGTTCGGCTTCTTGATGAAACAACTCCACTGCCTTTTTTAAAACCAAACTACCTTGGTGTAAATAGAGTTGCTTGACTACACAGCGAGGCTTAGAGGGGATATCTTCATCCACAGCTAAAAAGGTAATGCCAAATCCTCCGCGACCAATTGGCTGGGTTGAACGATATCGCTCCCTCAATAGCAGTTTAGAACCACAGCTCAAACAAAACTTGGCTTGGTGAGGATTTTGAGGCGTGAGACATCCAGGAATAACACAGTAGCTCATTGCAGCATTTGAAGGAGACTCTTAAGAATCAACAAAACTTCTGCTACCCTGCACTTATAGCTTCAAAGCCATCAGCTATCAGCTATCAGCTTTGGGGAAATAATTATCCAGTTGGACATTGGCTAAAAGGCGTACTATACAAGCAATATTGATTCTGCCTTCTGCATAAGAGCCTTCTTGCACTAGTATTACTGCTCTGAAGCCTGATAAATGTAAAAATTTTGAAAAATTCCCAGCGTCTCAAACTGGTAAACAGGCAAAAAAGGACCAACGTTTAAATTGGTTCGATAAATGCTGAACAGAAGAAAGTTGTGTCGCTGCGTTGTTTGAGAAATAATTTGCTGAAGTTGTGGTCGTCCTGTATCGACCAGTGATTTGCATTGATTCTGGAGTATATCTCCCAAAACTGGAGGTGCTTGTGTGCAGCCTTCGTTTTTTAAGTACGTTGCCAGTTGCTCAACAGCATACTGCTCATAGGTATCCTGACCAGGATTTGTCAGTGCCATCGATGCTCCCAACGCCACCAGAGCAGCCCCACCAACCGCTGTAACAACTTGTAAAACCTTCATGCTACTTAGTAAACCATCTATTCGCTATGACTACACCCTCTGAGACGAGAGTTCCCTGTTAATTGAAAAGAGAAAGTTGATTAACCAACAAACCAGATGTTATATTAGGAACTCAGATGGCGAGCGTAGCCAAATGGTTAAGGCAGTGGTTTGTGGTACCACCATTCGTGGGTTCAATTCCCATCGTTCGCCCTAAACGTGTTGTACAGCAACTAATTAAGTATCGTCGGTGACAGAGCCGGGGTCAGCTTTACTATTGGGTTTTTGTCGCCAGATTTCAACTTGTAGTTTGTATTTATTTCCCTTGAGTGACGCTCATCCCTTGCTTGCGATAAAGTCATTAAGAACTTGGCAATCTACTGACTGGTCATGAGCGGATACCTCGAAGCATCTACCCCTCCCAACGAACCC
This sequence comes from Microcoleus sp. FACHB-SPT15, assembly GCF_014849525.1. Classification (NCBI taxonomy): domain Bacteria; kingdom Bacillati; phylum Cyanobacteriota; class Cyanophyceae; order Oscillatoriales; family Microcoleaceae; genus Microcoleus; species Microcoleus sp. FACHB-SPT15. The sequence continues at coordinate 214,741 of NZ_JACJNU010000062.1, read as the reverse complement.
AACGGTTCTAAGTCAACTCGTGCTACTGAGAAGGCACAGCGCGTCACAGCGGAAAACGCTGACTATCGGACGGTAGATCGTAGTAAACTAACGCCGATGATGCAGCACTTTGCTGATATGAAAGACCAGTATCCCCATGCAATGTTGCTGTATCGAGTGGGGGACTTTTATGAAACATTCTTTCAGGATGCCCGGACACTATCGGAGGAACTGGAACTTGTCTTAACAAGTAAGGAGGCAGGTAAGGGCATTGGGCGAGTTTTTATGACGGGTGTCCCTCACCATGCCTTGGATCGCTACTGCACGATGTTGGTAGAACGCGGGTTTGCGATCGCAATTTGTGACCAAGTTGAAGATGCGGCAGTGGCGGCGAAAGAAGGGCGTCAGGTGCGCCGTGAGGTAACACGCATTCTCACCCCTGGCACCTTACTCGACGACGGGATGCTCCATGCCCGACGCAATAACTTCCTGGCGGCTGTAGTAATTGCTGGAAATCATTGGGGTTTGGCGTATGCAGACATCTCTACGGGTGAGTTCTTTACAACGCAATCTACAGATTTAGAACTCCTCACCGCAGAGTTGATGCGCTTGCAGCCTTCGGAAGTATTGGTTCCCACAAATGCACCGGATTTGGTCAGTATGCTACGACCAGGGGAAAAATCGGAGCATTTGCCGGAGTGTCTACCCAACGCATTTTGCTATGCCTTTCGTTCACAAACCCCCTTTTCTGCCGGGGAAGCAAGACAACGATTGTTAGAGCGATTTAGAGTGCGATCGCTTGAAGGGTTAGGCTGTGAACATCTCCCCCTCGGTGTTCGTGCGGCTGGTGGCTTGTTGGAATATCTGGAAGACACCCAAAAAGAAAATTATGTTGCTCTCCAAACCTTACGCACTTATACCATTGCCGACTATCTAATTCTCGACCACCAGAGCCGCCGCAATCTGGAAATTACCGCTACAGTCCGGGACAACACGTTTCATGGTTCCCTACTTTGGGCACTAGATAGAACTAGCACAGCAATGGGAGGCAGGGCACTACGCCGTTGGCTCTTACAACCACTCCTGGATATTAAAGGAATCCGGGCGCGGCACGATACGATTCAGGAATTATTTGAAAATGGCGGATTACGGGAAGATTTACGGCAGTTATTGCGCCAAATCTATGACTTGGAACGGCTGACGGGTCGTGCGGGTTCGGGTACGGCTAATGCGCGAGACTTGGTAGCCTTGAGCAGTTCCCTTTTGAAACTCCCGGAACTAGCTGAGTTGGCTGCCTATGGCTCTTCCCCCTATCTCAGAGCTTTACAAAACGTTCCATCAGAACTTGAGCAACTAGGAAAACAAATCCGTACTCATCTCGTTGAGTCGCCTCCCTTGCACCTCACAGAAGGGAACTTAATCCGACCTGGCGTTAATCCTCAGCTTGATGAAATGCGAGTTACCGCTGAGGCTGACCAGCAGTGGATTGCGAATTTGGAAGTAACTGAAAGACAACGTAGTGGCATTCCAACGCTGAAGGTGGGTTTTAACAAAACCTTTGGCTACTACATTAGTATCACTCGCACTAAAGCAGACCAAGTTCCTGATAACTACATCCGCAAGCAAACCCTTACAAATGAGGAGCGTTACATTACGCCAGAGTTGAAGGAACGGGAAGCACGGATTCTCACAGCACGGGAAGACTTGAACCGCTTGGAATATGAAGTTTTTGTGGGTCTGCGAAATCAGGTTGGGGAGCAAGCTGAACAGATTCGTAATGTATCGCGTGCGGTGGCGGCAGTTGATATCCTCTGTGGTTTAGCAGAGGTAGCGGTATACCAAGGTTACTGTCGCCCGAATATAGTGGAAGGTCGGGAGATTACCATCATCGACGGGCGTCATCCGGTGGTGGAGCAATCTTTACCTGCTGGGTTTTTTGTGCCGAATTCTGCGTATTTGGGGAGGCAGTCAGTCGATTCCCCCAAATCCCCCTCAAAAAGGGGAGAGAAGAGTCAAGTCAGTGAACGTCCTGACCTAATTATTCTTACGGGTCCAAATGCAAGTGGAAAGAGTTGTTATCTGCGGCAAGTGGGGTTGATTCAACTGATGGCGCAGACTGGAAGTTATGTACCTGCGTCGTCAGCAACGTTGGGAATATGCGATCGCATTTTTACTCGTGTTGGTGCTGTTGATGATTTAGCCACGGGTCAATCTACCTTCATGGTAGAGATGAATGAAACCGCCAATATCCTCAACCATGCCACGGCTAAATCTCTTGTTCTCCTCGATGAAATTGGGCGGGGGACAGCCACCTTTGATGGACTTTCTATTGCTTGGGCGGTTGCAGAATACCTAGCGACCGAGATACGGGCAAGAACGATCTTTGCCACCCACTACCATGAACTCAACGAACTCGCTTCTCTCCTACCAAATATCGCTAACTACCAGGTAACGGTGAAGGAACTACCTGACCAAATTATCTTCTTACACCAAGTTCAACCGGGAGGTGCTGACCGATCTTATGGAATTGAAGCAGGACGTCTAGCGGGTTTACCTGCACCTGTGATTCAACGGGCAAAGCAGGTGATGAGTCAAATTGAGAAGCACAGCAAAATTGCCGTTGGACTGCGTAAAGGGGGGCAAAAAAAATCTTCAGTGCCAAATATAGCCGCTGAAGAAACACCTGTGGAACAGTTAGATATTTTTGATGATTGATACTTCTTGCTTTCTTCCGCTCTTGAGAATACTTAAGCAGGGGAGGCAGGGGGAAGGGGATAACCATTGGTGTCAATTTAAGACAAGGGCGAATGAATTCGCAGCTATAAAAACCAAGTCCGCCTGCGCGGACTAACGAAAAATTAATTGTTTTGAAACCCGCGAAGGCGGGTTTCGTTTGTGTAGCTGCGGTTTCAACCGCCAAATCAACGTTAAGTTGACACCAATTGGGATGACAGATTCCTTTGACCTTTACCCTTAAAAGTGCAAAAGTCTCTTTCCCCATCCCCATTCCCTAACCTATCGAATATCAGGTGGTCGGTTTTGCTTGAACGAGTCTAGCCACTCCCGAACTTGACCTGCCGCAATATCGCGTCCCCCTAAACCGAAGGCAAGTGCGATCGCAACAGCAATTGCTCCTAAAAGCAATCCAAACGCTAAGTTCACAATGTCACCAGCAATGCCCATTTGTTGCAGTGCCATCGGGATAACCAAAGCAATGATTGCAATTCGAGCGGCTTGGGCAAGGAATTTGGATTGGCGAGAGCCAGAGCTAATAATCAAGTTAAAGGCGAGATTTGCTAGGTATAAACCGATCGCAAATACAATTAACCCAGCCAGAATCCGCCCAGCGATGAGAACAATGCCACTGACAATTGCGGTCAGAGCAGTGATCTCTAGGACATCAACGGCTGCAACAGTAGCAAACAGCATAACGCCGACTAGCACAATAATTCCCACCAGCTCGGATGGTGTCCGAGTGGGAACGGGTGTAGTCTGTAGCCGAGTCTCTGGCCCAGTTGTCGGTGGTGGTGGTGGTGGGAGTCCTAAGTCATCCCTTGGAATTCCCGTTGTTCTGCGGGCGCTGCGGGGTGTGGGCAAGCCGATCCACTGAAAAATGTTGTTGAAGCCAATGCTTGTCAGAATATTGGTTACTAGGTCACTGAGAAACTGCCCTAATACATAAGCAATCGCCAGAATCAACCCAGCTGTAAAGATTTTGGGAAGAGCGCTCAGAATCTGATTGAGCATTGCGATCGCAGGTGCTGAGATTGCCTCAATCTGGAGCGCATTCAAAGCTGCGATTGCTGTGGGAATCAAGATTAAGACATAGACAACCGTTCCGAGAATCCAGGAAAGTGATTGACCGCCTGGAGTTGCCCGTAGTCCAAATCGGCTACCTAAGCGATCAGCACCTGCTGCCGATAGCAAGTTTGTCACAATACGCCGCACGACTTGAGCAACCAGCCAACCCACGGCGGCGATTACAATCGCTGCCAAAATATTCGGCAAAATTGCCAGAATTTCATTGAGCAGTTGCTGTACCGGAAGCAGCGTTCCTTCCAAACCTAAGGTGCTTAAAATCGCAGGTAGGAATAGGAGAAAGATGAACCAATACAACGCATTCCCAATCGTATCGGCGAGTGAGAATTGGCTCGTTGTTCTAGGTGGAATCTCGTCCGGGTTATCTGGAGTAGTTCTGACTTGTTGACCCAAACGCTCATCCAACCGAAGCGCACGCAGCGCCCGTGTTGTCACAAGCTTGACGAGGGTTGCAATCAACCAAGCAATCCCTAATAAAATACCCGCCGCAAAGAGCTTAGGCAAGAAGCTGAGGATTTGGCTAAGGAATGCATTTAGAGGTTGAGAAACAACTTCTAGCCGTAGAGTATCGAGAACCGCTACAGCCGTGAAAATCATCACGATCCAGAAAACGGCACTTGCTACCCATTGCTCAACTGGGGGAGGCTCTGATCCTGCCTGCCTTCCGGTAAGCCAGTCAGCAAGTTTGTTGTCAAGATTGGTGCGCTTGAGTATACCCTTTGTTATCGCTGAAGCGATGAAGGCGATGATCAGACCCACCACCAAAATTAAAATCGCCGCCAGCAAGCTAGGAACAAAAGCAGCTGTATTTCCGGCAATCGTCTGAAAATAATCTGCGCTATTCTCAACTATCCCTGGTTGAGCTGATTGGGCGGGTGTAGCAGTCGGCGTAGCCTGCGCCAAAATTGGATGCACCTGGATTGGTACACCCACTTCTACAATTTGGACAATACCTTGCCAAAGGTTATTCATACCTCTTCCTTCTTGCGTTATTCTCAAACTTCACAAGGCTTCAACTCGGAACTTGTGACACCCGTACTGCTGTGATTGATGCTGTCTATGCCTCTTAACCAATCAGTGCCCACGTCACAAGGAATGCATAAGATTAGAAAATTTAAGATTAACAGCCTGAGATGTTCAGGCACAACCTTAAACTGAAATTCCTAGCTTTACCTCTATCCTTATGGATAATTAAGCCATAAAAATCTAGGATTTGCTGATTTTTGGTCATTAAAGTTTTTGGTTTTTGGCAACATTCCTCTCATAATTGACATGGTATTAACAAGAGCAAGATTACCAGTTGTGAGACGCTGTTAAATTTTTAAATGTCAAATACCCAGGTTTTTGAGCAATCAATTCAAATCAAGGCAAGCGCCACAGCCGTCGAGCGCTGTATCACTGACCAGACTTTGATGCACCGTTGGCTTAACCCAGCGTTGCGTTGTGAACCCATCGGCGACTGGAGTACAGAGATAGGCAGTCGTAGCCGCTTCGTGATTCAAATTCCCATAGTGCAGCCTACCTTAAAAAGTATTGTGGTAGAGCGGGAACCCGGTTTAGTCGTCTGGGAGTTCAAGGGGTTTTTTCAAGGACGCGATCGCTGGGAGTGTCAGCCATCCGAAACAGGAACACGTCTTCTCAACCGTTTCGAGTTCGTCATACCCAATCCCTTAGTAAGCTGGGGCTTCAACACCTTTGCTGCCAACTGGACACAAAACGATATGAAAGCTCAACTTAGGCGCCTTAAGCGCGTTGCTGAGGAGACATATCTAGGAATGAAGTGAGAAGATGTTGGGAATTGGGAATTGGGAATTGGGAATGGTAAGCTGAGCGGTATTATTAGACCTTTTGCATAAATAGCCAAAACGGGCAAGATGCCCATCCCACAAGAGTCTTTTTTCTTGTAAGGTAGGCATCCGCCTCTCACCCATTCCCAATTCCCGCCTACACCTCTCGCCGCAGTTGTTCAAGCAAGCGGCGAATTACATCAGCATCGTCTGCATCGGGAACCATCGCTAAGTATAGTTCTAGATCCTGAGAGGCTCTTGATGCATATCCTAGTTGGGAATAAAGCAGCCCCCGATCTCTCAGTTCTAAGGGACTATCAGGAAACAACAGCAAAATGCGCTCAACTGCTGCTAGAGCTTTGGTAAAATCTTGGCGGTTGAGGTAAATAAATTTGAGATTTGTCAGCATTCGTGCTAATAGCTGCCGATGACTCACTGCTTCTGTGAACTGTGGTTGCAGTGGTACAGAACGCCCGTACATCTGGGTTAGTCGTTCCTCACAGTCTTGTTCAAATAAAACCTCACCCCGATTAAAGGCATCAACAAAAATGCCTACATCCTGAAACTCTGGACGAATCAGGAAATGTCCAGGCATATTGATACCAACCATTGGAAAGTCAAGGCGTCGGGCAACTTCCAGATAGACAACAGAGATGGTAATCGGGATACCAAGGCGTCGGTCAATGACATCATTTAGGAAGCTGTTGCGAGGGTCATAGTAATCTTCGGTGTTTCCGGTATAACCTAGGTCATCATAAAAGTATTGATTAAGACTCTGGATTATTTTTAAAGGATATCGTTCGACTGGCAAGCGCTCCTCTACTTCCATTGCCATAACGTCAAGGGCATTGAGGTAGGCGGCAGTATCAAGGTCAGGGTATTCTTCTTGGGCAATATAAAGGGCGGCTGCCCCTAAGTCAATTTGGGTGTCTGACTGCTGTATCTCTTGAGCGAAGTTGTTACGCCCTAAGGAAAAGTCCATAGGAAAGGCATTTTTGGCGAAGCTTTCCTTTTGATTTTAGAGAAGAGGCTACCTTGACGCTTCCTAATCAAGACTGAGGCAAAGGGTATTGCGATCGCCAATAATGGCGTTTTGTCTATGGTTTATTGTTCAAAGTAGAAGATATAGCAGTAGCCAATTAGGTTAGGGCATTAACGGGAGAAGAGCATTCCTTAGAAGTGAGCCTATGTGATTGAAAGCTGACTGCTGATGGCTATAGGTCGCTAACTCTCTTGCTATTCATTGGATAAAGTCGAGCAACTCATCCAACTGAAGCAGCCTAAACTGTAACAGTGCATACACCAAGGGTTTTTTTTTGACTTCTATCGCAAGATAGAAGAGAGAATGTTGTGATGACACTGCTCTTGGTTCCGCTTTTAGAGAGTTACCCCGGCTCAAATAATGCTATTAGACAATAATCGCCTTCACCTCAATCGCTACATGATGGCTGCTTTTGCGGTTGTGTTAGCGATGCTTGCTGTAGGAACTGCTCTGTTACTGACACTCTGGTCAGGGTCACTACTGAAGCCAACTCCAACACCTTTATTTTTTGCGGCTGTGATGATTAGTGCGTCTTGGGGTGGACTAGGATCGGGGTTGTTCGCAACAGCTTTATCGACCTTGGCGATTAATTACTTTGCGCTTCCACCTTATAACGCTTTGAATGTTCATGTAGACGATCTCTTGCGTTTAAGTGTGTTTGGGTTGGTTGCCCACTTGAGCAACTGGCTCGTTGAAGCACAGAGGCGAAGGGAAGAGATGCTGCGGGAGAGTCAAGCACAACTGCGTCTAATCACAGATGCTCTGCCTACTCCAATCGCTTATGTTGATGCCTCTTTGCACTACCGTTTCAATAATCAAGCCTATGAAGACTGGTTTGGAGTCTCCCGGAATGACATTGCTGGAGAACCCATCGTGTCAGTTTTGGGTGAGACAGCATATCAAACCATTCAGCCTCGGCTAGAAGCGGTGTTGGCAGGAGAACCTGTCAGCTTTGAGGTACAGATGCCGTATAAAGATGGCGATCGCTATATTCAGGCAACTTACATTCCTGATTTTGGCAAACAAGGAGAAGTCCGAGGATTTGTTGCTCTAGTCAATGACATTACCCAACGTCAGCAGGCACTAAAGCAACAAGCCGAGTCGCTAGCTTTAATTGATGCACTACTAGCCGTTGCCCCAATTGGCATTTGCTTTTTTGACCAAGAACTGCGCTATATCCGCATTAATCAGGTACTTGCACAGATCAACGGCTTATCTGTAGAACAACACTTGGGGCAACGCTTTCGAGAACTCTTACCAGACATGGCAACCCTGTTTGAGCCACAAATCCAGAACGTTTTGGATACAGGTCAACCCCAGCTAAATGTGGAATTTAGTGGTGAGGCTCCAGGGCAGGCAGGACGCTTGGGCTATTGGCTAGCTAACTACTACCCAGTAAGGGGTGAAGCGGGACAGACTGTCGGCGTTGGTGTCATGGTGGCAGATATTACGGAAAGTAAGCGGGCAGAACAGGCGCTGCGTGTTGCCGAGGAGCGACTTCGGGTTGCGATTAAGAACTCGCCGATTACTTTATTTAACCAAGACCAAGAACTTCGATATACATGGATTTACAATCCTGCCTTCGAGCATCAGGTAGAGGCAGTGCTGGGTAAACGAGATGAAGACTTGATGCCTCTTGATGATGCCTTGGTTGTGACTCGTATCAAGCGCCGTGTATTAGAAACGGGCATTGGGATGCGAGAAGAGGTGAAAATCACGCAACAAGGGCGGGATTGGTATTATGACATTACTGTGGAGCCACAACGGGATGAAGCGGGTTCTATTCTTGGTGTGACTTGTGCCGCGATTGATATTAGCGATCGCCAAGCTGCACTACGCGATCGCAACTTAGCCGAAGCAGCACTACGCAAAAGTGAAGAACGCTATCGGGCTTTTGTTAAGCAGAGTACCGAAGGAATTTGGCGCTTTGAATTAGAAACGCCTTTGGCAATCGAGACTCCGGAAGACGAGCAAATTCAGCATCTTTATGAGTATGGCTATCTCGCTGAATGTAACCAAGTCATGGCATCAATGTATGGCTTTGAACGTGTCGAAGAGCTTGTTGGACGTAGAATCGGAGACTTCCTTGTCCGAGCCGACCCCGATAATGAAGAGTACCTACGTGCTTTTATCCGTTCTCAGTATCGACTTAGTGATGCCGAATCCCACGAGCTAGATCGATTTGGCAATTCCAAGTATTTCTCGAATAACTTGGTCGGGATTGTTGAAGATGGTTTTTTAGTTAGAGCTTGGGGAAATCAACGCGACATTACTGAGCGTAAACAGGCAGAGGACACACTACATTTTCTCGCCGAGACGAGTAGCATCCTTTCTGCTTCCTTAGATTATGAAGCAACGCTCCAAAGTGTTGCCCAGATTCCGGTACCTCGTTTGGCTGATTTGTGTTCCGTGGAAATTCTGCAAGACGATGGCTCGATTCAACGAAAGGCGATCGCATTTACCAAGTCATCCCAAGCCGAAGTCTCACAACAGCTTGCTCTGTACATTCCTAAGCTTGATAGCGCTAACCCGATTGTGAAGGTAATTAGAACAGGTAAACCTGAACTCATCCCTAAGATTTCCGACTCATTGCTTGTAGCAGCGATTCCTGAAGCAGAACATTTGCAGCTTGTTCGTGGACTGGGACTTGAGTCAGTGCTGATTGTGCCACTAATTGCACGTCAACGGATACTGGGTACGATTACCATGGTTACTGCCCAATCAGGTCGCCGCTACAAGACAGATGACTTGGCTGTTGCCGAGGATTTAGCCCGTCGTGCTGCCCTCGCGATTGATAATGCAAGGCTTTATCGGGAAGCCACGACTTCACGCCAGAGTGCAGAATTTGCCGCTAATCGTACAGCCCTTCTACAAGCTGTCACAGCCGCTTTTTCAGAAGCACTGACTCCTGCCCAAGTTGCTGAAGTTGTAGTCAATCAAGGAATTACGGCTTTAGGTGCGATCGCCGGATCGGTTGTCTTGCTTGATGATTCGGGCAACTCTTTGAAACTGGCAGGGACAGTTGGCTATCCTGAAGAGTTGTTCGATAACTGGGAGTGTCGTCCTGGGACAACAGCAACACCCTTGGCAGATACAGTGTGGAATGGAGAACCGATTTTTCTAGAGAATGTTGAAGCCTTTGCCGCCCACTATCCTGATTTAGCTCACCTACCAACCCTGACAAGCAGTTGCGCCTTTGCCGCCATTCCCTTAACAGTCGAGGGATGCACCATTGGTGGGTTAGGTTTGAGTTTTGCCTCTGCCCAGATGTTTGGTGAGCAAGACAGAGCATTCATGCTTGCATTAGGACAACAGTGCGCTCAAGCAATTGCCCGTGCCTATCTCTACGAAGCTGAACAGCGTGCAAAAGCACAAGCTGTTAGCGAAGCGGCACGAAGTACGGCAGCGAACCGAATTAAAGATGAGTTCCTAGCCGTCCTTTCCCATGAACTCAGGACTCCCCTAAATCCGATTTTAGGATGGGCAAAGCTTTTGCGTACCCACAAGCTTGACGAGGCAAAGACGGCTTATGCTTTGGAAACAATTGAGCGCAACGCCCAACTACAAACCCAGCTAATTGAAGATTTGCTAGATGTTTCGCGGATTTTGCAAGGCAAGGTTCACTTAAATGTCTCTCTAGTTGACTTAGTAACGGTGATAGAAGCTGCACAAGAGACAGTGCGTCTAGCGGCTGAGGCGAAGTCAATTGAGATCAGTACAGTTTTTGACGCCAACGTGAGGAAAGTGTTGGGAGATGCTAACCGCTTGCAGCAAGTGGTGTGGAATCTCCTCTCAAACGCTGTCAAGTTCACGCCTAGCCGGGGACGGGTTGAAATCAAGTTGGAACGCCTGAACAACAATGCCCAAATCATTGTTCGAGATACAGGTAAGGGTATAGTCCCTGAATTTCTACCCCATGTATTTGATTACTTTCGTCAAGAAAACAGCAGCACGACACGGGTATTTGGTGGACTAGGACTAGGGCTAGCAATTGTCCAACATCTTGTAGAACTCCATGGTGGGAACGTTACAGTCTCAAGTGCGGGAGTTGATCAGGGCGCAACGTTTACGGTGACTCTCCCGTTGATAAATGTTGTGTCTAATGAGAGTGAAGACTTGGGGTTGCCAGGAGACGAGCCAAATCTTGAAGGGATACGGGTACTTGTCGTGGATGATGAGCAGGACACTCTTGAGCTGATTGTCTTCATCCTTGAACAATATGGTGCTAGCGTACAAGCCGTTACCTCAGCGACTGAGGCGCTAAACATTTTGGTGAACGTTAAACCAGATGTCCTGTTGAGTGATATTGGAATGCCCGAAATGGATGGATATATGTTCATCCAGCAAATACGCTCACTCTGTCCCGAACAAGGAGGCGAGATACCTGCGATCGCACTAACGGCTTACGCGGGAGAGACTGATCATCAACAAATCCTCCTTGCTGGTTTCCAGAAGCACGTTACAAAGCCAGTTGAGCCAGCCTTTCTCGCAAATGCGATCGCCACCCTACTCAGAGGCAACAGTAATCTAGAGAGGTAAGCAACCGATGCGGCGGACACAGCAACGCTGAACAAAGAAATTTTACTGAGTGGGGTTGGAAAATGCTATTAGAACTCAATCAAATCACCGTGCCACCAGGGCAGCGGGTGCTGCTCTCTAACGTAAGCTGGCAGGAATTTGAAGCGATTTTAGAGGATTTAGGCGAACATCGTTCCTCTAGAGTGGCGTATGACAATGGAACTCTGGAAATTATGACACCCCTGCCAGAACACGAGACTAATAAAGTCCTGATTGGAGATTTAGTCAAAATCCTTTTAGAAGAACTAGATATTGAATTTTGGCCTCTTGGTTCGACTACCTTCAAAAATGAAGAGATGGTCAAAGGTATAGAACCTGACGATTGTTTTTATATTCAAAATGAGGCGGTAGTTCGTGGCAAAAAAAGGTTGGATTTAACCGTAGATCCACCTCCCGATTTAGCGCTAGAAATTGATGTAACTTCTCGTACCCATCCGAGTATCTATGAAGCCTTGCAAGTCCCGGAACTGTGGCGATTTGAGAATGAGAAGTTACAAATTAATGTGCTACAAAATCGGAAGTATATCAAGTGCGAATACAGTCTAAATTTTCCTAATTTACCCCTCATTGAGATAATTCCCCAATATCTCAACCAGAGTGTAGCTTTAGGAAGAAACAAAACAATGAAAGCATTCCGAGCTTGGGTTAGAGAGCAACGATAGCAGAAAGCTGTCAGCTATCAGCTTTTTGGATTTCTTTCGCCCACCTGAGTTATATAGCAGTAGCCAAGACGGTTCTTGACATCGACGAGAAGCGAGTCCCGTTTGCTTCGAGCAGATTTGGCTAAAAGTTGACTGCTGGTTGCTTTAAAAAGGCAGCCGCTTAAAATCCTAAAATTTCTCCTAGCGCTTGCACCAAACTCAGATAAAAGTTACCTTCCAACTCGCGGAACAGCACAAAGGGTGAGTCAGGTGTGCCAAAAAACGGTCGTAATGTCCAAGCCAGTTGTGTTCCGACAAAGGCATAAAGAATTAGCCAAAACCTGAGAATACTCATCCGAGTGGTTAATCCTTCCTCATCTTCCTTGGAAAGTAATTGCATTCCTTGGTAAAGGAATTTAATTCCGATGAACCCTGTAATCGCAAAGATAGCTACATTCAACAAAATAATGAATTGATAGTTAAACGTTGAGATTAGAAAGAACAACGTAATTGATGCAAAGCTAAACAGTAAGACGCTAATCACCGATACTGCCGTTAAGAGCATCGCAAAATGCTGCCCGAACGTCTTACGGGAACCAAACAAGATGTTAAAGAAATATAGCGTTGGGAAACAGATAATCAGGGTAATTAGATAGAGCGAGGGCAGCTTCACCGCTGAAGACAAAGCCTGGGCAACACTGTGGAAGGAACCAATAATCCCACCATAAACGGCAAAAAACAGCGAACTACAAATTAGCAGCGAGCTTACCTTACTCTTGAGCTTGATGCCGGAACGGATTTCTTCCAGAAACAAGGAGCGATCGCGTAATAACCCAATTAAGGTTGTAAAGTAGCGTGTTGCCTGGACTTGACGTTGAATCATCTTCTTCTCTCCTAAGGCATACCTAGTTTTAGCAGGAATCTCTTGTCAACTGCCATTAGCAACAATTCCTTAGGAAAACAAGAAAGCTGATGGCTGATAGTTAACTGCTATAACTACTGAAAACCAAAAATTTCTCCCAAGGCTGTAAAAATATCTAGATAAAAGTTTCCCTGCATTTCACGAAATAACTCAAAGGGTGAATCAGGTGTACCAAAAAATGGTCGCAGTGTCCAAGCTAGCTGCGTGCCAACGAAGGCATAAAGAATTAACCAAAACCGGAGAATGCTCATCCGGGTGCTTAAGCCTTCCTCATCTTCCTTAGAAAGCAAGTGCATTCCTTGGTAAAGGAATTTAACCCCAATGAAGCCAGTAATCGCAAAGATGGCTACATTTAACAGTTTAAAAAACTGGTAATTGTAAGTAGAAATAAGAAAGAATAGCGTGATGGGTGCAAAGCTGAAAAGCAAGACACTAATCACCGACACTGCTGTCAAGAGCATCGCAAAATGCTGCCCAAACGTCTTGCGGGAACCAAACAGGATGTTAAAGAAATATAGCGTTGGGAAACAGATAATCAGTGTAATCAGGTAGAGCGAGGGCAGCTTCACGGCTGAAGACAAAGCCTGAGCAATGCTGTGGAAGGAGCCAATAATCCCACCATAAACGGCAAAAAACAGCGAACTGCAAATCAGCAGTGAGGTTACCTTACTCTTGAGCTTGATGCCGGAACGAATTTCTTCCAGAAACAAGGAGCGATCGCGTAATAACCCAATTAAGGTTGTAAAGTAGCGTGTTGCCTGGACTTGACCTTGACGTTGAATCATCTTCTTCTCCCCTAAGGCATACCTAGTTTTAGCAGGAATCTCTTGTCAACTGCCATTAGCAACAATTCTCAAAGCAAACTTTCCGGAATTGGTGTTGCTCCCAAATCCGTGTCTGTTGTCCTTTTTTTAGATGCTTGCGAAACCTTGTAAAGTCGTTCTGCGGGTACGTCTCTACTACTGAGAGTGAGTTCTGCCGAGTTGGTCTAGTCCAAAAAAATTAGTAGAAGTAAGGATTAGCAGGTTCAGGAATCTTTTTAAGGGAACTTGCCTCGATAGTTAGCTGACGCTTACCCTTAAACGTTTCGGTAATCATCCGACCCTCAATTTCTAACCAAGTGTCAGCACGATACGCCTTACTGTCTTCCTTTAGTTTCACGGGTAACCCAACGGGATAGGCATCGGCTGCACAGCAAGTAATCACAAAGCGAGAAATTAAAAGGTATTGTGAGGGTAAGTCGGGGGGATGGACAACGAACCCCTGTACTTTTACCGCTTGCCCTGTGTACGCATCGGGTTCGGGATAAACATTAAGCGTCCTTACCCATTCAATAATTGAGCGATCTTGAGGATTGCTGGCACTACGAAACGCTTGAGGTTGCGATCGCGTTAAGATTGACGACTCTGCAACGCCTCGTTGGAGTGCAGTCTGGCTGGTAAATACCTTCGGTGTGATCAGTAACCCCGCAATTGCTGTTGCTATCAGTAAGGCACTACTCCAACCAGGAGGAAACAAACTGAGGTGTTGAGCTAGTGGCATGGTAACAGGCTTCCCGGCTGCCTGTTGACGCATCTGAGTAAATAGCTGCAACACCCTTAACCCTGCCAGTATCAACAAGGCAAAGCCAGTGACAATCACTAGCCAAAAGTAATTGGGGTGAATCAATAAACTCAACTGACCCCTGAGCCAATATCTCAGCATCAATACGCCCCAAGTTCCCAGGGCGAAGATATCTAAGAGGGGTAATAACACGCTTTGAAAGGAGGAACGGGGGAACCGGGATTTCCCGAAGTTTTGAGCTGAACTCATAATCTACAGCTTGTATGGCAAAAGGCAGAGGGCAGAAGGTAGAAGATTGACTGGTCTTAGTTTCAGTATGAGAGCGAGAGTCAAGAGTCGCCAAGGCGACTGCTGCATAAACGCCAAAGCAAAGAGCAATCGCTAAATGTCAACTAATATGCAAGTTCACAAACAGCGTCAACAAAAAGGTTAACAGCGTGGCTAAAGCAAATAAATAAATGATTGCCCTTGGCTTAAATACAGACAACATCAAGCCGATCGCTTTGAGGTCAATCATCGGGCCAAATACCAAAAATGCCAGTAGAGAACCGCCTGTGAACGTTGAAGCAAAGGCAAGAGCAAAGAATGAATCGACAGTGGAACAAATCGACACCACGGCTGCTAACAACATCATCGCGATAATTGATGTTACTGGCCCTTGACCTAAACTCAGGATAATGTCACGAGGTACAAGGACTTGAATTAAAGCTGCGATCGCACTTCCCAAAATCAAAACACCACCCAACTCTCGCAACTCCTGGATTATATTCTCCAAAAATAGGCGCAAGCGATCGGGAAGAGGTTTGGTTGGTTTCGTTGCGGCTAACGATGCCTGTAAAACCGTAGTATCCATTCGCAAAGGTGCCCCCGGTTGACCAAGTAAATAGGAACCGGACTGTAACAGCATGGGTGTCTGTTCTTTTTTAGTGGAGGCAGATCTCAAATCACCTCCTACACCCTTTTCAGGACGAGGCATCGAGCGAGTTATCGCAGGTTTCAGGAGAGGGCGTAAATCTGCCTGAACACTGAAGATACAACCAATAAAGACGGCAATCCCTAAAGAAAACAATACTCGCAACACTACAATCTCTGGTTGGTCACGAAATGCTACCCAGGTTGACCAAATCACAATCGGATTAATTGTTGGTGCTGCCAACAAAAAACCGATCGCTACGGGAGTTGGTGCGCCCTGAAGCAGCAGACGCCGCGCCACTGGCACGTTGCCGCACTCACACACAGGAAAGAACATCCCTGCACAACTACCAACAATTGCCCCTAACACGGGGTTTCGAGGCATAGCCGAAATCAGCTTACGCTCATCAACAAACAACAGGAGCAAACTGGATAATAAAACCCCCAGCAACAAAAAAGGAATGGCTTCGACAAGCAAACTTAGGAAAAGAGTGAAAGCGGTGTTCAGCTGATTCATGCGTTGGGCTGATCGTAAGATGTTTTACCTAAATGACGCAGCAAGCGCCATTTTATCGGAAAAGAAGGTATTACTATTAATCCAACCAATGTAGCCCTTGACACAGACGATTTGCGAAAAGTTGCCATGCTGCTTATCAACAACACGGAAAAGTACCGATTATACTCAGTGTCACACTCGAATAAGTAACCAGCTTACCAGTGGTTGAATGTCTTGCGGTCAAAGTTATCGTGTCCCTAGCCAATACCCCCCTGGTTGTAAGTCACGCTACGGAGTATGTCAAATCACCCTCTGTACCAAGGCGCGGCAATGTTTATTTGGCGATGTGGTCAACGGTGAAATGCGATTAAATGCTTTAGGTAATATTGCCTTCACCTGCTGGCAGGCAATTTCTAATCATTTTCCCAGGTTCAATTAGATGCCTTTCTAAATATTTTGGTAGAACGGTAGGGGCACGATAATATCGTGCCTTTCATAAGTTTTTGTTTGGGACTAAAATGCGATCGCCTCAGTTAGGCTTTGTTGCGATCGCTTCCGAGAACAACAGCGATCGCGCAGTCTGCTATTCTGTTTATCGCCTTTTTCTCAGTCACCTGCTTAAGTTAGCTACAATTTCACAAGTAGAACTTTAACATACTCTCTATTTATAAGTAGCTTCGTTTTTTAACTGTATATAAACTCCAGAATTTTTAGCCTTAATAGCGCTACCTAGAGATAACCAATAGTTAACCTAGTTTTAACTATTACTCAGGTTGATTTTGATTTTTTTTTGCATAACTCAATTCTTAAAGCGGAAACTTGAGTGTTAAATTAAAGCTGGAAGCTTGACCGTCACCCCGATCATTTTTATTCCTTTGGATCTTCTTATGCTTGCCTTAGAGAAGCCTTACACAGAATTTTCTCCTTCCACGCCACCTAAGACAGAGAATCTAAGTCTAGAATCCACCATTCAAGAACTATCACTACACGATTTTCAAATTGAGTCTTCTCATCTGGGAAAAGAAGTCACCCACACTTTTCAGCTTAATCCACTGCTACCAGGAGTCATCCTCACTGAGCAGGGTAAGTTAGTCGGGATGATTTCACGGCGACGATTTTTGGAACAAATGAGCCGTCCCTATGGACTAGAACTCTTTTTGAAGCGTCCATTATCTTCCTTATATCGCTTTGCCAATACAGATGTGTTGATTCTTCCCGGTGAGACACAGATTGTCGAAGCAACCCGTTGCTCGTTACAGCGCTCCGCTAATGCGCTTTATGAACCAATTATCGTTGAGTTAGAGATAGGAACATATCGCTTACTGGATGTGCATCAATTACTAGTAGCACAGTCAAACATTCATGAACTGGCTACCCGGCTACTCGACGAGAAAACTCAGGCTCAGCTCATTCAAACCGAAAAGATGGCAGCTTTGGGACAAATGGTTGCTAGTGTTGCTCATGAAATTAAAAATCCTGTTGGCTGCATTACCTGTAACTTTGATTTTCTCTTTAGTTACTGCCAGACATTAATCAAAGTATTGTCAGCTTATGAAGTAGAATTCCCTGAAACCTCTTCAAGTTTGAGTGGGCTAAAAGAAGAATGTGATCTAGGTTTTGTCTTAGAAGATTTACCGAAAATCCTCAAAAGCATGGAGTTAGGCTCTGAACGATTAACCAAAATTGTAGGGGGATTGCAAAGCTTCTCTCACATGGATGGAACTCATCGTAAGCCAGCAGACCTTCATGAGTGTATTGAGAGTACTTTAATTATTTTAAATAACCGCCTCAAGTCAGGCATCGCAGTCATTAAAAATTATGGCGATCTCCCACTAATTAATTGCTACTCAGGTCAACTGAGCCAGGTGTTCATGAACATCCTCAGTAATGCGATCGATGCTTTAACAGAAAAGCTCAATGAACAAGCCACTAGCTCCAAGACTTGGCAACCTCAGATTGAGATTAGCACTGATATCTTAGAACAATCCAACCAGGAGTGGGTATCGGTAACAATTGCTGATAATGGAACCGGAATGCCACTAGCAATTCAGGAGCGGATTTTTGAGATGTTCTTCACGACAAAACCTGTGGGCAAGGGAACTGGCTTAGGTTTAGCCATTAGCCATCAAATTGTCACTCAAAAACATGGAGGGCAGTTGCTTTTGCATTCTCAGCCAAACACAGGCACAGAATTTCAGATTTTACTTCCTCTTGCTTAACCACAAGCTGGCTTCTGATGCTGTTGAGGTGAAGGTGTGTGAGCCTCTGACCTTTGACTCAGTGTCGAGTTACTTAAAATTAGTGGTAAATAAACTTATTAGTAGTAAATAACAAGAGTATCAAAATATACATATTATTCACATCGGAGGTGAGTCTTGTTCATCAACTACATCACATTAATGCTGATCAATATGGTAGCTGGTCTGTTTCTGCTGGCTTACTATGTGTATCAGGGGTTTGAGGATCGGACACAGAGGCATTGGATTCCTGGGTTCGGAATGACTGGTGCGATCGCGTTAGTGACGGGTTTACACATGATCTTTACCTGGCCTGTTAGAGGTAGCTTCAACATTGCCTATGGTGAATTGTCAGTTCTGTTCGGCATTATATTCATCGGTGCATCAGTCTCTCTTGCCCAAGGATGGGACTTGCTAAGTGTAGCGATTTATGCATTCTTTGCAGGCGTGACGGCAATTGTCGTGGGCTTACGCATTATTAATCTAGGCTTGACGAGGCAGCCAGTCATTTCAGGAATTGGCTTTATTTTGACTGGATTGGGTGGTATCTGTGCCGCACCAGCACTTTATTTGAAAGCCAATCGCACGTTTCGATTAGTGGGTGTCGTTGTCCTGGTAGTCGCGGCATTAATCTGGGCAGTAACTGGGATTCAAGCCTACTGGGGTCATTTGGAAGGTTACTCGGATTGGGTGCCATCTACTATGCAATCACCATAAAGCGATCGCCTATCACCTATCCCCCTGAACAGGTGTACGAACATTCAACCAGTTTTACAGTTGTTGTGCTTGTGGAGTCGGGGATGGAGCGAGTACCCGTTTTGCCGTCTGAGTATCAGCATTTGTCTTTTCCCAAATTCTCTGTAACATCCCTTCTTGGTTGACTTGAGTACTAATTTTAGTAGGCTGTGTGTTCTTAATGTCTACTTTTGCTTGCGCTTTGATGTCTGGATACTTGGCAAATATACCTGAGAGTGCCTTACCTCGGCATTCGTGGAGTTTATAGTAGCCTTCTTGGCGATCGCATTGCCAAAACTTGAGCGCTAATTGGTGTCCTGCCATGGCTGATTTCATAGCGGCTACTGCCTTAGCTTCACCACTAGCCCTCTCGACGATAGGTAAAGTATTCCTAATCAAGTGGGCATACGTGCTAGGGTTGATGCCGCTTTTAAGCTTGATTTGCAGCATTTCTAGTTCCTCAATAGCAGCTTTGAGGGTAGTAGTGTCTAGTGTAGGAGTGCTTTGTGTTGGGGTGGGTGGGGACTGTGTTTGTGGGGGTTGGGAGGTACAGCCAAGGAAAAGAAGAGAAGCAGTAAAGGCGATCGCTAGCTTCAGTAATTGCATAGCCTGTTGTTGAGTCAAGGACTATCAACTTCAACCTGAATTCATGCCCAAAATCCGGATAACAACAGAGGCGGAATATGCTTTCAAATGTCAGATGAGGTTGTCTGTGAAAGAATCTTTGCATTTCTATAGAACGAAGCTAGACTAGATGCGAACTTGAGCGATTGCGCTTCTGCCCGCACGAGGCGCTACAGTCATTTTTTAACTAGTGGCTCCAAAGGGCAACAAAAATTCATCATGGGTGCTTTGTCCTATGCCACCACCAGTGGTGGTACGAGGGTGTGTGTACTGTATGGGCTTTATCTACCAGGAAAAATCTAATGCCACAGCAGAACAATCAGCAGCAATCGGCATCTAATAACGATCAACAACGGCTATCTAAAAAGTTTTCGTGAAGATTAAGTTGAGTTAAGCAGTAGCATACCTAAAAGCCAGAGAGTATCACGAAGGGACAATTGTTTAGCAACAGAGTGTTTTAGCGAAGCATACCATTAGGTTCTGGCTCCCTTGTGTATTGCAAGTAGCTTAAACTAATCGCAACTAACAGAGAGTTAAAGCAAAGACAATTGTGTGTGAAAGAAGCTTGTTTAAATGATATAAAGGCAAGAGCCTTCAATACACTTCACTTCCCGCTCAAATTACAAAAGTATATGCACGACCAAAGAGACCCTTGGACACTTGCTCTAGTTCTCTTCGTGTCTATTGTTGCCGTTAAGATTGGCGTTCACAATCTTGAATGGGGCTTAAAGACAGCAAGTGAAGTTATTACTCAAACAGAAGCACACAGTAATAAGTAGACCATTAGTCAGCTAGAGTGAATGCGATCGCTATTGCGTTTACCGAAGTAGTAGCAAAGCCGTCTGCAACAAACCGACAACAAAACCTAAAACTCCACCTAAATTAACAATCGCTTGCAACTCACTTTTCACAATCCCTTGAATTGTTGTCTCCAACTCCTCAGAAGACGTTGCCCTCACTCGTTCAACAATCACCTGATCAATCGATAAAATCGGAATTGCTTGCGCCACAATATTTTCTAAATCTTTCTCCAAATAGCGTTCCAAAATCAACGCCAACTCCTGACTCACCAATCCAAGTGAAGAGTTCACAGCAGCAGAATTCCGGAGCCGATTAAGGATAAGTGCCGCCACATTTGCCCAATCAATCGACTGATTTAACCCTTTTAGGAGTTCACCACCACGCTCTTGAACATAGCTGCGAACTGTATCTCGCGTTGTTTTACGCAACTGCCGCACTGTTGATACGGGTAGATTTTGCAGTGAGACATTTTGCAGCCATTTTCGCAAGCGCTCTCGAATCGCCAGAGAAACACTTAACTCAGCCAGACGAGCATTTGCCGCATCCCTTTCATCCAAGCAATAGGTTCGCAGACGTGTCAACGTATTGCGTAAACCAAACAGATTTGCCACTACCCAATACGTCCCACTCGATTTTTCCCGAAAGCCCTCATCAATAATTTGAATATTTCGATCAGTAAGGAAGTCAACGATCGCTTGCCGCAAAACATCGGGTGGTAACACCACCTGTAATAGCCAGTCAGAAAGCTTTCGGGCTTGGTCTTCAGTCAGTTGGAAATCCAACAAAACCTGATCAAAAATTTGATTAATCTGAGCTTCCAAGAAATCCTCACGACGAGCGAGTACCTTCAGCAATCGAGGTAAAGACTCACCCAGTAAATCCCGAAGGATACCTGCGAGAATTTTGGCAGTTTTCTGTTCCTTATCAAGCTGGACTTGCTCTAATCCCAGCTTTAACAACCAGAGAATCGCTCCCTGCACCCGTTCTGTTGCTAGCAAACGTCCTGCTAACGTTTGCAGCTCACCAGGGGTCAGTAGTGAACCCATAATGGTGTCAGCAATCCGCTTGGCAAGGCGTTCTTGATTGCGAGGAATCAAACCCGGTGTAAACGGTAGTTGTCGCTTACCGAAATAAATGGGCTTGTAGGGGCGAAACAGCATCTTGATGGCTATGTCGTTGGTGAAATAGCCAATAATTGCCCCCGCTATGGGAGGGGCAACGTAAATCCAAAGTGTAGCTAGATCCAAATTCAAGGTGGCAATCCAATACACGGAGGTGAAGGAATATCACAAGGAACAAGCAAAAATAAGTATCTTTTCTTCGTACTTTTTGCTTTTATCCCCTTAACCCCATCTTAGTTTGTGTATTGGTAACTCTTGCCATACTACTTTAGACTACTCAAGATACCAGCTCAGATTCTGGTGTCAGACTGGCTGCTAAGTCAGATGATCTTGGGCTTTGTCATCACTAACACTCCCATCATTCCGATCGCAATTGGATAGTGAGTAGCAGTAAAGCCTGCTCTTTGGGCTAATTTTACCTGCTCTTGCCCTGTTGGGAACCGATCTAAGCTAGGTGCGATGTAGGCGTATTCTTCAGTTAAGCCCAATTGTTCGGCAACTGGCACAACAACGTTATCGAGATACCACTGCTGAAAGGTACGCATATAAGGCTGTGTGGGACGATTGAAGTCCAACAGAGCGGCTTTAGCGCCTGGTTTAAGGACGCGGTACAACTCCGAAAGACAGCGAGGAATATTCGTTACATTACGCAAACCATACCCCATTGTGGCGCAGTCAAAATAATTGTCCTCAAACGGCAAATCCAGGGCATCAGCTTCAACCCAGGTAATTGGAGCGGGTGGTGGTTGACTTTCAGCACGTTGACGTGCGATCACCAATTGAGCGGGTGAAAAATCTACCCCATAAACTTGACCTGTGGCTCTAACCTGCCGTGCTAGCAGTTGGGCTAAATCACCACTACCACAGCATAAATCTAAGCAGACATTCCCAGCACAGGGAGAACTCCACTTTACCGCCATCAGTTTCCATACACGATGCTGACCCAAACTCAACCAATTGTTTAGCTGGTCGTAAACGGGTGCAATCCGGTCAAACAACTCGCGAATTTCCGAGGCAGGGGGTGTCACTGGGCGATCGGTCATCATTGATGAATACGGGTAACGGTGAGCGCTAAACCAACGTGCTGTGCTGACAAATGAATCAGTTTTAATTCATCTTCTTTGAGATGTGTGGTTCTTTGCTTCCACTGAAGTGATAGAACGGCTAGCAATTGATTACGGTAGACAATCGGAACCAGTAGGTGTGCCTGAATATCCGCAGCTTGGTAATGTGCGGTATTGGCTTGCTGTATCTCTCCGGGAGTATAGACCCAAGCCTGAAGTGCATGGTTATTCAGCGCTTCTTGGACAAGTGGGTCATTCTCTAAACCGTATTCAATCGTGTCAAATGTTGTATAAATCCCCCGTGCCGGGAGAAGCGCATTATTCTCTGCTAATTGTAAAATACAACAATCTGCACAAAAGCTTTCACCAAACGCCTTGGCAAGCGGTGCAAGGCAATCTTCTAAAGTATTCGAGTCCTGAGCAACCTGGACAATGGTTGCGAGTAGCTCGGTTTGCGCTTGCGATCGCTGTAGTTCTTCGGTTCGTTGCTTAAGTAGTTCATAGGTTTCAGCCGCACGTTGCACCACGGCTTTGAGTTCATTAGGGTCCCAAGGCTTCGTGATGTACTTGTAAACTTGTCCTGAGTTGATTGCCTCAACCAAATCCTCAACATCTGTAAAACCTGTCAGGATAATCCTCACCGTATCGGGAAACTGGGGTACTGTTTTACTCAAAAACTCTGTTCCCTTCATTTCCGGCATTCGTTGGTCGGAGATAATTACAGCTACTTCCCCCTCAGTGGAAAGCAAAGAGAGGGCATTGTGACCGCTTTCAGCTCTCAGGACGTTGAACTCTCGCCGAAAGGTACGGTACAGCAAATCCAGATTATCTGGCTCATCGTCCACTACCAGCATTTTCGGTTTTTTGGGTCGTTCTAAGTTCATCAACTGACGGCTGATATTGTCAAGATTGGGGATAGCCTTGTCCATAACAATACAATAAACTCCTTGCAGCAAACCTAGGCTAGCAACCAATTTAGCTAACGGCTAATATGCGGTTATATTTGCCAGGAGAAGGCAATTTTTCAGAAAAAGCTGTCAGCTATCAGCATTCAGCTATCAGCGATCGCCACCACAGCCCTGAAATACAAGTAAAGATTTGCTCTTAAGCTAACAAAGCAGTGAATCAAACCTAGCCATTTATTTCATCAAGGCGCTGTTAAATATATGGTAAAGCTGATGGCTGAAAGCTAACGGCTGACCGCTCTGAATTATTAATAGCCTAATCACGATAAATTAGAGACATCATCCCACTGGAAAAGCATCGTCAATTTTCCCTAAATCATGACTGAAATATCACCCGGCACTCCTGAGCATCACCCTCAAGCAGACTCAGGGGATGTCAATGTTAAAGAATTACTACTACTGCTGCGACGAAAAGAAAGCAACTGGGTTGAGTGGGGACAGGCTTGTCAGCAGCTACAAAAAGCAGGCTACAGTTCCCAGGCAATTTTTGAAGAAACCGGATTTGAGCCAATCCAACAAAATCAAGTGATTGTAGCGTCTCAAGTCTACGCGACGCTGGAAAAGGTTGGAATATCCGATGCGGTGCGATCGCGTTTTGAGCGGACGGGTAGTGATTCCTTGTATGAGTTACGCATCCTTACCCAACCGGAACGCGCAGCAGCGGCAGAATTTATTGTCGCAAGAAACCTCGACTCAGAGGGAGCGCGTGAGGTGGCAAAAGCTGTAAAAGAATTTTCCCGCCGTGGTTCTCCACCGCAAGGATTTTCCAATCATCCCGGTGATGCCGTTGCTTATGGGTATTGGAGAAGTGCCAGAGAGCACAATGACTTACAAGAGCGATCGCGTTTGATTGCACGCGCTTTAATGTTCGCTCACACCCAAGCAGCACGGCAACAAATCGAGAAATTGCTGACCGAATCAGTCGGCGGTAAACAGCGTCACGCCCCTCGATTCCCGTTCTACCGTCTCGAAGCCGAGGAAGGAGTGCCAAGGCTGGTGCCAGTAGCAGGTCAACTGCCACTGAAGACAAATGACCTAAAAGATTTTCCGACTCTTAACAGTAGCGGAGCCTTCCAGTTAGTTGAAGTATCTGGCAAGCAGATACTCATGGCAATACCTGGCTGGCAAGTTATCTTACAGGCGCAAGACCTGGTGGGGATTTTGTGTAACACAAGTCAGCTACCGACTCAAACGACAGACAAACCGGAAGATATCCTACTGCTCATCGACAGAATCCAGCAGGAATGGGATGCTGAGAGCTACTTTGTCGTTGACCAGGCAGGACAGATAGAAATTAAGTGGTTTCCAGACGCACCAGATACCACCCTCTTGGGACGCATCATCTTGGTGTTACGCCCGAAAAAAATTCTGGATGAAGCCTTAAGCCGTGATGTTTGGCAAATTGATGAGTAGACCTCTTGAAGAGCAATAGCTAGGACGGGCTTTTCAGCCCATCCCACTCATAGTCATTTTTTCTTGTGGGGTAGGCGTCCCGCCTGCCCAAAAATTTGATGAAAAAGAATGCTCTTCAAGAGGTCTAGTGAGAAGAGGCTATAGGAGACTAGGGGCTAGCTCCTTTTTGGCACCGATATAACTGATAGGGAAAGCCAATGCGGTAGTACTCACTAGGGTCACGGGTGCAAGGGATTTGATTAGCAATACCTACGTCCGGTTCCGCAGAACCAATCGTCAACTGCTGGGGATAGTCCCTACGCCTTAACCCGGGAGCAATTACCCAGAGATTCATTCGACCTAGCGACGACGCTGGCAGCTTTGACAGCTTTTGCCAGACAAGGTCGTATCCCAACTTACTATCGAGGAAAACAAAAGAGGTATCCTCTGCCAGAAGTTCAGTTCGTCCAGAGTTTATAAAAGTTCTGAACTCCTGAACTCCTGAACTTCTGTATTCTTCTTGTTCAACAGCCAAGGCAACGCTTAATCCCAAAGCGACATCTTGAAAGTTGTTGTATCCCATTGCAATCATCATGGGCACAACTGGTTCTAGGTTCATGTCTTGTGCTATCTGCTGAGGATTGAAGGGCTTAAGAAAGACCAAATTTGAGACGACAAAGACACAACTCAATAATCCAAGACACAGGGGGAGAATTTTTCTCCATTGCCCCATCGTTCTTGTATTGACGGCGAGACTGGCTCCTACAAGGGCAATGATAGCTGGATAGTAGACAAAGTTATACCGAGGGGCAACTGTGATGTCTTTACCTAATAGATAGACGATCGCAAGAAATTGCAGCAGTACACAAACGGTGAAACAGGAGAGTGCAAGCGTAGCAACGTGGGTTTCTGGCTGTCGCCACAGTTGCTTAAATCCACGCCAACTCTGTAAACTAACCCAACTCGTAAACCCCAGCATTAACAATGCTATTGGCACCTGAATCCATAGGGGTTGACCTTCTATTGGCAGGGCAATCACCATCAGTATCCACCCCATCAAGGTTTGGACAAGGGGCATGATGTGTTCAGGCGTTGGTAGCCAACCTGTTTCTGGACGCCCAAAATCTCCAAACAGCATGGGCAGCCAAGGCAGATAGCTCACCGCTACGCCAACAACGACAAGCCCAACGGCTAGCCAACTGCCCTTTGGTAGCCTCCGGCGATGCAACATTACTCCAATAAGTGTTGCAAGCTGGGCAATAAAAGCAAGGATGAAAAAGTAGTGGACATAGCAACCAAGGCTATTAACAATGCCCCACACTGCCCAAATCCTTGGTCGTGGTAGCTTTCGGGAATAAAGAGTTTGCTGAATTTGAACGAAGCCCAAAAGTGCAAGCGTGGTTAGTAGCACAGGTAGCGTGTAATGTCGTGCTTCCTGGGAAAGGTAGACACCAAACGGAGAGACAGCCATAAGCGCCGCTCCCATCAAGCCAGCAGTTGGAGAAAAGACGATGCGATTTAGGCAATAGATTGATGCGATCGCACAAACTCCAATCAAAGCGGGTAAAGCCCTGAGTTTCCAACTCAATGACTGAGCGACTGGTTCTAGCCAACTCAGCCATTGGTGCATTAAGCAAAAAAACAGAGGAGGATGAGTCGATTGACTCGCAACAGCTTGGGCAATCTCAGGACAACTGACATCTGGCTTTAGGGTAAATAGCTGCTGCAAAGTCGAGAGAGGAAACACAACGTCTAGAGGGACATCGACATAGAGGCGTCCTAAGCTCAGCAACGCAGTCAGTACCTCATCTAACCATAAAGGCTTGAGGTCAAGATGCCAAAACCGCAGTATGGCTCCTAGAACCATAACTCCAGCCAACGCCCAGTAATGTGTAGAAAGGTTTTTGCTGTTATTCATCTTCCGGCATCCTTGCGAAACCACTCTACAACAGACGCACGGCTTTATAGCAAAAGGTTGTTGGTTGTTTGTTATTAGTTGTTTGTTTTTTTACAAACAACCAACAACAAATAACGAAATTATCAATTCTGAGCCATAGTTTGATAAACCTGATCTATTAACTGGGTCATCGACTGGGATGCCCCGCCCACAATACGAGTGGCTACAGATCTCAAGCATGACTCTAGCTCAGAGTTTGAGACATCCTTGTCCATTGCTGCTTTATTCGGATACTTAACCTCTAAACGATGATCCAAAACAAGAATTGGAGGGAGGTTTGGTAACTGAGCAAGGGAAACTAAGCCTTTCATTAGCGCACAAGAGTCAGTCACGTCCTTTAAACAAATCAAGAGCATATCAGGGCTTTGCTCTTGGAGTTGACGGGATACTTCCGCCCAAGACGATGAGAGTAAGCCTTTAAATCCAGCGGTTTCTAAGTATTGAATCAATCCCTTAAGCCACGAGTCGTGTGGCGTTGGGGCTGAAGATTCAGAGCAACTTCGGCGTTGAAGTTTTCGCTGCCGCGTTGTCTTGGACATTTGAGGTTCGACCTTTAAGTTATCTGGCTCTTGCTGGGCGATACTCACATCCATCACGAGAATGCTAGGTTGGCGACTCATCCCAGTCGCTACTTGAAGGACTTGCAAGATGGCAGAGAACTTTGAATCGTTATCAGGTGCTAAACAGGGATAGACCGAAAGCTCAGTAATTTGATTGGCTGCCTCTGTTGTCTGATGGTCTAGCGTTACTAGTGGTAAAGCCGTTAAGTCTGTATAAGATGAGAACTCTTTCAAGTAGTTCGCTGGGTCTTTGAGCGCAGCACCATCAAGTAAGACGACATCTGGATGCCAAACACGAGTTAATAATTCAGCTTGCTCTAAATCATCTGCTTCAAGAACTCGGTAGTTGAGCTTGGAGTGTTCAAGGCTGAGTATGTCAGTCAGCGCAGAACACAAGCTTGGCTGGTCAGGCTGTGTTTCAACGATGTCAGGATGTAGGTGTAGAATTGTCAGACCACTTCGGGTACCTTCCTTATATTTCCCTAAGCGAGTCAGATTTTGGAGTAGGGCTTGCTCTTGTACTGGCAAGCTTAAGAAGCCATCAGCCTTGTGATGATAAGCTTGCTGTTTTTCTGCCTGTGTGGCTGTTACCAAGACTGGGATGTGAAGGGTTTGGGTATCTGATTTAAGAAGAGTTAAGACATCCCATCCGGAAAGTTGGGGGAGTAAGGGATTGAGTAAGATGACACAGGGTTGCAAGCTTCGAGCTTTTTCGATCGCTTCTGTCCCTGCGCGGGCAATGACAACCCGATAGTCTAAATTCTTGAGCTGTTCTGTTAAACCTTCCAAGTATCGGGGTACGGTTTCAACAATCAGCACCAAACGGTTTTGGTTCTCTTGCTGTCCTTCTTTTTGAGGATTTGGGGTTTGGGATTTGGGATTGCCTCCATTTTCCCAGTTCTGGGTTGCTCCATCTTGCTCACTGTTCTGGGGCGGACAGGGTGGTAGAAGTAGAGTGAACTGGCTTCCTTCATTGAGTTTGGAAACAAAGGAAATATCTCCACCATGTAGGTGAGCAAGGCGTTGGGTTAAGACGAGTCCTAAGCCTGTTCCTTCAAACCGCCGGGTGAGCGGTTTTTCCAGTTGTTGGAATTTCTGGAAGATTAAGTGCTGCTTCTCTGGGGGGATACCGATGCCAGTATCCCAAATTGTGAAAGCAATCCAGTCTTCCCAACGATTGACCCTCAGACCAATCTCACCCCCAGCATCTGTAAACTTGAGGGCATTGGAAAGGAGATGCATTAGCATTTGCCGTAGGCGCAGTTCGTCAGCAATGAGCATCTCTAAACCCGGCTCAATTTCCAGGGTAAAACGGGTTTCGGGTGTTGATTCTTCGTCCTGTTGGGATGCTTCTGGATGGAGTTGTTGGGCTTGGGAGTAAGCGCGATCGCATACGCTTTGAATATGTACAGGCCCCAGTGTTAGTTCTAGCTGACCCGTTTCCATCCGAGTCAGATCCAAGATATCGTTGACCACAGTCATAAGCTGTCGCCCACTCTGATAAATCAGTTGAGCATAGCGGGATTGACGTTCATTGAGTTCTCCCAATGCCTGGTCTTTTAACAAGCTTGACAACCCTAAAACCGCAGTCAGAGGGGTCTTCAGTTCATGACTAATACAAGCTAAAAACTCATCTTTCAAGCGATTGAGTTGGACTAAATCCGCATTTTTCGCTGCCAGTTCTTTCGTAACTTGTTGCTGTTCCGTTGTGTCTTGAGCCAGCACTAGCCATAAATCCGAGTTGGGTGAGGGATGAGGTGAGCGCCTCAAGTCTTGTCCAACGTTGTTAAAGTGCTGATTCCATGCTCCTGCGCGTCTTCCCTCTCTCGTAATTGGCTGCAACAGGGGAATTTTGACAAATGAGAAGACGCGCTCTTGGATGTTGTTTTTGAGGGTTTCTGATGTTGGTGTCTCAGCGCTATGTAACCCTGATGGCGTTGACAAAATCACTCGTTGTTTAAACGCTGTTGCCATCATGTGGGGCGTATCAATGGCACAGTAGCGTTGAACGGCTGCCTGAGAAGGCTCATAGCGCTCTTTGATGCTCTTTCCTGTCACCATTGGCGCACTCGTTAGTGTTTGGGAAGCCGTAGCTTCTAGGGTGGCTACTGTATTCTCCTCTAAAGCCACTTCACCAAAGCTAAGCGGTACTAGCCTCGTCGCGTCATGAGACACCGCACTACTGTGGGACGCTGAGTGCGCCTCAACAGCAGGGAAATCGAAATCTAGCATAGCGGCGGTGGTTCGTCTCACCCAATCTAGATCTTGTGAGGTTCCAATCTGCTTACGCCAAGTCAGATTTTGAGCCAGTACTTGTCCTGTAGCTGTCTGTAAGCTCAGGGGTAATGGTAGTTGTTCCAATAATTGTACTAAAGGATAAAGATCGTTTAGAACAGGTGGCTGACTGGTGTTCGCGGTTGGGGACGCGGTAAAACTTGCTGCTGTAGATTTTAAAATCAGCCAGCTATTGAGCAGTCCGAGAAACTTGCCTTCCTCGTCTACCACTGCCCAATCCGGTGAGGCAGGACAAGAGTAAAATTCCCCAACTCTTGTGTTCTTCTGAGTTGTACAGCGTCCGCAGTTCGGCGTGAGTTCATCGCCTGACTCGTCTACATAAGCCCAGAATTGGTTCAAACTTAACTGTGCCGACAAAATGGTGAGCGGTTCAATGATCGACGGCTCAAGCTGAACTATGGGTTGGTGGAAATCTACACTTGCTGTCGTGATATTGCTTTCTCCTACCCTTGCTGGTGAGAGCAAGTAGGGCATGACTTGTTGCAGCTTAACAATTCCCAGAGGACGTTGCTGTTCGCTTAGCACAACGATGGCATCACACCTTGAAGTGCGAAAAATCTCCAGTACGGCAGCAAGACCAGAGGTTTGTTGACACACTGGAGCCGCTTGAGCAAATTCTTTTAGACTGGGAGTTGGCATGGATATGACCAATCTGGCTGCAATAGTAGGGTGATGCCATGGCGGCAGCACATCTTTTTTGGGTGAATTACAAATCAGGTTTAGTAAGGCAAGATTGCTTGATTGATAATTTTTGGTACTCGTAACGAGCAAGTACAGCTCAATTATTGCTCTTAAATGGGGGTAGGGATGGCATACCAATTACAATTACTTACAATTTCCAGATTGTTTAAATTAATATGAAGTTCTTCTATAAAGAAATTGTTAAAATATTCTCGACTCAATGAGGTCGCTACTGAATTCACTCGCTTATTTTTTTAAGTTGTATTGTTTTGCCTCTTCAACTGTCTATTTGTATGTTTGTACACTCGGAATCGCTAGCTCAGTCGTTGAGCCAGATTTTGAGTAGCGATCGCTATACGTTGCATGTTACAGGCTCAGAATCTGAGTTTTTCGACTTTTTAGAGCAGTACAAGCAGCAGCTCGATTGTTTAGTTTTGCAAGATGACGGTTCATTGCTACCCGTCATCAACCGCTTGTTGGAACAAGGGACATTGCTCCCTGTTGTAATTTTCCCTAAGGAAATTAAAAGAACAGCTCATCGCGCTACGACCCATCACCTACTCAAGACTATCCAGATAACTGAGAATTCTCCACCTAGTCAGGACGACTACCTCTTCCACGCGGCGGAAGTTCAACTCGGTGTCACTCAATCTCCTGAGATTGGCGAGTTCATTGAAAAAGCGATCACTCAGTTTCTTTCGCTTTCTACTGCCTCTAGCTTACCTGAACCGTCTGCTGCTGTTGATCCCACCGCAGAACTCGCCACTCGGAGTTTTCTGATCCAGCAGCAGTGTCGATTATCTGAAAAACTCAAAGAGCGGCTAGGATACCTAGGTGTGTACTACAAGAGAAACCCTCAGCTTTTTTTACGTCATCTGTCTCAAAATGACAGGCAGAAGCTGTTAGAAAACTTAAAATTAGAGTATCGCGAAATTGTTTTGAAGTACTTCTCTCAAGAAGATAACCTGAATCAAAAAATCGATAACTTCGTTGATAAAGCCTTTTTTGCAGATATATCGGTGTCAAGGATTGTAGAAATCCATATGGAATTGATGGAAGAATTTTCCAAGCAGTTGAAGCTTGAAGGGCGAAATGAGGAGGTTTTACTTGACTATCGCCTGACGCTTATCGATGTGATTGCTCACTTAGGCGAAATGTATCGTCGTTCTATCCCTAGAGAGTTGTGACCACCACTTTTAGTGCGAAGTCGGTAGCTGTAAAATAATAACCTCTGATTACCCCTATCCTTTTGCCGAAAGGCAACAGAGGTTGTTTAATCTGTTTTGACCACCTTACTCACCAGCATTTAGCGATAAGCTTGATTTGAGCCTCTCTACCCAACCTTGTCTTTGAGTTCATCTCTGGTTGCTATTACATTCTCATCCATGATTGCTAATTGCTAATTGCTAACCTATGAGTCCGCTGAAGAAAACCTATGTTCTCAAGCTCTATGTTGCTGGGAACACTCCCCACTCTGTCAAGGCTTTAAAAACACTTAAAAATATCCTTGAACAGGAATTTCAGGGGGTGTACGCTCTCAAAGTGATTGATGTCTTAAAAAGCCCCCAGTTAGCAGAGGAAGATAAAATTTTGGCTACACCCACTTTGTCAAAAGTTTTGCCACCACCTGTCCGTAGAATTATTGGTGATCTTTCGGATCGGGAAAAAGTCTTAATCGGATTGGATCTTCTCTATGAGGAGCTTCGTGAAGAAGAATTAGATTTTTAAAGTCTTGATGGTTCTGGTGAAATAAATCCTTCCTAAGGAAAGCGTAGTAATTTTTTCCTGAGTAATATTTTTTTTGATCGAAAATATGAGTCAACTTAACCAAGGTGAGCCAAAGCTAGATAACTCAGCAACGGTAGGAGTTCAGAAAATCCGCACAATGATCGAAGGCTTCGACGATATTAGCCATGGAGGGCTACCAGTAGGTCGGACGACGCTTGTAAGTGGAACATCTGGCACGGGTAAGACTTTGTTGGCTGTGCAATTTCTTTACCATGGCATCACTTATTTTGATGAGGCTGGTGTATTTGTTACTTTTGAAGAATCTCCTACAGATATTATTAAAAATGCCTCTAGCTTTGGCTGGGATTTACAACAATTAATTAATGAAGGTAAGCTCTTTATTTTAGATGCCTCGCCTGACCCAGAGGGACAAGAAGTTGTCGGCAACTTTGACCTCTCTGCTTTAATTGAACGGATTCAATACGCTATTCGTAAATACAAAGCAAAACGAGTTTCTGTTGACTCTATGACTGCTATATTTCAGCAGTACGATGCGGCTTCGGTCGTGCGACGAGAAATTTTTCGCTTAGTTGCACGGCTCAAGCAAATCGGTGTAACAACGGTAATGACCACCGAGCGAATTGAGGAGTATGGTCCAGTCGCAAGATTTGGCGTGGAAGAGTTTGTTTCAGACAACGTGGTAATTGTTCGTAATGTTCTAGAAGGCGAACGTCGGCGCCGGACAATGGAGATTCTCAAGCTACGTGGAACAACCCATATGAAGGGAGAATATCCCTTTACAATGACGAATCAAGGAATCAATATTTTCCCTTTAGGAGCAATGCGATTGACTCAACGGTCTTCCAATGCTCGTGTCTCTTCAGGTGTAAAAACACTTGATGAAATGTGTGGCGGCGGCTTTTTCAAGGATTCG
Organism: Microcoleus sp. FACHB-SPT15; assembly: GCF_014849525.1. Classification (NCBI taxonomy): domain Bacteria; kingdom Bacillati; phylum Cyanobacteriota; class Cyanophyceae; order Oscillatoriales; family Microcoleaceae; genus Microcoleus; species Microcoleus sp. FACHB-SPT15. The sequence continues at coordinate 181,908 of NZ_JACJNU010000062.1, read as the reverse complement.
ATTATCTTGGCAACGGGTGCTACGGGTACAGGAAAAACGTTGTTAGTTAGCAAGTTTATTCAAGATGCTTGCTTGCGAGGCGATCGCGCAATTCTTTTTGCCTACGAAGAATCTCGCGCTCAGCTATCTCGTAATGCTTCGTCTTGGGGGATTGATTTTGAGGAATTGGAAAAAAAAGGTCTGATGAAAATCCTTTGCACCTACCCAGAATCAGCAGGATTAGAAGACCACTTGCAAATTATCAAATCAGAAATTGCCGAATTTAAGCCGTCTCGGATTGCCATTGATTCACTTTCTGCTTTGGCACGAGGAGTTAGTAATAATGCCTTCCGTCAGTTTGTGATTGGAGTTACTGGCTACGCTAAGCAAGAAGAAATCACTGGCTTTTTTACGAACACAACTGACCAGTTTATGGGTTCTAATTCGATCACAGATTCCCATATTTCCACAATTACAGACACAATTTTGATGCTGCAATATGTGGAGATTCGCGGAGACATGTCCCGTGCGATCAATGTCTTCAAGATGCGGGGGTCTTGGCACGATACAGGGATTCGTGAATATACCATTAGTGCGGACGGTCCAGAAATTAAAGATTCGTTCCGCAATTATGAACGAATCATTAGTGGTTCTCCTACTCGCGTTACGATCAATGAGAAAAATGAACTCTCTCGGATTGTTCAAGGAGTCCGTGACAAGTCAGGGGAATGATTAAATCTGTCCTAGGAGGCTTCTGCTAGGCACTAGCATCCGCGAAGATAAGGAAAAGAGAAGATACCTTAGACTGAGTTCTTCAGCGCAGAATGACTTTTGTCTTAAGTCAGTGCCATTCGAGTTAAGTCTAATGGTATAGATGGATTTTGAGGGATAAGCTCAGCCAATGGCTATTTAATGAACTTTTCTAAAGGTCGCAACTGATTCTGCAACTCGGTAACCCGTACTTGCGTAGAATGTGATCTCAAGTTCACTTGTAAACTTTAGGACAAAGAGGACTAATAAATATGGCTGATCCCAGAGATGGAGAGGTTGTTAAACCGTTTTACGATGATCCTTTTGTTGGTCATCTATCAACACCGATTAGTGATTCTCCTGTAGTTAGGGCTTACATCAACAATCTGCCAGCCTATCGCAGAAATGTAGCTCCCTTAGTTCGGGGGGTAGAAATTGGCTTGGCACATGGCTTTTTCCTGTTTGGTCCAGAGACGCTACTCGGTCCTTTACGGGAGACAGATGTGGCTTATGTAGGCGGATTACTGACAGCGATCGCAATAGTTCTTGTCGCCACCGTAGGTATGTCTATCTATGGCATTGTCTCATTCCAAACGGGTAATGAGTTTGAATCACAAAATCCTCGTACCCCGTCGGAACTAAAAACGGCTGAAGGTTGGAGTCAGTTAACGGCTGGGTTCTTCCTTGGCGGAATGGCTGGCGCTTTCCTTGCCTTTTTCCTGTTTGAAAATTTTGATGTTGTGGATTCCATCTTGCGTGGAATCGTCAACAACAGCTAATCCTAGCTACTTTTAAACTGGCAGGTATGACTCGATAACACGTTTAAGTGAATTGGAGCCATTGTCAAGGCTAGTTTGATAGGTGATTAAAGCTTAGGTTTTTAACGCCTACTTTCACCGTCATCGTTTTAATACAAAATGTTGGGTTCTGTAGGGGCTAGACAATTAAACACTTTTTTGTTAAGCCACTCAGAACCCTACAAAACGTTAAGAATCTTTAGATAGAAGAAACTGTAGCTCACTTCGCAGTAATATCCCTTTTGTAACCCTGTAAATTTCAATAGGACAGTTTGATATGACAGGTTCATACGCGGCTTCATTCTTACCTTGGATCTTGATACCCTTAGTTACCTGGGTCTTACCTCTGATTGCGTTTAGTCTTTTCTTTATTTACATTGAAAGTGAATCCTAACTCAGTCAAATTTTAGAGCTTGTCCCATAGGGATAAAAGTCTCTTCTACTCGCTGAAGATTCCTTGCCTTCGGGTAGGGAATTTTCTTTACTAAAGTCGATTGCTTGAGTTAATAAGCTGCCGCGCCTATAACTGACATGGTGGCAGACGCTAAAAGCCTCGCCCTCATTGGCTTAAAGCCTTTTGAATTGCTTAGCTTATTGGGTGAAGGGTTTCCTCGCCACAAACAGATAATTTTGACAAACTAAAGAGAAAGGATAGCTCAGAGCGTCATCGAGCAAATCCCAAATATAGGCAAGCCACTGGGAATTTCTGATTGGTTTGGGGAATACGCCCCACATATTTCTAGGTAAAAAACCGTAACGCTTAATGTCTAGAACTTCAAATCCTGTTGCTTGACAAAGTGCTTCAATGGATGCGCGAGTGTAACGGTATTGATGATGGTATTTGTTTGGCAGTCGAGAAGCGATCGCTTCTATAAGGCTAAACTGATTGGGGAAGTGGTAACAGATAAAAAAGCCACCAGGTTTCAGGAGACGGGAAATTTCCTTTAAGCTAGTGATTTCGCTTCCTCCTGTCTCTCTAACGTGTTCTAAAACACCCACAGACACAATTGCATTGAACTGATTATCTGAAAAGGGAATAGCTGTTGGTTCCTCCCAACTCCCTTGCTTAAATTGATAAGCAACGTTATTTAGACCACTACGAAGACAAAAATCCTCGAAAGAGAAGCCAGATGTCTTATAACCTGAACTGGCAAGGAAATACGAAAAGTGACCATTCCCACATCCCCAATCTAAAACTTCGCTTCCTTGAGGGACATACTTTAAAAAATATTGATAAAGCCGACGATATTGATTGGCACTGATTAAGCTTCTAAATTGCCACAAGCTACAGCTACTATTTTGCTCTTGAATTTTAATTAATTCGTTAAGGATGGCAGCAGTAGTGTTTAAAGTATTCACTTGTGATGTAATCATTGAAGGCTGATTTCTAGGGTTATTGCTCTCAAGCTTGAGTTTTAGAAACGAGGAGATATGTGTATAAACACATTACTCTATCCATCAAGCAGGGAGACGCTTCGATAGCGGTTTTCAGTTCGCATCAGGAAACCAAAAAGCTGATGGCTGATAGCTGACAGCTTGCTGCTATAAAGGCGATCGCATAATTTTAGAAGTTTTCCCAGAAGTATTTCTCGTGCTTGTAGACATCCCGCAGTTGTTGCACAGTGGCTAAAGACAGCAAAGACTTAACGACAGCAACTAATTGTCCCCATGCCAGCAAGTGGGCTTCTGTAGAAGCGTACTTGAATTGGTGCTTGTAAAACTGAGTCCAAAACTCAGGCGCTTCCTGGCTTTTCCAGCGATTTCTCCAGCGCTTGCGCCAGCGAACAAAATCTTGATGGTTTGGTGTCTCTACACCTAAACTGGGCGGAAAGTCGGCATAGCTGACAAACTTGCTCACTCCTTTGCCGTGGACGTAAACAACGTGCTGCCAGCAGTCGATGCGATATATCTCATCTAGCTCTAGATTAAAGAGCAAAGCGACTGTCTCTTCTGTCACAAATCGAACCAGTGGGTGGAGGGTCTGAGACTTGTGATTAATTTTTGATTGGGTGATGACAAGCGTTTTCGGCTTGGGTGTTGATACCATAGAAATTGCCTCCCATTTAATGGGGCTTAATTGCGATCGCCTTTGAGTTTGCGACACTGGAAGGGCGATCGCTTTTCAATATTCTGATTATCCTAAGGTGCAATTGCACCACAAGTCAAGCATGGGTTTAGTCAGGCTGAAAATTCGAGAACTAGCGGCAGAGAAAGGCTGGACTCTTAAGGAGGTTGCTGACCGTTCTGGGGTGATGTACAACACAGTCAAAAGCTATGCTCGCCGTTCTGAGTTGTCAATGGTTGACTTTACAGCCCTATATAAGCTGGCTCGAACGTTTGATGTGATGATAGAGGATTTGGTGGAAATTTTGGAGGAGTAGGCGCGAGCAGTCTGTTATGGGAATTGACAATCAAAAGCTCTTTACCTGTCAATCTTGTTCACTATAGATAACTATATATTCTGCTTACTCTTTGTCTATTGTTGCAGAGTCTATAGCTGTGTAGTCACCGAGAATGTTAGCCGCAATTAAGCGAGCTGTACCAGGGCTACGCCAGTAGTAGCTATGAGCATCAGCTACACTCAGAGCCCTTGCTGCATGAGCTTGACCAAAAAAGCGTGCTCCTTTTTCTGCAACATTAGCATCAGCCCAGATGTACTTATCCCGAAAAAAGAGGTTAGATAATGACTTAATATTTAGGCTTGCTTTAAGAGGATAAGCAATAATATCTGAGGCATGAATTATATTTATCCACCTCAGAGGTTCTGTTTCATATTTATCGGCAAAAATTCTTATTTTCTCTGGACTAATATTTAGCATCATATTAAAAAACAGAACCGGCGAACCCATTGTTGTAATGCTCTTTAAATAGGTTCTTCCATTATCATTAAATGATTATTCCTTAGAAGAGTCAGAGCCATTACACCTTTCCATAGTTCTCCTCAGGCATCCGCATGAATACGCAAGCAAAATTACATTCCAATGAAAAACCCCCACCCGAAGGTAGGGGATTTTGTTTAGTTACCTACAACGCACTTGTTCAGCCGAGGCTAGCCAAATTTACCAGCTGTCGAGGCAATCAGGAAGGCTGCGTAGGTGAGGACATAGCCAACTGTAAAGTGAACTAGACCTGTCAACCAACCTTGAACGATGGATAGAGCAACTGGCTTATCTTTCCAGCTAACCAGGTTCGCAAGCGGTGTACGCTCGTGTGCCCAGACTAGAGTTTCGATCAACTCTTGCCAGTAGCCTCTCCAGGAAATCAGGAACATGAAGCCTGTTGCCCACACAAGGTGTCCGAACAGGAACATCCAGTCCCAAACCGCCAGGTTAGTCGTACCGTAGGGGTTGTATCCGTTAATCGTCTGAGCTGAATACAGCCAGAGATAATCCCGGAACCAGCCCATGAGGTAAGTAGAAGACTCATTAAACTGAGCAACGTTACCTTGCCAGACACCCAGATGCTTCCAATGGAAGTAGAAGGTGACCCAGCCTAGCGTGTTCAGCATCCAGAACGTAGCCAGGAAGAAGCTTTGCTCCCAAGCAGACGTTTGGCAGGTACCGCCACGACCAGGACCGTCGCAGGGGAAGGTGAAGCCGAAGTCCTTCTTGTCTGGGAACAGTTTGGAACCACGGGCATCCAACGCACCCTTAACACAAATCAAGGTGGTGGTGTGCAGTCCTAGTGCGATCGCATGGTGAACCAGGAAATCGCCAGGACCAATCGTCAAGAACACAGAGTTAGTGGTGTCGTTAATTACATCTAACCAACCTGGCAGCCAGACGTTAGCATAGTTTGGCCATGCTGTTGTCGCGATACTGTCAGGGTTTGATAACAACACATCCATTCCATACAGCGCCTTACCATGAGACGCTTGGATGAACTGAGCAAACACTGGCTCAATCAGAATTTGCTTCTCAGGCGTACCAAAAGCGTGCATTACGTCGTTGTGGACGTACAAACCTAGGGTATGGAAGCCCAAGAATAGAGACACCCAGGACAAGTGAGAGATAATCGCCTCTTTGTGCCGTAGCACCCGATCCAAGACGTTCCCTTTGTTTTGCTCTGGGTCATAATCGCGCACCCAGAAAATTGCACCGTGGGCAAATGCCCCAACCATCAGGAAACCAGCAATGTACTGGTGGTGCGTGTATAGCGCAGCTACTGTGGTGTAGTCCCTCCCGATGAAGACATAAGGAGGCAGTGCATACTGGTGTTGCGCTACCAGTGAGGTGACAACTCCTAACGCAGCTAGGTGAATTCCCAACTGGAAGTGCAGGGAGTTGTTGTAGGTGTCATACAGTCCTTGGTGAGGCAGGTTGAACTGACCTTCGCTCCTTGGACTCAATAGACCCGCTTTGGAGTTCAGCATCTCTTTGATGCTGTGACCAATTCCAAAGTTCGTCCGGTACATGTGACCGGCGATGATGAAGATGACTGCGATCGCCAAATGGTGATGAGCCATATCCGTCAACCACAGCGACTCCGTCTGGGGATGGAAGCCACCCAAGAACGTCAAAATCGCTGAACCAGCACCTTCAGATGTTCCAAATACATGCTGAGCTGTATCTGGGTTCTGGGCATATACGCCCCAGTTCCCTGTGAAGAATGGTTTCAATCCCTCTGGGTGCGGCAGGGTCGTCAGGAAGTTATCCCAACCCACATGCTGACCACGAGATTCGGGGATAGCGACGTGAATTAAGTGACCTGCCCAAGCCAAAGAGCTAACACCAAACAGACCAGCCAAGTGGTGGTTTAGGCGGTGTTCTGCACTCTTGAACCAAGACAAGCTTGGACGGAACTTCGGCTGTAAGTGCAGCCAGCCTGCAAACAAGAAGACTGCGGACAACAACAAGAGGAACACTGCACCTTGGTACAGGTCATTATTTGTTGTCATGCCGATGGTGTACCACCAGTGGTAGACACCCGAATAAGCAATGTTAACTGGGTTAGTGGCACCTGCTTGGGTGAAAGCATCCACTGCTGGTGCGCCAAATTGAGGGTCCCAAATCGCATGGGCGATGGGACGGACATTTAAGGGATCTTTAATCCACTGTTCAAAGTTACCTTGCCACGCGACGTGGAACAGGAGACTAGATGTCCACAGGAAAATGATTGCCACATGACCGAAGTGAGAAGCAAAAATCTTTTGATAAAGATTTTCCTCTGTCATGCCATCATGGCTCTCGAAATCGTGAGCCGTGGCTATCCCGTACCAAATCCGACGTGTTGTCGGATCTTGAGCGAGATCCTGGCTAAATTTGGGAAATTTTGTTGCCATCTCTCTTAGGAAATCCTCCTCGCTGACAAATGAGGCTTATGCAATGGTATCGCTGCTCATTTTCTGTCTGGGTAGACCCCCTGGAACCGAAGTTCCAGGCTTTTTAGGTCTAAATCGGTGAGACACATTAAAAAATTGTGCCTCATTTCAGATTTGGCGTTCGTTCTTCGCCAGTTATCCGATTGCAATGATTCGCGACAGGAAGAACGCCCATATAGTGACGATACTCCCCAGGAGGTAATGCGTTACCCCCACAGCCCGACCCTGAATGATGCTCAGAGCGCGAGGCTGAATTGATGGTGCGACCTTCAGTTTATTATGTGCCCACACAATTGACTCAATCAATTCTTGCCAGTAGCCGCGACCACTGAACAGGAACATCAGGCTGAAAGCAAACAGGAAGTGACCGCCTAGGAACAGCAAACCGTAAGCTGAGAGCGGTGTTCCATACGATGTAATCACCTGAGAAGATTGAGCCCACTGGAAGTCACGCAACCAACCGTTAATCGTAAGAGCGCTTGTTGCAAAGTTCCCACCAGTAATGTGAGTCACTACGCCGTCTGGTGACACGGTCCCCCAAACATCTGATTGCATCTTCCAGCTGAAGTGGTAGACCGCAATTGCGATGGTGTTGAACATCCAGAACAGACCAAGGAACACATGATCCCAACCGGATACCTGGCAAGTACCACCACGACCCGGTCCATCACAAGGGAAGCGGAAGCCCAGATTCGCTTTGTCTGGAACCAGACGAGAGCCACGGGCAAACAGCACACCCTTGAGCAGAATCAACACAGTGACATGAATTTGGAAGGCGTGAATATGGTGGATCATGAAGTCCGCCGTACCCAGTGCGATCGGCATCATTGCCACTTTTCCTGCCACAGCGACAATGCCGCCGCCGAAGGCATAGCTAACAGGTTCTAGCGCATTGGGAGCGGTTGCACCCGGAGCTAGAGTATGAATGTTCTGTACCCACTGAGCAAACACGGGCTGCAATTGAATTGCGCTATCCGAGAACATATCCTGAGGACGACCAAAAGCCCGCATCGTGTCGTTGTGAACGTACAGACCAAAGCTATGGAAACCTAAGAACATGCACACCCAGTTCAGGTGAGAGATAATCGCATCCCGGTGACGGATTACTCGATCCAGCAGATTGTTTTGGTTCAGTGCTGGATCATAGTCACGCACCATGTAGATTGCGCCATGCGCCCCAGCACCAACGATTAGGAATCCCCCAATCCACATGTGATGGGTAAAGATCGAAAGCTGCGTGGGGTAGTCAGTCGCCAAGTACGGATACGGAGGCATCGCGTACATGTGATGAGCAACGATGATGCTGAGCGAACCAACCATTGCCAGGTTGATTGCCAACTGAGCGTGCCAAGATGTGGTTAAAACTTCATAGAGACCTTTGTGTCCTTCTCCAGTGAAAGGACCTTTGTGGTTCTCCAGAATTTCCTTGATGCTGTGACCAAGACCCCAGTTAGTCCGGTATTGGTGACCAGCCACGAGGAACAAAACAGCGATCGCCAAATGATGGTGCGCCGTATCGGTCAACCACAAGCCGCCAGTGATTGGGTTCAACCCGCCCTTGAACGTTAGGAAGTCAGCATACTGACCCCAGTTCAACGTGTAGAAGGGCTTCAAGCCTTGGGCAAAACTAGGAAACAGTTCTGCCATCAAGCCTCGGTTCAAGATGAACTCGTGGGGCAAAGGAATGTCACCTGGTGCTACCCCAGAATCCAATAACTTGTTAATCGGCAGAGCAACGTGGATCTGGTGACCCGCCCAACTCAAGGAGCCAAGTCCAAGTAAACCAGCTAAGTGGTGGTTGAGCATTGATTCCACGTTCTGGAACCATTCCAATTTTGGAGCCCGTTTGTGATAGTGGAACCAGCCCGCAAACAGCATCAGAGCCGCCATCACAAGACCACCAATTGCCGTGCAGTAAAGCTGGAACTCATTCGTGATTCCAGAAGCACGCCAAAGCTGGAAGAAACCAGAGGTGATTTGAATGCCGTGGAAGCCTCCCCCGACATCACCATTCAAGATACCTTGACCAACAATTGGCCAGACAACTTGAGCACTTGGCTTGATATTCATCGGATCAGAAAGCCAAGCCTCGTAGTTAGAAAAGCGAGCGCCATGAAAATACATGCCGCTCAGCCAGACAAAGATGACAGCTAAGTGTCCGAAGTGCGCGCTAAAGATTTTGCGCGATACGTCTTCTAGATCACTGGTATGACTATCGAAATCGTTGCCGAGAGCGTGAAGGTTCCAAATCCATGTTGTGGTTTTTGGACCTTTTACCAAGGTGCGGTCGAAGTGTCCTGGTTTTGCCCACTTCTCGAAAGAAGTGGGAACCGGGTCTTTATCGACGACAACCCTTACTTTCGCTTCGCCTCCAGGAGGGCCACCAGTAGGAGGTCTGGTAATTGTCATGAGGAATCTCCTCTCTAGACAAGGAACGAGAAATACCCCGAAGGGATGTGCTTTTTATCAATGAGGAAAGCTCGACCCGTTGGACGGCTTTCCTTTGAAACGAGATACCCGATTTGAAAACGTCAAAGGGAATACCTTCTGTTGTTGATGATATGGCTTGCGTCTGGAAGTCTTTGGAAGCCCTTAACAATAATTCAAATTTGAGCAAATCAAGGTCTACTTTGGCTTGTAATCCGAAAACCCCTCGAAAAAAAGTCAAGGGGAGTCTGCTTATTTTTCACAAAACGCAACAATTACCGGATGTGTCTAATGTACATAGTGACTTCGCTTTGGTTAGCGTTGAGGAAGAACAGAATATTTTGCGATGTAGAGCCGAGGAATGGCATAAGCTTTCTCTGTGTCTACAGGTGGCTGACTCTTTTTCAGTGAGTAATGCACTCTCAAAAAGGTAAACATACAGAAAATTTACCCAATACTAGAGAAGAGGTGGAACTGTATTCGGCTATAGTGCCTATGGACGGCTTCAGTTAAGATGGAATGCCCGTGGCAAAAGGAGATTGCGTGTTGGCTAGGAATCGCCAGTGGACAAGTGTGAGAGTATTTTTTTCGTTTCTGATGGCAGTGGTTTTTGCCTGGGGTTTAGTAGGATGTGGCGAACGCATTGAGACACCCCAGATCGGTAATACTAACGGGGCATCCAAAACTCAGTTATCTGGTTCACTTTCGGAGGTTGCACCGCCTCCTGTCATTCAGCAGCTAAGCCAAAGCTTGGAAGCTTACCAGCCGCAAGTGGCGATCGCAAGTCCTATAGCTGATCAAGTTCTCCAAGACACAACCGTATCTGTGCAATTCCAGGTTCAGGATTTGCCTATATTTAAAGACCCAGATCTAGGCTTAGGTCCTCATCTACACGTCATTCTGGACAACGAACCCTATAAAGCCGTTTATGACTTAAAGCAGCCCCTAGTTTTTGAAGACGTAGCTCCTGGAACTCATACATTAAGAGTTTTCGCCTCCCGTCCCTGGCACGAGAGCTTCAAAAACGAAGGAGCATATGCTCAAACAACCTTTCACATCTTCACAAAGACAACTGACAATAACCCCAACCCTGCTCTACCACTCCTAACCTACAGCCGTCCCACAGGCAGCTATGGAGCCGAGCCAATCATGCTCGACTTCTACCTGACTAACGCTCCCCTCCACATCGTTGCTCAGGAAAACCCTGATGATGAGATTGCTGACTGGCGGATTCAGGTGACAGTAAACGGTCAAAGTTTTGTTCTTGACCGATGGCAGCCGATTTATCTCAAAGGATTTAAACCGGGCAAAAACTGGGTGCAGTTAGAGTTTCTTGATGAGCAGGGGAACCCTGTCAAAAACGTTTTTAACGACACCGTCCGGCTGATCAACTACGAGCCGAAGGGCAAAGACACCCTTGCAAAATTAGTACGCGGTGAACTTTCCGCAGAAGCGGCTCGTGGCATTGTCCCCAATGCTAAAGTCATACCGATACCGATACCATCACCTGCCATAACGCCAACTCCCATCCCCTCACCCGAACCTGTAGTGCCTGAGGAGCCAGAGCTGACACCAGAACCGGACGACACCTCAGCAACGCCCAGCGAACTTCCAACAGAAGCAGAGGAACCAACCCCAACTGATGAACTAGTTCCAGTTGAGCCAGTACCGTCTGAAAAACCTAAATCAGGTGGCTTCTTTAATCGTTTCCGTCGTCCAGCAGCAGTTCCTATCCCAGCGCCTGAACTGCCAGAAGAACTAGAGGCTCCTACCCCCGAACTTATAGTGCCTGAGGAGCCAGAGCTGACACCAGAACCGGACACCTCAGCAACGCCCACCGAACTTCCAACAGAAACAGAGGAACCAACTCCAACCGATGAATTAGTCCCAGCGGAGCCAGTACCGTCTGAAAAACCTAAATCAGGTGGCTTCTTTAATCGTTTCCGTCGCCCGGCTGCCGCTCCTATCCCAGCGCCTGAACTGCCAGAAGAACTAGAGGCTCCTACCCCCGAACTTGTAGTGCCTGAGGAGCCAGAGCTGACACCAGAACCAGACACCTCAGCAACGCCCAGCGAACTTCCAACAGAAGCAGAAGAATCAACTCCTGCTGATGAAGCGGCTCATACTCCGCCCGTCTCCGTGGAAAACCCTAAACCTAGGGGTTTCTTTGGTCGGTTCCGGCGTCCTGTCGAGGCTCCCACACCATTACCTGCACAACAACTACCAGAGACACTGGAAGCTCCCTCCTCTGAACCATCCATTGTCCCAGAGCAACCAGAGCAGTTGGTAATCCCAAGTGAGCCTCCAGCAACTGTGGAGGAACTAACGACTGAACCTGAAAAGCTAGAAGTGGAACCTGCCCCAGTGATTAAGCCAGTTCCAGTACCAATAGAGCCGAGAGGCAAAGGTTTCTTCAATCGTTTGCGATCGCCAGCTCCTACTAAACCCATGCTAGATACTGGCTTACCACCAACCCTACCGGAGATTATCGAGACACCATCCCCAGAACTGTCGGAGCCAGATCTGTTACCAACTACCCCACCAGACGCTACACCCACAGAGGACTCACTTACAGAAACCGCACCAGCCGCTTCAGCTCCTGAAACACCAGAAACACCTAGCCCAGAACCAGCGGCGGCGGCACCAAAACTGGATTTGAAGGAAGTGTTTCTCACTCCTCCCGCCCTAAGTCCACCCCCTCGTATCATCCAAGCTCCTGCTGATATTAAATCAGACATACCGAGCCGCTTCCTCAAAAAATCAGTACCTGAGTCTCCAACAGATGTTTTAGAACCCGTGGAAGCCCCAGCCGCTGATTCAGAAGCTATTGATGTTCCACTAGAGGCAGAAGAGACTTCCTAAGTTCGCTAAGGTAAAGAAGTCTAAAGATACGGCTCATGTAAGGAAAAAGATTCAATGTCGCCTCGTGTGCGATCGCCAGAACTGCCCCAAAATAGAATCTGGTTCAATACAGACCACCCGTTGTTTCTCAAAGACTTAAGAGGACGGGTGGTTATTCTTGACTTTTGGACATACTGCTGCATCAACTGCCTGCATATCCTGCCAGACCTAAAATACTTGGAACAAAAGTATAAGGATAGCCTTACCGTTATTGGTGTCCACTCCGCCAAGTTTGATAACGAGAAAGAAGCAGAAAGTATCCGTCAAGCCATTCTCCGCTATGACATTGAGCATCCAGTCTTGGTTGACACTGATTTCAATGTCTGGCAACAATATGCAGTTCGAGCTTGGCCAACCTTAGTGGTGATTGATCCACAGGGGTATGTAATTGGCTCTGTAGCAGGTGAGGGCAATCGAGAGGCGTTAGATGAGCTAATTAGCCAGATAATTGACGAACACCACAAGAAAGGAACAACCAACTTTCAGGAACTCAGCCTTACTTTAGAAAAACAGCGGCAACCTCTAACAACACCTCTAGCTTTTCCGGGTAAAGTGCTAGCAGATGAAGCTGGACAACGCCTGTTTATTGCGGACTCTGGTCATCATCGTCTTGTGGTCAGTAGTTTATCGGGTGAAGTTCAGTATGTAATCGGTACTGGCAAATCAGGATTAACCGACGGCTCGTTCTCAGAAGCTCAATTCTTTGCTCCTCAAGGTATGGCACTTGATGCCAAAAATCAGCAACTGTATGTTGCTGATACAGAAAACCATTGCATACGGCAAATTGACCTTAAGGCTCAGCAGGTGAAGACTATTGCTGGGACTGGAGAGCAAAGTCACCAAATTCGTCCTCATGGTGGTGTGGCTTTAGAGACATCGTTAAATTCCCCCTGGGATTTGGCAAAAGTGGATAATCGCCTCCTGATTGCAATGGCTGGTTCCCACCAAATTTGGGAAATGCAGCTAGAAACGAGTAGGGTTAGCACTTATGCTGGCACGGGTGCAGAAGCTTGTATCGATGGAACACTCGCTGAGGCGGCTTTTGCTCAACCTAGTGGACTGACAACTGATGGTCGAGAGTTATACGTCGCTGATAGTGAAGTTAGCTCGATTCGGGGTGTGGGTATCGTTGACAATCGTCCAGTACGAACAGTTTGTGGCAGTGGTGAACTGTTTGGGTTTGGTGATGTCGATGGTGAAGGATTGGAGGTTCGACTTCAACACTGCTTAGGGGTTGAATATACGGAGGATTGTCTTTGGGTGGCTGATAGCTATAACCACAAAATTAAGCGCGTTGACCCTCGTACTGGTAGTTGTCAAACGGTGTTGGGAGATGGAACGGCTGGCTATCAGGATGGTCAGGGAACAGCTACTCGTTTCTCAGAACCATCAGGGTTGAGTGCGATCGCCAATCATCTCTATATTGCCGATACCAATAATCATGTTATCCGCCATCTTGACCTTGGCACTCTCCAGGTAACGACTTTACAGTTTCCTGGACTATGCACACCAGACGCATGTCTTCCTGCTTTTACCCCTTCGCCTCTTCCTTCTTCACAAGATTAATTCGCTTATTCTCCCATCTCATCCTCTTTTGAAGCAGAGAGAACCCGCAAGACTGTCTCAACATTGGTTACGTCACCAACTAGTCGTCGGACAGGCTGTGGCCAAACTCGAAGCAGGGTTGGTGTTGCTGAAATATGATTTGCCTCTGCTTGGTCAGGGTGCTTGAAAACATCAATTATTTTTAGAGTGTAAGGATGATGTAGAGAATTCTCTAATAGCTCATGCAGACCTTTAAGTGTATGCTCTGTCGCCTCACTATTCCCAGAAACAAATAAACGTAGAACATAACTGTGAGTACGTCGTGGCTGAGGATGAAGTTCAATTTCCTCAGAGGTGCTAATTGATGCCAAAGGTTGTAGTTCCTCGGAAGCTGTTGTGGTATCTTTATCGACCGAATGCTGTATCTGAAGCAACCCTCGCGCCCTTAGTTCGGTTTCCGAAGACCTAATGTCCTGGCTAACAATGGCTTCTTGCTTGGCATATTTTTTTGGAGAAACTGAAGAGTAGTCTGCTCTAAAGGAAAAAGAGTCAGGCAAGCGCACCGTGCGATCAAAACGCACAATTAGGTCATGGTCTTCCCACAGTTGAGGGAACTGAGAACGATAAGTTTCCAGCACACTTGAGTCGCATGACTCTTCCTGCCAAGGAGCCACTTGCCAGACTAAATTACCCGTATCAAAGACAGCATTCAGCAGGGCCTGATGATGTTGCACGGGTCGATAAAGTTCTGCTGATGTTCGCACTTGCTGAGTCCGAGGGTCGAGCCATCGATCTACAGCCGCTGTGTACCCTGGTACTAAAAAATGAGGTGGCTCCGGTAAACCTAATAGTTCTTGTAAGCCCACACACAGATGTAAATGCCAATGACCCTGCTTTGTCGGGTCAATACCATAAATTAGATCTCCCCCTGGCGTAAAAATGGCAATGCCTTTAAATAACTGGGGCAAGAGTGGTTTTTGTAGTTTCAATGCAAAGAGCCAGGGACTGGAGCAGTAGGAATAGAGCGTTAGAGCGTTGCCGTGTCAGAACTGTTGTTTTCAGGAATCGTAGAAAAATTCTCTTACAATCCTCTCGTTCGTCATCTGTATTCATAGGTTATTCGTCCTGGATTACCTGTGAAGAAGGAACGAGCGGTAAAAATAAAAGCGTTCTAGTGGATTTTATACGAACCCTAGGCTTCCTGTCTTACCTCTTGCCTACAATCCAGTCCCATTCATTCTATATGCGACCGCGTAGCATCATCGCCATCTCGTTTTGAGTCGGCGACATTTCCAAGGCAGTTTCTTCTGTGATACGCCCTTCCTGATAAAGGTTGAACAGAGATTTGTTCATCGTAATCATGCCATCATACTCACCCTCCTCCATAAGGGCTGCAATCTCATCGTTCTTCCCTTTCTGGATGTAGTCCTTAACCGTCTCTGTATTCACCATGATGTCGTGAAAAGCAGCACGCTTACCATCGGTTGTACGGCATAATCCTTGAGCAATGATTGCTACAAGAGATTCTGAAATTGCCGCCCGCATCGCTGGCTGCTCTTCAGCACTGTAGAGTGTGAAAATCCGCTCTAGGGTTTTGACAGCACTATTCGTATGCAGCGTACCCATAACCAAGTGACCTGTTTGAGCTGCTTTCAGCGCGGTGTTTACTGTCTCTCTATCTCGCATTTCCCCAATCAGAATTACATCAGGGTCTTCCCGCAGAGACGCTTTCAACGCATTATCAAATTTCAGGGTATGTATTCCAACTTCCCGCTGTCTAATCAGCGCTTTGCGACTTTGGTGAACGAATTCAATCGGGTCTTCGATAGTGATGATATGTTTGGGCATCTCCTTATTGATGTAGTCCACCATTGCTGCTAGCGTTGTGGACTTACCTGAACCCGTAGGACCTGTCACCAAAATTAAACCCTTATGGGAGTGACAAATATCCTTGAGTATAGGTGGCATCCGAAGTTGCTCTAGAGTCAAGATAGTCAAAGGAATAAGTCGCATCACCATCCCAGGACCACGTAGGCTGTCGAAGATATTAATCCGCACTCGCGCATAATCATATTCAGCAGCGCCATCAAACTCCAGGGTGTCCTGAAATTGACGGATTTCTTCGTCCTTTAGTACTTCGCGCAGCCAACTCATAAACGTGGCTCGGTCTGTCATTGGATAGTCAGTGGGTTCCATTTCACCACGGTTGCGAAAACGGGGAACCTCACCAACGCCGATGTGAATGTCAGAAAAGCCTTTATCAAAAGCTTGACGAGTAAGCTGAGCCAAAGTCGGTTGCCCTGGTGAAAGACTTGCGTCACGCATTGGCATCCGGGCTTTAGCGGCTGACGCGGCTGGAGGAGCAGTCTTTGAAGACGCTTGTACACCTGGATTAGCCGCGCGTGGAGGGGGAGCAGCGGCACCAGGCTGTTGCAGTGTTTGTGAAGGTATCCGTTGCGTAGCTACACCAGCGGCTTGTCCAGCAGCAGTACTCCTTGGTGGTGGCGCTGGTGGAACACGGGGGGGAGGTGGCGGTGAGATCGGCTGACGCTGTGGGTCTGTCATATTTCAACTACGACTTGGCTTGTGAGAATTGATTTTATGAACTCTTCTTTACAGTATTCCCAAACCTTAGGGTTCACTATCATTTACACACAACATTACTAAATCTGCTTGTAATTGTCTAAAACCACTGAATGAAAGCTCTTGAACATTGGTGAATAGAGACTGAATTTATGGTTTACAGCCTGTGAGGGGAATTATGAGAGTCAGGCTCAAAAATTATAAGAAGTGTTAAGCAAGACCAACAAGCTTGTTGATACGTTCCTACTTAGAGAAGTTTTGCGAGTCAGTTATCTATCCTATGGGACTGGAAATAAAGATAACTTAGTGCCTCTATCTTTTGGAAGATTATTTTTCCTAGTTATTACGGAGACTGTAGTTTATGTAACGATTTAGATCCATAAATGTTCCCAGGTGAGTGTAAATTTTTTTAAACATAAGCTCATCTGATTCGAGACATTACCTATACTGATTTTCACTAAGGAAATCCGCAAGGATTAGAAAAAGACTTTTCTCAAAATTCACTTTTTTTTAATGACAACTGGAGGAACAATATGCAATTGACAACACGCGAGAGCTTGGCAAAGACTTATTCTTTAGTGATGGTCAAAAGCTTTTTGATTTGGACTTTTACATTAGCCGTTTGCTTACTGGTAGTCGGTTTTCCCTTGATTGTATTGATGGTTACCATTGGCTCACTTTTGGCGATCGCATTACAATCTGTGCTACCTGTTAGTGCCGTTTTACTAGTAGCAGGAAGCTTAATTAGCATCAATGTTTTAGCCGTTTTAGTAGGCGCAGCCGCATTAACCTTTAAAGGTATTCATCCTAGCGAAGTTAGTTGGTTGAGCTGGCTACATGGTGAGCCTGATGCTTTGCATACCGCCGTTTATGCAGCTTGCCCTCTTACCTGCGATTTGAGATCGTAGAAATCAGGTAAAGACCACGAGCAACTGTTGGTCAATCTTTAATCAATTATTAAGTTTTGAATACAACAGCTTTGCTACCCGGTCAAAACCGGGTTTTTTCATGTTCAAACTTTGCTGCATCAAGGCAATCAAGTTTTTAAACAGGAAGGATGTCAAACGCTTGCCAGACGGGATAAGCTCAAGGGCAGACTGATAGCTGTAGACTAATAGCTCCCTCAAGAGTAAGACTGCTTTTCCGATTCGTTGCAACTTAACAAACTTTCATGACACCATCGCCGCTTCCGATTTGTATTACTTTAGGAACTCGTCCTGAGGCGATTAAACTCGCATCGGTAATCCAACAGTTTCGCCAATGTGCTGCCTTTAAGACTCATGTAATTTTGACGGGTCAGCATCGAGAGATGGTTGAGCAGGTTATGCAGCTATTTGAACTCAGTGCTGACCAAGACTTAGAAATCATGACCAGTAAGCAAACGCTGACGGATATCACCTGTCGGAGTTTGCGAGGGTTGGAAACGGTGTTTCAGGAGATTGAGCCGAAGCTCGTTATTGTCCAGGGAGATACAACCACGGCTTTTGCGGCAACGTTAGCGGCACTGTACCAACAAATTCCTGTGGGTCATGTAGAAGCGGGATTGCGTACAGATGATTTATTCAATCCCTACCCAGAAGAAGCTAATCGGCGTTTGATTTCCCAGCTAGCGCAGCTAAACTTTGCCCCAACTTCCTTAGCTGTAGAACATCTGAAACGTTCTGGGATTGTCGGGGAAATTCACCAAACTGGTAACACGGTGATTGATGCCTTGCTATCTGTAGCAAAGCGTGAACCGCCATGTAATATCAATGGCTTGGACTGGGGAAAGTACCGCACACTTTTGGCAACCGTGCATCGACGGGAGAATTGGGGCGAACCTCTGCGGGATATTGCTCAAGGATTTCTGCAAATTTTGGATAAGTTTCCCGATACGGCTTTACTGCTGCCACTACACCGTAATCCTACAGTTAGGGAGCCACTGCAAGCGCTTTTAGGCGACCATCCGAGGGTGTTCTTGACGGAACCACTGGATTATGCGGAATTGGTAGGCGCGATCGCACGTTGTTATCTTTTGCTGACAGACTCAGGAGGATTGCAGGAAGAAGCACCGAGTTTAGGTAAGCCAGTACTAGTATTGCGGGAAACCACCGAACGACCAGAAGCAATAGACGCAGGTACAGCCAAACTGGTGGGGACAAATCCGGCTCAAATTGTGGCAACAGCTAGCGAATTATTAAGTGATGCGAGTGCTTATGATGCGATGGCAACAGCGATTAATCCCTTTGGGGATGGTCATGCGGCTGAAAGAATTTTGGGAATCGTGAAAAACTATTTTGGGTTGTAGAAGCGATCACAATCAGCCAGATCTAGAGCAGAATTGCCATTAAATTGGTTAGAAAAAAAGCGATGTACACAGCAGGTAATCCAGACCCGCAGAAGGTTCCTGGAGATGTCAAATTCGCTAAGCAGCCCGGACTCGTCTTCAATGCAATGGTGGTTGTAGCCTTTGTCCTGGGTCTGTTCTGTTACTCCTTACCTGGTCTGCACATCGTTCTCAACCCCAGCATCATTAATGTTTTGCTAGCACCGTTATATTTCTTAGCGTTTATCCATGTGACAGCCCTGGTGGCGCTGGTGTCCCTACTGTTTTGGCTGAGTACTTTAGGAACAGATTCATCAATTACCTATGTAAGTGCCATCTTTTTTCCCTGTATGTTACTTTGGCTGGTACTCGTGTGGGTTTGGGTACTTCACCCACCTGTTCCTGTCAAAAAATTATCGGTTCGACGCTGGGAGCGATACAAAGGGTGGTTTGCGCCAATGATGCTATGGGTATTGTCAATTCTCTGGGCAACCCATATTCCACTATCTGTTAATTTCGCCCTTCACAAGTCAGAGTTTGAGAAATTAAGCGATCGCGTAATAGCGGAGCCGTCTGGGAAAATAGATTTCACACCTGTTAAGCCTATGGGAACTTTTTCGATCTCCGGAGCATTTCGTCAGTCCAAGACCATCGCCTCGATTGAAACTACCAGCGATCACAGTTTATGGGCGCATGAGGGGTTCGTGCGAGATTTATCTCGAAAACCAGGCGGACTCGAAGCTAATACCTATAGCCTCGCCCCTTACAGCAACAATGGCGATCAGGATATTGTTTACCTGGGTGATGGTTGGTATGTTTTCCAGAATCTCTTGGATTGAAGATACAAACTCTACAACAAAAGAACACCAAAAGTGCGATCGCAAAACCTCCTGAGCGATTCTCTCATCCTCCAATTAAGTCCCGTTCGATTTCCTGATCCATGACTACCCCTTCGCTAGCCGCTTTCAAAGCTGCACCAGCCCTAAAAAAGACATAGGATTGGCATTTTACCAATCCTACACCTTAAAAATTCAAACTAAAACGTCAAGCACTAAGGCTTACCAATTGTCGGTGCGACTAGAGACACTACTGGCTCATTCCTCTTTGCCACGGCTGGTTGAGCCAATGTAGGCACCGAAGCACGCAATCGAACTGTCAACTGCTGTGTCGTGGAGTCGTAAATCTGAGTCAGCATCTTGGGATACAAGCCAAAGCCAATAATTGGAACCAAGAGGCAAGCAACGATAAACACCTCTCGTGGTTCAGCATCAATAAGGGCTTCGTGTTCGACTAATTCCTTATTCTCCGGACCATAGAAGATCTCCCGGAGATTAGACAGCAGATAGATTGGTGTCAGAATTACCCCAACGGCTGCCAGGAATATCACAATTACTTTAAAAGTAGAGCTGTAGGCATCACTGGTTGCAAAGCCAACAAAAATCATCAACTCGGCAACAAATCCGCTCATCCCTGGTAACGCCAAAGAGGCTAGTGAACAGGTAGTCCACATCGCGAAAATCTTCTTCATCCTTTGACCCACACCCCCCATTTCATCCAGCATCAGGGTGTGCGTCCGGTCATACGTTGCACCAACCAAGAAGAAGAGGCTTGCACCAATCAAACCGTGGGACACCATTTGCAGGACTGCGCCACTCAATCCTAAGTCGGTAAAGGAAGCAATACCAATCAACACAAATCCCATGTGGGAAATCGAGGAGTAGGCAATCTTACGCTTCAAGTTACGCTGAGCAAAGGAAGTCAGAGCAGCGTAAACTATATTGACCACTCCCAAAATCACCAACGCTGGTGCGAAGACAGCATGGGCATCAGGCAGCATCCCGGCATTCATCCGAAGTAAAGCATAACCACCCATTTTCAGGAGAATTCCTGCCAGTAACATATGTACTGGAGCCGTTGCTTCCCCATGGGCATCCGGAAGCCAGGTATGTAAGGGAAAGATCGGGAGCTTAACGCCGTAGGCAATCAGGAATGCCGCGTAGAGCAGGAGTTGGAAGTTGAGGGCATAATCCTTGGCAGCAAGCGCACTCATATCAAACGTTACGGTATCGCCGTAAAACGCCATCGCTAACGCTGCTACCAAGATAAATAGCGAACCCCCAGCCGTGTACAAAATAAACTTCGTTGCTGCGTAGAGACGCTTTTTGCCTCCCCAAATTGACAACAACAGGTAAACCGGAATTAGTTCCAGTTCCCAGACGAGGAAGAACAACAGCATATCCTGAACAGCAAATACGGCAATTTGACCGCCATACATGGCTAGCATCAGGAAGTAAAACAGCTTCGGCTTGAACGTTACAGGCCAGGCGGCTAAAGTTGCCAGCGTCGTCATAAAGCCTGTCAGCAAAACTAAAGGCATTGATAAACCATCAACACCCACCGACCAATTCAAGTCTAGTTGGGGTACCCAAGAGTATTTCTCAACTAGTTGCAGTCCAGGAGTGGCAAAGTCATACTGACTGCCGAACACATAAACAATTAGGGCAAAATCAATCAAGCCCACGATCAGAGCGTACCAACGCTCCCACATACCATTTTTATTTGGCAGCAACGGAATCAGCAGCGAGGCTGCGATCGGAAACAGAATTATCGTTGTTAGCCAGGGAAAATCTGTCAAGTTCATGCTTCGTTGTTAGTTTTTAGTTTTTTGTTGTTAGTTAGGAGTCACTAAGTTTTTAGGGTTTAGAGCCTATCTAAAAAATCCTGAGTGGCAATGACCAATCATCCTCGTGTTTATCTTGATTTGCATCTATGGTTTTCCTATCTGATCTCAACAGCTTAGAGAAGCTTTTAGTGGTTAGCACTTGACTTATCACCTGAATTGCCTGACGACAAGCTATCTAACCACTAATACCCAATAACCAACAACTAACAACTTTTTAGGTAATGCCAGAGAAAATCACTAAACCCAATACCGCTCCAAAGATAATCAGAGCATAGAATTGAGCGCGACCATTCTCTAGATACTTCAGACCTTCGCCACTGAGCAACGTGAACAAGCCAGTTAGGTTAACTGCACCATCAACAACTCGGTAGTCCACTTCCATAATTTGGCGGGCTATCCGACGCAATCCCATCACAAAAACGCTGTGATAAATGTTGTCGATGTACCATTTGTTGAGAGACAGTTCGTACAGTGGCTTGATTTTTTGTGCGATCGCAGTAGGGTCGATCTTACCCCTCAAGTACATCAGTGAAGCCAGCGTAATTCCAATCAGGGCAATTCCCACAGAATTACCGCCCATAATCAGAAATTCCGTCCAGTCAAATCCCTCTGCCTGTAATGCTACTTCCGCCGCTGTTTCGCCTGCTGGGTGAATGAACTCCTCGAAGTAGTTATCAAACGGCATTCCAACCAAACCAATCAACGTCGATGGCACTGCCAGCAGTAGCAAAGGTAGCGTCATCGTTAACGGGGACTCATGAGGCAAGTCACTGTGATGACCAGGATCGTGTTCATGATCCGTCTCGGCTGACAATTCTCTGGTATCCATAGCACCAGGCCCAAAAGCTGGTACAGGTCTACCCGCTTCTGCTAAAAGCTGATGCCGGATTTGGGTGTCCTTACCCCGAAATTCTCCCTCAAAGGTTCTGAAATACATCCGGAACATATAGAAAGCGGTTAATCCTGCTGTTGACCAGCCAATCAACCACAATGCAGGATTCACTCCGAACGCACTCCCCAAGATTTCATCCTTTGACCAGAAACCAGCAAAAGGTGGAATTCCCGAAATTGCCAGAGTCCCAATCAAAAACGTTAAGGAGGTAATGGGCATAAACTTGCGTAAGCCCCCCATCATCCGCATGTCCTGCGCCAAAGCGGGGTCGTGACCGACAACGGCTTCCATGCCATGAATCACTGAACCCGAACCGAGGAACAGCATTGCTTTGAAATAAGCGTGGGTCATCAGGTGGAATAAGCCAGCCGTATAAGCTCCAATCCCCATCGCCATTACCATGTAGCCCAACTGGGAGATCGTGGAATAGGCTAGACCTTTTTTGATGTCATTTTGCGTAATTGCGATCGAGGCACCCAGAAACGCGGTAAATGCTCCTGTCCAAGCAATCACACTCATGACCACGGGAATGCCTTCAAATACTGGATACATCCGGGCAATTAAAAACACCCCAGCCGCCACCATCGTTGCAGCGTGAATCAAAGCTGAAATTGGTGTTGGGCCCTCCATCGCATCAGGAAGCCAGACATGGAGGGGAAATTGTGCTGACTTCGCGACTGGTCCTAAGAACACCAAAATCGCAAACAGGGCAGCTAAACCACCGCTGATATAACCGGAGGCAACAAAGTCTTGTAGACGGCTACCCATTACATCAAACTCGAAGCTATTCGTTGCCCAGTAAAGCCCCAGAATTCCCAACAGTAAACCAAAGTCACCCACACGGTTAACAACAAACGCTTTTTGACAGGCATCTGCTGCGGGTTTTCGGTCATACCAGAATCCAACTAGCAGGTAAGAACACATACCCACTAGTTCCCAAAAAATATAAACCTGCACCAAGTTAGGACTAACGACTAAACCCAACATTGAGGAACTAAACAGGCTCAAATAGGCATAGAAGCGAACATATCCTGGGTCATGAGCCATGTAGCCGTCGGTATAGATCATTACCAACAAGGCTACGGTTGTCACAATCACCAGCATCAAAGCGGTCAAATGATCGACTGTATAGCCCATCATTAAGTGAAAATTTCCGGCAGCTGCCCACTCAATAGTGCGGGTAAATGGCTCATGCCCGTGAAATTGACTCCAAAGCAACGCCAAGGAGAGGGCCATCGAAGCTCCCAACGTGGAGACAATAAACACGGCGTTCAACTGCCGCAGACGATTAGTTGCTTTGTTGAATGAGATTAGTCCTAGTCCTACCACCATTGCCGCTAGTAAGGGCAAGACTGGAATTAACCAGGCATATTGGTAAAGCGGTTCCATTGAAGACAGCCTACTTTAGATTTCTTTACTATTTTGGCAAACCGTTACTACAGTGACATATACCTACTTAAAAAAAAAGGCTAACTCTAACCTTTAGAAGTAATTGTCAAAGCACCCATACCATACAAAAACCATCGGTTGATGATTTATACCGATGGTCATACATAGATAAAACTAATGTTCGTTTATTAAAGATTGTGTGTTGACCTAAGCCTTGGTCGCTCAGGCAAAACCAACTTCATACCTTTGGGAAAAGAGCCTATGGCTCAAGTATGAGGTTGTTCAAAGAAGCCCTAGGCTGACTTGGGTAAAGAACTTAGCATCAGTTTTTTGAGTGCAATTTGTAGATCCTCCCGCCCCTGGAAACCGTCAAGTCGCTGAATCACCTGACCATCCTCGATAAAGAGTAACGTGGGCAGAGACTTGATGCGATAGATCGTAGCAAGCTTTAGATTCTCATCGGCGTTTACTCTCACCAACTTGACTTGATCGCTCCAGTCTGACTGAAATCCTCGGAGGATTGGGTGAATAATCCGGCATAGCCCACACCAAGGTGCCCAAAAATCGACTAGAACGGGTGTAGAAGATTCTAAAACTTCTTGTCTAAAAGTCCGCTCGTTTACAGACAACACCATGCTCCCTCGAAATATATCGCTTTTTACAATTGTTTGGGATCATGCTACATCCAATTGGGATCATGTGAGCAAGAAAAGTACCTGTAATACTTAAAATACATATCGACGAGTTATCGTAGTACATGTATTACAGATTAATCGTTGCTGTTGCTTGAATGAGTAGGGGATGTACCCACCACAACAGCACAATAAAGCCGATGACACCCAAGTACGCAGGACGAGCAAACTCCTCCCATTTTAAGTGCTGCCGTCCCTGGAGAATCGCCAAGAAGGGAATAACAGATGTGCGGGCTTTAGCTGCCTCAAATGCCTCACCATAGCGGGCTAATAGGCGTTTATCGCCGTGCCAAACGGCAAAAAGATGGTGCAAGACCAAACCAACAGAAGTCAATAGCGTAAACGAGGTACCAATCCAGAGGGTATGAGCAACACACCAGATTACTTGTCCAACCATCTGGGGGTGACGAGTAATCCGAATGATCCCAATCTCAAATAGGTGAACTTGTGGCTTTTGGATGGCGGCAATTTCCAGCAAGTTGAACGTCGCTGGATACAGAAACAGAAAAGAAATCGCTGAAAGCACCCAGACAACGGTTTGAATACCCGGAGTTCCCTGCACCTGCCAGAGTTGCAAACCATCATAGCGGTGATTAAAAAAGTAAATTATTAATACAACTGCGAAGGGGAGACTCACAAGGGCAAACAGAACCCGGTAGAGCCTTGCACCGATGCGTTGTTCACCCCAAGGGCGTAGTGCCGCTAAACCACTATGCGCGATCGCAAACCCAATAAGCAATCCAGCCATCACAAAGTGGCTGGATGTCAGCCAATCCGAGGACTTCATATAAATTAAAGTAGATTCTTCAAACATTCCATCCTAGCAAGGATTGGAGAGGGAGTTGATCCCTAGGTATGTTACTGTCGATTTCAGCAGAGGCTTACACATTCGCTTATTGGGGGCAATCTATGGCTTGAGCTAACAGTTCACTCTTCTCTAGTCCTTGGTTGTTTCAGTTGCTCCTTTCTCTCAGGTATAGCCGTATGTCTGACCTTCCTTTCACTCTAGATCAACTCCGTATTCTCAAAGCGATCGCTGCTGAGGGGAGTTTTAAACGTGCTGCTGATAGTTTGTACGTTTCACAACCCGCCGTTAGCTTACAGGTTCAGAATTTAGAGCGGCAACTCGATGTGCCGCTATTTGATCGAGGCGGACGCCGCGCCCAACTCACGGAAGCGGGACACCTACTCCTGAGTTATGGAGAAAAAATTTTGACCCTTTGCCAGGAAACTTGCCGCGCTATTGAAGACTTGCAAAATCTCCAAGGCGGTACTCTCATTGTTGGGGCATCTCAAACCACAGGCACCTATCTCCTGCCTCGGATGATTGGTTTATTTAGACAACGCTATCCTGATGTCGCGGTACAGTTGCAGGTTCACTCGACTCGCCGGACTTCGTGGAGCGTCGCTAATGGACAAGTGGATTTGGCAATCATTGGTGGCGAAGTACCCGCTGAGCTACAAGAAACCTTAGAAATTATCCCGTATGCCGAAGATGAACTGGCGTTAATCTTGCCAGTCTTCCACCCCTTGTCAAAAATCGGTACGATCCAGAAAGAGGATTTGTACAAGTTGCAGTTTATTGCCTTAGATTCCCAATCCACAATTCGTAAGGTAATTGACCAAGTGTTAACTCGCTGTGGCATTGATACTCGGCGCCTGAGGGTGGAGATGGAACTCAATTCAATTGAGGCGATTAAAAATGCTGTGCAATCGGGGTTGGGAGCCTCCTTTGTCTCAATTTCCGCGATCGAAAAAGAGTTACAAATGGGCGTTCTGCACCGTGCCCCCATTGATGAAGTCGTAGTGAAGCGAGGACTGTCTGTCATTGTCAATCCCCATCGCTACCGTTCTAAGGCAGCCGAAGCGTTTAGTCGCGAGATTTTGCCGGAGTTTACGTCTCACCTTTTACAACCGCCAACGGTAGTTCCCTCGGTAATCTCAGCGGAAACACTCAAGACAGCTTCTTCCCACATAACAGGAAGCTAACTTAGAGTTGGTTAGGGGCTGAGGCATGAACTGAGCGTTGAGCGAAGATGGCTAAAGTGAGAAGAGAAAAAAAATCAGTGGCTGACTTTCCCTAGTGCCTAATCCTTAGTCCCGACGCTCTCTCGAACATGGAAATTTACTGCACTCGTCCTGCTTGCCCTCGCCCCCAAAACTTCTTTGCTGATCTCGATGACAGAGAAACGCTCAAGACAACTCAGCAGAAATACTGCACAGCTTGTGGAATGCCGCTGATTTTAGTCGGTCGTTACATTCCCTCAAGGTTGCTAGGGCAAGGTGGATTTGGCGCAGCATTTCTGGCACGCGATCGCTATACTCCAGCCATGCGTCAGTGCGTGGTTAAGCAATTTCAACCGTCGGGTGACTTGAACCCGCAACAGCTAAAAATTGCCCAAGACTTATTTGAGCGGGAGGCAGAAGTTTTAGAGCAACTGGGCAGCGAAAATGACCAGATTCCTAATTTGTTTGCCTTTTTTCAGCTCAGTGTCCCCACCCAGCAAATCGGAAAAGATGACCAGTTTTTCTATTTGGTGCAGGAATTCATTGATGGGAAGGACTTGGAGGGGGAACTGGCTGAGAAAGGGAAATTCTCGGAAGCTGAGGTTCTGGAAGTGCTGCGAGAAATCCTCAAAGTGCTAAAGTTTGTCCATGAAAATGGTTCGATTCATCGAGATATCAAGCCCTCCAACATCATGCGCCATCGCAACGGGCGACTGTATCTCTTGGATTTTGGAGCAGTCAAACAGGTAACGAAAGCTGGAGCCGCCGGAGGGGCGGCTGGGCGCTCTACTGGCATTTATTCAATGGGATTTGCACCGCCAGAGCAGATGTCAGGTTCTCAAGTCTACCCATCAACTGACTTATATGCCCTTGCCGTGACATTGATTACATTGCTGACAGGTAAAGAGGCAGGGGAACTCTATGACTCCTACAACAACCAGTGGAATTGGAGAAACGATGCTCAGGTTAGTGACACACTAGCAGATGTTCTAGACCGGATGCTGTTGGCAACGCCGAATCAACGCTATGGCTCAGCACAGGAAGTCATGGATGCCCTGGACTATCGACCAACGCCTCAACCGCTGCCATCTCCACCACCGACTAATCCTCTACCACAGCGAACCACAGCACCCCCAACTAATCCGCTGCCTGTTCAAACATCTACACCTACGGCTGCACCGCCAGTTTCTCAACCGCCCAGTAACCCACCCGTAACAGTAGCCCCTAGTAGTCCTCCCCGCTCTAGACGTGGCACCTTTTCGACACTAGAGCTACTCCGTGGAGCTGCCTTCACAGGATTTGAGGGTGCATTGTTGTTTATTGCCTTGGGTAGCCTCCTACCATCACCCGCTCTTGGTATTGGCTTGTGGGGCATGGTTATGGGGGGGCTAATCTTTGCTCAGTTCCGTCGGGTTATAGAAAAGTTTGACTTCGTTATCATTGCAGTAATTACGCTGTTACCGCTTGTGTTCTTTCCGGCTTTACGCAACGATATGGTGATTCAGACTGTTATCGTGCTATCCGTTTTAGCCGCCGCTGGAGCGATCGCAGTAACAGCACTTTTTCGTCTGGTTTATCTGCTTTTATCCCGGTTGCTTTAAATCCCTGCAAGCGCCTTCCGGTGTCACCCGTTCATGTCCCAGAAAAACGAAACTGTAGTTCTTTTGCTTTCTTTGCTCGTTACGGTTGCACTCGTAGCGACTGGCTTGTGGTGGTTCACAAATCGAGGTGGCATTAATCTGGGAGGCTTAACGGGAAGCGACAATTCAGGTTCAACAACCTCGGCGGGACGGACATCTAATCAACCAGTTGAAGCACGAATTAGCCTAGGAGACAAGCTTTTATTCTCTTCAGGAGAAACACCTGAGAAACAAGCGGCTGTAGAAGCGATCGCTTCTAGTAACTACGAAGCGGCTGTTTCTAACTTGGAAGCGGCACTAAAAAGCGATCGCAACGACCCAGAAGCACTGATTTACCTCAACAATGCTCGTATCGGCAACCGAAAGTCTTATGCAATTGCTGCCTCTATTCCAATAGGTACTGCCCAGAATCCTTCTAAGGAAGTCCTACGCGGTGTTGCTCAGGCTCAAAATGAAGTTAATCAAGCTGGTGGAATTGGTGGTGTTCCCTTAAAGGTAATCATTGCTAATGATGACAATGATCCAAATGTTGCTCAACAAGTTGCTGAAGCCCTAGTAGAGAATCAACAAGTCTTGGGTGTTGTCGGGAACTTTGATAGTGATGTTACCCTTGCGGCGGGGAAAGTCTATGAAAAGGGTCAACTGGTACAGATTTCTCCCACAAGCACGTCCGTGCAGCTCTCAAACGCAGGTGAGTATATCTTCCGTACTGTACCAAGCGATCGCTTTGCGGGAAATGCGCTGTCTCGTTATATGTTGACTCAGCTCAAAAAACAAAAAGCGGCTGTCTTTTTTAATTCCAAAAGTAATTACAGCCAATCTCTAAAAAATGAATTCTCCACTACCCTGCTTGGCGATGGTGGAGAGGTAGTAGCTGAGTTTGACTTCAGTAGCCCTAATTTTGATGTTGCCAGTAGTGTCCAAGAAGCCATAGGACAAGGCGCAGAAGTTTTGATGCTTGCTCCCAATACAGCAGCTCTCGATCAGGCATTGCAAGTGGTGCAAGTGAATGAAAAACGTTTGCCAGTCTTAGCTGGAGATAGTGGGTACAGTTTTAAAACTCTAGAAGTTGGTCGTAGTAACGCAGTTGGCATGGTATTGGCTGTACCCTGGCATATTTTAGGTAACCCTGAAGCAGAGTTTCCAAAAGCCGCTAATCAACTTTGGGGAGCAGAGATCAATTGGCGGACAGCGATGGCGTATGATGCCACTAAAGCGCTAATTGCTGGAATCGAGCAAAATCCAACACGTACAGGTGTTCAACAAGCACTTTCTGCATCAAACTTCTCTGCCACAGGCGCTGCGAATCCGATTCGATTTTTACCTTCAGGCGATCGCAATCAAGTCGTACAATTGGTAACCATTCAGCCTGTAAATAATAAAGACCCTGGTTATGAATTTATTCCAGTACGCGAATAAAGCTGGTACCTAACCTATTGGTTATAAAGAGAAATAAACTTTCTTAACTTTGCTTAAAGCGCAAGTGCTTAGAAAGCGGATACCAGGAGAGCTTTTACTAGAAATTTAAACTACACACGCCAAGATGAAATAAACCCGTCCTCATTAGGGTCGGAGTACAACCTATTTCAATTCAGGATTATGTCTCAGAAAAACGAATCTACAGTTTTGGTCTTAGCTTTCCTGATTACAGCCGCACTACTAGGCGCAGGCTTCTGGTGGTTTACCCGTAGTTCTGGCTTTAATCCTGGAACTTTAACTGGAGGAGGCAATGACACCCAGCCAAATCAACCACAAGCATCTCCATCTGCTTCCAACCCTACTTTTACATCCCCAACGAGTGTACCCAGTGGAACAACAGTCAGAATCGAAGGTTCCACCAGTATGGTACAGATTAATCAAGCACTCAAAGGCAGCTTTGAGAAGCAATTTCCTGGTACAAAAATTAATACTCAAGCGAGGGGAACAGAAAAAGGGATTCAGGAACTCCAAGCGGGAATTGTAGATATTGCAGCAATTTCTCGTCCTCTCACCTCTCAAGAACAATCCCAAGGTTTGACAGCGGTACCTGTGGCTAAGGATGCCATAGCGATTGTTGTTGGCGAGAACAATCCTTTCCGGAAAGGACTAACCAGTGAGCAAGTTGTCTGGATTTTTACAGGACAGATCACAAATTGGTCAGAGGTAGGAGGAACAACTGGAACCATTCGGGTAATTAACCGACCACCCTTCAGCGGTACCCATCAAGCATTTCGAGAACTGGTGCTAAAAGGCGGAAATTTTGGCACAACGTCTAATATCACAACCCTAGAAAGGGATGCTACCACACCCTTACTTCAAGCTTTACAAACTGATGGAATTGGGTATGCGACCTATGCTCAAGTCGCAAATCAACAGACAGTGCGAACAGTTGCGGTTGATGGCTTAACTCCGGAAGCCGCTAGTTACCCCTATCAACGAGAGTTGTACTACGTTTACAAACAACCTGCTAGCCCCCAGGTTGATGCCTTTCTAGGTTATTTGAACTCACCCCAAGCACAACAAGCGATCGCACCTACCAATTGAGACACACGGCTACGGTAAGTGACTACATGCCTGTTTGAGTTAAATTTGTGATACTGCGCTGTATGTAGACAAAGAATAGACTTCTTGCATAAGTGGCAAAGCTTTGGGAGCTAAGTATTACTGTCTCCCTTGATTCATTAACTCTTACTTTTCTTTAAATCCCTACCGTCCATGTCCCAAAAAAACGAAACGAAAGTTCTTATTTTGTCTCTACTGGTTACAGCAGCTTTATTGGGAATTGGTTTTTGGTGGTTTACAAGACAAACTGGAGTGAATCCAGACAGTTTTTCTGGCTCAAAGTCCGGTCAACCTGGCTTAGATACCACTTCTGGAAGCCCAGAAAGCCGGATAAGTTTGGGAGATAAAATTCTCGTCACTGCTGATACAAACCCTAGAAAACAGGCGGGAGTCCAAGCATTTGCCAAGGGAGACTTTGCCACAGCTACCACTGAGTTTCAGGCATCGCTGCAAAGCAACCGCAACGATCCAGAAGCATTAATTTATCTAAATAATGCCAAGATTGGTCAAGGTAAGGGCATCAAAATTGCAGTGAGTGTGCCCATTGGCGGCAATTTGAATGTCGCAAAAGAAATATTGCGAGGGGTTGCTCAAGCACAAGATGAGGTGAATAAAAGTGGTGGGATTAATGGAGCATTATTGCAGGTAGAGATTGCCAATGATGATAATGCCTCTCTAGTCGCAAAACAACTCGCTGACAACTTTGTCAAAGACCCAAGTATTTTAGCGGTAATAGGGCATAACTCCAGTGATGTGTCCCTTGCCGCTGCACCAGAGTATGAAAAGGGAAAACTGGTGATGATTTCCCCTACCAGCGATGCTAGGAACCTATCAGGCTTTGGTAACTACATCTTTCGCACAATTCCCACGAATCGCTCTCAAGCAGAAACACTTTCCAACTACGCTACTAAGACTCTGGGCAAAACCAATATTGTCGTTTGTCTAGATTCCCAATCTCAATCAAGTCAGTCCTGGAAGGACGACTTTACTGCCGCTATTTTGGCTGCTGGTGGCAAAGTTGCCCCAATTGAATGCGATCTTTCTGCACCGACTTTCAATGCTAGTGCTGTGATTTCTCAAGCCATTAGTCAGGGTGCTGAT
Source organism: Microcoleus sp. FACHB-SPT15 (assembly GCF_014849525.1). Taxonomy (NCBI): domain Bacteria; kingdom Bacillati; phylum Cyanobacteriota; class Cyanophyceae; order Oscillatoriales; family Microcoleaceae; genus Microcoleus; species Microcoleus sp. FACHB-SPT15. Next base: position 150,356 of record NZ_JACJNU010000062.1, on the reverse strand, counting down.
GGCTTGCTACTTTTACCTTCTATTGAGAGGCTCAATCAAGCCATTGATGTCGCGCAAGTCAATCAAAAGCGTTTAGCTTTATTAGGCAGTTCTGCTCTGTATACAATCCAGACACTACAGCAAGGGCAAGCTGCTGTTAATGGGATGGTACTGTCTGTTGCTTGGCACCCTCAAGCGATTCCAGGAAATCCTTTTGCTGGGAACGCCGTTAAACTTTGGGGCGGTGAGGTAAATTGGCGTAGTGCGACGGCTTATGATGCGGCTCAAGCAATTATCACTGGCTTGAGGCAAACTAGCACTCGTGAGGGATTACAACAAGCACTATCGAGTCCTGCATTTTCTGCTAATGGTGCCACTGGAACAGTACAGTTTTCATCAGGCGATCGCAACAGTGCCGCTATCCTTGTACAAATTCAACCGGGTGAGAGTCCCAGTGGCTTTAATTTTGTACCCTTGAAGCCTTAACAAGAATTTTCAAAAAACCTTTTCACCCGCTCTATTCTAATGAATTAGCTAAATAGGGTGTGATCAAGTTTAATTGCTAGTAGTTTTTTCTGATTTAGCTGGTAGAAAAATTAAATTATCGCCTTGAATTCCAATCAGCCCCCGCTGGCGAAGCTTACCCATTAAACGAGTTACAGTCACACGGGTAGAGCCAATAGCGCTGCCAATTTGAGCATGGGTTAAAGGAAAGGGCAAACAATATCCGTTAGTACAGGGTTCACCAAATTCTTCTATTAATAACGTTAGAAATCCTAATAGTCGGTCAATCGTCCGTCGCTGCCCCAAGGTACTTAGCCAAAGAAGTTTACGTTGATGCTGATATCGAAATGCATCCAAAACTTCTCGCCGGAAGTGAGGCCAATTATCCAAGTCGTGCCAGTACATCCAGACAACAGACGTTTGGTCAACATGGGAATAAGCTTGAAGTGTAAAGGGAGACTGTACCACGATTTCAAAAGGTTGACCAGCACCCACAAAGCCCAAAAATGCTTCCTCAGAGACCTGATGCGACAATGGAGAAACACTATGACTTGTGCTAGCACTGACTTGAGCTGTACCCACCAAGCGAATTGCTCCACGCTGTACAAGATACAGTAATCCAGCACGAGCAGGAATCCGTTCATCTTTGCTAAAAGTCCGAAAGCGGTAGTGTTCCTGCGCCCAGTCTAGAATCCGTTGCCAGGTTATAAATGGTCGAGATGCCTCTGATGAGGAGGGTGGTGAGTGCATAAGCCTTAAGCGTAGTAGAAACGCCAATTTTTCTAGATTTTACATGGAGTCGAAGGTAGCAAAAAATACTTCTAACTGCCGTTCATTAAGTGTGAATATATCGCGTAATTTTATTGCGATTAAGCCACTATTACAGCAGCAACTTATAGCAGCAATGAATTTAGTTGGTACGGATATCGCCCCAGCTAATTTACCTAGTGATTTAAAGCTGATGTCACAGATGATTCCGCTGCATCGCTTATCAGATAATGCCTTTGTGGTTTATCGCTGTGCGATCGCATTTAAGCTTGCTCCCCTGTGGCAATTATCAGCCTTCGATATCGCCAATCAACTCGTTGCCTCTTTGCCAATAAATACTCAGAACACCAGTAATCAAATATGTTTAGACTTCACCATAGAGGTCGTGTTCCCCGGTTGGATTAACTTTCGATTAAGCTCTCAGGGTTTAGCGGCTTGGTTACAACAATCACTTCAGACATCTCCCAATCAGCAAGGACAGCTAGATAAAAATCAGAAAGAGGCTCACCATCTATTTCCAGCCCAGTATGCCCATGCTCGTTGCTGCTCACTCCTGCGTCTGGCTCACCAACAGGATTTAATCAAGTTACAGGACTTAAGCTTCAAAACTCTTAACTACCCGTTTATCGAACCTCATCCGATTCCTTGGCTAGATAACGACCAACAAGTAAATACAACTACAGGTCAAGTGCAACTACGTTTAGTACATCCGGCTGAACAGCATTTGATTACCCAGCTATTAGATTGGCAAGATGCCATCAACATTCAGAACCAAGGCAGTTCGATCAAGCTAGCTAGTGCTTTAAGCAAGGCTTTTGAGACATTTTACAGCAGTTGCCGCATTTTGGGAGAGGTGAAGATCGATACCCCGAAGCTTGCTCAGGCAAGATTAGGACTGCTGGGGGTAACTCAAATAATTTTGCGATCGCTTTTACAAGACCAACTCGGTGTAGCTGCGCCCACAGAATTGTGAGGTTTCGGTGAAATATAAAAGAAACTTAAAGAAGGTAGTGACAAATCCAATACCCTTCGAGTATTATTTCTTTAGTGTGAGGAGCGAACCAGTAAGGGAACCGAGACGAAACACGGCCAGTCGTCGGTTCCCTTCCTGATTTAAGGATTCTGGTAAGAGCAGATACGAGGTACTGCCTCTACATCAACAGTGCTTCACAACACAAAAGCTTCAATTGCTGCTGCTGCACCATCTTCCTCAACATCCGGAGCTACCCAGTTTGCGATCGCCTGTACTTGGGCTGGTGCATTCCCCATCGCTACACCTAAGCCAGCATATTCAAGCATTTCCACATCATTAAAGTTATCACCAATTGTCATCACGTTCTGGGCACTGAGTCCTAGCATTTCTTCAGCTAGATAGCGTACTGCTGTCCCTTTATTGGCGGCGGGATTCGTTGCTTCAAAGAACGTTGCCACCGATTTGGTTAAATAAAGCTCAGCCGGGGTGTATTGCTTACGCAAACTACCTAGCATCTGCTCAATGATTGCCGTATCATCACTCAGTGCTAAAACCTTTGTCGGTTCAGAGTCCAAAGTTTTTCGCAAGTCACCCACAGGCATCGGTTGAATATTGGCGCGTTCAGCATAAATCTTGGTTTCTGGCGTGACTTCCCGAACATACAACTGGTCATTGATATAGAAGTGAACTGAAAGAAGCGATCGCAGTGCATCACTCTCAAAATAATCCAACAATGCCTCGGCTGTAGTGCGTGAGACAGGTAAGTGTTGGTAAATCTGTTGCGTTGCGGGGTCTTGAATCCAAGCGCCTTGGTAAGCCAGTAGGGGTAGAGTAGAGGCGACTTCGTGGTAGAAGCGCAAAGCAGAACAATACATGCGACCTGTAGCGATCGCAACCTGAACCCCTTTTGCCTGTGCCGAACGGATCGCTCGCTTCACGGGTTCCCGAACATCATTAGACTGACCTGCAATTGTGCCATCAATATCCAGCACCAGCAATCGAATATCCAGGGCATCTATGTCATTAATCATTTGTCATTCGTCCCTAATGATGAGTCTAAGCGCCATTATTCATTACTTCTGATTGAAATCAACGATAATGTTAGGAAACCGTCGTTGGTTCCCTTCAGGCTATGACCGAAGGAAAAAATCGCGCTCAAGTCGGTCGTTTGATTTTATTTACGACTCTCTGGCTGACGTTATTCGTAGTATTAGTCAAAATTTCAGCCGCTTGGGCAACGCGATCGCTAAGTCTTTTGGCAGAGTCTCTACAAACTTTGCTTGTCAGCTTCAGCACACTTTTGAGCTTACTCAAACTTACAAAAAGTGACCGCTCCTGGAGTTTATCAGTCTACGATCATGGCAAATGAGAAACTATTTTAACATTCCTCGATCGCTCCAGAAGTTATCGCACAAATTGCCTGTCAAGTTGGAGGGGTAACACACTGTTATCAAATCCAATCCCAAGGAATTGTTGGACGCTTTGTATATATTCAGATGCACCTCATTATCCATCCTGAATTTGCCAACAGTACTTCCCTAATTGCGGCACACATTGAAAATGTAATTCAAGAACCTTACAGTCCTGTTCAAGTGACTTTTTACATCGACGATCCATCAATAGAATTAACCACTGGGAGTAAATCTTCGCTTTCACCAGAAGTTAATCGAAAAAACGACCCCATCAGTGGAAAATAACTGATAGGGTCGAGATTATTAGAGAAGCTAACGTTGTTTAATTACTGTGGCTTAGCAACGGTAGCATTAACAGTCACAGTCTTAACACCCTTAATTTCTTTCGCTAAGCTTTCTATTTTATTAAGCTGATCTTGATTTGGGACAGTTCCAGCTACAGTTACAGCATCGTCTTCAACCTCAACAGTAAGCTGACCATTAGGAATATTTGCTTCTAGCTTACTGCGAACTTGACTAGCAAGGTCTTCATCCGGCCGACCTTCTGCTTGACCTTGATTCAGTGCATTGTTGCGCTCCTCACGCGCTTTAATGTCAGCGTTAAGCTGTTGTCTACGAAGTTCGCTTTCTGCATCGGCTTTAGCTTGTTCGGTATCTTCTGCTTCTGGAGCCTGTACCGTTCCTTCATTAGCAGCAGGAGCATCGGCAGTCGTTTTTGCCTGTTCAGAGCAAGCTGCGGCACCAAACAATAAGACGCTACTGAGGAGAAAGACTGTAAGTTTTTTCATTGTTTGTTTTCCTCTTTTTAAAGGGTTGAATGATGGAATAGTTAAATAACTAAAGTGGAGAAACCCTGAGAGTTCAAGAAGTTTAAGCTTAGAAAAGGCTCCTGTGAGCAACTTTTTAGGGAGCTAAAAATTGTTATCTAAGTCCTGATTGGAGATGAGGAGGAGCAAGATTAATTAAGACCTTGCTCCTGGATAGCTCCTAGAAAGTTAGGATGGCAAACTACCTAGGGAGCCTACAAAGACTGGTCACGACGGTCAATGATGATAACCTCAGGTTCCTTAGAAACAACGTCAGCATGACCAGGAGTTGTACTAACGCCTGGTGTAGTGTCATGAGCAATCACCTGGCGAGTTGCAGTCGTGGGAGTAGCATTTACAGCACGAGACTTATCTGTATCTGGTGCATCAAAAATTGCCCAATCCTGAATACCACGACGGCTAAGAATCGCTTCGGCACGGCGAATTTCTTGCTCCGTACCATCAACCATCACTAGGTAATCACCACGGTTTACCCGGTCGTTGTATAAATGGGCTTTCTCGTCAGGAATCCCTAAACCAACCAAAGCACCTGTAAGACCACCAGCCGCAGCACCAATTGCACCACCTGCAGCAGTTGTAGCTAAAGCGGTTGCCAAAGCACCACCAGCAAGCACTGGCCCAATACCAGGAATCGCTAATGCACCTAAACCGACTAATAAGCCACCTAAACCGCCAAGTGCGCCACCTGTAGCTGCACCTGCTTTCGCACCTTCGTCCGTCTTGGTGCGGTCAGTAATGTTACCACCACCAACAGCGCCTGTGCCCTTAGCATCTTTGCCAACAACAGACACTTGATTCATGTCGAAACCAGCATCGCGCAATTCTCCGAGTGCGGCTTCAGCATCGCGACGGTGAGGGAAGACACCGATGGCACGATGACGAGTGTAACTAGTGCGTTGCGCCGTAGGAGTAGCAGCAGGAGTAGCAGTAGCATAGGCAGTGCGATCGCGTTCTAAGTTAGACTTACCGCTATCTCCAGCAGCCACGTCTGATTTATCGTAGATACCCCACTCCTGAATTCTGTGTCGGCTGAGAATCGGTTCGGCACGACGGAGTTCGTCTTCTGTGCCATCAACCATCACGAGATAGTCACCTCGATTCACTCGGTCGTTATACAATTTTGCCTGCTCTTCCGGAATTCCCAAACCGACTAGTGCGCCAGTTATACCGCCAGCCGCAGCACCAATTGCACCACCTGCTGCTGTTGTTGCTAAAGCGGTTGCCAATGCCCCACCAGCAACAACAGGTCCAATACCGGGAATTGCTAAAGCCCCCAAGCCGACGAGTAAGCCGCCTAAACCGCCTAGCACACCACCTGTCGCGGCACCAGCCTTTGCACCGTCATCCGCTTTGTTGCCTTCAGCACGATTGCCCCTTTCCACACCAGCAATCTGATCATTACCGTGGGCATCTTTGCCAACGACAGACACATGATCCATGTTAAAGCCAGCCGTTCTCAAGTCTGTGAGTGCAGCTTCAGCATCACGACGGTGGGGGAAAACACCAACCCCACGGCGGGTGCGACCTGTATCACGTTGGGGAGTACCAGTAGCAGCGGCTGCATAACCAGGACGAGATTTGTCTGCATCTGGCGCATCAAAGATATCCCATTCTTGAATTCCGTGGCGTCTAAAAATCGCTTCCGCACGACGAACTTCATCTTCCGAACCATCAACCATCACCAGGTAATCACCATGGTTTACCCGGTCGTTGTACAACTTAGCTCGCTTATCAGGAATTCCTAAGCCCACCAATGCCCCCGTAAGACCACCAGCCGCAGCGCCAATTGCGCCACCTGCTGCTGCCGTTGCTAACGCAGTCGCCAAAGCACCACCAGCAAGAACGGGTCCAATACCAGGAATTGCTAACGCACCTAAGCCAACTAACAAACCACCTAAACCACCAAGTGCGCCACCTGTAGCCGCACCTGTAGCGGCACCTTCGCCTGTCTTAGTGCGGTCAGCAACGTTACCGCCAGCAAGACGATTTGCATCATTCGCATCTTTGCCAACGACAGACACTTGATTCATGTCAAAGCCAGCCGTTCTCAAATCTGTGAGTGCAGCTTCGGCATCACGGCGATGGGAGAAGACACCGACTGCACGCTTGTTGCGGACTAAAGCACTACGGGGAGTGGTTTGATAATCGCTACGAGAATGAACCACTTCGGGTGCATCAAATAGTCTCCAATCTTGGATACCACGACGACTCAGAATCGCTTCAGCACGACGAATTTCATCCGCTGTACCGTGAACCATTACTACATATTCACCACGGTTCACTCGCTCGTCGTAGAACCGAACACGATCATTGGGAAAACCATAACGTGTATTATCCAAGCGATCGCGAACATCAAGCCCTGTAATTCCGTGGTTCCGATCATAGTCACGCGCCACTAGCGAGACTTGACTCATTGAAAATCCAGAATCTCTAAGTTCGGCAAGTGCTTCGTGTGCCTCACGGCGGTGGGGAAAGACACCAACAGCACGATGACGGCGAGTCGCTACCGCATCAGTGTTGGGCATATCATAGATTCCCCAATCCTCAATACCTTGACCGTGCAGAATCGCTTCTGCATGACGGATTTCGTCATCCGTACCTTCCACCATTATTAGGTAATGCCCTCGCGAGACTCGCTCGTTGTAAGCTCTCGCCCGTTCTTCAGGAATACCTAAACCGATAAGTGCGCCAAGAAGACTACCAGCTACCGCACCAATTGCTCCACCAGCGAGAGTTGTTGCGATCGCAGTTGCCGTTGCTCCAGCTAGCATGATTGGTCCAATTCCAGGGAGCAATAGGGTTCCTAAACCAACGAGTAAACCCGTAACACCCCCTGCTATCCCGCCAGTCGTTGCACCAATCGCAGCCCCTTCGTCAGCTTTATTGCCAGCGCGATCGCGCACATCAGCACCAGACATATCACCTTGCTGGTCTGTATCTTGCGTGATTACGGAAACTCTATCCATCGGAAAGCGAGAATCTCTAAGTTCCCGCAAAGCCCCTTCCGCATCCCGGCGATTTGAAAAAACACCTACAGCTCTTTTGTGTTGCCCTAAAGCCATATTATCCGCCCCCCTAAGGGAAAATACTAATACTCACAACACCAAAATGTGTTTTTTATCGGTGCTGGTTGTTACTATTTAGGCATCTCTATAATTAGGGCTTCATCAGTCGAGAGAAATAACTTCTATCTCTACCACTGGAGAGGTGAAAACTAATTCTAATTTGCTATATTACAAAACTAAATGTTTAGCTTTAATTTCCAGTTTATAGCGTTTCCTTGACTGATGAGGTACAACCAATCCTTGCCTAGTAATAGTTTCAGCTCTAAAAATGTACCTCACTTGACGGAGAAACGCTATATCCCTCTTCTGTCACTCTCCGGTTTTTCCTATTATTAATATTTTCTACAAAGGAGGTACATTAGGGAATACAGCGTTTGCCCATCTAATTTTGGCAATTGCCCTACTCTAAGCAATTTCTATGAAGAAAAAGTTTGCGATCGCCTACCATAGGTTAGTTCTAGAATTCAGCAATGGCAAAAGTTTTCGGAGAGTGACAGAAGAGGGATATCCCTCTTCTGTCACTCTCCGGTTTTTCCTATTATTAATATTTTCTACAAAGGAGGTATATTAGGGAATACAGCGTTTGCCCATCTAATTTTGGCAATTTCCCTACTCTGATCAATTTCTATGAAGGAAAAAGTCTGCGATCGCCTACCATAGGTTAGTTCTAGACTTCAGCAATGGCAAAAGTTTTCGGAGAGTGACAGAAGAGGGATATAGCGATTCTCATGTGGATGAGGTACAGACTTCTGGGTTTTCGGGAATTGGGTGACGCTGGCATCCGGAGGGAACCTCCGGATGAGGAAGCGCACCCGCAGGGAATTGGGAATTGACAAGAAACTTAGATGTACCTCACTGAAAAACCAACAACCAACAACCAATAACCAACAACTAACACCCAATGTCTTCGATATACTGATTGAAGGCTGTCTATTTTCCATGCCCTCCGGCAAAAGGTTTTTATAGCGTTTCTCAGTTACGCGCGTGTACATCAGAATAACCTAACCCCCAACCCCTTCCCACCTCTCCCTAACCCTCTCCTACAAGGAGAGGGAAAAGGAATAATGTTTTTAGCTGGAAGGGGAGTAAGAATCAAAGCCTCACTCAAGAGTAGGAGAGAGGTTTTTCAGAGAGGTAAGAGTTTACCGCATCCAACCGAGAACCGCTATATCTACACACCATCCAATCAGACAGCTACACTCCGCCACCACAACACGGCTCAGTACCCTTTTAAAATTACGGTTGTCCGCATGGTATTTTCAAAAACACAGCTAGTTGGTCTTAAAGCAGACCATTTTCGTCATCCTCTGGATTTGCGAGCGACTAATAGCCTCAAGCAAGTACCAGGACTAGACTTAATGGTGCGGAGCGTCCTCGGCCCATTAGCAGAACAGTTTTTTTACCTGAATAATATTGCTGCTAGCGTTTTGGTAGGGGAAAATCAACTCCCGCATCTTCATCAGCTACTCTTGGACGCTTGCAAAACCCTGGATTTAGATCCGCCTCAACTGTATGTACAGCAGCATCCCGTTCCTAATGCCTATACCTTTGCTATGCGAGGTAAGCAGCCTTTCATTGTTTTGCATACGTCTTTAATCGATATGCTGACACAGGAAGAAATTCAAGCGGTGATTGCTCATGAACTGGGTCACCTCAAGTGTGAACACGGGGTTTACCTGACACCACTTAATATCATCGTCTTAGCGGCTGGTTTATTTCCTGGCTGGGGGACAGTAATTGCTCAAAGCGTACAGGCGCAGATGCTGGAGTGGCTACGCTGTGCAGAATTTACTTGCGATCGCGCTGCCCTACTTGCCACTCAAAACCCTAAAGTCGTGATGTCGGTACTGATGAAACTCGCTGGCGGTTCCCCAACCCTGGCACCGCAACTAAATCTCGATGCCTTTATCGATCAAGCTAGAGCGTATGATGCTGTGAGTGAGACAGAACTCGGCGAAATGCTTAAATCTACACAGACAGCACAACTGACGCATCCCGTCCCAGTTCTACGCGCACGAGAAATTGATCGTTGGGCGAGTTCTCAAACTTATCAATCCTTGTTGCAGCAGCAGCCATTAGGTTATAATAATAAGGTTGCCCCAGATAAGGGCGGATGGCGGAATTGGTAGACGCACCACACTCAAAATGTGGCGACCTTACGGTCGTGGGAGTTCGAGTCTCCCCCCGCCCACTGTAGTTGAGAGGCAACGACCATGACACAGCGACTCAAGCGGTGGGAATCTCCTCGGCGTCAGGGGAGAAACGATAAGGGAAAAGGTGGCTCCGCAAGACAACGCCAGCTAAAGAAGCAAACTCAGATGCTGCGTAAGAAGCTCAAAGAGAGCCAGAAAGAAGACAACCAGAAGAATAAAGGGGAAGAGACTTCAATTCTCTCCCCTTATTTTTTTGCAAAATTGTCTGATAAGGTTTCTCTTGCTTAAGAAGCGTCTTCAATACCAAGGACTGAATCTTCTAAGGAGCGTTCGACATCACCTAATTCTTTTTGAGTAGATACGTCAAGTTCTTTTTCATCGTCCGAGTTGGCACTTGTCTCATACTCGTCAACCACTTCATTGACAGCTTCTTTATTCAATGTCGGGTCGCTAGCGACAGAGGCAGCTTCCTGGTCTTGTTGTCTTGCTTTGTCCTGTGTCATCGCTCAACTCCTGACAGTGTTTTTGGCTTATTGTCCTAGAATCTCTTTAATGTAGCCAAACGAACATCTATCTGGAGTCAACTGTTAAAGGCAAAGCAAGCGCGGAATGGAAGACATTACTGCAAGGTAAACTGTTGAAAGCGGCTCGTAATCTCCAGCCCTCAATTGTTAAAGACAGTGCGTTATGCCTACATTTTTATTAGAAGTTGGTACAGAAGAATTACCTGCAAGCTTTGTGGATGATGCGATCGCACAGTGGCAGTCGCGTCTTCCCAAATCCCTCAATGAGCAATTCCTCACACCTGAGGCAATTGAGGTTTACGGAACACCCCGCCGCCTTGCCCTCCTGATTAAAGGGCTACCCACACAACAACCTGATCGGGAAGAAGAAGTGAAAGGGCCACCCGCAAAGGCTGCATTCAAAGATGGTCAACCCACACAAGCAGCCGTTGGGTTTGCTCGTAAGCAAGGGGTAGAATTGGATGCCCTGGAAGTAAGAGATACAGACAAAGGCGAATTTGTCTTTGTTCTCAAAAAAACTGCGGGTCGTCCAGCAACCGAGATTTTAACCGAACTGATTCCTCAATGGATTTCCGGGTTGGAAGGAAAGCGGTTTATGCGCTGGGCAAATGGAGACTTCAGGTTTTCCCGACCGATTCGCTGGTTGGTTGCCCTGATGGATGATGCTGTGTTGCCAGTTGAGTTGGTTAGTGGTGCAGAAACGATTAAAAGTGATCGCATTTCCCGTGGGCATCGAATCTTACATCCAGAACCGATTCAAATTCCTCAGGCATTAGATTATGTACAGTCTCTCCACTCTGGCTTTATTGCTGTAGACCCCTCAGAGCGTCGAAGTAATATTCAAGCACAAGTGAAGTCAGCGGCTCAAGAATTGGCGGGTATTGCTCCGCAGTATGAGGAATTGTTAGCAGAAGTGACTAACTTAGTGGAATGGCCGACAGCCGTTATTGGGAAGTTTGACCCAGAATTTTTGAGCCTACCATCAGAGGTCATTACAGAAGTAATGGTGACTCACCAGCGTTACTTCCCTGTATTCAAGAACCAAGAAAACGGCGAATTACTCCCTTACTTCATCACCCTTTCTAATGGTGACCCAGCTAAATCAGAGATTATTGCAGCAGGAAACGAGCGGGTTATTAAAGCACGATTAGCAGATGGTCAATACTTCTACAAAACTGACTTAGCCTCACCTTTGTCTAGCTACTTACCCAAGTTGGAGAAAGTGACATTTCAGGACGAGTTGGGTTCAGTTCGCCAGAAAGTAGAGCGGATTGAAAAGATTGCAGGTCAAATTGCTGACCAATTACAAGTATCAGCCTCAGAGCGTACTGATATTTTACGAGCGGCATTGCTTTGTAAGGCTGACCTCGTTACCCAGATGGTCTATGAGTTTCCTGAATTGCAAGGGGTAATGGGTTCTAAATATGCAGCGGCTAGTGGAGAATCAGAGGCAGTAGCGACAGCAATTTTTGAGCATTATTTACCCAAAGGTGCAGGAGATAAGCTGCCTCAAACCCTAACGGGTCGAGTTGTGGGTTTAGCTGACCGTTTGGATACTTTGGTAAGTATCTTCGGATTGGGGATGCTGCCAACAGGCTCCTCTGACCCTTTTGCCTTGCGTCGTGCAGCGAATGCAGCGATTAATATTACTTGGGATGCCGATTTACCTATCAATTTACAGCAGTTATTAACCCAAGTTGCGGCAGATTTTATCGATACTTTTTCAAAACAAGAGTCACCCGCTACTGCTTTAGAAGAGTTTTTCTTGCAACGCATTCGCACACTGCTACAAGAAGAACGGAACATTGACTATGACTTGGTAAATGCAGTTCTGGGAGAGAATGATGCTGAGTATAAAGAACGGGCGTTAACAGATTTGCTGGATGTACGCGATCGCGCCCTGTTCCTCCAATCCATCCGCGATAACGGTAAGCTAGACGAAATCTACGAAACCGTTAACCGTTCTACCCGTTTAGCCGCTCAAGGGGATTTGGATACAACCCAATTAGAACCCAGTTCTGTGGTGAATCCACAATTATTCCAAAAGTCCTCAGAGCAATCCTTCTATAATGCACTTGTGGAATTAGTACCCCAAACTCAGGCAGCTCAACAACAGAGGAATTACCAACAACTGGTAGACGCTTTAGCAAACATTGCTCCTACGGTTAGCACCTTCTTTGATGGTGCTGACAGTGTTTTGGTAATAGACCCCGACCTGGAAATCCGGCATAATCGTTTAAATCTACTAGGATTACTGCGGAATCATGCGCGTGTACTGGCTGATTTTGGAGCGATCGTGAAAAGTTAGAGGCATTTAAAAAAGAATGCCCAGCGATGAAAAAACGTTTTTCTCGTCTTGGCAATTGGCAATGTCATGGTTCCCTGGATAGTATGGGGGATGCTCAACCAGGGACTTCTGCCTTTTAATTTATGCCCAATGCTCAGGTAATTGGTTTAGGACGCTCCGGAATCGCCGCCGCACGTCTCCTTCAGCAGGACGGTTGGGAGGTGATACTGAGTGACCGCAATACCTCCGAAACCCTACACCAACAACAACAGGAACTTTTAAGTCAAGGCATTACCGTCAAGCTAGGTTATTCCTTGGAGCTAAACGACTCAGACTTACCGCAACTCATTGTCGTTAGTCCTGGTGTACCTTGGGATATTCCTGTATTGGTGGAAGCGAGAAACCGAGGCATCGATACGATTGGTGAGATGGAACTAGCTTGGCGACATCTCCAATCAATTCCTTGGGTAGGCATCACTGGCACGAATGGCAAAACCACGACGACTGCCCTAATTGCAGCAATTTTCCAAACGGCTGGATTTGATGCTCCTGCTTGCGGCAACATTGGCTATGCTGCGTGTGAAGTTGCTTTGTCAGTTGTTACCCACCCTTACCAAGGGGGGGAAAAGGCAGAGTTGGACAAGGGACAACAAACAAATGTGGATTGGGTAATTGCGGAGGTTAGTAGTTATCAAATTGAATCTTCGCGTGACCTTGCACCTCAGATTGGTGTTTGGACAACATTTACACCCGACCACCTTAGCCGTCATCAGACACTAGAAAATTACTACGACATCAAAGCCCAACTCTTAAAGCGATCGCATAACCAAGTCTTCAACGGTGATGACCCTTATCTACGCAATATGGGTATTAATCACTGGCCAGATGCTTATTGGACAAGTGTAAAAGGCAAAGAGTATTTATTGGGCGATCCACAACGGGGAATCTACATCGAAGATGGCTGGGTAATCGTCCAGAAGCAGCCAATTGTACAGACAGCCACGTTACGGATGGTGGGCGAACACAATCAGCAGAATTTGTTGATGGCAGTCGCCACCGCACGGTTAGCAGGTATTGAGAAAGAGGCAATCCAAAAAGCGATCGCAAACTTCCCCGGTGTTCCCCATCGCCTCGAACACATTATCACTCTTGCGGGAATTGACTTCATCAATGACAGTAAAGCCACTAACTACGATGCCGCAGAGGTAGGATTAGCCTCGGTTGCAACGCCTACTATCCTAATTGCGGGTGGTGAAGCAAAAGCAGGTGATGATACCCGTTGGATTGAAGCCATTCAAGCAAAAGCGGCGGCTGTCTTACTCATCGGTGATGCGGCGACTGCCTTTGCAGAACGTTTGAAGCAAGCTGATTACGACCGATACGAGATTGTCGAAACAATGGCGCGGGCAGTGCCGAGGGCGGCTGAACTTGCCCAACAGTATGATGCCCGTGTGGTTTTACTTTCACCTGCTTGCGCGAGTTTCGATCAGTATCAAAGCTTCGAGCATCGGGGTGATGATTTCCGTCAATTGTGCCAGCAGTTGCTGCATTAGTGCGATCGCTCGTTTTTAATTAACACTCTCATCTCAGAGGAAGTCAATGGGCGCTATGGTTTCGGTCATTTAGACGTGGCATAAAAATGTTATTTGTTGTTGGTTATTGGTTATTTATATAATTCTTTAACAAACAACAAACAACATTCATCGCTCTAATCACCGCCGGAAATCCTGCAGACAGATGTTTCCTTGCTTTGAAGTTGATAGATTGAAGCTATATCTAGAAAATAGAAATAACAGAGAGACTGAAGCTTTGCACGCTTAGGGCATTGAAACAGGATCGGAGAATCTGGAACCTTAACAAAAGAATGATACGAACTGACCGAGAAAACCTTGGCTATAGCACCGCTGTCATAGGCATTATGGTAGCACTGATACTGTTATGGTCAGGGGTGTCGCAAGATCTCTTAGCTGGGAACGGTTTTATTCCCCACGGGCATTGCTACCTGTGGAAACCAGGGTTAGTCTGGCTCCATGCTGCCTCAGATTCTCTAATCGCCCTGGCTTACGTCGCCATTTCAGCCACGCTTGCCTACTTGGTTCATAAAACTCGTAAAGAAATCCCATTTCATTGGATGTTCCTTGCCTTTGGTTCTTTCATCGTTGCTTGTGCCAGTACCCATTTTATGGAGGTCTGGACACTGTGGCAGCCCGTCTATTGGCTAGCAGGAGGACTGAAAGCGCTGACGGCTGTAGCATCCATAACCACAGCGATCGCTTTACCGCCATTAGTACCAAAGGCGCTGGCACTGATTCAAGAAGCCAAGCTCTCTGAAGAACGCCGCTTGCACTTGGAGACAGCAAACCAAGAGTTGGAGACACTCTACGGCAAGCTAAAGGAACTTGACCAACTCAAAACTCAATTCTTCGCCAATGTCAGCCATGAGCTACGGACTCCCCTAGCTCTAATCTTAGGATCGACTGAGAAGCTGCTGACAACAGGAGGACTACACGAGGAGCAACGTCACGACCTGGAAGTGGTAGACCGTAACGCCCGTCTCCTCCTCAAACAGGTTAATGACCTGCTTGATGTCTCCAAACTGGAGGCAGGGAAGATGGACATCGACTACGTTGAAGTTGACTTGGCGCAACTGGTACGCCTGACGGCTGCTAACTTCGACGGATTAGCACCAGAGCGTCAAATATCCTTTGCCATTGAGACACCACAGTCTGTCTTTGCACAGGTCGATGCCCAGAAGGTGCAGCGCGTCCTCTTAAACCTCCTCTCCAATGCCTTTAAGTTCACTCCCCAAGGCGGGCGTATCCACTGCGTCTTGTCTACCCATCCCAACCCAACTGATCAATTAAAAGAGGGTGATGTAGTTGAGCGTGCCGTAATTGCAATCTCTGATAGTGGTCCAGGAGTGCCGAACGAGCTACGGGAAAAGATTTTCGAGCGCTTCAGCCAAGGGGATGGAGGGTCTACTCGTCGCTTTGGTGGTACTGGGTTAGGGTTAGCGATTGTCAAAGAATTTGTGGAGCTACACGGCGGCACCATAAGAATTAGTGATGCTCTAGGCGGGGGAGCTATCTTTACAGTCGAGCTACCGCTCGTTGCTCCGCCAGATTCGAGAGTGTCTAAGACGGGAGGTGAACCGAGTAACGCGGAAGAAATCGCTCTTCCCGTGCTGGAGCAACTACGCACTTCTAGTCAGAAGATTGGCACAACTTCGGAGCCGGAGGCGGGGAAACCGTTGGTACTGGTGATCGAAGACAATCCAGAAATGAATCAGTTCATCGCACAAACCTTAGCAACTGAATATCGCACTGCTACTAGCTTTAATGGTCAGGAGGGTTTTGAGAATGCGATCGCGCTGCACCCCGATCTCATCCTCAGCGACGTGATGATGCCCCAAATAAGTGGTGACAAGTTAGTGCATCAGTTACGAACTCACCCCGAACTGGATACTACCCCAATTATTCTTCTCACAGCTAAGGCAGATGACGAACTACGAGTGCAGCTTTTGCGCTCTGGCGCTCAGGACTACTTAATGAAACCCTTCTCCATTGAGGAGCTACGGGCGCGAGTTGGTAACCTAATTGCTATCAAGCGGGTTCGAGATTTATTGCAACAGGAGTTGGACAGCCAAAATCAAGATTTGGAAGTATTGGCACAGGAAGTCACCCTCGGCAGGAGGGAATTACAAATCGCTCTAGAAACATTACAGGAGCAAGCAAAGGAATTAGAGGAAGCGAACCGCTTGAAGGATGAGTTTTTGGCGATCGTCTCTCACGAACTGCGTACTCCCCTCAACGCTGTCCTTTTAGGCGCTCAAATCTTGCGTAACCGCAAGCCGAATGAATCAACAAAAGCTCGTGCCCTTGAGACAATCGAGCGCAATGCTAAGTTACAAATACAACTGATTGAAAATCTCTTAGATATCTCACGTCTGCTTCGAGGAAAGCTCCTTCTGGATAAGCATCCAGTTGCGCTTCAACCCATTATTGAAGCCGCTATTAGTACTGTGCAGACAGCAAGTGAGGCGAAAGCGATTCAACTTGAGTCTTTCCTTGATGCCTCAGTCGGTTTGGTTTCCGGACAGCCAGACCGTTTGCAACAGATTGTTGAAAGTTTATTAACTAATGCAATTAAATTTACTCCAAAAGGTGGGCGAGTTGATATTCGACTTGAGTGCCAAAATGATCAGGCTCGGATTCAGGTCAACGATACAGGTATTGGTATCAGTGGTGAGTTTCTACCTCATGTTTTTGATTACTTCCGCCAAGGAGATAGTTCAAGGACAAGAACGCATGGTGGATTAGGACTGGGCTTAGCGATTGTACGGCAATTGGTACAACTCCATGATGGGAAAATCTTAGTAGAAAGTCCCGGAGTTGGACAAGGAGCAACATTTACAATTACTCTTCCCTTAACAGTTACGCCTAAGCCAATCCGCTATATTGGCTGAATCAAGGGTTACGCACTTCTCCCCATCACCCCATCAGCTAGGTCTACTATCTTTGAATAGACCTCCTGCATGAATCATGAAATACCCCCTCGCATCCCCCAAGTCTGGGGGACTTTAAATTCTTATTCCCCCAAAAATTGGGGAGAACCAGGGGGCAAAAATTCTATTCGTGCAGGAGGTCTGATGCGACTTGGTAAGCTCTTACGCATTTAATTTGTAGTAGGCACTTAGGGAAAAAAGGTTTTTCCCTTTTACCTTTCCCTTTTCCCTAAAAGCGATCCATTAAATAGGTGACGAAAGATGCACAACAAGCTTATCAAGCCATTGCTTGCTCCAAACGCTTGTTCACTTCATTCCACTTCACAACATTCCACCAAGCGGTTAAATAATCAGCCCGTTTGTTTTGGTATTTCAAGTAATAGGCGTGTTCCCAAACATCGTTGCCCATAATTGGAAAACTACCCTCCATCAACGGGCTATCTTGGTTAGGTGTACTAGTCACTGCTAGCTTGCCATCTTGAGTACGAACGAGCCAAGCCCAACCACTACCAAAACGTTTGGCTCCAGCATCATTAAATTGCTTTTTGAACTCATCAAAACTACCAAAATTTGCTTTAATTGCTGTTGCGATCGCACCTGTGGGTTCCCCACCCCCATTGGGACTCATGATTTCCCAAAACATTGTGTGGTTTACATGACCCCCACCATTATTCCGTATCGTTGTCCGAATATCTTCGGGTATGGAATTGAGGTCACTAATTAATTGTTCTACACTCTTGCTTTTCAACTCTGGGTACTTATTTACCGCATCATTCAAGTTTTTGACATAAGCCGCATGGTGCCGATCGTGATGGAACTGCATTGTCGCTGCATCAATATGCGGTTCCAGAGCATTGTAGTCATAGGGTAGAGGTGGCAGTTGGAAGGTATCACCAGTTTGAGTTGGATTTTGCTTTGTGCCTCCAAGGGATTTCAAAAGCGGTTGAGCGACAGAGGGTAATGTTCCTAAAGCTGCTGCCCCTGTAGTTGCACCCAGTAAAATTAGGAAATTGCGACGATTAAGAGCCATAAGAAGTTAAAACTTGACAGGGTTAGTTTCAAGTTTTACATACTTCCTTTCCCGCAGATCCCCGACTTCTCTCATCAGATGCAGCAATCAAGGTTTCAACAAAGAAGTCTGGGATCTGGATAGCTTAGTTTGTGAAGCTTTATCACCCGTGGACTGGTAGTCTTAGCTCAAGAACACTTGGGAATGAGTCTACATGAGTAAGCTGCAAGCATTGATTTTTGACGTTGATGGAACGTTAGCAGATACTGAGCGGGATGGTCATCGAGTTGCCTTCAACCGTGCTTTTGCTGGATCGGGGTTGGATTGGGACTGGACAACCTCGTTGTATGGTGAATTACTAGCAATCACAGGTGGTAAGGAACGCATTCGCTTTTACTTGGAGCAGTATCTACCCGATTTTGAGCCGCCTACGGAATTAGATAGCTTTATCGCTAACCTACACGCGGCTAAGAGTAAGTATTACCACTCACTATTAGCGGAAGGAGCAATTCCCTTACGTCCTGGTGTGGAACGATTGCTCAAGGAAGCGCGTGAGCAAGATGTGCGTTTAGCGATCGCAACAACAACTACCCCGTCGAATGTCACTACGTTATTAGAACAGACACTAGGTTCAGATAGCCCGTCTTGGTTTGAAGTCATTGCGGCTGGTGACATCGTGCCTGCCAAAAAGCCCGCCCCAGATATTTATCAATATGCGTTGCAGGAGATGAACCTACAAGCACAGGATTGCCTTGCTTTTGAAGATTCGCACCACGGTTTGACATCTGCTTCTCAAACGGGGTTAAAAACAGTTGTTACTGTCAACGATTACACGCAAGACCAAGATTTTACTGGGGCAATACTGGTGTTAAGTGATTTCGGAGAACCGAATCAACCTTTTAAAGTTCTTGGTGGTGATGCTGGAGATAAAAGTTATCTAGACATGGCACTCGCGCATCGCTTGCTCACTAGCCAAGGTTAAGAAACTAAAACATCTTGCCTTCTGCCTTCTGCCTTGCTCCAACGACAAATATTAATGCCGACCTGCTTACGTGCTTAGCAAGTGTGCTAAAGTACCAAAATCTAATCGGTTCTTGTGGGGGTCAGCCACCAGAGGTAACGGGGAAAGCTCGGTGTAAATCCGGCGCTGTACCGCAGCTGTAATTAGTTCACAGATTGTGAACAAGAAAGCCAGAATGCCCACCGATATGGTTATAACTTCTGATGTGCGAGATACACTATCGAGGTAAAACATGAAAAACGCTTCAATCAGCACCCTTGGTTCCTTACGGCAGCAGACAATCCGTGTTACGCTGTCGCTGCCTGTGCAAGCCACGCTTTACACGTCTTTGTGTGCCCTAACACTCTGGACTGTCTACTTCTCTACCTATCCGGCTGTCCACAATCAAATGCATTCGGTGCGCCACCATACCCTAATGGTTGGTTGCCACTAGAACGTTGCACAATCCTGGAAAGAGGGCGTGAGAACTTCTCTACAGAATCTTCTCGCGTCTTTCCCAATCTCCACTCTCTTTAAGGTGCAACACCATCACTACTCGTCCCAGTCCGGAGTTTGTTCCGAGTCCAGAATTCAGAATGTCAAAATTCAAGATAGCTGCTTTCGTCAGCGCTATTTGCCTGATGGGTGTGGTTTTCTATTCCTCAGTGGTGTCTTCCCAGACTCCACAACCGACTGTTCGTCTGAGTACAGAGCCACCACTCAGCGAAATCTTACCCTTTGAAGCAGAGGCAACGGTGCCGTCGTCTCCGGTGAGATTAACGTTGCAAGCGGTAGATGCTGCTGGTAAACCGTTGGAGAATGCCAGGATTCGCTTGCAAATTCTCACCCCACCCCACAATCCTTGGTTTCCTACAGATTTTCCAATTGTTGAGGGAACAGAGTTACTCGATATTGAGGGAGTGGCTGTCAAGGGTGAGTTTGAAATCCAGCAAATGTTACCGATTCGGGGTAACTACCAACTGTTGGTAAGCGTTAACCCAATTACAGCAAATGCTTTTGCACCAATCCAGCAAACACTTACGCTAGCGGTGCCGGAAAATTGGGTTAAATATCGAAACTTTGGTATTTTAGCGGTAATTCTGCTGGCGGTTGGACTTGGTGGGGGATTGGTGTTGGGAGGAAAGCAAGACATCCAGCCAGGAGAAATTGCTCCTGAACGGGTGCGGCTGTTGTTGAGTGGAGCAATTGTTGTTGCGATCGCATCCTTACTCATTATTAACATCACGGCTGAACGCGCAGATTCTCATACTCAGGGGCATTCTTCCCAAAAGCTAGAACCATCCGTTGTTCAGTCTCAGGCAGTTAAAGCACAGATAATTGGGGATGTCAGTGCAACTGTTGGTCAACCTGCAAAGCTGGCTGTCCAAGTCACCGATCCTACAACAGGTCAACCCGCAACAGATGTGCTGTTGAAGATCAAAACGACTCCTGCTGAAGATGAATGGGTTGCATTTGCCTACGAGGGAGTACCTGATGCCAAAGGTCAATTGACGTGGGATCAACAGTTTTTTGATGGTGCACCCCACAAGGTTGAAGTAGAAATTTTGCCTCAACCTCAAGCAAGACAGCAATTTTCACCATTGCGAATTGCACAAAACATTGATGTCGAGGGAGTAGCGCCTCCCCTACACAGCCGATTAATTGTCTTAGCTTACTTTACAAGCCTCATTGTTCTGGGTTTGGTAATTGGATTGAGACTCAGAAACCGTTTAGTTTGGTAATAGAAAGATTGATGAATACACAACACGTTTTATTGGTTTGCAAAGCCTGTGCAACCGTTCGCCTAGAAGGAGAACCACAAGGAAAAAGCGGTGGTCAGCAGTTGCTAGAACAGTTACAGGAACTTCATTCTGATTGGGAACTTCGAGATGACTTCCAAATTCAGGAAGTTGATTGTATGAGTGCTTGCAGTCATTCCTGTGCTATTTCTTTTGTGGCTCCTAATAAATACACTTATCTGTTTGGTGACTTACCCGCTCAAAGCTGTGCAAAAGCAGTGTTAGATTGCGCCAAGCTCTATTTTGCGAATCCCGGCGGGTATCTGGCATGGGCAGACCGACCGAAAGCTCTGAAAAATGGGATTATTGCACGGATTCCGCCTGTTGCCTAACCTCAAGAAAGCAAAAGGCAATGTGTTGTAAGTACGTCTTGGGTAAAAGTGCGATCGCTTTTCAAATAGCCATATTCAGCTATTTAGCTGATTCAAAGAGATTAGGGTGGATAGTACCACCCTAGTACTCTAAATTGAAAGTATATTACTTGCAAACCATTCATTTGTACTTTTCAACCCTTGCGATCTATTCACCATAGTGAGTTTTAGCTCTGATTACAAAAACAACTCTATCATCTTCAATAATTTCATAGACAATACGGTCTTTCCGGTTGAGTCTGTAGGAATACAACCCAGTCAACTTCCCTTTCAAAGCTTTGCCTATGTAAGGGTTAACCGCCAAAACTTGTTGCAAAATTTCTTGCAATTTTACTTTTTGTGTTGTCGTAAGTTGAGCTATATCTTTCTGTGCTTTCTTGGAAAACAGAATTTGATAGTCTGCCATTCATTTAGCTAAACACTTGATCCATTGTTAAGGTTTCTCCTTTTTGATATTCTTCGCGTGATTCTTCAATATCTGATAGTAAACTTGAATCTTGGAGTAATTCCGCAGTCTCAACTAAAGCCTCTAGTTCTTCTTGACTAATTAAGATGAAACTTTTATTTTCCTGGACAATGACAACACCACCCGAATCGTTGCTGGCGCGTTCAATTACTTCATTGAAGTTATTTTTGGCGTACTCTGCTGTAACCCGATACATTATTTATCCTCTCGTTTAGAATTTGTGTATTTTAGCCTATGATTTAAAGACCTAACCAATTGTAGATTTTGCTGCACTTGTTTTTCAATATATCTCTAAAATCTAACATTTATTGGAGTTTCTTATGGGTGCTAAAATTCCCGTTACTGTTGTTACTGGTTTTCTCGGTAGCGGTAAAACAACATTACTTCGCCACTTACTACAAAACAATCAAGGACGACGAATTGCTGTTATCGTGAATGAGTTTGGTGAAGTCGGGATTGATGGGGAACTGCTGCGTTCCTGCCAAGTTTGTGAAGAAGAAGACGCAACGACTAACATTGTGGAATTGACGAATGGTTGCCTGTGTTGTACCGTTCAGGAAGAATTTCTCCCAACAATGCAAGAACTGCTAAAACGTAGTGAACAGATTGATTGTTTGCTCATTGAAACATCGGGATTAGCCTTACCTAAACCGCTGGTTCAAGCGTTTCGTTGGCCGGAAATTCGCACGGGTGCTACGGTGGATGGTGTTATTACTGTTGTGGACTGTGAAGCTGTTGCGGCAGGTACACTTGTTGGTGACCTTGATGCGTTGACCGCGCAACGGGAAGCTGACCCGAATCTGGAACATGAAACGCCAATTGAGGAACTGTTTGAAGACCAGTTAGCTTGTGCGGATTTGGTGCTACTAACTAAGGTTGACCGGGTAGATGCTGAGACTCAAACCAAGGTAGAGGAGTGGTTACGACAGCAGTTGCCCATAGGGGTGAAGGTGGTTCCCTGCCGGGATGGAGAAATTAATCCTAACCTCTTGTTGGGATTTAATGCCGCAGTGGAAGATAATTTAGAGGCTCGTCCTAGTCACCACGATACTGAGGAAGAACACGAGCATGATGACGAAATTAATTCGGTTCACTTGGTTTTAGATCAAGCCTTTGAACCGAAAGCGCTTACAGCAACACTGAAACAGTTAGTGCAAGACCAGGAAATTTACCGGATAAAAGGTTTTGTGGATGTTCCCAATAAGCCGATGCGGATGGTGGTACAAGGAGTAGGCGATCGCTTTGAGCATTTTTTCGACCGTCCCTGGCAAGTATCTGAACCCCGCCAGACTCGCTTGGTATTGATTGGTCGGGCGCTTGACCAAGAACAAATTCAAGAAGTTTTGTGTTCTATTTAACGGGACTTAAACAAAAATTAAGCCCAAATGAACCCAAGTCTGGCTTTATAAGCAGCAAACACGTCACGATCCCACTCCGGCTGTGAAATTACGACTTTTTCTATTATTTATGTATTGATGCCCCTTCTAGCTGTTGCCCTAATTCCTGCCGCAGACGATAGAGAATGGTATCTTGCTCTACTTCACTGAGAATGTTTTGAATGACTGTACTAGGACCAAGGGGTCCCCAAGTGCAGCCTTGTTCTAGATAAACCTGCGCCGCTTGACCGACAGCATAAGCCCCATAACCAGCGACTCCAGCTTGTGCGATCGCAGCCCCAGCATAGGCAGTGATTCCTGTTGGGCTGTCAATGGTGGTAGCAACGGCAGATGCACTCTTTCCCACTCCCAATAGGAGACTACTACCCAGTTCACCCAGTAGTAAGCCGCCAGAACTGACCAAAATCTTTTTCCAAAGCTTTCCAGCTTCGTAACTGGTCATCGGTAGACCATACAGTTTAGAAAGAGAACGGATAAGTGCCAAATCTGCGATCGCACCTCCTACAACATCCAAAACCCCAATCGGATTGAGTGCAACCGCTAAAGCTTTGTACTTCGTGAAGCGCCAGATGAGTTCTTCCGCTTCGCTTCTGCGTAGATCAAGTGTTTTTTTTGCAATACTCACTTCCGCATTCCGGGCTTGAAATAGAGCATTAAGGGCTAAAAGCGATCGCCCTTCCCGGTTGAGTATCCTTAAAATTTTCTGCTTAAGTTCATCAACCTGAGGCGGCGGCGTTTCCCATTCATACGTCACCTCACCATCTGGCCATTCGACTCGGACTTCCAGGGGCGCGGGTTCTGCTGCTACCATTACAATCTCATCCGTTGACAGCATCTTTTGCAGTCGCCGATCTTTAGGGCTACCCGTGCCAAGTTGTTGTAATTGTTGGTAAATTGCCTCACGATCTTGTTCTGGATAGAGGTCGATTTTGTTAAACACAAGAATCAGAGGCTTTTGGGTTTGTCGTAATTCACAAAGCGCCTGATACTCCGTGCGTGTGATATCACCAGCCACCACAAACAAAATTAAATCCGCGCTTAGCGCCACCTCCCGCGCCATCTCAGCGCGAGACTCACCCTCAATTTCATCCAATCCCGGAGTATCAATCAACTCCACCTGCACTTTTCCCTTGTTACTGGGTGTCCAGCGAACAGATTTCGGCCATTGGGTCACGCCATTGATGGGGCCCGTTTGCAGAATTTTCTTTCCTATCAAGGCGTTGACCACTGCCGATTTCCCACGACTGACCAGACCAAAAGCGGCAATACGAATCACTCCTTGGTCTAGCTTGTCGAGGGAAGACTTCAAAACCTCCAACTCGCTTCGCAACGCGGCTTGTAGTTCAAAATCCGGTAGATGGTTCTGGTGGCGACGCAAGTTAGCATACCAGGACAACGCCTGACGCAAACTCGCGCGAGTGCGGTTGAAGTGAGTTTCCTGCTGGTTGCTACGCCCAGTCGGGGTTTGACTTTCAGTAGATGGGTTGGGTTGAGAGGTTTCGGAATAACTCAAGGTTAGACACAGAAGACAGGCTACAGATCTATTTTCCTCTAATAGCCAATCTGTTGGTGTGCCTCTTCACATTGGCGCGGAGAGGGCTTCACCTAAAGATTATATAAAGACAATAGAGACAATATGAAGGTTTGATGAAGACAGACCCGCAACCGATCTCAGAACACGTCATATATTCAGCTTATAGTTCAAACCCATTTGCGTAATCATGCGGTCAT
The DNA here is from genome assembly GCF_014849525.1 of Microcoleus sp. FACHB-SPT15. Taxonomy (NCBI): domain Bacteria; kingdom Bacillati; phylum Cyanobacteriota; class Cyanophyceae; order Oscillatoriales; family Microcoleaceae; genus Microcoleus; species Microcoleus sp. FACHB-SPT15. Next base: position 125,587 of record NZ_JACJNU010000062.1, on the reverse strand, counting down.
GGCTTTTTGAACAAGTATAAAAAGTATTGCAAACTATAGGCAGGATACAGGCGAATCCAGCATTATTTAACTTTTTTAACTTAATAAGCCTTTACATATATAAGATTTTATAAAAATTAAATATATATAGATTAGATGAAGACAAGGCTTTATTTAAGAACTTTGTCTTTACTAAATCTTATTATTTTTAAATAGGTAGAGTAATAAAAATGGAGGATTTATCCAGGTTGCCGCTACAAAAAATAGGGTAATCAGCATTTGCTCCTTACTTTTTATAACTACCTGTTTTTAAAATTCGAGGTAGGTATAAATGACTGTTTTCTTAGGTACACCTGATGATGAACTAATTATTGGAACCAATGAGGGCGATGAAATTTTTGGGGAGGCTGGTGATGATGGAATATTTAGTCTTGATGGTGACGATACAGTCTTTGGTGGTGCTGATGTTGACCTGATTGTTGGTGGCGGTGGCAGTGACTTCCTATATGGAGAGGACGGCAACGATGTAATCTTTGGTGATGCCGAAATCATTGGTGTAAGTGGGAATGACTTCATCAGTGGTGGTAATGGGGAAGACGTTGTATTTGGATACACTGGCGACGATACTATCAACGGTGACAATGGAAATGATCTCCTCAATGGTGATGCAGGAGATGATGTTCTTAATGGTGGTGATGGGTTAGACACCCTTAATGGTGGTGATGGCTTTGACCAACTATCCGGTAGCTTCGGGGATGACAACCTTTTTGGTGAAGCTGGCAATGACGAACTTTTTGGTGACGATGGATTAGACGTTGTATTTGGTGGGGATGGAGATGACCAAATAGCTGGTGGCTTGGGAGATGACCGACTCTTTGGTGATGCTGGCGATGACGAACTCTTGGGCGAGGCAGGGGAGGATATCATCAGTGGCGGAGATGGCAACGACACAGGCTTTGGTGGTAGTGGAAATGATCGAGTTTTTGGTGGTGGCGGCAATGATCAATTTTTTGGTCAGGACGGTAATGACTTAGCTGATGGTGAAGATGGGGATGACCTCCTAGATGGTGGGAGGGGTGATGATACACTTTTCGGTAGCCTGGGGAATGACAACCTAATTGGTAGAGCCGGAACGGACGCACTCGTGGGTGGAGTCGGTAGCGACACTCTCTCTGGTGGTAGTGGAAATGACACACTCGTTGGCGCAGACCCCTTTGTACCAGCATTTGGATTTGGCGGAAACGGAAGCCCAATTGCTCCCTTCGAGATTGATACGTTGACTGGTGGTCGAGGACGCGATCGCTTTGTCCTCGGTGACAATGGCAGCGTACTAGGCATCTCTAGAGAAGACGCGGAACCTGCGATTTACTATCTTGGTGGCGGCAATAGTGACTACGCCCTCATTACTGACTTCACTCTCGGTCGGGATGTAATACAACTAGCTGACCTTGATTTTCTACCTGATAGTGTGGCTGAATCAGGTGACGCAGGACAGCTACCCTTTGAGGCTCAGGTCATTGCACCAGGCATCGAGTCTATCACTGGGGAGATTTCTGTCGGGAACGATGTTGACCTGTTCCAAATCACTCTGGACGGCGGAACGTTTTCTGCGACGACACTCGGCCAGGCTGCTTTCGACACGCAGTTGTTCCTGTTCGACGAGAATGGTTCGCTGGTTGCTGGCAACGACGACTCTGGCGGAACCCTTCAATCCACGATTGAACTATCACCGATAGATGCTGGAACCTACTTCCTTGCAATCTCCAGTTTTGATAACGATCCAGTTTCTCAATCAATATTTAATGGTTTCACCGGTGATGGGTTCTCAACTGGTAGCTATTCGATTGAGCTAACTGGAGTTCAAGAAGCTACTTATACCTTGGGTTCATCCCCTGAAGGAGTGCCCTCAGGGACAAGTATATCTTTTGGGAACGACCTCATTGCGGTTGTTCAAGGAGTTTCGCCTGAAGAACTGAGTCTAAATAGTTCTAACTTCGATTTCGTTTAGAAACTCCAGACTTCAGTCCTAAACCAGAACTCCAATGTGTATCCCATTCTAGCCATCGGCTGGGATGGGGTTAGTTTTGCAAGAGCCTAGGCTGCATCTCAAATCCAGTTAAATAGTTCAGCGTTTGAGTAACATTCAGTTAAGTCTTGATTAACGATCGCCCTCAAAGACGGAAAGTAGTAAAAAAACGATAGTCAGCGTTCTCGCACTCATATCGATCATGAATCAGATGATCTTAAGTCAAGCCAGTGCTTGGGGCTTTCCTTGTGCATGTTCTGTCCAGGGCAACTGTCAGATTCTACCCCAACAGAAAACTGAACGATGGACATTGCAGTTGGTTGAAGAGAGATGGTTACTGCTTGTTGGTGATGTTCCTCAGATTAATCTTCACCCACAAGAGGCGACAGTTTTCTTAGAGCGTCGTCGGTTAAGCTGCGAAAACTTGGAAGCGGTTGAGTTTTAGAAAGAGTGCTATTGCTTAACTTCTAGCTGAACGCCTGGAATTTTTTTTACCAGGATTGCTTGACCAAAGTAACTGGTTTGAACTTCTAAGTCGGTATTAGGTGGGGCATAAAACAAAAGCCGTTGTCCTGGAAAAATTACTCGCTCGAAATGCCAGTTGGGAATATTGACAATCTGAATCACTTGTAGTGAACTTGTGGTGTTGATATAGCTATAGAGCAATTGGGAAGAGGTAGTGATTGGGCGTAAATTTGCCGATAGTGTCATCAGGTTTCACTCCTCGTAAAAGCTCTAGGGAATAATCTTCCTAACAAAGAACCCAAATGTTATTACCACTGGGTTCATCAGGACACGCACTCAATTCTCCAAAACGGCTGGAGAAAGGCGGCTTCACTAGCATCCTAACTGGCACAGGTTAGGTAATGTTTATTCGGAATTTAAGATTCATTCACACTTTGCTGCAAACAAGAGTAGATTTGTTTTGTTGAGGAGCAACGAACGATACAAAACTGTTCTATTAGCTAAGTTTGAATAGAAAGGCTCTCTCAAGCATCAAGAATGCATAAAAGAGAGACTCAGCACTTGCTCCTCAACAACACTACATACTGACTATGGTTTGCAAGGGTACGAGCGTTCACCGATGAACAGCTCGTTTAAACACATTATCCTTGGCGCGATCGCCTTTATCATGACTATCCTTGTCGCGGTAGCTGGCTACATTCTGGCTGGCTGGAGTTTACTCGACGCGATTTATATGTCAGTCATTACAATTTTTGGCGTTGGCTACGGTGAAGTAAAGCCGATAACTTCTCCACAACTGCGAGTCTTTACAATTTTAGTCATTGTTGCTGGCTACACTTCTGTTGTTTACATTGTGGGAGGCTTTGTTCAAATGGTGACAGAAGGCGAAATCAACAAAGCTCTTAACTCTAGACGCATGACTCGCGATATCAACACTCTAAAACAACACGTACTCATCTGTGGCTTTGGCCGCATTGGTCAGATTCTGGCACGACGTTTGGCTTCATCGAAACAGCCGTTTATTGTCATTGATAATAATGGCGATCGCATTGCTGAAGCGCAAGCTTCTGGATACTTAGTTCTTTGTGGTAATGCGACAGATGAGCGAGTCTTGAAATCAGCAAGTGTCGAACAGGCAAAGGCTCTAGCAACCGTGTTGCCTGATGATGCTGTCAATGTATTTATCACACTAACAGCTCGTGAGCTGAACCCAGCTTTGCTAATCTTGGCTCGTGGTGAGTTCCCTTCAACAGAGAAGAAGCTGAAACTAGCAGGTGCTAACCAAGTCGTGCTGCCAGCTTCAATTGGTGCAGAACGCATGGCGCAGATGATCACTCACCCAGCCGCAATGGATTTTCTCAATCAAGATGATGGACGCCAAACGATAAATGAATTGCTAGCTGAGATTGATGTCCAGATGGATGAGCTAGTTATATTAAGTGACTCTCCCTTAGTGGGTCAAACTATTAGTGATATTGAAGTACGTGGGAAAGGTAGCTTTATTGTCGTTGCTTTGCGAAAGGGAGACGGCACAATGGTGATTCACCCCAAGCATGAAGTGCTGCTAGAGGCAGAGGATACTGTGATTGTTATGGGACACCGTGGTGATATTCCTCAATTTGCTAGGAATTATGTACTCAAACGCGATCTCAGATATAGAGGTTCGCGAGTGTGATTGAGTTTTATTATTAGTTTTTGGTTGTTGGTTGTTGGTGAGCTTGTTGCTACACACTCCACTAAAATTGTTTCTTGGGAGAGGGATTCTGCTCGGCTAACTTATCGAGTCTTTCCCGAATCGATAAATCAATCAGCGATCGCACTAAAGTAACAAACGCAAGTGACGATAAGGTAAAAGCAGCGATCGCCCAACCACTATAAGACCCTATTAGCAATACTGTCCCTGAGAGCAGCGTAAATCCAGTTAAGCAAGCATAAATTAGGCTCTTTATCGCTAGGTTAATCCGTTTGAGAGCGCGATCGCTTTCTCTGGAACGCGCACGTACTTCTAACTCACTCTGTTCAATTCGGGCTTCCAAGCGTCGAATTAAAACTTCATTAGCATTAGGCTGTTGTAGTTTATATTTGATGAAATTCCGCGCTTGCCTTGCCAGTTCTCCTACAACATTACCCTGCCCTCTAGAAACTGTAAGGCTCTTGATAAAAGGCTTACTAGCCGCAACTAAGTTATATTCTGGGTCTAGGGTACGAGCAATCCCATCCAGCGTTGTTAAAGCCTTTATAATAAACGTCATCTGCGCGGGTAAGCGAAACGGTTGCTGCTCAAACATCAAGTAGATGTCACTACGCATTTGGTCAAAAGACTGCAAATCTATTGGCTTTTCAGTAAATCTCTCTAAAATAAAGTCTACTAATCGTCTGACTGGGGTCATGTCCGCCACGGGTTCAAGTAATCCCATGTAAGTCAGGGTATTCACAACCTCGTCAGTGTCCTTTCTGAGAACAGCAAAAAATGTCTTGATCATCTGGTCTTTGGCAATGGGTTTCACCTCTGCCATCGTCCCAAAATCATAGAAAATCAACTTGCTATCTTGGCTAACTGCCATATTGCCGGGATGAGGGTCAGACTGAAAAAAGCCATCTTGTAATAACTGCTTGAGGTAAGCACAAATTCCAAGCTGAATAATTTCTTTGGCGTTGATACCACAAGCTTCTAAGGTTTGGCGGTCATCAATTTTGATGCCTGGTAGGTATTCGAGTGTCAGTACTCTTTTCGTGGTGTACCGCCAGTAGACCGTTGGGACAGCAATCCGAGGATAGTCACGAAAGTTCTCGCTGAAACGATCAGCATTTTTACCTTCATGAAGATAGTCAATTTCTTGATAGAGAAGGTTAAAAAACTCGTGGTAAATCGCTTCTAAATCGTACTTCGTTATTCCTGGTACATATCGATTAGAAAAGCGCACTAGCCGATGGAGAACTTCAAAATCTAGATTGAATAGCCTTTCTAATCCTGGACGCTGCACTTTAACGACAACATCTTCCCCAGTGTGCAGTCGTGCTTTATGGACTTGCCCTAAGCTGGCAGCCGCGAGAGGAAAGCGATCAAAATCTCGATATAAGGCATGGATCGAGTTACCGAGTTCAGATTCAATAATTGCGATCGCTTCTGTTGCACCGAATTCAGGTACCCGATCCTGCAATTGCCCCAAAGCTTGCACGTACTCTAAAGGCAGCAAATCAGCGCGAGTCGATAGGGCTTGACCAATCTTGATAAATGTTGGGCCTAAATCGAGGAGAGTGCCAACTAGCCACTGAGCGCGACGATTTCTATGCTTGGGGGAGTTGTTAGCAACAACCTTGTCCCACCATAAATAAAACATCAACCTTGCTGCCGAACCAAAAATGTCGATCTGGCGTGCCAGTGGAGAGTATTTAGGTCGTTGCCAACGGAGTGGCTTAGGTGCGGCAGTTGTTGTGAGCATACTGTTGGAATTTTAAGTCTTTATCCCAGAGTTCTTCCAACAAGTAGTCGGCTATGGTTGCTGTAGCTATCGGTAATTATATTTTCTTATACTGATTAACTACTGATTTGGACTTTAATGTTGTTGAAACTGGGGTAAGGTAACGGTAAACGAGATAATTGAAGTCTGTGAATCTTCAGATGGACAGCTAGAGACATCAATCGTGCCATTAAGATGCTGTACCAAGCACTTTACCAAAGCCAAGCCCAGACCAGTGCCTTGAACAGCTTTTTGCGTAACCCCTTGACCGCGACGAAACTTATCAAATATATGTTTCAGATCTGTTTCTTGGATACCCGTACCAGTATTGGATAAGGTGAGAACAACTTGATTCCCTGATTGCTGGGCTTGCTGAGTGACCTGCAAACAAACCTTTGTGTCTGGATCGGAATACTTGCCAGCATTCGTCAAGAGTTCCAGCAGAATGCGGTTCAGGCTGTCGGGGTCGGTGTTGAGCATCAGCGAGGGTGCTGGAGACTCTACACTCAAGGTTAACCTCTTACCTACCCATTTCTGCTCAAACGACTTAGCCAGTTCTTTGATCATCAACATCAGGTCAATCTTTTGCGGCTGGAGGTGGGATTGGTCAGATTCCAGTCGCTGTAAACTGAGTAAGTCGTTGATCAGGTCAATTTCTTTATTACACTCCTGCTCTAGGATCGATAAGTACTTTTGACGACGCTCTAAAGGGAGTTCCGGTTGACGCAGCATCCGAATTGCTAGACTCATCGTTGTTAGAGGCGTTCGCAATTCATGACTCATGCTACTCATGAATTCTTCTTTGAGTTGATTTAACTGCTGTAGCTGGTCAATCTGCCTACGTGTTTTTTCATACAATTTCGCTTGTACTTCCAAACTCCGTTGCAGTTGGGCAGTGCGATCGTCAACTAGAGATTGTACTTGCCGTAGCGTTTGATTTTGAATCAGAGTAGTACTTACTTGGGTACTCACCCATTTGACTAACTCTATTTCATTTGTGTACCAGGAGCGCGGCTGGTGATGCTGCAATACTAGAAACCCTAATACCGTAGATGTATCACTATGTATCCCAACCAGGGGAACGATGAGGACAGAACCTTGCATTGTTCGGTCAAAGATTGAGCGATCGCTATTCTCCTCGGCATCAGGAACATTGTGTTGAGTGCCAATGACTAGCGGTTCAGGGGCATTTCTAAAAGCTTGTTGGCATAGGGAAGATTCGGAAAGCCAGAAGGATTGGTTTAAGAGTGTAGTACGGCTTTGGGTTATCGGTGTAGCGTTGCTGGTTGTGTCCTGTTCCTCTAACCACTCACAAGTTACCGTTACCTCAGTTTTTGGCAGCTTCTTGGAAGGTCGATGTTTAAAGAGTGGATCGGTGTACTTCAACAATAGGAGCAAGCCGTGACTAACATTAAGCGCTTGTGCTGTACCTCTGATCGCGATTTGGAAGATATCTTCAAGATTAAAATCGCTACGAATTGCCACACTCAACTGATTGAGCAGAGTTTGGTGTTGAGTTGCTGTCTGCACCTGCTGAGTTAGTTGGGCTTGAGAAATCGCGACAGCTACCGATTCTGAAACGACTCCTAGTAGTTCTTTCTCTTGTGTAGTCCATTGGTGCGGTTGCGATCGCCCCAAAACAATTACCCCGTTGGCAACTGCCTGAAATTGGGTGTAGTTCCTCAATACGGCCCTACACGCTAGCGCTTGTGAGTACCAGCCAAAGGCTTGATCAACTTCTGATGACTGAAGATCTGCGATCGCCAGAGGATTTACATCACCTAAATCTTCTACTCGCCCTTGATGTTGCAACAACTGCGCTTGGTACTTAGGTTCATGAATTAAGTGGTCGTCAGAAAACCATGTACCCGTTTGGGTTGTCATTCCTCGGTTAACTCCCGCCACAATTAAGCAAACATCTACCTGAAAAATCTCTCCTACAGCCTTAGCTGTTCTCGATAATAAGGTGTGCGAATCTCGACTTGTAAGGATGATGTGAGTAACTTCTTGCCCGATTCGATTAGATTCTTCCGGGTGCTGCATAAGTGAACCTTTCTGCTCCTGCATGAAAACTGGTTCAACGATGTCGGACAGACCTGAAGTCAAAGGATTTACCGTTGGGGCTGCGTTATTGAAGCAGCTCTTAGAGAGCATTGCGCTTTCTATATCCATGACGCTTGTTGCACAACTTATATTAGCGGAGCTTGTTTAGGGATTAATAGAAAGCCAGTATCAAACTACAGGATTCACTTCCTACAAAGCGCTAGTACTATGACTAGCCGTCAACTTTCTAGTTAACGTTTTGTAAAAGCTCACTGTACTCTCTTCATCCCCCGATTGGTCAGACCGACTGTCAAAGCAGTAATCTTGCCAACATTATTGTTCCCAGTTTTATCCCCCTTTTACCAAAACACTAAACTTTTTTCTGTAGCAACGGACAACTCACTGCTGTTTGTGTAGTAGGTTCTCGTCTGCGTTCCGGAAGTGCTTTAGTTGACAGGTATTACTTGGCTAAGAACGCCTCTGTATGGCTTGTTTTTGTGCCGCCTCACTATTCTTGCGGTAGAGTTTCATCCGATCTTGAGCCGTCTTGTAGCGCTGGTCATTCGGTTTCACTGCTCCCATTAAATCTGAAGCTCGCTCCCACTTTGCCGCCAAATCTAACCACTGAGCAGAAGTCTTGACCGTTTGACCCGCAACAGATGCCTGCTCTGCCAGTCGTACCGCCTCAACAAATGGATCGGTTGTGGAGGATGTTGGTGTCAGTGAGGACTCGCCTGTTGAATTTGGTGATTGGGTTGTTATCTTGACAGCCACTTTTGAGCCTAGCCAATCATAGAGGAACCAACCCCCTATGATTAAAAGCAAAGTCAAGCCAACACCGTTCAGAATGCCACGTTGGTATCGCTTGTTGTGTCTATGGTTGTGCGAAGAGGCATTCGTGAAACTCGGCGTTTTCCTCGGTACTGTTTGTTGATCTTTAATGCCTTGGGCGATTCGCTTGAAGAGGTTCGGCTTGGCAAGAATTATTTCTTCAGACCAAAGTAACTGATCTTCTGGGTCGCGCATTATTTCTTCTAGCCAAAGCAACTGCTGCTCTCGCACAATTCGGCTGTTGATTCTGACGCGGCGGATGTTACGCGGTGCAATGCCTTCAAGAATCTGCCGGATTTGCGCGATTAGTACAGACGGCTCTAACTGCTCTTTACTTGCCGCCTCACATAACAGTTGTAAGACACCATCAGCAAAAACAGCTCTAGTTCTGACACCAACGTCTGCTAGCTGTTCATTCAGCGTTTGAATAATTGCCGCCACACTACCCTGGCGAGCTTGTCTAGCGATGTCATCCATCGGATGATGTATTTTTCTTTGAGCCATGGATTTGTAGTTATGGCTGACTTTCCTAACTTAGAGTATCAGCGTTTTGTACAATCTCCTCCTGAATGACGTTTTTTAATCTTCTAGTGTCGAGCCTTATAGAAGTTTACAATTAGCTTAGATATCTTAAAGAGAGTAAATAAGAGGGTTTTCATGCTGCTCAAGTCCACTACCCGACACATTCGCATCTATACAGCAACCGTTGAAAACAACGAGATGGTTGAGAGCGACAACGTTCTCACGTTAGATATTGACCCAGACAACGAATTTAACTGGAACGAAGACGCCCTGCAAAAGATGTATCGCAAATTCGATGAACTCGTTGAGTCCTACAGTGGGTCAGATCTGACAGAGTATAATCTTCGCCGTATCGGTTCTGACCTGGAACACTTTTTGCGATCGCTTTTGCAGAGCGGTCAAATTAGCTATAACCTTGAGAGTCGGGTTCTCAACTACAGCATGGGACTACCACAAGTAGCTCCTCAAGAGCAGTGATTAAATCCCCTAGCGCCAAGTACGATTTCCTTCTTCATCCGTGCGGGCTTGGCGAATCACATCAGAAATTTCTTCAGCATCCTTAACGTGGTGTAGAGCCTCCTCATGCCCATCTGGGGGTTCTTGAACCACAAAATAGGTGGGAACTTTAACGTGGTCACCTGTAATGTCAGGGGCATCAACAGCAATCTGCTTTGCCTTTTCTTCAACAGTTTGAGCCTCTGGGTCGATTTTATCGCCGGGATTAACAACATCAAGCTGATCAGGCTTGTCAGGCTTTTCTTGAGAAGCGCCTGCGTTATGACCTTCTTGATCGACCTTATTGTCAGGATTAGTAATATTAGTTTCTTTGATTGCTTCTGGCTGACTCATAAAAACTCCTAGCGTTTTTAACACTTGCTATTCTTAGCCTGATAGTAGAAAAAAAAGCTAATCCGTACATCTTTCTGTGGTGGTAAGTAGTGTTTATCCAAAAAGGTCAAGCCCTCTTGCCTATGCAGCGATTACTGACTGGGGGATTCAGAAATATAAAGGGTGGCTGTTTTATACATTTACTCGGATTACGGCTTAAAGCTTTTAGGGTATAATAATCGCGTTCTATAGTTGTTAGTTCTAGCTCGGCATCGGAGGACGATTTATTAACGGGTGACTCGATATTTATCAGCCCGCTTTTGATTCAAAAATTGCTTCAGTGCTGTGCGACGATTCTCTAAAAAACGACTCCAAAAACCTGGGAGAAAATCATCCATTGTTTGCGCGAGTGCCCACGCCTCTAAATTGATTAGTTTATAACGCTGGTCTTGGGAGTGCTTTATCTCAGCAAGCAGCTTCCTAATCTCTAGGCTGGCAGGTGAATTGAGGTCTTGGAAGGTTTGACCCGTTGAAGCGTCAAGCTCAAGCTTAGACATGATGTTTTGACTATAAGGGCAACTTATCGATAAATTCAATTTTGTCCGAGTCTACCTAATCTAGATTTTCCGTAATGTAAATTATTGATAAGTTGATTGTGGAGAGGTGAGCTGTTTTTAATCTAAAACCTCAACACTACTTTCTAAAAAAATTAGGTAATTCCTTCCCTAGTACACTAAACAACAACGAGTTGCTTTTATCTTGTCTACACAAAAACCTTTAAGTCCGTGGAACTATAAGCCTTGGTGGTGTCAGCCTTGGTCAATCTTGCTGACTGGCGCACTAATCATTATCAGCAGTTGGCTAGTGCTAACAAGTGTTTGGGTAACAATTCTCATTTCTACTCCGATTCTGGTTTGGTGGACTTACTTTTTATTCCTTTGGCCTAAGCTAATGAAGGACAGTGGCTTATTAGAGAATTATCAACAATCTAGCCAAGACTCTCTACCTTAAGTAGGAGATTCTTGAACAGTGTCTCAACTTGTCCTTGAGTCAGGCGCTAAAATCTGTAATCAATACGCTTGCACAAGATACTTGAGGAAGGGGAGCAATTCCCTAATCAAAGGCAAGTGCGATTAGTAGCCAAATTGTCATCGGCTGAATGTAGCGAAAAATTTTCATGGAAAATCCTGCGGCAACGCTCCACTGCTCTAACACCCGCTGTCAGGCTTCTAACCCTCAGAGCAACAAGTTCTGCCAGAATTGTCGCACGCCACTGCTCAGACGTTACTTGTGGGCAATTGGTCAGGCAATAGACTCCTATAAACCTGGAGAGGTGATTGCAGAGCGCTATCTACTGGTAGCTCAACGGATTCTTTTGGATACTAAGCCAGGAATGCCGCCGGAGACACCACAGGATTTTCCTCAAGGGATTATGTCCTATCTCAGGCTTTCTCCCTATGGGCTACACGTTCCTAAAGTTTATGGGTGCGTCACGTCGATGCAGCAAGGTCCTACTCCTGTAATCTGGTTACTAGAAGACGGGCCGATTTATGAGAGTGGCATCTTTCGAGGAACGCAAACGTCTGATCCTGAAGGACAGTTGTTACCAGAACTGGGAAGCGTCTGGAAAGGTACGCCAGCGATACGCCAACTCAACTGGCTATGGCAGTTAGCCACGTTGTGGCAACCATTGAGTAGTGAGGGCGTTGCTTCTAGCTTATTGAAACCCTCACTTCTACGGGTCGAAGGCTCAATTATCCGCTTTTTAGAGTTGTACCCTGACACGAAGCAAGCACCAACACTCCAGCAACTCGGTCAACTGTGGCTACAACTCCTGCCAGGAGCAGATCCACTCATTAGTGGTTTCTTTCAAACACTCTGTAGCCAGTTGCAAGATAAGCAGATTCGGGACTCAGAGGAGTTAGTCAGACTGTTGGATCAGGCACTCCAAGACTGTGGGCGATCGCAATCACGCACGTATCAGATTTTCACACGTACCGATACTGGCCCTAGCCGTTCCCAAAATGAAGATGCTTGTTACCCACCCGCTGCCCAGTTAATCAGCGCCTCCAATAACTCAAGTGCTTTAGCGATTGTCTGTGATGGCATTGGCGGACATGAAGGCGGTGAAGTAGCCTCTCATTTAGCAATTGATACACTTCGCCAGCAGATAGAAAAACTAACCTTAAACCCAAACAACTGGAACCCAACAACGTTGACGTTGGAGTTAGAACGGGCTGCCTGCGCCGCCAATGACGCAATCAGCTCAAAAAACGACAGCGAACACCGCTCTGACCGTCAACGGATGGGTACAACGCTGGTCATGTCTCAAAGCTATGCCCATGAAATCTACATTACTCATGTTGGAGATAGCCGAGTCTATTGGGTGACTCGCTATAACTGTCACCAAGTTACTGTAGATGATGATTTAGCCTCTCGCGAGGTGCGACTAGGCTACAACCTTTACCGAGGAGCCGTACAACAGCCAAGCTCTGGTTCTTTGGTACAAGCATTGGGTATGGCTCCCTCCACAACACTTCATCCAACAGTACAGCGTTTTGTGATGGATGAAGATTGTGTATTTCTGCTGTGTTCCGATGGACTGAGTGATAATGACCGGGTTGAGCAATATTGGCATACAGAAATCTTGCCCATTCTTTCCGGTCACGTCGATTTGCCAACAGCAGGAGCGCGACTCATTGAAATTGCTAATACTCAAAATGGGCATGACAATGCCACGATCGCGTTAGTTCACTGCAAATTATCACCTTTGGGGGGAAGCAGCCAAACCACCGTCTCATTGCCACAACTAGAAGCACCAACATCTTCAGCAAGAGTGCCAACCACCGTAGCTAGTGCAACTCCTTCCCAAATGAAAACGCAACAGTTGCCGTCAAAAGCTAGAACACGGCATCCTTGGGGGTTATTACTTGGAATCATTGTCTTACTCGGACTAGGCGGTGCGTTAGCTTATGTATTAATCCCACACGGCTGGGTGGCTTCGTTACTTGGTGCAGGCTCCCAACCCAGTACCACGCCCCCGTCAGCTAGTCCCTCCCCAACAGTAAGCCCAACACCAAGCGCTTCAGCGGTTTCTACCTTGGAGCCTTCAGCCGTAATTCAAGTCACCAGTTCAACGATCAAAAGGGCTGAGGGTGGGAATACTCCGCTTTTACTACGACAGGGACTGCCACCTCAAGACCAATTGATCGTTGGTGTCGTCCCTGCTGGTAGCATTTTGCAGGTTGTCACCCCATCGCTAGATCAACAGCAACGTTGGCTACAGTTGAAGGTTTGCTCTCCTGGTAGCCGTTCTAGCGCTCAACAACCTACTCCAACCAAAACCCCTCCGACAAGTCCTCAAACTTCAGTCAGACAATCCCCAACTGCCTCTAACCCTAGGCCAACTTCCGTGGTTTATCGTCCAGTAGAACGAGGAGATGGCGGCTGGATTCGAGAGTCAGATATTTTACAGAATATCAATCAAAGTTTCACACCAACCTCTGCTCAAACTAGTACCTGTGTTGATCCAAGTCCTTCTGTCTCCCCTCGCTCTACACCCGTACCGACTCAAACGCCCTAATTGTTACTGGGGTTGAGTACTAGCTCAAGAAGCCTAGATCCAGGAACGGAACCACATTCGGAATTGATAATCTTGAACAGATAAAGGAAGACCTAAGTAGATAGGTAACCAAAACATAAACGCTAGCAAGACTAAAAAAATTACAGTAGCACCAGCGCTTTTATAGTCAGTCTTGTCACTGTGTAGCCAAAGATCAACCAGCCAAGCCAGTGCTAACCCCGAAAAGACTGATGCTCCCATGTAGTGGTAAAGAAATGTACAGCGAGTTACCCTCACCCAAGGCAGCAAGTTTGCCAGCCAGGTAAGCACTAGATAGAGCGCCATCCAAGTATAAGGAGTTGGCGAAGATTTCCAGCCAACTCCTTCTAGAAAGCGCAACGCTAACATCAACAGCAGCAAGAAAATTGCCGCCGTCGATAGCCACCACAGGAAAGGATTGCCCATTGCATGGACATCATAGATTACTTGACCTGCACCTTTTGGTAAGGGTGGGTAAGCTGGCACTTGCTCAGCCGTGCTACGAGCCGTTTGATAGAAATATGCCACTGGGCGCCACATCAAGAGCCAGCTATACCATTTAGAACAATAAGGATGTACCTCAGGTCCACTGCCAATTTTTTCGTGGAATGTAAGGATGTCATACTGGGCTTGCCAGAAGCCCGGTGTTGGATTCATCTGTAAGTGAGGAATCCAGAGGAAACTGTAGGTTAGAACTGGGATGATTGCGAAATTCCAAGCAATATGAAAAACGTTCAACTGAGTCAGATTTTGTAGCGGCGTTTGGGATTTTGTTGTTCTCACCTCTGAATCTTTAGTGCCGAAGATCGAGCAAACCCGCCTCATTAGCCACGCTGCTATCCAAACGAGATAAACCCCCAGCAGAAACCACAAACCGTTCCATTTGATACAAGCAGATGCCCCAAAAAATATACCTGATAAGGCAAGTGTTCTCCAACGTTTCTGCTTTGGCTGGTTCAGGGCAATTAGAAAGTATAACTGACCGAGTAATCCCAGGATGACTAGATAGACATTATTTAGGGCATAGCGGGACTCGACTAGGAATAAACCATCAGCGGCAGCAAAGAGAGCAGCTATAAGGGCATAACTACGACGGTGATTAAGCTGATAGGCAATAGCCGCAACAACGAGGGGAATAAAGGAGCCAGTTAGGGCATTGAACCAACGGTAACTCCAGGTGGAACGAATTGAACCTGTCAAGCCGTTAACTGTATCCTGTCCAATAGGAAGGTGAGAGCCAATCCAAATCCCGATCGCGATAAAGTATTGGCTCAAGGGAGGATGAGCGTTGAAAAACTTTGTCCCGGTTAGATAGTTATTAGAAAATTTCGCGTAATAAACTTCGTCAAATACTAAGGCATTAAATCGACCCAGCCCCCAAAAGCGTAGGGCAACTGAAGTGACAAAGATCGCACTCATGCCGATGCTGAACCAGGGGACAGTCCAGTTAGATAGTTTTTTAGACAAAGTCATAAAACTACGCTCCATAGCTCAAAAGCTTTTTGGGAAATGTGTCGCATCATTCCAAAACGTTACCTAATTAGACTCTAGTCTAGGGGCAGTGTATGTCGGGCTACAGACATGAGTAATAGTGAAGCGAATGAATTGAGGCACCGTGAGATTGGTTCAAGTCCTGATCCGTCACCTCAACCAGAACCGACGGGATGGCAGGGGACAATCGCACGGTATTTCAAATTTCAGGAATACCGGACGAATATCCGCACGGAAGTGTTGGCGGGTGTCACCACTTTTATGACAATGGCATATATTTTGGTGGTCAATCCAGGGATTTTGTCCGATGCGATTTTTCTCCAACAGTCAGGCGATTTGTTCAATGAATTGGTAATTGCCACAGCGATCGCAAGTGCGATTGCTACCCTAACAATGGGCTTATTGGCAAATTACCCGTTTGCCCTAGCCCCTGGTTTGGGGTTGAATGCCTTTTTTACCTATTCAGTCGTTTTAGGACTGGGTATCGAGTGGCGTACTGCCCTCACGGCTATCTTACTCGAAGGGCTAATTTTTATTGCCCTGACCTTGTTTAACATTCGCAGCCTTCTTGTTACAGCCATTCCAGAATGCCTCAAACAAGCGACAGCCGCAGGAATTGGCTTTTTCATTGCCTATATCGCCTTAGCTGGCGACCCAGCCACGGGTGGTGCTGGCATTATTGTCGCTGACGAGGCAACAAAGACAAGCTTGGGTGATTTAGGTCAGCCAACAACCTTAATGGCGATCGCAGGTATTTTGATTACATCAGCCTTTGTGGCGAGACGCATTAAAGGGGCATTGCTTTGGGGCATTCTCGCTACGGCATTACTGGGATGGATTCTTGGCATCGCTGACTGGCCCAAGGGCATTTTTGGCTTACCACAATGGCCAGGAGATTTGCTAGGTCAAGCCATTTTTGGGTTAGGACAACTGGGTCAGACCAACTTGTTAGATTTCATCGCCGTGATGTTCGTCTTTCTATTTGTTGATTTGTTTGACACGATTGGCACCCTGGCAGGTGTCGGTACCCAGGCGGGATATATTGATGAAAATGGTCAACTGCCTCGTGCGAGTCAAGCGTTGATGGCAGATGCTATTGGGACGACTGCGGGAGCCGTTTTGGGGACTTCGACGGTTACAACGTTTATTGAGTCGGCTTCTGGTGTTTCTGAAGGAGGACGTACTGGCTTTACGGCAGTAGTTGTTGCTGGCTTATTTACCCTGTCGATATTTTTCATTCCCTTACTGTCCGCTATTCCCGCCTTCGCAACGGCACCGACATTGGTGATTGTTGGTGTATTAATGGCGGGTAATGTCAGAGGAATTCACTGGGATGACCCGGCGGAGTCGATTCCTTCGTTTTTGACTATCCTGATGATGCCGTTGACCTTCTCGATCGCTGAGGGTTTAGCGGCTGGTTTCATTACCTACCCTCTAATCAAGACCTTTCAAGGCAAAGTGCATGAGACATCGCCAGCAGTGTGGATTATGGCTGGCATTTTTGTTCTACGCTTTGTGATGATGGCGCTAAAAATTGGCGGCTGATACTATTTGGGATGAGAACGAAGCTGTTGCCAAGGGTGAGGTCAGTTCAGGATACAACTATGTCCACAAATAGGGATAAGGAATACAAATGGACATCAAAGTCATGAGCTTCAATTTGCGCTATGACAAGCCTGACCCTGGTGACAACGCTTGGACAGTCCGGAAAAAGGCAGTGGCGAGGCTCATTACTCACCATGCACCGGATGTTGTTGGCACTCAGGAAGGTCAGGCGCATCAACTGCTAGACTTGCATCGATTGCTACCGGATTACCAGAGTGTAGGAAGCGATCGCCTTGGCACAGGAGCAGGTGAGCATTGTGCTATCTTCTACAATACTCAGCGACTGCGGTGTCTTGCTAGTGGTGACTTTTTCTTAAGCGAAACTCCAGAAATCCCTGGTAGCATGAGTCTCCACTGGGGTAATTCTTTGCCACGTATGGCGACTTGGGCTGTATTTGCCGTTGTGGATGAGCAGCAAACTATTACAGTTTTTAACACTCATCTCGACTATGAAAGCGCGAAAGCCCAAGAATTGAGTGCAAAGTTGATAAGCGATCGCGCTTGTTCCCTGCTGCAAGCCAATCGCTTAAGTCACCTCAATCTACCTGAGTCTTATCTATTTCTCACGGGTGACTTTAACGCCGAGCCTGGAACAACAGCCCGAAAAGCACTGGAGCGTCCTTTGCTCAATCATATAACCCTCCTCGATGCCTTTGCTGGTGTTGAATTAGAACATCAGCAGAGTTTCCACGACTTTACAGGAAAAGGCTTTGTTGCCCTTGATACGATTTACTATGACGGACGTATCAGGCTTCGGAATGTAGAGTTAGACACAGGACAATGGGAAGGAGTTTTGCCTTCCGATCACTTTCCTGTAATCGCAGACTTTGTCTCTCCTGTAGAGTGAAAAATGCACAGCACTTGCTTCTATCGGAAAAATCTGGTTTATTTTTTGTAACAGTTTATGCAGTAAGTAGTTTTTGTCCGTTCCATAATCTCAAGAACTTTACACTCTGATCGTGCAACCTTTATGAAAAAATCTTTTGCTGTCGCTGCCATCCTCTCCACAGCCTGCCTGTTTGCTTCAGTCAATTCGGCTAGCGCTGGCCCCTGCATGTTTGGCAAAGATAAGGGTATAACTCCGAGGAATGAAGACTCTCTAACTTCCCCTACTACACAGTTGGACACAAATCAAGTGGATGCCAATGACAATAATCTGGGAATTCTCGGTATTGGCATGGCGGCAGTAGCGGGCTTATTGGGTGCTGGTATCGTTTACAAAGTACGTCGTGCTGGTCAAGAAGCGGATACGGCGCTTGCTGAGATTCCTCAAGAAGAATTCTTAAACGCGATCGCTTTCCCAATTTCAGTTCCGTCAGATGCACTTGTTGCCCCAATTTCAGAGCAAGATACAGTTGACTCTACGGCTGAGAAAGATTTGACTTTAGTCGGTTAGTCACTCAAAACTTGCGAAAAGCTCTATAACAACTAAGAAATTCACTTAGTGTTGACGGCTGCAACTACGACTATTTTGTGAAGGGGTGGACTTACTCTCCCGATATGAATCAAGGGATTGCGTCCACCCTTTCACACTTTTAGTTCAAAGCTTACTCACAAGCTGCATCAGCTTTTTTCAGTTCACTCTTCGATTCGTAGTAAACTACAGTGCCTTTGTCTCGGACAAAATGGCAACTGCGCCAAGAACGAAGGAAAGCCTTGAAGATAGAATCGTCAGACTTACGGTAGTAGTCTCCCAAAATTGGTTTGATTGCCTCTGTCGCTGTTTTTAGATGGTAATGAGGCATATTGAGGAAAATGTGGTGAGCGACATGAGTACCGATGTTATGGTGAATCTCATTGATGAAGCCATAACTGCGGTCAACGGTAGATAGCGCTCCTTTGAGGAAGTACCAATCTTTGCCACGATACCAGGGGATGTCTGATTCTGTGTGGTGCAAAAAGGTTACCAAGTCAAGCCAAACCACAAAGACGACATAAGGTCCGAGGTAGTACTTCAACAGAAATAGCCAGCCGTACTGATAAGTCAGCAAGCCCAAAAAGCCGATCATTAAAGACCATAGGATAGTGCTGGTTATTACATCCCACTTTTCAGAAGGGCGAAACAGCGGACTACTGGGGTTAAAGTGAGAGCCTGTTTCCCTTGCCGGAGAACGCTTAAACAGATACAAGGGATAGACAAACAGTAATACCTCGAAGCGTAAGAGCTTTTCCCACCAACGCATACTGCGATACTTAGTTTCAGTGACGGGGTACCAGCTTTCATCGGTGTCGATGTTCCCTGTGTTTTGATGATGGGTTCTGTGGCTGATGCGCCAACCGTGGTAGGGAACAAGAATGGGTGTGTGAGCCAAATGTCCAATCAGATTATTTAGCCATTTCTTCTTGGAAAAAGAACCATGTCCGCAGTCGTGTCCAACGACAAATAGTGCCCAAAACATTGTTCCCTGCATTAGCCAGAACACGGGCAAGAACCACCAAGAATCAAAAAAAAAGGCTACCCCATAGAGAGAGCCAATAATCGAGATATCGAGGAAAAAGTAAGACAGTGATTTCCAGGGTGATGGCTCGAAGCAATAAGCCGGAATAGCTGATTTTAGTTCTTGTAGAGTGAAGGGAAGCTCTGAGCGTCCATGATTCACTGATTCCTTTTGCGAAGGAATGTTTAACTCAATGAGATTTGATTGCACGCAGTTTTTCGTTCGACTTTAGTTGTAAGCACTGGGGATCATTCTATCCTTCAAAAGCAAATATGCAATCAAAGTAGCTCTTGATTCATAAATAAAATTATTTATCTGTATTTTTAGATACTTTTTGTTGTAAATCCTCATAAGTACCGCAGCCATGCGGAAAATGCATTGCCTATTGCAATCTGAAAACTAATCTGAAGGTGAGCAAGAGCGATCGCACTCTCTGTGACGGCATTGGCACCCAAAAATAGAGCATTGCTTGTGCGATCGCCTAACCCGAAACAATAGACTTGCTTTTGAAGCAGCAGAATTGAAGAGAGAAGGTTTTGCGATCGCTACTGCCTCTGTCCTCAAGAGATTCTTTGTCGCAAGCTTCAATTAAATTTTTCCTTCCGCTTCTGCCCTCTCCAATCCCTCTCGAATTAACCTCTGGGCTGTTTTCCCCTCAGAGCGATCCTCTGCTTCGGCAAGCTTTTTCAACTTCTCACTCTCATCTTCTGCCAAAGGCACATTCAGCCGCCGGACAACTTCTTTGTTTTTACTTGACTCTTTCTGGCTCATTATGGTTGAATAATAATCAATATGGTTTTATTAAACCATATGTCAGAAGCCAGCGCCCATCCCAACCAAAAGATCTGCGCTGGCTCTGGCTCCAAACTCAATGGAGATACGTTAATTATGCCTTACAGAGATTGTCTAAATCGGTGGTTAGTCGTTCGTCTGCTTCCTAATATGCAGCGAAAAGTCGTTGCTCGTTGCCGTACACAATCTGATGCTGATGGTCACTTGCAGATTCTTCGTTGCTTAATCCCTAACGCGAAGTTTGCGATTTTGTTTGACTCAGATTTGAAACCAGATTGTCAGCCCTAATTTGGTTGCAACAAAAAGCGCCTCCTTAGGGAGGCGCTTCTTATTGAGCGAGATTCTTAAGAATTAGCCATTGATAACTGGAGCGGTTAGAGCAACAGGAGTCGCTTCACCAGCAGCCAAGTCTAAGGGGAAGTTGTGAGCATTGCGCTCGTGCATTACTTCCATACCCAGGTTGGCGCGGTTGAGTACGTCTGCCCAGGTGCCAATCACACGACCTTGTGAATCGATGACCGACTGGTTGAAGTTAAAACCGTTCAGGTTGAACGCCATCGTGCTGATACCCAGAGCGGTGAACCAGATGCCGATGACAGGCCAAGCTGCTAAGAAGAAGTGCAAGCTGCGGCTGTTGTTGAATGAAGCGTATTGGAAGATGAGACGACCGAAGTAGCCGTGAGCTGCAACGATGTTGTAGGTCTCTTCTTCTTGTCCGAACTTGTAACCGTAGTTCTGGCTCTCGGTTTCGGTTGTCTCACGTACCAGTGAAGAGGTTACGAGTGAACCGTGCATCGCACTGAATAAGGAACCACCGAACACACCAGCTACACCGAGTTGGTGGAATGGGTGCATCAGGATGTTGTGCTCAGCCTGGAACACGAACATGAAGTTGAATGTTCCAGAGATTCCCAAGGGCATTCCATCAGAGAAGGAACCTTGTCCGATTGGGTAGATGAGGAATACGGCGGTTGCTGCTGCTACAGGAGCGCTGTAAGCTACGGCAATCCAAGGACGCATTCCTAAGCGGTAGGACAGTTCCCACTCACGTCCCATGTAGCAGAATACGCCGATGAGGAAGTGGAAGATTACGAGCTGGTATGGACCACCGTTGTAGAGCCACTCATCTAAGCTAGCGGCTTCCCAGATTGGGTAGAAGTGTAAGCCAATCGCGTTAGAGGAAGGAACAACGGCACCAGAGATGATGTTGTTTCCGTAGAGTAAGGAACCAGCAACAGGTTCGCGGATACCATCGATGTCTACTGGAGGGGCAGCGATGAAGGCGATGATGAAGCAGGTGGTAGCGGCTAGCAGTGTTGGGATCATTAACACGCCGAACCAGCCTACATACAGGCGGTTGTCGGTGCTGGTTACCCAGTTGCAGAACCGTTCCCACACGGAGGCGCTGCGTTCGCGCTGTAATGTGGTTGTCATTTGGTTTATTATTGCTTGATTTGTTTTTTGGTTAGGCAGACGTTTTTTGTCTGTCTGTAATTACATTAAGCTTTTTATTAAATTTTGTAAATAGGTTGAGACAAATTTTTTAGATTGACCAGTAGTGATGACCCAACTTCAACCGATTATCCACTTTTCAGGATTCGGTCAGCTCAGATCTTGCACCTGGAAAGTTGAATGTATAATCCGTGACTAAGTGCAAGAGGACGTATTCGTTCAAGCTCGAGTAAAAAAAGGAACAGCAGCAATTGGGGCAAGATAGCTTGAAGTGCAAGTTGTGCGGCTTGTCTCCAGTCAGGTGAATCTGGAGTGCCACTGGATAAATAAGCCCAATGCGCCAAAATGTAGGCAATAAGCGAGAGTATCAACCAACGATAAACCCCCAGCAAAGTTCCCTGACCAAAACGGTGTAAGCCAAAACGATGCTTTGCCGTTTTAAACCAACCTTCTATTTGCCATCGCCGTCGCCCCCACCAAGTAATGGTGGTAGCTTTGAGTTGTTTTGTAGATAAGACAAATCGCTTTTCTTTCTTGCCGTTATCGCGTTTGAGATAATACCAAGACACACAGACGGGAAACTTTAAGCCCACCAGCCGGACTTGCTGACCGCGCTTACATAAATCACAAACACTGCGTCCATCAATCAACTGGCGGTCACACCGGACTCCAGCAATCGCATGATACTTGAGCTTACGTATACCGTGTAAAAAATCAACGGAGCCAAAGGCAGTATCGACCAAAATCATCACCTGATAGCGCTTGGTCAGCGCTTGAGGCAAGCGTTTAACTAGTTTTAACCCTAAGTGGGCAGGTGAGGGCGTATCTTTACCTCTCCAAACCCGAAAACTCCAAGGCACTCTCCAGCACCCGACTACCAAATACAGCACGACCAAATGTAGCCCACGTTTACCGTTGTAGACACAGATGAGATGCTCAAAGGGTTTGAATTTCCCACACTTTTCTAGGGTTGTCAGGTCAATGATGACTTGTAACATCGGCCGTCGTCCTTTAGGGCAATCCGACAAAATTTGCTGAAGTACATAGTCGCGAGTGAGACGAATTAGCTTTCGAGTTGACCAGGAATAAATATTGAGAAACCGACTTAAAGCACTGGCTGACGCGAGTTTTACTGTGTTGGGGTAAAGGATGACCTTGAGCCTCTAGGAACAATCCCAACAGTGCTTGGAGATTGTCTCGTTGGTACTGGGAAGGCATCAATGACAGTAAGGTGTAAACTAATTGCTGGGCGTGGGCAAGAATTGGTTCCATTTTTCTTGCTTTTTAATATGCTTTTCACGCCCTTTTCTCTCATATTTTTGGCTGTCAATGCAAATCCAGGAGAATTCCTCTATTCAGCGCTTGCCCGATGCCTTAACTAAGTAATTTCACGATTAACAAGGTTAAGTTAACTACTCTTGACTACTGAGAGCAATTTTTGTTTCAGTGTGATTTTTTGCATCAATCATTCGCCTATTACGGGTTTATCCTGATTGGTGCAAGATCTGAGTCAGCCTATCTGTACCTAGAGGTAGTAGCTTGTTGTCAGTTGCCATGTAACCCTCGATTTGGGAAGGCGTAAAGCCAAAGTATTCAGTAGGAAATCGGGCAGCCAGATGCGGTAGCGTCCATCGCTCGACTTCTATAAACTTGTCGTTCAATCAGGGACTATGCCGCAATACTTCGGACAACTGCACACAACCAAACCATCTTGGTCAACCATCGGAGCGATACAGGCAATACAACAAGACGATCGCCAGGTGCGCTTTAACTGTGGTGAACCCGGCATAACGATTAGTGTGCTTGCCCCGAACTTAGTTAGGGTACGAATGTCACCTACTGGCACATTTCTACCCCGTCGATCTTGGGCAGTAACACGGGCGGATGAACAATGGTCGCCTGTACCGTTTGAGGTGCAAGAAACCGCAGAGGCTATAGAAATTGAAACGGAGCAACTACGGATTGTTGTCCAGCGTGACCCTTGCCGTATCCAGTGCTTTGACTCAGCCGGACAGCCCTTTGCCCAAGATGCTGACCCAGTAATGAGTTGGCGGGCTGGTGCGGTTGCGGCTTGGAAACGCATTGAAGCGGATGAACACTTCTATGGCTTTGGGGAACGCACGGGTTTACTCGATAAGTTGTCTAAAGTTCAAACCAACTGGACGTTTGATGCACTCGATTACGACGTACTTACAGACAACATGTATCAAGCGATTCCCTTCTTCATGGCGTTGCGCCCAGGAGTTGGGTACGGGTTGTTCTTCAACACTACCTTTTGGAGCCAGTTCGATATAGGTGCCCAGCAGCCTGGTGTTTGGCGAATGGAAACACAGGCAAGTGAATTGGATTACTACATTATTTATGGTTCTGAACCTGCAAAGATTCTCAACACCTACACTCAACTCACAGGTCGAATGCCGTTGCCACCTCGGTGGGCACTAGGTTATCACCAATGTCGTTGGAGCTACGAGTCGCAGGATATCGTTCGCGAACTTGCCCGTGAATTTCGCGAACGCAGAATTCCCTGTGATGTCATCCATCTCGATATTGATTACATGGATGGCTACCGTGTCTTTACCTGGAATTCTAAGCGTTTCGCTGATGCTCCCCAATTACTACATGACTTAATGCAGAGCGGGTTCAAGACAGTGACAATTATTGATCCAGGCGTTAAGTATGAGCCAGAAGCTGATTATCGGGTTTTTGATGAAGGGTTAGAAAAAGACTATTTTGTACGCAAAACTAACGGTCAGCTATTTCACGGCTATGTCTGGCCAGATAAAGCTGTCTTTCCCGATTTCCTGCGTCCTGAGGTACGGGATTGGTGGGGAAGTTTGCAAAAAAGCCTCACCAGTATCGGTGTAGCAGGAATCTGGAACGACATGAACGAGCCTGCGCTTGATGATCGTCCCTTTGGCGACCCTGGTAATAAGATTTGGTTCCCTCCCGACTCTCCACAGGGACCTGTTGAAGAAGGTGCAACCCATGCTGAAACTCACAACTTGTATGGATTGACGATGGCACAAGCATCATATCAAGGGCTTGAGCAGTTACGCCCTAGAGAGCGTTCTTTTGTGCTGACGCGCTCCGGCTATGCTGGTGTCCAACGTTGGTCAGCCGTATGGACTGGGGACAATCAAGCGCTGTGGGAACACCTGGAGATGTCGATACCAATGCTCTGTAACCTGGGTTTATCGGGTGTTGCCTTTGTTGGTGCTGATATTGGTGGGTTTGCCGGGAATGCGACAGCCGAATTATTTGCCCGTTGGATGCAAGTAGGAATACTTTACCCCTTGATGCGGGGACACTCGGCACTGAGTACCGCACAGCATGAGCCTTGGGTATTTGGCGACAAGGCTGAGAAAATTTGCCGCGAGTACATCGAACTCCGTTATCGCTTGCTTCCCTACCTCTACACTCTCTTCTGGGAAGCCGCAACAACTGGGGCACCAGTTCTACGCCCTCTCCTCTATCACTTCCCCAATGACCCACAAACCTACACTCTCTCTGACCAGGTGATGTTAGGGTCTTCACTCATGGCAGCACCTATCTACCGTCCCGGCGTTGAATACCGTGCAGTGTATTTACCCGAAGGACGTTGGTACGACTGGTGGAGTAATGAAGCTTTTGAAGGCCCAACTCAAATCCTTGCCCACGCACCGCTTGAGCAGATGCCCTTGTATGTTCGGGCTGGCTCAATTATTCCGATGGCACCCGTGATGCAATATGTAGATGAGCGTCCCTTAGACCCATTAACAATTCGGGTGTGGAGAGGTACTGGCGAGTGGACGCTTTATGAAGATGACGGTCACACCTTTGAGTACAAAACAGGTGCTTGCTGCACAACAACCTACCGCATTCATTCAGAAGGGGAACAGACAATTGTCGAAATTGGAGCGCGTGAAGGTGAGTGGACACCGACTGCGCGTGAAACGGTTGTGGAACTCGTCGGTGTTGGGGAACAACGCTTCGTCGATGATGGCACAGCACGCCAGCTAACATTCTCAACAAATTTAGACTGACACAGTGCTTAGAAAGGCAAGGAAGGGGAAGACTCAATGCTGTTCGGATAAAGCCGACCTAACCCCCTAACCCCCCTGCCGTAGCAGGGAAGGGGGGAATCCTGCTCTCCTCTCCTAAGAGAAGAGGGGTTGGGGATAGGCTAACCGAACAGTATTGAGGGAAGACTAGTCTGTCTTTGAGCTAGCGTATTTATTACTCTTCCTCTCCACTCCACTCAATGCTTCATAACCTGGGACTGATGAACGTTTCTTCACAGGTTGCTAATTTAGGTTAGATACCGGGAGTATCAAAAATTTTTAGCATTGCATTCAAGATCAGCTAATCTAGCTGCATCGAACTAGAATTACGGCTTTGTCAAGCCACAGCAGGTGGGAGGTTGTTTGTGAGTCTAGGCAGATGGATTGGCTTACTTGCCTTTATCGTCTCCGTGTACATCTTGTGGGAAATTCGGCAGGTAGTGTTACTTATATTTGCCGCCGTCGTGCTTGCCAATGCATTAAATATTTTGGTGAAACGATTCCATCAGTCGGGGATGAAGCGGGCTTTTGCTGTCCTGCTTGCGATTTTTCTCTTGATTGCAGTCTTTGTCGGCTTTTTCTTGGTAATTGTGCCGCCCTTTGCTTCTCAGTTTCAAGAGCTAAGTGAGTTAGTTCCCAAAGGGATACAACGATTCAGCAGTTGGTTTGAGATACTCCAAAGTCGGATTTCTCCTCAGTTGATGGAGTATATTCCGAATGTTGACCAACTGATTCAACAGTTACAGCCTTTGGCTAATCGATTGTTGGGTGGTGGCTTCACATTTTTCTCTAGTTCTTTGGGCTTCCTTGGTCAGTTTTTGCTGGTGCTAATTTTGACGTTGATGCTATTAGCTGACCCTACCCCTTATCGTAAAAGTTTTATACGGCTTTTTCCCTCTTTTTATCGGCATAGAGTCGAAAATATCTTAGATCAATGTGAGGTAGCCTTGCGGGGGTGGCTGATTGGTATTCTCTTCAATATGTTTGTTATTGCCTCGCTGAGTTTTGTTGGCTTGCTAATACTGAGAGTACCGTTAGCCCTAGCACAAGCCGCATTAGCAGGTATTTTGACTTTTATTCCTAATATTGGACCGGCGTTAAGTGTTATACCGCCGATTGCGATCGCTTTACTTGAGACACCTTGGAAAGCGCTCGCGGTGTTGATTCTCTACGTGTTGATTCAACAAGTTGAGTCGAACTTGCTCACGCCTTATGTAATGGCACAACAGGTGTCACTATTACCTGCTGTAACGTTACTGGCTCAAGTATTTTTTGCGACTTTTTTCGGTTTCTTAGGCTTACTCCTAGCTCTGCCTTTAACTGTTGTTGCTCAGGTTTGGCTTAAGGAAGTAGTCATTAAAGATATTCTTGATCAATGGCAGGGTCACCAAAAAAAACAGACTGAATTAGTCATTGTTAATGATTCACCTGAGGCACATGGGTCTGATCAGGCAGCACAAGAGAATGTAGCCATTCACGATAAGCCAAGTGCTAATGATTTAGAGAGGAAATAGGGGATAAGTCAGCAAATCTACTGAGAAGTAAGTTAGTGGAAATTAACAGTGTTGGTTGAATGTGATTAGGAATTAGGAAACTTTACTTAATCTTTATCATCGTCCCTAGACAAATAACCCACCCCTAAAAACTCTCCCCTTGCGTTTTCGGCTTCCCTGGCTTTCCCTGCCTTTTCTTTTCATTGCGATCGCTTTTCTTAAAAAATCAACTACGCACCAAGAAGCGCGGTAGCATAAATCCTGCTGCATAAGCAGATTGCATCTACTAACAAGGAAAGTCTCATGAATTACAAAAATAAACTGCTGCCATGGTGTATAATTCGCAGCTTCCCTAATATGCACTCACAGCTCATCATTCGCTTTCGCCGCCGCAATGACGCTGAAGCCCATCTGCAAATCCTCAAGGCGAACAATCCAGACGCTACCTACGAAATCACGTTTGATGTGACACCAGAGCAATCAGACTGGACTATCCAGCGAGAACACCTCCAATTTCACCGGACTTTTGAGTAAACTAACCGATTTCATCAATTCACTCTTGTAAGGGCACAGCATTCGGATAACCAAACTTAGGACGAGTCATAACTAGGCTGATGTGCATTGAGTTATCAAAAAAAAGGCTCCGAGAGCTTAGTTTCCGAATCCTGTTCCCCTGTTGCACATACGCCGATAACTCATATCATGCGAACCCTTGCTGAAATTAATGACAAAATTCGTCGCCAGCGTGCTGTGGTTTGGACGGTAGAAGAACTGAAAGCACGGGTAGCAGAGGTTGGTGTTACTCAGGCGGCAAAAGAAGTGGATGTAATTACCACTGGCACATTTGAACCAATGGAGTCGTCGGGAGCGATTATCAACTTGGGTCATACAGACCCACCTGTGAAGATTCGTAAGTGCTGGATAGATGGTGTCCCGGCTTATGCTGGCTTTGGGGCAGTAGATTTATATTTAGGGGCAACTCAAGTCGTAGACTATACAGGTACGAGCGAACTTCCAGACGTTGAAGAGTCGAGAGAACGCGGCGGCGGTCATGTCATTGAAGACCTGATTGCGGGTAAACCGATACAGTTACGAGCAATTGGGCAGGTCACAGACTGCTACCCTAGAGCATCTTTTGAGACAACCATTACACGCGAAACAATTAATCAGTTTTATTTATTTAATCCCCGGAATCTATACCAAAACTTTATTGTGGGTGTAAATGGAGGCGATCGCCCTTTATACACCTACCTTGGTCCCCTTCAACCCCGACTTTCAAATGCCGTCTATTCCAACCCTGGTGCCATTTCTCCCCTGCTTAATGACCCAGATCTAAAACTTATTGGGATTGGAACTCAGATTTTCCTGGGTGGTGGCATCGGCTACATTGCTTGGGAAGGCACTCAGCACTTCCCTTTACAAAAACGTCTTCCGAATCGCACACCAATTGGGCCTGCGGCAACTCTCGCTTTGATTGGTGATGCTAAGCAGATGAACCCTAAGTGGGTGCGCGGATGCTATTTCAAAAACTATGGTCCATCCCTAATGCTTGGCGTTGGCGTACCCCTGCCTGTTTTAACAGAAGAGGTTGTCAATGCCTGTGCTGTTCAAGATAAGGATATCGTTGCTCCCGTAGTGGACTTTTCCATTCCTCGACGTGTCCGTCCTACCTTCGGGTTAGTAAGCTATGCCCAACTTAAAACAGGTCGCATCGTCATTGATGGCAAAGCAGTACGGGTTGCTCCTCTTGCCAGCATCTTCCTCTCGCGACAAGTTGCTTTGGAATTAAAGCAATGGATTGAAAGCGGCGAGTTTACTCTTACGGAACCCGTTGCGGCAATCCCGATGGATCGCTCCTTCTTACCTCAAGATCGTTGGGGTTCTCAAATTGCTCTGGAGTAGAAGTGGTCAGCTATCAGCAGTTAGCTATCAGCTAGAAGCCAAGTCACCAAAAAGTGATTGGGTAGCCAACTAAACCCCGCCATCATTCTTCACTCCTTCCACTGGCAGGAGCGTTACGGAATATTATTGGGCTTGTATTAGCCTCAGCCTCGCTGTTGAGGGCTGATAGCTGAAAGCTGATAGCTTAAATCAAGAGGGACTCCCGGAAGTGCCTCCGCCACCTCGCTGTTCACTGCGCTTGATTGGTTTGGGAACCGATTCTCGGCGCTTGGGTGGTGTTGTTGCCGCTGGACGCTCTCCTTTGCGAACAGGGCGTTGATTAGAGGTACTCTTTCTTCCTTCAGGTCGCCTTCCGTAAGGGGGTTTCCTTCCGGTTCGCTTCTTCACAGGCATTAAACCAATGTCGTTTGCCTCCTGAATCAGCAGAGTATTAGCCTGTAGCTGGATATGCAAATCCCAGAAGTGACCAACAGCTCGGTCTCCTAGAGAACCCTTAAGCTTCAATTTAAAAAACTTAATTTTCTCTGACTCTTTACGAGGAGACTGCTTAATCTTGACGATTACTTGTTCTTGTTCCCGCGACTGGTAAATTACCTCACCGCGAATAGAAAAGTAGCCATCATTAAGAACTGATGAGGAGTCAGATTCTGGCTCGTCCGTAACCTTCTGTGTCTCAGAACTCTCCGACACTTCCTCCGTCGAGGAGGGTGCAGTTGATGCTGGCTGATTCAGTTTTTCGGGTTCCCAAACCCCGACAATTTGGACATGTAAGTTACCGTCTTCTTGCCTTGAACGGGGATAAACAACCCAAAGGTGGGGTTGGTCTAAGCTCAGGTGATTCTTCACCAAGCTCATCACTCGACCCAGTAACACTGCATCAATCAATGTTCCATCCGCCGCCAAGAGCGTGCCCCGCGTCAATTGGTCTGCCGATGGCATATATTGCCCTCGTATTAGACCAATCGCTCGGTACTGCATCGCTTCACTCGGCGGAGGAATCGGTTGCTGTCGCTGAACGTCTGGTAACGTTGTCTCAGTTGAATCAGCCGTTTGGGCTGATTCAGTGGGCGTGTTTGGCGAATCGTCGGCTGGCGTTGATTGGTGCTGGTTTTGCACACTGTTCGTTTCTGGTGGATGATCACCAGACGACTTAGGTGAGTCGGAAGACCGATTCACGAGATGACTCATATAACCTCTAACCTCCTAGCGGCGGAGACACATTCCCTTGTGGGAGTTTCGCTGATATCATCAGCATGGTTTTTAAAACAATCCAGCTATTTGGGGCAACTCTAAGAAACAATGCTCTTAAAAAAAAGCTCACAAAAAGCCGGAAGGTGAGAGAGCTTGCTATCAGTCTGCTCATTGTACAGAATGCAGTGAGATGACTGGTATATCCGCAAAGTTTATGGAATCTTTAATCGGAGATGCCCGCACTCGATTATAGCTAGGCTCATTTCTGCCAATATTCTGGCACGCTTCCAGTTTAGACAACTGGAAAATCTCTCGTGTCGGTTGATAATGTCATATAGAGTTCAGAGAATTTTTGTGTCTCAAAAGCGCAATCCCTTGATAAATGTGGTGCTGGTGCTAGCTGTGCTGGCATTTGTCGGTTTTTCGATGGTTCCTTTACTGGGTAGTATCTTTGAGGGGAGTGAACCCTCAGCGAGAACTACACCAGCAGCTACACCGAGCATTTCAGCAGACAAAAAAGCCGAACTGGAAGCTCAAGCCAAAGGTTACGAACTGGTTGTGCAACGGGAGCCACAAAATGTTACAGCATTAAAAGGGCTTTTGGAGGTGCGACTACAGCAAGGGGATGTCCAAGGCGCGATCGCTCCCTTGGAACAGCTAGCTAAGCTGAATCCTGACCAAACTGATTATGCCGTCTTGCTGGCTCAAGCCAAGCAACAAACAGGCGATCGCGAAGGTGCCGCTCAAACCTACCGCACAATCCTTGCTTCAAAGCCTGGTAACTTGAACGCACTTCAAGGACTCGTCAGTCTGTTAATCCAGCAAGATCGTCCAGAAGCAGCAATTGGGCTATTGCAGGACACTCTCAAAACTGCAACACAAGTTAATGAGATTCAGCCAGGAAGTGTGGATGTTATCTCAGTACAGCTATTGTTAGGTCAAATCTATGCGGCTGAGCAGCGTTACACACAAGCGATCGCTGTCTATGATGAATCCATCAAAGCCAATCAACAAGATTTTCGCCCTGTCCTAGCTAAAGCATTAGTTCTGAAACAACAAGGGAAAATCGCAGAAGCCAAACCCCTATTCACAACCGCCGTTTCCCTAGCACCACCTCAGTACAAAGACCAAGTTAAGCAGCTATCAGGCGATACACCAGCCCCCACGAGTTCACCACCTACAGGGACAACACCAGCCCCCACGAGTTCACCGCCTACAGGGACAACACCAGCCCCTACTAACTCACCAGCTAACAACACTACGCCAGATTTTCCAGAACCCTTACCTAGTGGTAGCCCCTAATTAGGGAATGAGGAATGGGGAATGGGGAATGGGACTTTTATGTTCGTATTCGCGTTGGCAAGTAGGCGCGTAGCCGTGCATAACACAGCAAATGTTCCAGCCTAAGCCCACTTCATAGAATCTCTTGAAGAGCGGAATGTGAGTTCTTCCCAATCCCCAATCCCCTATTCCCAATTAATACTTCCGCTCTTGCGGTTCAAACAAAGTGATACTCACAGGTTTATATTGCAGGTCAATGCCTGCTGGTGAGTAGTAAGCAAGAGTGTGCTTGAGGAAATTGCTGTCGTCTCG
The DNA here is from genome assembly GCF_014849525.1 of Microcoleus sp. FACHB-SPT15. Lineage (NCBI taxonomy): Bacteria > Bacillati > Cyanobacteriota > Cyanophyceae > Oscillatoriales > Microcoleaceae > Microcoleus > Microcoleus sp. FACHB-SPT15. Next base: position 93,834 of record NZ_JACJNU010000062.1, on the reverse strand, counting down.
CTCAGGATAGTCTTCGCGGCAATGCGCCCCACGACTTTCTTGCCGATTTAGGGCAGACGTGAGGATGATTTCTCCAACAAGCATTAAATTACGAAGTTCCAAGGCTTCAGTGATTTCTGTGTTCCAGCAGTTGCCCTTGTCATCTAAGTAAATCTGCTGGTACTGCTGTTGCAATTGTTGTAGTTGGTTTAAGCCCTCACGCATTAACTCATCACTGCGGAAGACACCACAGTAGTCAGTCATGCAGTCTTGGAAAGCTTGACGCAATTGTCCTATTCGGATGGTTCCAGATTGATTAAACAGGGCAGTAATTTGTGAGTGAGCCGCATTAAGGTAGGATTGCTCATTAATATCTGGCAGTTTACGGTTTTGGACATATTGTGCGATCACAGCACCTGTTCTTTTCCCATAAACAACACATTCCAACAGAGAATTACTCCCTAGACGGTTTGCGCCATGCACTGAGACACAAGAAGCTTCACCAGCCGCAAAGAAGCCTTCAACTAACCCATCAGCACCACTACGCACTCGTCCATCCGTGTTGACAGGGATTCCTCCCATCGAATAATGGATAGTTGGTCGGACTGGCATCGGCTGATGGACAGCATCAATACCGAGTAGCCGATGCGCTTCCTCCCAGCAGAAGGGAACGCGACTCATAATCTTTTCTTGTCCCATGTGGCGCAAGTCGAGATAGACAAACGGGCCACCAGCACTGCCATCCAGATGAATACCACGACCCGCACGGATTTCACGGGTAATCGCTCTTGAGGTGATATCACGAGGAGCAAGTTCCATCTTACTAGGCGCGTAAGTCGCCATAAAGCGATCGCCTTCTGAATTGATGAGATACGCCCCCTCACCTCGCACCGCTTCGGAAATCAATACGCCCACCGGATACAAACCCGTTGGGTGAAACTGCACAAACTCCATATCCTCTAGTGGTACACCTGCAACGGCTGACATTGCTAAACCATCACCCGTCGAAGCATAGTCATTCGATGTTGTATTAAATGCCCGTCCATAGCCACCAGTCGCAAACATTACTGCTTTTGCCCGTAACACTTCCAACTTTGTGTCCAGGATGTTGAACATCACAACACCTTTTGCCTGGGCATCTTCCAAAATCAACTGCATCACGTACCACTCTTCGTAGATACGGACACCGTTACGCCGGAGGTTATTCACCAGTTCGTGCAAGATGGCGTGACCTGTCTTATCTGCTGCGTAGCAGGTACGTCGATGAGAATGCCCTCCAAAGGCACGTTGAGCAATCCGACCATCAGGCAAACGGGAGAACAACACTCCCATGTGTTCTAGGTCAATTACAACATCTGGGGCTTCACGGGTGAGAATTTCAACAGCATCTTGGTCTGCCAGGTAATCAGAACCTTTAACCGTATCAAAAGCATGGGCTTCCCAAGTATCGTCAGCGTCCACATTTTTCAGCGTTGCTGCCATCCCGCCTTGGGCAGCGACAGAGTGAGAACGAATTGGATGAGTTTTAGCAATGAGGGCTACATCCAGCGTCGGGTCAGTGCGTTTAATCTCTAAGGCGGCGCGACATCCGGCTAATCCGCCACCAACAATAACGACATCGTGTTCTAGCATTCTTTAGTTGGATATCTAGAATTCCTACTGTCTTTATCGTGACATCAATAAAAATTCCTCGCTTTTAGGTGGGGAACTTCGTGAAGTACTTAGGCTGGCTTCGCTGAAGCCTGAGCTTCAAAAAGCAAAAACCCTTGTTTCCTGTATCATTTGCCACCGCCTCCTCGTATTGCTACAAATTGGACTTACACAGCATCTCTAGTCTTACGACTTTTATCCCTTGCGAGAACCCAGGCAGACACCCGTCTTCCGCAGGTGTATAACTTTCCGTACAACATGGCTTGGATTATCTTTTACCACAGGGCATAACCTGCGTACCAGTGGTCATGTTCTTTCCCCGATCTCTGATGTTTCTGCGGTAAGCCTATTACTGCTACTTCGGATTAAACCTGTCTGATGTCCATACAGTCGGGCGGGTCAGCAACCATCTTTATGATACATTAAATGTACAAGTTGTGTACAAAGATATGGCTAAAAAAGATATACACGTCAAAGTATCAGAGAGAAGGCAAGCGAAGTTGAAAGCTTACGCTCAGGCGAAAGAAAAAACCATTACTCAACTTATCGAAGATTGGATTGATCGCTTGCCCACCCCAGAGGGATTGGAAGCTGGAGGGACGGAAGCTTCCCGCTCCCTATCCCCGCCTTAGACATTGCGGGTACAAGGCGTATGCTCGATATGACCCGCTTGTCTTCAAGGTGGGGACTTCCGCGATACGTTAAAGATGACTCTTTAACTGGCTACTTGGGCTGGTTTCTGGATAGGCGTAGTTCCTTGAGTTGTCACACTCGTCTCGCCTTCTTGCATCGGAGAAAGCTCAATATGGTTTAGTAGTGTGGTTACGAAGGCAAAGACCAAAAAAGGCAGAGACAGCACCAAAATTAACCCAACAGTTGCTAAGGCATAGATTTGGCGATCAGCACTCCAAAGAGCTAGTGCAGAAGCGAGGCTGAAGAAAATGACGATTAACCAAACGATGATTTGTCCATATATGTCACCAAAGCTTAGGGTGCAGCTAAAGCGGTATCTGCTAAATTTATCCATGATTTCCCTCGACACATTTCTTTAAATTTTAAGGATAAGCGTCGTATTCAGATTTGGGTCATTTCTCAATATATTTTTAAGCGGCTTGAAACATAACTTTACGAATTTCGCTTTATATGATCATGGAGTTTTTTTGGAGTGTAACTAATGACCGACTTTCTTATCCTGACGTGGTGAACAAGTTAACAAGAGGGTGCATTAAGTAGAAGACTAATAGTGAACGTTGCCCCTTTGCCAGTGCTACTAGCGGTTATCTTTCCGCCATGCGCTTCTACAATGCGTCGGGCGATCGCAAGCCCTAAACCTGTTCCACTGCCTTGGCGCGATCGGTCTCCTGTATAGAACTGTTCAAAAATATGAGGAAGATCGCGATCGCTAATTCCTAATCCTTGGTCCTGGATTTTCAAAGTAATTTGGTTCCCTTCTACCTGTCCTGAGATAAAGACTGTAGAATCTTGTACCGAGTGCTTGAGAGCATTGTCCAGGATATTTAGAAACGCTTGTAAGAGCCTTTCTGGATCGCCCTCTATCTCAAGATCAGGAACATCTGCGACGATTGTCATATTCTTGGAGTGCATCCGGGACTCGATCGCTCGTACAGCCCGATTAACTAGATCTCGCACTCGAATAGGCTGTTGTTCCAGTGTGGTGACACCCGCTTCTAATCGTCCTAAATCCAGTAAATCCTTAATCAGTCGGGAGAGACGCATTGTCTCATCTTGCGCTGTCTGGATAAAGCGACTGCGTAACTCTGGTTCCTCATCAGCACCACTAGCAAGTGCGTCCAAAGTAACATAGACGTTGCTGACTGGAGTGCGTAGCTCGTGAGATACATTAGCCAGGAAGGCACGTCGCTCTTGATCAAGAGAAGCTAACCGTTTACTCATTCGATTCAATTCAGTCGCTAATTGACCAAGTTCATCCCTTCGATGGATGTTCAATTTGTCTCCTAAATGACCACCACCCACGTCAATCGCAAAATTACGCATTGCCTTAATCGGGTTCGCCATATTGCGGGCAAGGCGTTCGCTAATGAATGCACAGAGTGCAACCGTCAGAACGAGCGCTCCTAGAACAGTGAAAATGGCTATGCGAAACTGACGCTGGAACTGTTCTAGCGTTATCGACATTCGTAGGATACCCAGTCGGCGACCGTTACGGGATATAGGTCGTGCTGTGTATAATCGGTCATCGTTTGACAGGATACCTTTCGCTACCCCTTGCGCTGGCTTATTTTGAAGCGCCTCCTTCATTCCAGGAACAGTCTTCCAATCAGCTACCTGTCGATCTAGCTGGGGAGAAGACGTGACCAGTAGGCGACCCTCTGGTGTAAAGAGGCGCAGAGTAACGGATTGACGCGCCCCATAACGTTGCACTATCACTTCTACTCGCTTGAAATTATTTTCCTCCAACTCGTCAGCGATGCTCTCACTGAGGGCAGTAGACCAGGCATCTAAATCAGCCTGCCTCATACTCATGAAATAGCCGTAGAAAGACAGGATAATGTAGCCTGCCAGGATAGAGGTTCCTAAGACCGTGAGCGCCACATAAGTGACTAACAGTTTTTGGTAAATTGAATTCCAGCGAATACGAATTGGTAACCAATCCATTAGAAGTTAAAGGTTAAAGGTCAGAGGTTGGAAATTTTCAACCTGCTCGTTGTACTCTTTGACAATGAGAGCTTATTAAGAGTTTTGACCAGACGCACGGCTCCGTAAAACAGCTTTTATGCGTGCTAGGAGTTCACGGGTGTTAAAGGGTTTGGTGATATAGTCATCTGCACCTGCTTCTAAGCCCCAAACTTTATCAATGTCCTGGTCTTTAGCTGTCAGCATGATGATTGGTACTTTAGAAAATGCTCTGATGCGCCAGCAGATTTCCATGCCATCTATCTCTGGTAGCATTAAGTCCAAAATGATGATGTCTGGCACCTCTTTATGAAATAGTTTGAGAGCCGCTCGACCATCCGCTGCCGTTGTTACTTGGTAACCTTCTTTAACTAAGGCATAGCTCAGGCTAGCTCGCAATGCCTCTTCATCATCAACTAGTAAAACTTGTGTCATATAACTTTACCCTCCTATGTAAAGTATACCTAAGAGAGCGGAGTCCAAATTTTAGACATTTTCACCATAAAATACTAAACCGAAAGAAATTGCTTTCTACTACGGGAAGTTCTTCTACGAAACAACTGCTTGAACTCAGATCTGGATATCACTCCTTGATCTGTAAATACCTGAGTGTTTTTGTTCCATAGAAATACTGGGATTGTAATTACAACCCCAGCAAAGCTAATGAAAACCAGAATTCTTAACTATTGGTTGCCCTGATTAGTTGGTGTAGTGGTGCCACGGCGAAGATAACCTTGTACATTGCTAACCGCTCGTGTGGCATAAGGGTTGTTAGGACGTAGCTGAAGCGCCCTTTGAAAGTAAGCCAAAGCAGTTTGGTAGTCTCTTAGCTGGGTTGCCGTGTACCCAGCGTTCATGTATTGAGTAAATGCATCTTGCTGACCATTAGCTTGCCCAGCGCCAGTTTGACCAGTACCTGTTTGCCCAGAACCCCTTTGCTCAGTGCCAGTTTGCTCAGTACCAGCGCCTGTACCACCCGTACCGCCTTGACCAGCGCCTGTGCCACCCGTACCTGTACCACCCGTACCTGTTCTGCCCGTACCCCCTTGACCAGTATCTGTGCCACCCGTGCCTGTACCACCTTGACCAGCGCCTGTACCTGTACCACCCGTACCTGTACCACCTGTATCGGTTTGACCAGCCCCGGTTCCGCTAGTGCCGGTTTGTCCAGTTCCTGTTCCACCAGTTCCTGTTCCACCAGTTCCTGTTCCGCCAGCGCCCGTACCACCAGAGCCTGTTCCACCAGTTCCTGATGTACCTTGAGTTAATAATTGTCCGCTTCTCTCAGTAAATTCAACACGGCGATCGCGTTTATTGAGAGAGCTATCAAAGCTACTAGAGTTGGAATTGGCGAGTGCTAAGGCTGGCAAAGCGAGAAAAACACTAGCACTAGCAACGCCTATCAAGCTAACAAGTTTTGTAACTGAATTTTTCTGATTTTTTGCCTTCATGGCTATATCCTGAGTATTATGCTAAAAGCACTTTGAGGTTTCAAGCAGTCTGGTAAAAATTGAACAGATCTTGCTAGTTTAAAAAGATTTGAACTTGAAGAAGCTACATCAGTTAGAGCGCTAACGACATATTCTTGAAGCTTCTATTTAAAAAGTTAATTCTGTAACTTTTCCGGCTCGTCTACCTAAAGAGTCGTCTATGTGTTAAGTGAATATGTCTAATAGGTACTAAATCAGCTAACCTTATCCATTCGCCTTTGAGTTTTCGCGTAGCCAGATGCTGAGTTTGATTGAATTATGACAAAAGACACTCCCTCAGGAGTGCCTCTAAAGTGTTGTTTATCCAAACTAAGTGGTTGTTTCCGCTTCAGGCAGAAGTCACAAGCCGTTTTCGTAGCGATTCAGCGCGGGTTTTTGCGATCAGATTATCGGGTTCATATTTCAACGCCTCTTCGTAGGTTTGCAAAGCCTGCGCTGTTAGCTTCTTGCGTTCGTAAACATGACCCAGGTTGTTGAGTGCCGTAATATAGCCTGGATTTAGCTTTATCGCTTCCTTGTACTCGCGAATCGCAATATCGTACTGTTCTTGTGAAAAGTAGGCAAAGCCAAGGGCATTGTGGACAGGAGAAAGGTTTTCTTCTTCAGCGTCCACACCCTTCAGCGCTTTTTGGAGTACAACAATCGCTTGGGCGAAGAGTTTCTTATCCGTATAAATGCTGCCCAACTCGTAATACTCTTGAACTGTTCCTCGCTCTTTCTTGAGCTTTCCTTCCAGTCGAGAGAGTGCTGTCTCGACTTTACGAGTTTTAAGGACTTGACGGACTACCGCCCAACCAGCACTGGCAAGTATCACCAGCAAGACAGACAGATAAATAATAGGAAGTGAATTTTCCATGATTACGTGAAACTATAAGGCTTCAATATGATCTTATGGTAGCCCCCAAGCGGCAATCCGTTGTGCTAGCCACCCTGATGCTTGCCAACGAGCGATCGCTCCATTCACCCGTTGCCTTAAAGGATTGTACTGTAATCCCTTCGGCATCACGACACACAAGGCTTCCCCGGAAAGTCGCACAGGCAACAGCCGATACTCAGGATATTCTTGCACCCAACCTGTGAGGACACTGTTGTCAGCCGCAAACGCGATCGCACCACCACTTTCTAGAAGCGATCGCGCCTCTTGGTAGGAATCAACCCCCACCAGCTTCGACGCTGGTAAGGCATAATCTACAACAGCAATTGTGCTAGAGCCATTGAGTACTGCAATCGTACCTGTCGCCACATCACTCAATTTGGCAATCGAGCGATCTTTGGTTACTAAACCAGTGCCATCCAGATAATAAGGTCTACTGAGGTTCACTAAGCGGGAACGAGAATCCGTTGCGGTTACTCTTGCGATCGCTAAGTCAACTTTTCCCTCTAGTACCGCCTTGAGCCGATCAACATTCTTCACCGGCTGCAAAACAACAGCCTCAGGATTCCCTAAGAGTTCTTCCGCTAGATGCTTCGCCAAGTCGATCTCTAACCCTTGCAGATTACCCGCAGCATCACGAAAACCTAGCGGACGAAGATTATCTTTGACAGCAACAATCAACTTACCTCGTTCTTCAATCTCATCTAGTTCAGCACTTTGCACTGGCGCTAGGGCAACTAAAGACAAGGCTACGAATCCCGCTAGTAAATTGAAGCTAAAGAACCTACGGCTAAACCCCATGGTGTACCTTGAACGGAAATCCAAGTTTGCGAACTAGTGTAGAGGTTTAATGAAGCAATGAAGCTCATGTAGAGACGCTACAGGTAACGCCTCTACTCTCTTTTCCCAACTCCTTAGCCTCTAGGCTGGGAAGCTAGTTCCACCACTTTGCCAAAGCTAGCTGGATCGAGTACAGCTAGTTGAGCAAGCATCTTGCGATTGATCTGGATATTGGCTTTTTTCATCAAACCCATCAGTTGGCTATAACTAACACCATGCTGACGGGCTGCTGCGTTGATGCGAGTAATCCAAAGGCGTCGAAAATCCCGCTTGCGCTTCTTGCGATCGCGGTAGGCGTTGCGTAACGCCTTCATTACTTGTTGATTGGCTGTACGGAAGAGAGTGGAGTGTGAACCCCGGAAGCCTTTCGCCAGTTTGAGAATTTTTTTGCGTCGTTTACGAGCGACGTTCCCGCGTTTTACCCGTGTCATGGCTAGTTATTAGGTGTTAGTTGTTGGTTTTTAGTGGTTAAGACTAGTTTTTCTTTGAGGTTTGGAGGCTAGCGAGAAAGCAGGTTGCTCTTTAGCTAGCGCCTCATTCCTAATCTTTACAAATAGGGCAGCATCAAACGTACATTTCCTGCATCGCGTTCATCTACCAACGACAACTGAGACAGACGGCGCCTCCGTTGGGAGCTTTTGTGTTCTAGCATGTGGTTTTTGAACGCTTTGCGGCGTCTAATTTTGCCACTGCCTGTCGCTCTAAAACGCTTTGCGGCAGCTTTGCGAGTTTTTAGTTTAGGCATCGACTAATTTTAATAAGGACACAATCTATTATCCTACTACTATCTAGGACAGCAAGGCAAACGGCGATTTAGTATCAAATCGCGCTCTAGCTTTGAGCTGATGAATCGTACCTAGGTGTGCTTAATATGAGCCGATAAAGTGAGCGCCTGCTGTACCAGAACCAAGCGTTCCCACGACAGGGATTGTATTGTATAGCCCTATACAGTGGTTCTTAACAACAGACCTGTCTTCGCATAGATAAAAACAGCCTCTGGTAGCAGTAGTGTCTGGGAGCAGATCAGTTTTACAAACAATCTCCCAGCCTCAGCCCCCTCTCCAATACTGGGCGAGAAGGAGCAAAATGCCAGTTCTCACCAGCTTGTAAATCAGCCCCAAATGCATTTATCCTATTTGTTTGATTTCATGTTCCACATCTCAGATAAGCAAGCTGTAAAATCACCCTCGCCACGCTTTAATGGTCTTATTAATGCTAACCAGTATCTCCGATGGGTGACTGGTAGTGTCCTCCTGCTAGTTGCTACCAATAGTTCACCAGCAGCAGCTCAGAACGTTCTGGTAACTGAGCCGTTTCAAGACAATAATGTTTTTGAATGGAGAGTTGGCGTAGATGACCCCTCAAACCCTAATAAAGTTCTACCTTGCTTGACAGCAAGAGCGGCTAACGACCAGACACCAAGCCTCATTCCTGGTTGTGCTAATCCTCCAATTGATGCGGTTGGGGAGGGGGTACTCAGACTCACGCCACAATTAAACAATCAAGCAGGCTTTGTTCTCTACCAGCAAGCCATTGATTCTAAAGATGGTCTTGTGGTTATTTACGATTTGTACTCCTTTGCTGGCAGTGGAGCGGATGGTGTTAGTTTTTTCCTAATTGATGGCTCTGTCCCAGTAAATGATGCAGGCGCATTTGGAGGGTCTCTTGGCTATGCTCAAAGAGATACTGGAGAAGACGGACTAGACGGTGCTTACATTGGGATTGGACTTGATGAATTTGGCAACTACTCTAACCCTACAGAAGGTCGTATTGGTGGCCCTGGGTTTATACCGAATGCTGTGGCGATTAGAGGGGCTGGGCAGGGGCTGATAGGCTACGAATACCTAACGGGAACTGACCGTGGAGAATTGCCTAACTTCGACTTCCCTAATGCCACTACTCGTGAACAAGCCGTACCCCGAAGAGTTAGGATTACGCTGACTCCTGATAACCAAGTATCTGTTGACATAGATTTTTTCGACGGTAACGGCTTTATACCTGTTATTGAGACATACGACTTGAACAATGCACCAGGTCAACCGCCTTTACCTGCAACGTTCAAATTTGGTTTTGCCGCTTCAACTGGAACAGGGACAAATGTCCATGACATTCGAGCCTTCCTAATTACTACCGTTCCACCTAACCTGAACATTATAAAGAATCACACAGGTGATTTCACAGTCGGTCAGCAAGGGATTTATACCTTAAGAGTAGCCAATTCACCCTCTGCTGGCTCTACTACTGGTCCGATTACGATAACCGATACGTTGCCTGAGGGCTTTAGCTTCGTCTCAGCCACTGGTACGAATTGGAACTGCTCTGCTAGTGGGCAAGTGGTTAACTGCACTTACAATGGCGCGCCAGTTGAATCTGGCAGAAGCCTTCCCGATCTGACGTTAAGAGTAAATGTTACTAGCGCAGCCAGCCCAGGCACTGTAATCAACTCAGCGACAGTTTCTACCCCCGGAGACGACCCAACTGCTCCGGATGCAGAACCTGATCAAGTCGAGGACAACACGACGACTGACGAGACGATTGTCGTCGAAACTCCACTGCTGGGCATCGCCAAGCAAGCCGAAACCCTTGTCAATAACGATGATGGCACCTTTACAATTCCCTACACTGTGACAGTTGAGAACTTCGGAAATGTGCCTCTGAACAATCTTCAGGTTGTTGAAGACCTAACCGCTACTTTTGGGGAAACCTTCACAGTTGAGTCTGTTCCCACCAGCAGCAACCTGACGACTAATCCTAACTTTAACGGCAGCAGCGACACCCAACTCTTGACGGGTACAGACACTTTGGCAGTTGGTCAAACAGCAACCATTACGTTCAGTGTCAGGGTAACTCCCAGTAATAACTCTAATACTTACAGCAATACGGCAACGGGGACAGCAACAGGGCCAGATGATACCCAGGTGACGGATGATTCAACATCTGGCACCAACCCAGATCCAAATAATGACGGTAATCCAGATGAGAGTCAGCCGACGATTGTAGAGCTTGCAGGGGAACCACGACTGCTTTTGGTTAAGCGCATTACGGGAGTCACCAGAGGTGGTGTTCCACTCAATAGCGTCAACTTCGATGGTTTTGTAGATGATCCGGCTGACCCAAATGATAATGCCCTCGGCTTTTCTCAACTATCGCTTGTAGGGGTTCCTCAGCTAGGTTCAGATATTCCTTTGCAAAGTCAAGACGAAGTTGAATACACCATCTATTTCCTCTCCGATGGCAGCCTTAGCGCTAATGCTGTCAACTTTTGCGACCTGATTCCAGAGGGGACTACATTTAGCCGCAACAGTTTTGGGACAGAACAGGGGATTTTGGTGAATCGTGCGGGTACGACTACTGCACAAACCAACGGGTTGGATACTGATGCTGGCAGCTTTTTCTCACCACTTGCCCCCCTGCCAACCGATTCTGCCTGCCTAGATCCAGCCAATCCGCGTGGGGCTATCCTTGTAAATCTCGGTAATATTTCTAATTCTGTTGGTAATAATTTTGGATTCATTCGCTTTCGTGTTCGTGTCGAATAGACCATACAGAAGAGTAGTGCGGAAGTCTACTTCTTCTGAGGAGGGGAGGAAGTGGCAAAACCGCTTGTAATATTTCCTTAACTCTATTTCTCAAACACATAGCTCAAATAAAGTATTTCACTTGTTTGGAAACTCTCATACACTTTGCTATCTTTCACAGCCGCAAATTCTTGTAAAGCGCCCTTGAGGAAAGGAGGTGAGTTAGTTTGAATAAAGTTCTGCCTGCTTTCATCCATTAACTCCAACGCTCGTAAAACATTCGGAGTAATCTCATTAACTTTAATTTGCTTAAGTCCGGAGTGTTCAAAAATCTGCTGGAGAGCTACTACCTCATCAACGGAACGGAAGTCAGCCCAGGAAAAAATACCTCCAGGCTTTAGCACCCTGTTCACTTCTTTAACAAAGTCTTCCATTGAGCCGTAGCAATGTGAGGATTCGACGTTCAACACTATATCAAAAACCTCATCATCAAATGGTAAAAATTCAGCATTCCCTTGTTGAAAAAACAAGTTTGGCAATTGGTAATTTTTGCGAGATAGTTGAATATTATTATCCGAAAAATCAATCCCTGTCATCCTATCTGGTTTTAAGTATCGTGCCACATAAGCAGCTCCACCACCTCTGCCTGAGCCAACTTCTAAAACCTGTTTTCCTTTCAAATCTACAGCAGTTGCAACATAATGATAGAGTTGGATGAAATAACGATCATTTTCATCTTCCTCTGCCAACTTTAATTCACTTACATTCGGTTCCAGAGGCACAAATCCATAATTCATAAATCTCCAATCAGGTTGTTGGTAGTAGTTAGCAAGGAACTGATACCACCAACGCCATAAAGTGCGTTTAACAACAGGAGATAACTCTAGAAGAAAAAGAAAAATTTTTGTCAGCACAATTGGTTTCTACTGGTTTTCAAAGCTTGTAGGGTGCGTTGCGTGAGCGCTAGCGCACTAAATCGCTAAAATTCACTTAAGTTGAATCTTAGATACTTAAAGATGTAGTGTACAGCGATCGCATCTTGAGGCAGAGGAAATGGCAGCAACGGAAATTGAGGTCAAGTTCACGGTAGCCGTCACTGGACTATGGCAATAAGTATGATTGTAGGAGAATAGTCTCAGGAAATTGAGAGAAGCTTAAGCGATGGTAAGCACTTCCCTGCCAGCTCAAGACACACCCAGAGAAGGTAGCCATCGGGTTATCTTGCAAGGAGTTAGTTGGCAAACTTATCAAGCCTTATTAACTGAACTGGGAGATAATCGTTCTTCTCGTCTTGCCTACGATCAAGGTGTACTAGAAATTACAATGCCGTCCGATCGCCACGAAACCAACAAAAAGCTTTTGGAACGGATGGTCGAGGCATTAACTGAAGAATTAGACTTGCCGATAAAAGCATTTGGCTCAACAACACTGAATCGAGAAGATTTGCAGCATGGAGCAGAACCAGATTCTTGCTACTATATCCAAAATGTTGACCACATCCAAGGAAGGACAGTAGACCTTACTCACGATCCTGCACCTGACCTTGTGATTGAGATTGATATTACCAGTCCCTCTAGTAGAAGACTAGAAATTTACAGGCAGCTAGGCGTTCCTGAAGTTTGGCGTTATCTAGGGCAGACGGTACAAATTCACCAGCGACAAGCAGGAACTTACAATCTCTGCAACTATAGTCCGACGTTTCCTTTTGTTTCTGTCGAAATTATCAATCAATTTTTGCAGCAAGCAGAAACTCAGGATGATACTACCTTTATTCGGGCTTGGCGTAAGTGGGTAAGGGAGCAACTGCGAGAAAAGGTAAGTCAGTGATTGTGCAACATTTCTGACACGACAGTTCAGTGAAGTAGAATCTATCAATACTTACTGGGTAAGCGTGTCAACGTAGCCACTCCACCAACCAGAGGGCATCAGGACACCTCCAAAACGCTGCACCTGTTCAACTGTCATTAAATAAACCCAAGCAAGCCCTAACGGTTCTCCCGAAAAGTTGTAAGTTTCGATTTGCTGCCGGATGTATTCATTCTCTTCTGGTGTCCGATGCGGGTTGTAATCTTCTAATTCATCTAAGACATCTAAAAAAGCTGGATTAGAAAAGGTCAGTACGAAACCCTGAACTGGACTTTCGCCCAGTGTCATTGCCGGGTAACCCAAGGGGAGGTCGAACAGTTGACCAAATGCGATCGCTCTTTTCTCCTCTACTACCTTACCCTCGCAGTAGCGTTGATAGTTGTACTCCCCAGGCTTCAACGTGCCGTAGACAAAAACTTTTAAGTTACTCAAGGTCGGCTCACTCAAGAGAATGTATTTTATTTGTAGTATTGAAACGATTCGCAAGTCATGAATAACAAGATAAAAACACTCAAAGAAAAAATAAACCGACTCCAAGAGAAATTTCTTTAACAAGTAGTTCAGTATTATTCAATAGTCATACAGGCACAAATCCCCAGCAGGGATGTGTCAGAATACAACAAGCAAAAGGAAGAGTGCGAATCCAGTAGGAGCGATACTGTGGAGTCCCGTTATAACCCAGCAGAAATTGAGGAAAAGTGGCAAGAGACGTGGGCAGAGCAAGGCTTAGACCAGACCCCCACAGAGAAAGATAAGCCGAAATTTTATGCCCTGTCTATGTTCCCCTATCCATCGGGCAACCTGCACATGGGTCATGTCCGTAACTACACGATTACAGATGTTATTGCTAGGGTTCGCCGGATGCAAGGCTATCGGGTACTACATCCAATGGGTTGGGATGCGTTTGGGTTGCCAGCGGAAAATGCGGCGATACAGCGTGGAGTTCATCCCGCCAAGTGGACGTATCAAAACATTACTCAGATGCAGTCTGAGTTAAAACGGTTGGGGCTTTCCTACGACTGGAACTGCGAAGTTGCAACTTGTTCCCCGGACTATTACAAGTGGACGCAGTGGATTTTCTTGCAATTTTTCCAAGCGGGATTGGCTTACCAAAAAGAAGCCGCCGTTAACTGGGACCCTGTTGATCAGACGGTATTGGCAAACGAGCAAGTTGATAGTGAAGGTCGTTCCTGGCGTTCCGGTGCAAAAGTTGAGCGCAAGTTGTTGCGGCAGTGGTTCCTCAAGATTACCGACTATGCTGAACAGTTGCTCAATGACTTAGATAAATTGACAGGCTGGCCCGAACGGGTAAAGCTGATGCAAGCCAACTGGATTGGGAAATCTGTGGGGGCTTATTTGGAATTCCCGATTGTTGGCTTAGATGAAAAAATCGGCGTATTTACGACTCGTCCGGATACGGTTTACGGCGTTAGCTACGTTGTCCTTGCACCAGAACACCCTCTAACGCCCAAAGTTACCACAACTGACCAGAAAGCAGCGGTTGAAGCGTTTATTCAAGAAGTTGGGGAAGAAAGCGAGTTGGAACGCACAGCAGAGGATAAGCCCAAGCGTGGTATTCCTACTGGTGGTAAAGCGATTAATCCGTTTACAGGAGAAGAAATCCCTATCTGGATTGCTGACTATGTGCTGTATGAGTACGGTACGGGTGCAGTGATGGGTGTTCCGGCTCACGATACCAGAGATTTCCAGTTTGCCAAGCAATATCAGCTCCCAATTACAGTTGTCATTGTTCCAGAACAAGGGGATGAAGCCAAGCCACTGGAGGAAGCCTACACCAATCCTGGATTTATGGCGAATTCTGGTGACTTTGATGGCACAGCGTCTGTTGAAGGGAAACAAGCAATTATTGATTACGCCCAAAAACAAGGTTATGGCAAAGCCCGGATACAGTATCGCCTCCGAGATTGGTTAATCTCCCGGCAACGGTACTGGGGGGCGCCGATTCCTGTGATTCACTGCCCTAAGTGTGGAATTGTTCCGGTTCCAGAATCCGACTTACCTGTGAGATTGCCAGAAGATATTGAGTTTACGGGTAAGGGTGCTTCTCCTTTGGCACAGTTGGAGAATTGGGTGAACGTGTCTTGTCCGAGTTGCGGCACAGCAGCGAAGCGGGAAACGGACACGATGGATACGTTTATTGATTCTTCGTGGTATTTCTTGCGCTATCCCGATGCAAGGAACGAGTCACAAGTCTTTGACCCAGTGAAAACGAACGACTGGATGCCAGTTGATCAGTATGTGGGTGGGATTGAACACGCGATTTTGCATCTACTTTACTCGCGCTTCTTTACTAAGGTATTGCGCGATCGCAAATTGCTCAACTTTGACGAACCCTTCCAACGCCTCCTAACTCAGGGTATGGTTCAGGGCTTAACGTACATGAATCCGACAACGGGTAAATGGATTCCTTCTGACCAAGTAGACCCCACTGACCCCAAAGACCCGGAAACGGGGGAAAAGCTGGAAGTCTCCTACAAAACGATGTCGAAGTCCAAGTACAACGGGGTCGCGCCGCAAGACGTGATTAATAAGTACGGGGCTGATACCGCACGGATGTTTATCCTCTTCAAGGCACCCCCAGAAAAAGACTTGGAATGGGAAGAAACGGATGTAGAAGGACAGTTTCGCTTCCTCAACCGTGTCTGGCGATTGGTAACAGATTTTGCCGCGCATCGGGGTGCAAAGCCTTACATCTCTGGGGATGGTGATTTAAGCAAACCTGAAAAAGACTTGCGACGGGCAATCCACACCGCAATTAAATCAGTTACTGAAGATTTAGCGGATGAGTACCAATTTAATACTGGTGTCTCGGAGTTGATGAAACTCAGTAATGCTCTAACTGATGCAGGCTGCAAAGATTCAGCCGTATATGCAGAAGGGATTGAAGCCCTGATATTGCTTTTAGCCCCTTTCGCACCTCATGTTGCTGAAGAGTTGTGGCGGATAACGGGTCACAGTTCGTCAGTTCATACCCAAGCTTGGCCTAAGGTTGATTCAGCGGCTTTAGTTGCTGATGAAATTACCTTAGTAATTCAAATCATGGGCAAGACTCGTGGCACTCTAACTGTACCTGCTCAATCTGACCGTGCAGCATTGGAACAGTACGCTCGTGACTCGGAAGTTGCCCAGCGCTATTTGGAGGGCAAGGAGATTAAAAAGGTAATTGTTGTCCCTGGCAAGCTGGTGAATTTTGTGGTGGCTTAGACCTTGGGGGAGTATTGCTCCCCCTTGTCTCTAGAGCAACTTAGCAAGCGTGAAGAAGGCAAACGGCTTTTATGGATGCAATATGGTGAGAGCAACGAGACCTGTTATTACCAATGCAATCCACCAAAATCTTTGATTTGGTGGAGAGGCTTAAACCCTTGCTGACTGCCATGTCGCCAAAAAGCACCAGCTTTTGGCAGAAGTCAAGCCTTCTGCCAAAAGCTATAGCTAGTAACTACTGAATCTGACAGAATTTGCGATCGCGATCAGACTGAGGGTCTTGCCAAGAATAAGCAAAATGGCTCACGCTATTGATTTGCGGAGCGACACGGCGGATTGCTTGCATCTGGGCTTCTAAGGATGGGCGATTACTCACAGGTCGTCCCCAAGTGCCTGCCAGTGCAGGTATGACTTGAGTATTACTAGGCGCTCGATCCGCAACTCGCTTGACCAACGATTCGATACAGCTAGTATTACTATTACCACAGACACCATAAGACATTGGATGCCACTCAATTGAACCGGGGAATCGATCCCAAGGTTGGAGTCGGGAGTCATATCCACCTCGACCGACACCTTGATTCCCATCCGGGAAAAACACGGCTCCTGCTTTGATTCCACTGCGTTGAGCGGGAAGGGTAGCTAGGGAGAGAAAGTCAATGACACCTTGGGCAGCGTGAGCAACACTGAGTTGCCACAGTTGCCATTTCAGGGTGGCAACTGTCTCTGTCGGTGAGGGGGTACGACCTTGCCAGAGGGCGGGTCCTTCATTTGGGTAGAGTTGATTTACAGCCGCAATGTCGCCATCGCTAATCGAACCTTGACGGATATAGCGGGCGATGAGTTCTCGTCCCTTGTTGTTGAGGGCGCGATCGTATAGTGCTTTTTGTGCCGCCTCTCCATAAATCCATAAATCTTGGACTTTGGTAACAACGGAATCGCTGCCTGACCCACGAGGATAACGAATGTAATCAAATAAAATGCCGTCAGGGCGTCGCTTTGCTATCGCTTGAACGAGCTGGTAGTAGTCAGTTTTAGCTTGCTGGCTGTAAGGGTCAACAAAGGCTTGGGAGCCATCCTTGACGAAGGATAAGCTAGTCTCACCTCGACCGTTGCGAGCGAGTATGCCTTGCCGATCATAACGCTGGGCGTAGGAGTAGCCAAAATTCATCGTATACATCCAGGCATACACCCGTAAGCCCCGCTCATGACCTTTTTGAATCGCCTGAGCTAATAAATCAACGTTCTCGCTTCCAGGTGTTCGTATAACTGAGGGCCAAGGTGTTGGATTCTCTGATACGGGTAAGAGTGTCTGACCGTCAAAAAACACCTCAACGTAGACTTGGTTATAGCCTCGGTTAACAATGCGATCTAGAATCTCATCGATCGCTCCTTCACGAACATCACAAGGGTATAAGCGCAACCAAATGGCTTGGGTATTCGGCCAAGTGCGATCGCGGCATTGCCGTAAGTAGTCAGCGTGTTGTTTTAAAAGAGCTTTGTAGCGTTTACCGGAATCTGCATTGCCTTTTAGAGCGCTGACTCGTAAGTTTTCTTTTTCAGCGATCGCCGCGTTGGAGAACTGGCAATATGCCTGTGTTTGAGCTTGAGCTGTTTGCGTCAACCACCAAGACTGACTGACTAGACTACTAGTGGTCACGAGTGTGGCAACTGCGGCGCGATAGAGACGCTGTCTGTATCGCGTCCCTTTCAGAAAACCATTTGACATTCCTACAAACCACAAAAGAATTGAACGTTGGCGTCCTCAGTCTTAGCAGACTGCTAACAGATCGGCAAATATAACATTTTTCGGCTAATTTTCCTTTCGTGGCTCTGGCTCACGATTCCGGACAATCTTAAGAGGATTTTTTCACAAAAAAGAAGGGTTTGACTGCTCAAACCCTTACCCCATTGGTATTTTAAGCTTAAATTATCGCGATCGCATTTGTCTCGCTTCCTTATGACCCTCGCTTCAGAGCATTCTCGACTTGTTGAAATTCCTGCTCCAAGCGTGTCTTCAATTTTTTCGGGAGAGGACGGTTGGGATAAGAGCTGTAATGACCTGCCAGAGAATTTAATGCCGTTCGCATCGTGGTAAAGGAACTGAGTGTTGCGACAGAGCTATCCCGCCGATAGCGAGAGGCAAAGTCATTAATTTTCCCCCGCGCTTCTGCTTGCGCTGCTGCCTTCTCTGGTGCATCTTCCGGTAATTCAATCGCTGTTCTCAAACTCTGCAACAAGGCAAATGTATCCTGACGGTAATCCCCAGTCAATCCCGTGGTACTGCTGTTGGAGGAACATCCCATCAGACCAATGACAGCAACCAAGACAAGGGCAAGAAGACGTGACAAGTAGCGCTTCATATGCATGATTAACGACAAATGAAATTTCAAAATTAGAACTGATCCTATCTTGGATTGGCGCACTCAGGGATCAGTGGAAAGAGGGAGGAAGAAGTGGGGAATGGGGAGTAAGTGCAAAGGAAAAGTTACGTTTATTGAGCTTTCTACCTTTTTGACAAGGTCTGAAGAAAAGCAAAATCTGATACAGCATTGAGGAGAACAGAGAGCTATTAGTGTTTTCATGTTGCATCAGAACACTATTATTGAATTTCCCCGATTTATCCTTGAGGTTCGCCCAGTTTCCCTTCAAATCAATTTGATAATCAGCGCCTGAGACAACCTGATTTGACTGTTAGGGAACATAGATTTATAGACCTCAATTCTTTGGGTAGAAGTATGACCGTCCCATGCCTATACAGGCTTTGCCGTTGGTAAATTGTTTAATCCATGTTTCTTAGCTCAGGCGAATATCGCCATATAAAGTAGCAAATCTTCAGAAAAAGAAATTTTGTGAGATATTGATTTATTTAAAAAATACTAATATAATCATACATAGTAATAAGTCAGCCTAATTTATTTTCTGCTTCAACAAAGGTTCATTTCGCAAGCAGAATCTGGAACGGGGGAACCATTTCCTGGGGCAAATCTTCCAATTTCACTTCGTTCTGAGAACGGGGGAAATAAGGAGAAGGACATCTCTCAGTCCTAGCCCGTCAGCTAACTCCGTAGGCATCGAGAGGAGACTGAAAGTACAACACTTTAGATTTATTGTGTGTTCTCGTCAGTGTCCTTGGCTGGTAACTGTCCGCTTCGTTGCACCTGCCTGTAGACTCTGAGGAGCCGAAATTTTCGTGTCAACTCCTGGGTCTGAGGCAGGGAAGCTACCCATGAGGTGAAAATCTACTATGTTCGTGAATCAAAAGAATCGTATTGCCTTAATTTCTGTTAGTGGCGATCCAGCAGCGGAAATTGGTCAAGAAGAGGCTGGAGGGCAAAACGTTTATGTGCGCCAAGTTGGATTAGCATTAGCTCAGCAAGGATGGTCTGTGGACATGTTCGCCCGTCGAATCAGTCCTGATCAATCCGCTATCGTTCAACATGCACCGAACTGTCGGACAATCCGCTTAACAGCAGGCCCACAAAAGTTTATTGGTCGAGATACTGTCTTTAACTACCTGCCAGAGTTTGTTCAGCAATTTCTAGCATTCCAAAAACAAGAAGGTATTCAATATCCCTTAGTTCATACCAACTATTGGTTGTCTTCTTGGGTTGGGATGGAATTAAAAAAGCACCAACCTTTGGTACAGGTACATACTTACCACTCCTTAGGTGCAGTAAAGTATCGGTCAGTCAGTGACTTACCTGCGATCGCATCAACGCGATTAGCCGTAGAAAAAACCTGTTTAGAAACGGTGGATTCTGTGGTTGCAACGAGTCCCCAAGAAGGGGAGCATATGCGTAAGCTCGTTTCTACTCAAGGAACAATTGAAATGGTTCCCTGCGGCACTGATATTGAGCGTTTGGGTTCAGTTGATCGGCTGACGGCACGGGGTGAGTTGGGGATTCCTGAAGACGCGAAAGTCGCCCTGTATGTTGGACGCTTTGATCGGCGCAAGGGAATTGAGACACTAGTAAGAGCGATCGCATCCTCTAAGTTGCGTGGAACTAGTGATTTGAGATTGATCATTGGGGGTGGTGCTCGTTCGGGTGAGAGCGATGGCATTGAACGCGATCGCATTCAGAGTATTGTTAAAGAACTTGGTATAGAAGCAATTACTACCTTCCCTGGACGACTTACCGAATCCGACTTACCGATTTACTACGCCGCCGCAAATGTCTGTGTCGTACCTAGTCATTATGAACCCTTTGGTCTAGTGGCAATTGAAGCAATGGCTTGTCGGACACCCGTCGTTGCCAGTAAGGTTGGAGGCTTGCAGTTTACCGTCGTGCCAGAAGTCACAGGTTTACTTGTACCGCCCAAAGATGATGCCGCATTTGCCGAAGCAATTGACCGTATCCTCGAAAACCCCGCTTGGGGAGAGCAACTTGGGGAGACAGGTCGTCAACGGGTAGAAATTGCCATGAGTTGGGATAGTGTGGCATCCCGGCTTGGATGCCTGTATGAGAAACTAATTTCTCAAAATGCGCCTGTTTCTGCCAAAATCTCTCAAGTAGCCGCCTAAGAACTTTTAGCGCTGCATACTAATCGCCTAAAAATGTAGGGGCAATCCTTCGTGGTTGCCCCCAAAGCTGACGAGTGAACGCTGATAGCAAAGCTGCTTTATCAGTAGCTTAACCGAAGCGTCCGCTTACATAATCCCGTGTTGCTTCTTCCTTTGGTGTTTGGAAGATAACTTCTGTTTGGTCAAACTCGACTAAGTAACCCTGTTTTCCACCTTTATCAGTTGCTTTGGCATTGAAAAAGGCAGTCATATCAGCTACTCGTGTAGCTTGCTGCATATTGTGAGTCACGATCACAATCGTGTACTTCTCCTTAAGCTGGTGCATCAAGTCTTCGACTTTAAGTGTGGAGATGGGATCGAGAGCAGAACAAGGTTCATCCATCAGTAGCACCTCAGGTTGAATTGCTAGAGCGCGTGCAATACATAAACGCTGTTGTTGACCTCCAGACAGCGACAAACCACTCTGTTTGAGCTTATCTTTTACTTCCTCCCAGAGAGCGGCTTGAGAAAGGCTTCGCTCAACTAATTCATCCATATTGCCTTGATAGCCATTGATACGGGCACCAAAGGCAATGTTTTCATAAATTGACTTGGGAAACGGGTTCGGTTTTTGAAAGACCATACCAATGCGGCGACGCACGTCCTCAATGCGGTTGTCAAACTTTTTGTCGTAGAGATTTTCGCCTTGGAACGTAATTCTCCCTTCCACCCGTGCTCCAGAAATTAAGTCATTCAAGCGGTTAAAGCATCTGAGTAGTGTACTCTTACCACAACCTGAAGGACCAATAAAAGCTGTAATTTTGTTTTTGAAAATATCAAGAGAGACATCCTGAACTGCCAAAAATGAGCCATAGTAAACAGAGGCATTTACCGCTCGTAAAACAGCTTCATCTGTAGCTGTGGATGAACCATAAGAATTGGTAACTGATTTAGGCTGCATAGAATCAAGAAAGTATAGAAAGAAAAGCAGTGTTAGGAGCGAGGTATCAATGTGAGAAAAAGTCTAATATTTGATACCTAACTATCTGTTGACCTGAAACTTATTTCTCAGATAGATTGCTGTGGAATTCATTAGCAATAGCAAAATCATCAAAACGATAATTGCTGCCGCTGCATTATTATGGAAATCCGTTTGAGGACGGGAAACCCAGTCAAAAATCTGAATCGGTAGAGCTGTAAATTGGCTTTGCAATCCATTTGGGGTGAACGAAATATAGGCTAAAGCACCAACAACAATTAGCGGTGCTGTTTCTCCAATCGCGCGTGAAAGTGCAAGGATTGTACCTGTCAAGATACCGGGTAGAGCCTGGGGAAAGGTATGCTCCCGAATCACTTGCCAGCGCGTTGCTCCTAGAGCATAACCCGCTTGACGTAGACTTCCTGGAATTGCCCGCAATGCTTCGCGAGTTGCCACAATGATGATTGGCAAAATCAACAAGCTCAAGGTTAAAGCCCCGGCTAAGATACTACGTCCTCCAGTAATCGGTTCCATTAAGCGTACAAAAACGCCTAAACCCAGTAACCCGTAAATAATTGAAGGAACAGCGGCTAAGTTAGCGATGTTGATTTCGATAATCCGAGTCCAAATATTATCCGTTGCGTATTCCTCTAGAAAAATTCCAGCGCCGACTCCTAGGGGGAAGGAAATTAAAGCAACTAAGAACAACAGCCAAATACTACCTGCCAAGGGTGCCAGAATTCCAGCTCTCGCAGCACGGCGAGAGGAAAAACTAGTAAGAAACTGCCAATCCAAGCGAGGAAGACCATCGATTAGAACATCAATGAGTAAGAGTAGTAACACTATCAAGCCAACTAGGGTGGCAACAAGTGCAGTGAGCGCAAATAATCGATCAAAGTTATAGCGCTTAGGTAGGTTTAACTTGAACCTTGCATCTTCTGAGGAAACAGCTTGCGATACAGGTTGTGCGTCTTGTGCCATTAATCGTATTTCTCCTGGAAGCGACGGACAAACCAAAAGGTAAAGATGTTCAGAACTAAGGTAATCAAGAACAAGGTCATCCCGACAGCAAACAGTGTTCTGTATTCAAGCGAACCTGTTGGAATATCTCCCTTACTCGTTGCCACAATGTAGGCAGTCATAGTTTGAACAGCGACGAACGGGTTAAGTCCCAATTGCGGGTTCTGTCCAGCCGCAACGGTAACAATCATCGTTTCCCCAACTGCGCGGGAAATTGCTAAAACAAATGAAGCGACAATTCCCGATAGTGCAGCAGGTAACACAACACCTGTAATAGTCTCACGCTTGGTCATCCCCAACGCATAGCTACCTTCCCTTAGACTTCGCGGCACGGCATAAATCGCATCCTCACTCAGGGAAGCAACAACCGGGAGAATTGATATCCCGACAACCAAGCCAGCACTCAAGGCATTAAATCCTTGCAATCCAGGAATGAATAACCGTAAAAAAGGGGTCACAGTCAACAGTGCAAAGTAGCCAAATACAACAGTCGGCACGCCTGCTAGAATTTCGAGAGCCGGTTTTAACCAGCGACGCAGCTTAGGAGAGGCATACTCACTCAGATAAATTGCTGCTAAAAGACCAAGGGGCAACGCTACAAGAGCTGCAATCAGCGAGGTGCGAAACGTACCGCTAATCAGGACAAGAATTCCATACTGTTTGTCTGTAAAACGGGGTGTCCATGCCGTATCTGTCAAAAAACGCCACAGCGGCACTTCCCGGAAGAATTCCACTGTTTCATAAATCAGCTCTAGGATAATACCGAGCGTGGTTACAACAGATAAGAACGCAAAAATAGCAAAAATACTCTTTACAACTTGCTCAACGAGCTTAGCCGTCTTCCTGTTTGGGCGGAACATCCCAGAATCAGGCGACTCGAAGGATTGCGAATTCGTAGGCATCTATAAAGGGAACCTCATAAAAAAGGGTAATATCATTTAGTCAAAATCTTGTCACAATTGGGTCAATAGCTTTTTATTCAAGGTTCATTAGTCTTATTACTTTAAGCTTAGAAGAAAGGTGAAAGCTCGTTCTTTTCCCTCACAAGCGATAGTGAACCGCAGATTGCTCTCACCTTAGCCCTATAGTTGAGTGCTCAATTGTCCATGAACCCTGGTTATAGTGTCATTGTTAAAACCAATTGGTATTAAACATCAGAATCTCAAGCTATTTCCGGTGAGTTAGGGGTACTTCCTACTCTGGAGGTTGCCTCTAGGTGTAAAGTACCCCAGGGGGATAGAGTATGAGTCTTATCTCTTTTTCTTTCCCCACTTTCTTGTCTCAGCTTAAGAGCAGGCTCTATTTCTCTTTCTCTAGCAGTTCTTTGATCGTAACGCCTACTGCTTCCTTACCCCCAAACGCTGAACCTACTTTACCTTGCTCGAAACGTGATTTAACTAAAGCTACAGTATCATCGGGTAAAGGAACGTATCCTACTTCTGAGATTAGCTCTTTATTGTCTGCTGCAAGCGCAAAATCAACTAAAGCCTTAACTTCTGGACGTGCTGCCGCTTCTTTCTTGACATAGATAAACAGAGGTCGTGATAGTGGTGCATAAGTACCATCAGCGATTGTCTGTGGGCTGGGCGCAACGCAGCCGTTTCCACTATCAATCTCCACTAGTTTAATCTTATCTTTGTTCTGCTCATAGTAGGCGTAGCCGAAGTAGCCAAGCCCACCCTGGTCTTGAGAAACACCCTGAACTAAAGTATTGTCATCTTCACTCGCGGTATAGTCGCCTCGGCTTGCACCCTCTTCGCCATTAACGGCATCAGTGAAGTAGTCGAAGGTACCAGAGTCAGTACCTGGGCCGTAAAGTGCTAGAGGCTGATTGGGAAAACCTGAGCGAACCTGGCTCCAGTTAGAAACCTTACCCTGAGCTGCCGGTTCCCACATTTTTTTGAGTTCATCAACTTTAAGGCACTGAGCAAAGTTGTTTTGGGGGTTAGCGACAACCGAGAGACCATCATAGGCAACTGGTACTTCAATGTACTCAATATTGGCTTTCTGGCAGAGTTCAATCTCTTCTTCCTTAATGGGACGAGAAGCATTAGAGATGTCGATTTCACCGGCGCAAAATTTCTTGAAACCACCGCCAGTACCAGAGGAACCTACTGTAACCTGAACCCCAGAATTAGCTTTTTGGAACTCTTCCGCCACGGCTTCCATGATAGGAAGCACTGTGCTAGAGCCATCTGCCTGTACTTGACCAGACAAGTTAGAGCCAGCAGCAGTCCCAGCGGCTGGACTACTGCCGCCTGCATCGCCAGAAGGAGCAGAGGACTGATTACCACCGCAAGAAGCGATCCCTACCATTAAAGTGGCTGCGGATGCCAGGGATACTAAACGAGTCTTTTTGGACAACATGGAACTTTCCGAATTTTCATTATAGGGGTCACTCCTCGCAGCTTATCGCGTGAGCGTAAAGGCAAGGTTAAGGATAAGCCTAAAATAGGGCTTGTATTGCGTATTTCTATGATTTAGGTGACCTACTAAACTATAGTAGCTCTGTAAAAGTGGTATGATCACTGCATTTCAATCCCATTATCAAAGGGGCAAGTGTGGTTCAAGCACCTTTGTCTTACGTTAGTCATTTGTCAAGTACACAAGAGAAACTTGAAAACTCTCAAGTATCACTGAACAAGTGGCTGCAAAATTTAACCGAGCGAATTATCAAAGGCGATCGCATCAATCGAGAAGAAGCGATCGCCCTGACTCAGATCGAAGGGCAAGAAAACATTTTGCTGCTGTGCGAAGCCGCAGATCGGGTGCGTGTTGCTTGCTGTGGAAATACAGTCGATTTGTGCAGTATCGTCAACATTAAGTCAGGCAACTGCTCAGAAAACTGTGGCTTCTGTGCTCAATCAGCACATCATCCTGGGAAAGATTCCCCTATCTATGGTCTTAAGCCTAAGGAAGAAATTCTCGCTCAAGCGAAAGCGGCTGAGTCAGCCGGGGCGAAACGCTTTTGTTTGGTTAGTCAGGGGCGTGGACCAAAGTACAATAGCCCTAAATCTCCAGAGTTTGAACAAATTCTGGATACAGTACGACAAATCATTACCGAAACTGGCATCAAGCCCTGCTGTGCGCTGGGAGAGGTAACACCAGAACAGGCGCAAGCGCTTAAAGAAGCTGGTGTAACGCGCTACAACCATAATTTAGAGGCATCGGAGAACTTTTTCCCAGAAATCGTTTCAACCCATAGCTGGCGCGATCGCGTGGCGACGATTAAGAACTTGAAAACCGCTGGTATCCAAGCTTGTACAGGTGGCATCATCGGGATGGGGGAAACTTGGGAAGATCGGGTTGAGTTAGCCTTGGCGCTACGAGAACTAGAAGTGGAATCAGTGCCACTCAACCTGCTAAATCCTCGCTCTGATACCCCATTGGGAGAACGCCCAAAACTGGATGTTTATGAAGCATTAAAGGCGATCGCAATTTTCCGGCTCATCCTACCACAGCAAATCCTCCGCTATGCCGGAGGGCGAGAAGCAATTATGGGTGAACTGCAAGCCCTAGGGCTGAAATCCGGGATAAATGCCATGCTGATTGGGCACTACCTTACTACCATGGGACAACCACCAGAGCAAGACCATGCCATGCTCGAATCCTTGGGACTAACAGGTGGTGAGGCACCAATTCCCGGAGAGTACCCGTCTCCTTAGGTAATAAGAAGTTGGCATTCGTTCAAGCAGAGGGAGAGAGATGCAAGAGAGAGTATAAAATTAGATCTTTCCGATACAAGCCAGACTTATGTTCAATAGTCTTTTGTGCTGTATCCGCCGTTTCTCTTCTTTCTCTCTTTCTTAATCTATGATTGCCTTTTACTTTTTACCGTTTTGGCTTCTAGGCCCTAGCTGACTGTGTCTGCTCCCAATGAACTTCTATGGGCATTGATTGGCTTACTGCTAACCATTGGTGGCACTTTTGTGGAAGCATTTGTCACTAATCCACCGTGGAATTGGTCAGCGCAAGGTATCCATACAACCTCCCTCGGTGTTACCTTTCAAATCGGGGCAGTGCTACTCGCGGCTTGTTTAGGTGGCAGAACTGCTGGTGCCCTGTCTCAGATTGCTTACGTTGTAATAGGTTTAAACCTTCCAGTCTTTACCCAAGGCGGTGGTATCAGTTATCTCAAAGAGCCAAGTTTTGGTTACTTACTGGGCTTTATTGCAGGTGCCTGGGTTTGTGGTTTTTTTGCCTTTCGGATACCGCCGCGTGTTGAATCATTAGCCTTTAGCTGCATTTGTGGTCTTTTAACTATCCATTTCTATGGTTTGGGCTACTTGATTATTTTCCACATCATCAACTGGACAACAATTGGAGGTATGCCTTTACTACAGGCAATCATGAAATACTCAATTTATCCCCTACCAGGGCAGTTAGTGGTGGTCTGTGCTGTTACAGTTTTAGCCTTTGCCCTACGGCAACTCATGTTTTATTAAGAGTTCGTTGTCTGTTGTCAGTTAACTTTGCCACTAATGAATAACAAATAACGAATAACCACTGACCATTAACCAATTTCCATGCGCCTAAAAAACCGCTTCTTCTGGGTTGCTGCTGTTACCAGTCTGATTTTGGATCAGCTAACCAAATACTTGGTCGTACAAAATTTTGAGCTTACTGAGACTCTACCCTTGTGGTCGGGTGTATTTCACTTAACCTATGTAACAAACACTGGTGCGGCGTTTAGTCTATTTAGCCAAGGAGGCGGTTGGTTACGTTGGTTGTCTTTAATTGTAAGCTTGGGTTTGATGGCACTCGCTTTATTTGGTCCATCACTGGATATTGTTGAGCAATTAGGCTATGGCTTCATTTTGGGAGGTGCATTAGGCAACGGCATTGACCGATTTGTTGCTGGTTATGTTGTCGATTTTCTAGATTTTCGTCTGATTCGTTTTCCTGTCTTTAATTTTGCAGACGTTTTTATCAATATCGGTATTATCTGCTTGCTAATTGCAACTTTTCGGCAAAATCCCTCAGCATCTAACTCTAGGCGATCTTAAGCAATTCACAATTCGTCCCAACATTGAACTGGAAGCCATCTATCTAAATGTTGGGTGAGAGAATTTGCTCATCCAAAACATTCCGTTTACTTGCACCTGTGCGAATGAATGTGGTTTGCTTTACGCTAGCGGGTGAGGTAAGTTGCGTTATGAAAAATTGTTATTTGTTTGCAGCCAAAACCGATTACGCAGCCCTACAGCCGAAGCAGTATTCTGTGAGTACGAGGGGTTGGAGGTGGACTCGGCTGGACTGGATCGGGAAGCAGAGATGCCTTTGTGCAGTGAGGCGATCCAATGGGCAGACATTATTTTTGTGATGGAAAAGTCACATCGAAGCAAACTCTTAAAGAAGTTTCAGCCTTGGCTCAAAACCAAGCGAGTCATTTGCCTAGATATCCCTGATGAGTATGAGTACATGGAGCCAGCTTTGGTGGAGTTACTGAAGAAAAAAGTGCTTCCCCTGCTAGGAACCTTTTAGAGGAAGCAGTAGGCTGGGTGGTGCCTACGGCAGGTCTTTGGGTAGCCATTCAGAACGATTCGAGCTACTTTGGTTACGCGGAACCTCCGCCATTTTAGAAAGATTCCGGGCATACGGGTTGTGAATTGAGGTTGACTAATGAACGAGATCGCTCCTTCCATCAGAAACTTTGGTAAATGAGGGCGATCACGTTTTCAACCCTCGTTGGTGTATCTGCCTTAGATTTGGCATAGTAGGGGCATATAGGGAAGTAGCTTGAGACTATGCCATCACTAAATCCTCCTCTGACTAAAGACGATTTCATCCACTCTCGCTGGCAGGATGTGGTTAACCGCAGTGAGAGAAAGGAATGTTTTGCCTACAGCAGTGGCTTTTGGAAAAAGGTAGAGGAGGCAAAGGAGGCAGGAAACGGCAAAGAGCAGGCTGTCTTTGAGATTCTGGCAGCTGTGACGGGTGCTGCAATCAAGCCGGAGTCAAACGAGGAATTTTTCGCTAAAATTTTCCAAAACCTCACAGACGAACATCTAGACTTTCTTGCCGGAATTGCTCCTGAGATATCAGATCCTGAACTTCAAGCACGAGTTGCAGATATTCTCTGGGTCAGACGGCGTGACTATCGGATGGCGCAACTAGCAGTTACCGCCTACTTACAATCTGCTACAGAACTAGAAGATCCGGATAATTGGACTTGGTGTTTTGAAAGGATTGAACGGGCGCTTCGGTTAGCACGCAGAATTAGGTATCAACCTGAAACGGTTGTCGCACACATTGAAGCAGTCCTAGACCGCTACAACGGAGAAGATCCACTGTGGCTGTCAGCAAAGCTCATGGAGCTTTTGCAAGAATCTAGATTTGGTGAGCCGACAAAATATGCTGCTCTAGCTGAAAAAGCTGCAAATCTAGCAGAATCAGATCATGACTGGCGTAGAGCAAGAGCCTATTGGGAAATTAAATCAAAATGGCATCTCATTGAGAAAGATGGGGAAAAAGAACGTGCAGCTTCACTGCTTGCCGCCGAAACCTACGTCAAGGAAGCTGGAAGTTCTCTTAAGAGAACCCCTCCGAGCTACTTAGTTGCATCGCATTTTATGCAGAAAGCTGTTGAAGCTTTCAGAAACATCCGAGGCACTAAGGAAGAAGCTGTGGATGCGAAGGTCAGGGCTGAAGAGATTCATACACTCCTCCTTCAATATCAGGAAGAGTCTCGTAAGGAGCTAGTTGCTAGTTCTCATGAGATTGATATCAGTGAATTGGTAGAGCAAGCCAGGGAAAATGTCAGAGGAAAAAACTTCCAGGACGCTCTGTTTGCTTTGGCTTTATTAAGTACTCCAACTAACGTCTCTCACTTACGACAACAGGTACAGAATCAAGCTCGTGAGTTTGTCTTATCCCATCTTTTTCCAACAGTGATGATGAATGAGAGGGGTAAAGTTGTAGCTCGTA
Source organism: Microcoleus sp. FACHB-SPT15 (assembly GCF_014849525.1). Classification (NCBI taxonomy): domain Bacteria; kingdom Bacillati; phylum Cyanobacteriota; class Cyanophyceae; order Oscillatoriales; family Microcoleaceae; genus Microcoleus; species Microcoleus sp. FACHB-SPT15. Next base: position 64,307 of record NZ_JACJNU010000062.1, on the reverse strand, counting down.
AACCTGGCTCAGTCCTATCGAGCGATCCTAATGAGGCAGAGGCAGCAACTCGTTTTGAGATGAACAAGAATGCAGCCTTCTATCAAGGTTTCCATGCTCAAGCTTTTATTGAGCCTGCCAGAGATCAGATCAATCTAGAACACTCTGTGCGAGTTAATGACTTGCTTCCCATCGTGTCACATAGCCCTTTCGTACCACCAGAGCGAGAATATCTGTTTGCAAAGGGGCTTTACGCTGGACTAACCGGAGATTTCTTCACCTCTACTCATATCCTCATCCCCCAGATCGAGAATTCTATCCGCTATCTACTCTGGAACCGAGGTGTATTACCCTCTGGACTTGATAATAGGGGAATTCAAAAAGAGTATCATTTGACTACTACTCTCTACTGCCCAGAGATAACCTCTATCTTTGATGAGGATACGCTGTTTGACCTCAAGAGTCTACTGGTTGAGCATTCTGGCAGCAATTTGAGAAACTGTATGGCTCATGGTCTGATTAATGACAGTGAATTCTTAAGTCCTATCATGTCCTACCTATGGTGGCTCACACTACGGCTATGTTGTTTGCCAATCTTGATACACCAACAGAAGGTTGAACAGTCCGACCCGTGGATCAAATTTGCGGGTATGTTCAAAGACGATCCGCTCTTTGATGACTTTGTAGAAGATATGGCTGCCTATCGACGTGAACTAGATGCTGAAGTCGCTGCTGATGAGGTCACTCCAGGGGAGAATCAGCCAGCTTGAGTCGCTATATTCTGGATACCGATCACGTCACTCTCTTCCAGCATAATCATCCTGAAATTGCACGTCGTGCCAGAACTGTTGGCGGTTCCAACATATTTATTACAACTGTCACACTTGAAGAACAATTGCGAGGAAGACTGGCTGGTATCAGCAGAGCCGCTACACAACCCGATCGCCTAGCAGTTGCTTATGAAAACCTCCGAAGAACTCTGCTTTACTTCTGTAGCGTGAACTTGCTGAATTTTGACGATGCAGCCTACAACTGCTACCAGAGTTTGCGTCAACAGCAAATTCGGATAGGCACGCAAGACCTAAGAATTGCTGCGATCGCTCTAGCTAATCAGGCAGTTGTAGTCACACGCAATCAGCAAGACTTTAGTAAAGTACCTGATTTATCCCTTGAGGATTGGACAGTTGTAAATTTCCCTAATTCTTGAGCTTGACAGCGTTGCTGATTAAGGAGCTAAGTCACAGGGCAAGCCGATTCCCTAATACGCCTTTTGAGGGTCTGCTAGAATGACACGCAAAAGCTTGATGCTAGAGAAACCGAGTCTATGACGATTGTTATTTCTCTCAGTCCAGAAGTAGAGGCGCGACTCCGTGAAAAAGCTGCGCGACAGGGGCAAGATGTTAGTCTTGTTGCGGCTGAACTGCTATCCAGCATTTTGGAGTGGGAGGCGCAAGACTCTGAAGAAGCTATTGAAGTCATCCAGCATGGATTAGATGATTTTGAGGCAGGACGGTTTCGTTCTTTTCATAAGTTTGCTGAAGAGCAAAGGCGTTAAACTATCTCTCCACTGTGCAATGCCATTTTGCCAAATCGCCACGTTAGAACGCCTGCTGCCACAGCAAGCCCGATCGCAAATCCCCACCACAAGCCAACACTACCCCATCCCAACACAAACCCCAACGTGTAGCCACAGCTCAAGCCGACTGCCCAATACGCCAGAATACCAATCAGTAGAGGAATTTTGGTGTCCTTCAGTCCTCGCAATGCACCAGCCGCAGTCACCTGAACGCCATCAACGAGTTGGAACATTGCCGCCACTCCCAAAAGTGTCTTCGCCAAGCTGACGACAGCCGCATTTGCTGGATCGGCAGTATCAATGTAAAGCGACACAATCGTTCCAGGCACAATCCAAAACACGATGCCCATGATGCCCATAAACACGGCAGCCATGCCAATGCTCACAAATCCCGCCAGTCTAGCTCCTTTGGGATTTTCTTGTCCTATGAGCTGCCCAACTCGGACAGTGGCTGCCATTGAGATACCGAGCGAAATCGTGAAGGTAACAACTGCCGACTGTAATGCAATTTGGTGAGCAGCTAATGTTACGGTTCCCAACTGCCCCATCAGCAATGTTGCGAATGCGAAGAATCCGCCCTCTACTCCTGCCAGTACCCCAATTGGTACACCTACTCGTACCAGTTCCCAAAAGATTTTGCCATCAAACTGATGCAGATTAGCAAACGCTCCGTAGACTCGAAGCTGAGGTTGACTGAGGATATAGATTGCCAAAGCCACAAACATTCCCCAAAGCGACAGCGTACTCGCCCAACCGAGTCCCGCTAATCCCAATGCAGGAAGTCCAAACTTGCCGAATGCCAGTACATAGTTGACTGCAACGTTGAACAACGTACCGCAAATCATCGTCACAATCACAGGGCGGGTTCGTGAGAGTGCAGAGACAAAACTTCTCAACACGGCAAAGCCCAATCCAGGAAAATAGCCCCATGCGATCGCTCTGAGATAGCCCTCTGCTAATGCGATGTTTTCAGGTTCTTGCCCCATTAAGCCCAGTAGAGTTCCACTATGCCAGATTAACAGCGTCACCGGAACTGCCAAGATAACCGATAACCACAAGCCTTGTCGCACTACTCGCCCAACCGGCTCAACTCGTCCACCTCCATAAGCTTCTGCGGCAAGTGGACTCACGGCTGAGACAATTGCAGAACCAATATTGAGCAGTAAAAAAAATGTAGCAGCTCCCAATGCTCCCGCCGCAATGATCTGGCTTCCCAATGTACCCATCATCACGGTATCCACAAACGTCGTTGCCGCTTGAGATAGCTGCGCTCCGGCTAGGGGAACGGCTAGAAGCAAGCACTCTTTAATTTCAGCGATGACCCTGGATTTTGACAGTGCGTAAGTTACGCGAACTGCACGGAAGTTCATTGGCATCTCCTGGTGATAGCCCTCTCAAGATTGTACTCATTACGTCACCAGGAGGTTCTAGAGTATTTACACCACTGATAAACTCCGTCGTCCTGTTAGGAGATACGCTGTCATATTTCCTTTGCCTTTAACCTCAATAACTCCTCGTTTCTCGAAAAGATACTGCTCCTTTAAGCACTCATAAGTCGCTTCGGAAACCTGAATACTGCCAGCGAGTCCGTGGGATTCCATGCGACTGGCAACGTTTACCGTATCCCCCCACAAGTCGTAGATAAAGCGTTTTAGACCAATGACTCCAGCGACAACAGGACCTGTGTTGATGCCAATACGGATGCTAAAGGATTGGTTTTGTTCTACATTGAAACGAGCAACTGCCTGTTGCATATCAAGAGCAAGATTTGCGATCGCCTGTGCATGGTCACTCTTCGGTATTGGTAAGCCTGCAACAACCATGTAAGCATCTCCAATCGTCTTAATTTTTTCCGCTCCATGCTTTTCAGCAATCTCGTCAAACATTGAAAAAAGCCGATTGAGCAACACGACTAATTCTGCTGCTGAGATTCTGGACGATATCTGCGTAAAGCCGACAACATCAGCAAACAAGACTGTTGCATCAGGGAACTGGTCAGCGATTGTATGTTGGTCGTGCTTAAGTCGTTGAGCGATCGATTCAGGCAAGATATTGATTAGTAGTCGCTCCGTCCTTGCCCGTTCAGCTTCCAGTTTCTGGTAAGCCATTTCGATTTCTCGACGGGCGTGAAACTCAGAGCGTTGTAGCCGTTCATACAAGAATACAGAAATATTGCAGATACAGCAGAACCAGAACAGGTAGAGGTTCAACTGCCAGTCAGAGTAACTTTGTCGATCTATAGTTAAACCAAAGGCACTATTCACGGCAAGATAGGATAGGGGCGCACTCAACTGTGAAACTAAGTGGAGACGCCAGCGTACCGGGATGAGCGTGGCTTGCGCCAGAAATGCGAATGTCCAGATATAGGGATTTGCTGCCGCATTTCCTGCAACTGCCGCTCCAATTTGGGGCACCAAAATTACTGACCAAGAGAATCCCAAAAAGAGCAGTCCTGGGTAACGATATGCGAATGGAGTTTTAAGCAGTGCCAAGCAGCCAAGTAGACATAAGCCTAAAATGGCATAGCTTATTATCTTTGACCATGCGATCGCCTTATCTAAGGAAGACATCCATAGAATAAAGATGACAACTGTGAAGGCAACACCGAGAGCAATCCACAGGGTAAGACGTAAGCGATTCCTCAAGAAACTATTGCGCCAAACCTCATAGTCTGCTGACCAAGTGGCTGACAAACTCACCTTTAAGAAGGCTAGTCCCTGTCTAACTGGCACTGCCAGTTCTTTCATGCCTAACCGTGCTTGCATCATTAACGGCTTTCCCTGCACAGTGTGTGATTTCGCCAATAACTATCCCTAGTTCTAACCTGTCTAGTACTACTTTAGACGTAGGAACTGCCGTTATCTATGTTGAAAGCCACTTTGGGTACGATCCAAAAGCTGTTTGGTTCATTTTGTTGTTAGTTTTTGGTTGTTGGTTGTTTGTAAAAGATACAAATAATAAATAACAAATAACAAACAATCAACAACAAAGCGGCGCAAAGCCCGCCGCTTTCTATGCACATCAGCTTACAGATTTGCTGCCAATGCCTGTCGCTTCAAAATTACCATATTCGAGCCGACAACTGGACTTCGGGCAAGTAGTGTGCCATTAAGGTCAGTGATTTCTAGTTTGCTAAAATCCAGTTCGTTAGAGCGGCTGAGGATGTCGTCTGCTAACTTATTCTGCTGAGAGTCCTTGAGTTCGTACCAGCCATCACTGACTTTAACAACCAGACGGCTTCCTTGGAAATTCGCTTCGATGGACTGAATCAAGCCATTGCCGTACTGCTGGGTGACTTCAGCAACTTGATTTTGAATGCCAGCAATCAAGCTTTGCTCTGGGGTGAGTTCAGGTGGAGGTGGGGGTTCAACTTCCAGAGGTTGCGGCGGCTCAGGTGCTTTCAATTCTGATGGTGCGTCGATACTATTAGGAGGTGCTTTTGCTACCTGTGCAGGTGTCTTGGGGAGAAGTGCTGCCGTTGTTATGAGAAGAACAACTACGATAGATGCGATCGCACCTGTTAGTCCCCAATCTGACAGCTTTTCATTCCAAGTGGCTGGTAGTAAAGAGCGGAGTTTGACTAATATGCCATCCCAAACAGCTTGAACACGCCCAAAACTAGGAAGAATGCGATCGGTCAGTTTCGGCTTAGGGGGTTGGGGCATCTGCTTATCAGTAGGCTTCTGGGATACTGGTTTTGGTACTTCTGTCGGGATATCCAATGCTGGTGTAGAAACAACGGGTTCCGTTGCTGGGTTTAGCACTTCTGTCGGGGTGTCTGCGACTTGTGCAGGAGTAACAGGTTCCACAACACTACTGATGGAGTCTGGTTCTGCTGTTACTGTCGTTGTATCTAAGACGGGTGCAGAGGTTAGTGTCGATGTCGGCGGTGCCGCAGTCGGGGGAAGCTGACTAACGGGTTCTGCCTCCAGTTGCTCCACAATCCCTTCTAGTAGGTCAATGGTTCCTCGCAGAACTTTGATACTTTGAGCCTTCAAAAACGGTTGCTTTTGCTTCCCCAATTTTGCTGAGTTCACTTTATCGGGTTTCGATGGTGTTTGAGGTTCATAATTCATAGATTCTGGCTGCTTCTGTTGGTCTTCTGACATTGAATCTCCCTCCCAGGCAGCACCAATCTGCTTCAATACGATAGATTCTTACTGGAAGCTGCCACTACAAGCACAAATCTATCACTTCTGTCTGGCTTGCCTTCAGTCTAAAAGCTGAAGATTACTGATTATCAACTCGACATCTATGAGCATGAAACGTCGTCAATTTCTAATTTTAAGTACCCTCAGTGGCTTGGGTTTAGCAATTTTTGCCAAACTATTCCGTAGTCAGACAGCGCAAAGTTCTAATTCCAAATCGACTGATACAACTAATCTCGCCTCTGAACCCGCAGCATCAACGTTAGCTGACATCCCAAGCAACCCAACAGGAGAGAAGCCTCTACTACGTTTTGTTTCTGTAGCAGACACAGGCACAGGTGCAACAGGACAATATGCCGTAGCGGCAGCGATGACTCGCCATCAGCAGCTAAATCCCTACGATTTGGTAATTTTGGCGGGTGACAATATCTACAACAACGGTGAGATTGAAAAAATTGGTGCAGTATTTGAGCAACCCTATCAAGCGTTGCTACAACAGGGCGTCAAGTTTCAAGCTTGCCTTGGTAATCATGACATTCGTACCGATAATGGTGACCCTCAAGTAAGTTACTCTGGCTTCAATATGCCAGGACGTTACTATACTTTTCGTCGCGGTGACGTGCAATTTTTTGCCCTTGATACGAATGGCAATGCTGATTGGAACGCGCAGTTACCTTGGTTAGAAGAAGAACTCAGCCGTAGTGATGCTCCTTGGAAAATTGTATTTGGACACCATCAGATTTACTCTTCAGGTCACTATGGGCTAAATCAACCGTTTGTGCAAACCCTCACGCCTCTCTTCAAAAAGTACGGGGTGCAGCTATATATCAACGGTCATGACCATCACTATGAGCGCAGCAAAGTGATTAATGGTACTACCTATTTGATTTGTGGAGCTGGGGCAGGGACTCGACCAGTAGGGCATTCAGAATGGACAGCACATTCCGCAGAACAGCTAAGTTTTGCCGCGTATGAAGTGTATCGCGATCGCATTATCATCAGCGGCATCGGCACCGATAACCAAGTCTTTGACCAAGGCATCATCCGATTACAATCAGCCTAATTTTCAGTCGCTAGATATCATCAACTTATTAGCCCTTGGTTGACTGCTCATGCTAAAGTACAACCCACTGCACTGCTTACCTTCGGCAGAAGATTTACCCGACTCTGACGATACGCCTGTGGATAATGAGTTGCAAGACCTGATTCCGGGTTTACTCAAAGCAATCCTCGCTTGGGTATGGGCAAGCCGCATGGATTGGTTCTTTGGTGTTGACATGGGAGTCTACTACGATCCTGACCTACCTGCGATTGTGCCAGATGGTTTTTTGAGTGTGGGAGTTGAGCGAATTGTTGATGAAGACTTGCGCTTAAGTTATGTGTTTTGGGAAGAGAATGTTGTTCCAATTCTGGCGCTAGAGGTTGTTTCCCACAAACGGCGTGGGGAATATAGTAGCAAGAAGAAACTCTATGCGGAACTGGAAATCTTGTACTACGTGGTTTACAATCCCCATCGTCGCAAAAAAGCACCCCTAGAAGTTTATCAGCTAGTGAATGGGGAATATGTATTGCTGCCAGGACATCCGGTTTGGTTGCCAGAGGTAGGTTTAGGGATTGGTAGAGAACGGGGAACGTATCAGGGAATCACGCGGGAATGGTTGTACTGGTATAACGAGCAAGGTGTGAGATTGCCGACACCGGAAGAACGCGCCACTGCGGCTGAAGAACGGGTTCAAATGCTAGAGGAACAATTGCGATCGCTTGGAGTAGATCCAGAGTCTCTGAAGTGAGAAGGTGCGATCATTGATTTTTACACAACTAATAATGGCTTATCTTCTCCCACTGCAATCAGCCTAATTCAAGCTATGAAAGTCAAGCGCCTTAAAATTCAATCGTTCCGTGGATTCGACGATTTGACGCTGGAGTTCCCACCAGATGAGCCTACTGTACTTATCGGTATTAATGGGGTTGGTAAGTCTAGCATTCTTGATTGCATCACTATCCTCCTATCTCTCTATGAAGGGTTACTTTTATTTCCACCGACTAACCCCAAGCACAAGAAAAGTAGGCAAGAGAAGAAACGGAAGGATAAGGACAGAAATTACTTCTTTGATGCCATTTCTGCCAGGGAAGAGGACATTAAAAATGGATATCAAGAGACACACAATGAAATTACGGTTTTACTCAATTCTTCACAGGAAGTAACGTGGTCTTTCACTACAAATCGTGAAGAAGGCACAGAACTCGACTGGAAGATGTTACAAGAAGCTGTTACAGATATGTACCCTGACTTGGAAGACACTACTCAGGTCAACATACCTGTAAATATGTATTACATTGTCCATCGTGCAGTTCTTGATATTCCTTTGGCGATTCCAAAGGAGTATTCGTTTGAGCAGATTAATACCTATGGTTCAGATCTGCCAGAGTTCATACAACAGGCATCTATGGGTTTTGATAACTTCTTCAAATGGTTTAGATCTGTAGAAGATTTGGAAAATGAAGAACGGCGGGACAACCCTAGTTACCGCAATAATCGACTAGATGCAGTGAGACAATCCATATACTCGTTATTGGGCGAGGAATTCTCAAACTTAAGGGTTCGTCGTTCACCATTGCGAATGACCATCAACAAACAAGGACAAGAACTCATCGTTAACCAGTTATCTGATGGTGAGAAGTGCTTGCTAGCAATGGTGGGGGACTTGGCGAGACGATTGGCGATCACAAATTCAAGTTTACCCGATCCACTCCAAGGTAGCGGTGTTGTCCTGATTGATGAAATTGAACTACACCTCCATCCCAAATGGCAACGCGAAATTATTCCAGCACTGACAAGAACATTTCCCAATTGTCAGTTCATTGTCACAACGCATTCACCTCAAGTAATTAGCCAAGTCAAACCCGAAGGTATATACATTCTGGAAAGGACAGATGACGGTATCGTAGCTATGCGTCCAGAAAGTTCGTATGGCAGAGATAGCAATCGCATCTTGGAAGACCTCATGGACACTCCAGAACGTCCGCAGGAAATCAAGGAAAGTCTTCTTGAATTGTTTCGATTAATCGCTAGAGGAGACCTCGACAGCGCTAGACAACTGCACCAAAAAATTGCTGATGAAATTGGAGCAGATGAACCAGAGCTAGTTGGTGCTAGTGTGTCTATCCGACGACGGGAGATTCTAGGTCGGTGAAATATATCAGAAAAGGTGAGGAACCGGAAAGTTTCAAAACCTGGAAAGCACTTGCTAGAACCACACCCAATTGGGGCTACTGTTACTTACAAAATCCTGAAAAACGGGAACTGCATGAAGCATTAATACAAGAGCAAGGAGATATTTGCTGCTACTGTGGAATGCGTATCACTAGAGACAGCAGCCATATTGAACATCTGAAACCTCAGAGTTCCACAGACATAGACCTGTCGGTAGAGTACAAAAATCTGCTTGCCTCATGCCAAAGGGAGCGTGAACCTAAAAAACCAATACATTGTGGGGTAGCTAAAGATGATTGGCATGATGAAGACCTCATGGTTTCACCCTTGCAGCCAGATTGCGCGGATTTTTTTATTTACACCGATGATGGACAAGTTCTGGAGACGGATACTCCAGAGAAAAAAGATGCTGCTCTTGAAACAATTAAGCGGCTTCGTCTCGATATTCCTAAGCTGAATAATATGCGTGAAGCAGCGATAAAAAATTTATATATAGACGAACTTACGGGCGAGGAGAAACACAAGCTTCTTCAGGCTTTTGAAGAACCTAATGCTGATGGGCAATATGAAGAATTTTGTGCTGCGATCGCCTATATTCTCAAGCAGTATTTTGTTACTTAATAATTGGTGTACTCTCCGATAACAGCTATTACGGCTTTAACAGTTAGGTTGTCAAGTCATAATTGTTTTAGTTTCCTTACTCTCCCTCCCGTACTTCTCCAAAGCCCAAATTAATACAGGAAGATATAGATTGATTGCCATTAGTCGTACTAGATGAGCGGCTGTTATTGTCTCAACATTGTGATTTAAGACTAAAGCAATCAATATCATTTCTGGAGAACCTCCTGGTGCTGCCATCAGCAAACAAGTTAGCCAGTCCCAATGTGTAAAAAACATTGTAATTCCTGCTGCTGTAAATCCAGCTAAAAACGTTAGTGCGACAGGAATTGATGTCAAGGCAATTGTACGACTTTCAAGATTTGGATTGATTCCCCAGTACTCACCAATCGTAATTCCCAGTAATGTCTGACCTATTAAATTTACCAAAGGTGGGACATTAAAGTTAACGGGAGGGGAAAAAGGAAGTTGGATTAATAAGTAGTTAAAAGCCACCCCCACGAAAATAGAGCAAAACAAATAAGCGGCAGGAAATTTAAATTTACTTCCAATACGAGCTACAACGGCTGTTATGGCTAGAACTAAACTTAGTACTAATAAATAATGGAGATTAAATTGGGATAAATCTTTGCTTAGAGAGGAAAGAATTAGGTTGATATCATGAGGGGTAGAAACATTGGTGATTATAGGAATTATTAAAATGATTCCTGTAAACCGAATTAATTGAACCAGTGAAACGAGTGATACATTTTTTCCATAATCTGCTGCTATGCTTGCCATAATTCCTATGTTGCCAGGAACAACAGCCAGCATAGCGCTTAACAAATCTACCTTAGCAATATGTGAATAAATGTAGCCAATAAGAATACTACTTAATAGCAAAAGTAAAGCTGTAAATGTCAAAATTGGTAGCTTGAAGAAAATATTTGCTAGGTTACTATGAGCGATCGAAACCCCAATAGTAAGACCAACAAGAACCTGCCCAATTTTTCTAACATTTGTGTTCGGTTTAATCTGAATTTTGTAGACGATACGATAGAAATAAGCGACTAATGCGCCAGCAGTAATTCCACTTAAAATTGCAGAACCTGCTCCAGCACCAATCTGCATAAAAACGAAGCTAAGTAAAAAACCTAGAATCAGTTCTATACCAACAATCGAATACTTAGAAATGAATGTCAGCCAGGGTCTAACAAACGAATGCAAATGAATCTGGCTATTTTTTAGTGCCATATCAAGCTCTGCTTTAAAAGAGTCAAAATATAAATTTAATTTTAGCTCTTTTAACGAATCTTAACAATTTTTCTTTTTTGGATAAGCTATTAATGGACTCTTATAACTAAACCAGCTCGGTAAAAATAATTCACCCGTAAAAACTCACCCCTGCCTTCAGAACTGAGGGGAAGTTTCATCCCGAATGTGTAGCGTCTTCTCCTGGCAGCTTTTATGAAATAGGACGAGAAGCAAGAGGCGCAAGTGGCTGTTCACGCGCCATTGAAACAGCCATAAATACGAGGTTCTCTCGTTCATTAGCAGGGAAACTGACTGTATAAATCATGTCATTCTGCTGCCACATCACCGTTGAGAATTGATAAGACGGATTTTGCGAGGGGCCTTCAATCAGGTATCCTTTGACGTTATCCGTCAGCGTGATGCGATCGCCTCGTGCCTCATGCCTCTCTAACTCCCGCCTCGCACTCGCTGCCGTTTTTCTCTCCACCGAAAAGCTGCCTAATAAGCAAGGATGAGAGCCTTGTTCACAAGTAAACACACTAACCGTCAACCGTTGGGGTGTCTCTGATGAAAAGACACGAACAACCAATTGGCTTTCTTCGATATCCGAATGACCACTAAGCGGAATTGCAGTGGGTAAGCGCATCACTAACCCTGAGAGGAGACTACTCTGAATGCGCTCCAGATGGGGTATAAACACAGCAGCAGGACGAGCAGAAGCATTAATGGTACTGCCTACAATACTGAGAAATAAAGGCATTGCTACGAAACAACGCCGCCAAATTCGGTAGAACCCCAATCGCAAATCCCTGATTCAACTTACAGAAGTTTACCAAGAAAGCTACTCCCTGAGCGTTGTTCCCGCTTTCCAAGGGGATGTGTCATTGAACGTCAGCAACACTCGTTTAATCGTTCTCTTTCACAGTTGCTGAGTTTTTTGAATTAAGGAGCTTTCTACAAGACTCTCGTAACTCTTGGGCATCAAAGGGTTTCGTTAAGTATTCCGTTGCCCCCGCTAAGCGTCCCCGTACCTTATCAAAAGCCTTATCTCTTGCTGTGATCATAATAATTGGTAAATTGCAACATTTGGGTAGAGTACGCAATGTGCGGCAAAGATCTAAGCCATCAACCCCTGGCAGCGACACATCTAACAAAAACATTGCAATGGGTTGATCGTAAATCAAGGACAAGGCATCAACAGCACTATCGGCTACTAGAACGTTGTACTCGTTTGCGATCGCCTGTTTTATTATTTCTTGCATTGCAGTACTGTCGTCCACCGCAAGAATAGTGGGTTGGTTGCTTTGGAGTGACATATGTCCCTATCTTCCAAGAAATTGAAGCTGATAACAAGCCAATAACGTGAAGATACTTAAAGCAAAAATAACCCAAGCTTTAATTATCTCGGAAAGCCTGTTGATTTAGTCTGGACTTATTCTAGCCAAGTCTTACTACTTAGATATTTTTCTTTGACTATCTTTACTAACTACTGAGTAGAAACTTAAGCCTTTGGGTTGATCTACCCAGATTAATTAAAAAAAATGATTTTTTTGGGTTGATCTACCCAGATACTTGCTACAGATCATCATGCTTTAATCTACAAACATGATTAACTAAGCTTTGACCTCAAGCCTTCAGACGATTAGGATTAGGGAAAGTTTCCTAGTCCCAGCACCCAAAACTCCTAGTTCTATTTATTTGCGCCTACTTGCTTATCTAGTGTTTTATCAGCCTTGCCTAAAAATTGGCTCTACTAACCTCAAAAAATACACATTTTATTCTTACTATTTGCGTCTTTGTATAAATGATTACGAGTAAAAGAATATAAGCTATAAAAATTATTTTTATATAACTCGTTTTTGATATTGCCCAGCTTATCATCCGTCTAAGAGACAATCAGGCTGTGTTGTGATAGAAATATAAGTTTGTGAGGATGAGTTTATACTTCTTAAAATTATGTTTATTCTGTGAAGGAAACAGAGTAATTCAAAAATTTGGTTGCGATTGTGAAAATCGAACAGATAATAGGTAATGGGGTAGAGCTTTTACAGGAACTAATCAAATGAAGCGATGCTAGTCATCAACTGGCAAAAGGGCTGGAAAACCCTAGGCATCGTCTCGAATCACCAGAACATACTATAGTTATTCAAAGCCACTAATTACTACTTGTACGAATAGTAATATCCGCAGCGGAGGTGGATGACAGCGTAGCCGATTTAAACCCTTAAAAACAAAAAATAGTAAACAATAGTCTTCCAGGAGGGATGGATGCTAACTAACGAAGACGCTTTTATTTGGCAATGGACTAATGAGCCTTGATGATATGCACCTGTACCAAAATATCAACTCGGCTCCTGAAGCAGCCTTTGACGATTTGACTCGCTTGGCGATCGTAAAAACCTCAACAATCTACACCGAAAGATGAGTAAGCGACCTCTAGTGGAGAAATCAGGGCAAGTGTCACATCAAGAACTCGTAGATATCAAGTTAGCGATAGATGAAACGGCGGTAGTGTCAATTACCGATTTCATAGGGAAAATCCAGTACGTTAACGATAAGTTCTGCGAAATCTCAAAATATTCTAGAGAAGAACTGCAAAAAGTAGATCATCGCCTGATTAATTCTGGTTATCATCCACCAGAATTTTTCAAACAGATGTGGGGAACAATTCGCCGTGGCAAAGTTTGGAAGGGCGAAATTAGAAACCGAGCTAAGGATGGCAAAGTTTACTGGATGGATACAACCATCGTGCCCATCTTGCAAACTCAGGGAAAGCCTTATCAATATGTCTCAATTTGCAAGGATATCACTGAACATAAGCAAGCCGAGGAAGAACACATTTGTCTTGGCACCAATACTCGTTTAGATCTTCCTTCAGAAGATAGGCACACTAGCCGTAGTAGGTCTAACACTAACAAAGGATTACTTCAATCCGAAGCGAACATGTCCCGATCGCATCTGAGTGGTAGCGATAACTCTTTCCGTGAGGCTCAGCGTTTTTTTAGATTCTCGCCGGAAATGTTGTGTATTGTTGGGTTTGATGGCTATTTTAAGACTGTTAACCCAGCATTTGAAAAAATCCTCTCCTATGCTCCAGAAGAACTCCTTGCTAAATCATTCCTCGATTTTGTTCATCCTGAAGACAAAGCACTAACCCTAGCTCAATTGCAGAAGCTTAGCACCCAAGCATCAACTATCCAGTTTGAGAATCGCTATCGTTGTCAAGATGGTTCTTATACATGGCTTGCCTGGAGTGCCTCTTCGGTGATTGAGGACGGTGTCATGTATGCGATCGCTCGTGATATTACGGAAAGTAAGCGGGTGAAAGCAACCCTACTAGAGCGATCGCGTGACTCAACCTTAGAAGCTGATGTCGGGGCGGCATTGAGCAAAAGCGGTACATTACCCGAAAGCCTCAAGCGTTGCACTGAGGCAATAGTGAAGCATCTCGATGCAATTGGGGTTGGGATTTGGACCGTTGACCCATCAACCGCCCCTGGAACGACAGACCTTTTATCTCTAAACTTACAAGCGTCAGCAGGTCATCTTATCCCCACCGAAACCTTTCCCTATCATCTTCCTCCAGACCACAGCCTCATTGGTGAAATTCTCCAAACTCGGCAACCTGTCAGCACTCAATTGTCTTCAACAAGCAAACACGTCAGTACTGGCACGGGAAAGGTGATTTCCTATTCTCCATTCCTGATTCCCCGACTTCCCAAAACTGCTGTTGGAGTCTCAACCCAAAAAATCTTCTTTACAGGTTACCCTCTGATTATTCAAGCACGGCTAGTCGGCATCATTGGCTTGTTGACTCATCAACCCTTATCCGAGGTTGTGCAAGGTGTTCTGGGATGGGTGGCGAATGCGATCGCACTCGCAATTGACCATGCTTGGGCACGCGAAGAACTACTCAGTCGTAGGGAAGCGCTACTCTTTCGATTAGCCAGTCAAATCCGCAACTCGCTTGACCTCGATACAATTTTGGGTACTGCCGTCACCGAGATTCGGAGTTTGCTTAATGTTGACGGCTGTCACTTTTTGTGGTGCTGGTCAGAGCCAAATCGACCTTGCTTAAGTGTGACTCACGAAGCGTGTGATCCCGGTTTACCTAGTTTATTAGGTGAGCGTCCATCACCCTATCTAACACCTTTAGCGGAGACAATCCGCAATCTAGAGACGCTCAAAATTGAAAATCTCACCGAGGCATCCAATCTAGATCCTGAAATGCGATCGATCCTTAGCGATTGGGGCATCACCTCTGGATTGTTACTACCCCTGAAGACTCATACGGGTCAGCTAGGAGCAATTATATGTAGCCACTACGATAGCCCCCGCTTGTGGAGTGATCATGAAGTAGAACTCCTGCAAGCCGTGGTCGATCAATTAGCGATCGCGATTGAACACGCAGAACTATTCGCAAAAACTCGCGCCGCTGTTCTAGCCGCTCAAACCCAGGCACAGCACTTGGAAATGGCGTTAGAAGAACTCAAGCAAGCCGAATCGCGACTCATCCAGACCGAAAAAATGTCCAGCCTCGGTCAAATGGTTGCGGGAATCGCCCATGAAATCAACAACCCCGTTAACTTCATCACAGGTAACCTAAGCCATGCAACTAACTATATCCAAGACCTGCTTGACCTAGTTGAGCGCTATCAACAGCATTATCCGAAACCGACTCCAGAGCTTCAAGAATATATTGAAGACATTGACTTAGAATTCCTCATTGATGACTTGCCGAAAATCCTGACTTCTATGCAGATGGGGGCTGACCGCATTCATGAAATTGTCATTTCCTTGCGGAACTTCTCACGGCTGGATGAGGCAGAAATGAAGCCAGTTAACATCCACGACGGAATCGACAACACACTCTTGATTCTCCAAAGCCGCTTGAAAGCTAGTGGCAACAATCCTGGCATTGCAATCATCAAAGATTACGGCAACCTGCCACTTGTCGAGTGCTATGCAGGTCAACTCAATCAAGTCTTTATGAACATCATCAGCAATGCGATCGATGCCCTAGAAACCGAGAGATTGAGACAACCAGAGAACAGTTTGTGCCAAGGCAAGAGCGAAAGTGATTCGTCTTGCACTCCTACTCTCTCACCAACGATCTGGATTCACACAGAACTCTTGGATAGCCATCAAGTCGTTATCCGAATTCGCGACAACGGCTTAGGCATCCCAGAAAACACAATTGGGAGTCTTTTTGACCCCTTCTTCACCACTAAACCTGTAGGTAAAGGTACTGGTTTAGGGCTGTCGATTAGCTATCAAATTGTCGTGGAGAAACATGGTGGTAGCCTCAAGTGTCTCTCTGAACCCGGTCAAGGGGCTGAGTTTTGGATTGAAATCCCGATCGCACCGCAGCTATAGCAAAAGGCAGAAGGCAGTCCCGATGAAAAAATTTCACAACCATACATGAAAATGTGGTAACTTCCAGTCAAGGCTGACACAAAAGAGGTTGTTCCTTCAGTAGAGCATCTTTAGCCTGAAAGGCAGTCGAACCCGGATATCCAGAGGCATAGCCAATTGTCGCTACTACACGCACAGCCGTGATAGTAAGCACGCAAGTCAGAATCGACCAAAAGAGGTATCCATGTGCTAGCCCCCTATCAATTGGACTGGCAGTTGTAGGTGAAGAATATGCAGGTAGTCTACACCCGTTGCGCTGGCTTAGATGTACATAAGAAGACTGTAGTTGCTTGTGTAATCACCCCAAAAGAATCGGGAGAATGGCATAAGCAGATTCGTACATTTGGCACGATGACTAAAGACTTGTTAAATCTATCGGACTGGTTAACAAGTCATGATTGCACTCATGTAGCAATGGAGAGTACTGGGGAATACTGGCGACCAGTTTTCAACATCTTGGAAGGAAACTTTGAAGTGATGTTGGTGAATGCTCGGCACATGAAAGCGGTACCAGGACGCAAAACAGACATCAAAGACTCACAATGGATAGCCGAACTCCTACAGCATGGTCTATTACGCCCCAGCTTTATTCCACCAGTTGAGCAGCGAGATTTGCGCGACTTAACCCGTCATCGTAGTAACTTTATTCGGGAACGAGTGAACTTGGTCAACCGAGTCCAAAAAGTACTCGAAGCCGCCAATATTAAACTTGCCTCCGTTGCCAGCGATGTCATGGGGGTATCAGGACGAGCAATGCTGGCTGCTATTGTCGAGGGGAATAGTTCTCCCGAAGTGATGGCGAATTTGGCAAAAGGCACCATGACCAGAAAGCATGATTTGTTGGTTCAGGCTCTTGAGGGTCGAGTTCGTCTTCCCAGTGCCCAACATTTAGCTGCTTGGGCTGGGCTGGCTCCAGGTAACTATGAAAGTGGCGGCAAGAAGCTTGGAGAAAGCACCCGCAAAGGTAATCGAGTTTTAAGAACTATTTTGGTTCAAGCTGCCCATGCTTTAGCTCGGACTAAAACTTACCTGGCTGCCCAGTTTCGTCGGATTGCGGCACGCAGGGGCAAAAAACGCGCTGCGGTTGCTGTTGCACACTCAATTTTAGTGATTGTCTATCATCTCATCTCCCGCCAAGAACATTACCAAGATTTAGGAGCTGATTATTTTGACAAACAACGACCGGAAAGTGTTAAGAAACGACTGATTAAGCGTTTGGAGAAGCTTGGTTATCAAGTTACACTTGAGCCAACTCCGGTTGCCCTTTAACCCGCAATCCATCTTTTAGTTTTGGCTGTCGCCATTCTACGACTTCAGCCACTTACGGCTGTTGGGTTTTTGCCGAAGTTTTATTTTCAAGTCAGAAGGCAGAAGGCACAGAGCTTTTATGGCAACAGCTATACCTGAGCAACGTTCTGTGACATTCCTCCGTTCATCTTTAATAAAACTTGTTGTAAGAGTTTCTGTTAAAGAGATTTACCGCTGAAAGTCTTATACAGGGAAACGAGGCGAGTCTTCCCTCATACCCAATTGCACTCAAACAGCCCACCCGTTAGGAGTTGTCGCTTCTACCTGGGACTAAACGCTGAGAGCTAATTGGTTATTACATACTCTTTCAGTAGCAAAACCTGGTGAATTGCCCTTACTACGGAAATGCACTAAAGGTATATCCCAACTTAACTTGAACAACAGTAAACAAATGGCAATCACTTACCCCATTATCGAAACTCAGCTTCGGCTAATCAGAGCCTTACAGAAGGGATATGTTGAAGCACTGGAAGCAGGAGACTGGCAAGCCGCCAATTACCGTTGCTTTCACTTACACAAATTGTGTGAAGGGCTACACCATCTTGGTCAAATGCTGGATAAAGAAAGCACCATTCCAAGCCCGGTTCCCCAAAAAAGTTCTAATAGCTGGGTTAGTAGTGTCCGTTCTACCAGCCCAATTCATGCATTGAATGCCTCTGAGGAGACTGATAACAAGTCTGTGCCTGTGGTGTCACCGCCACCACCACCCGATCTTGCCCGCTATGAATGGGGCATCGGTTTTCAAGGGATTGAACCACCACCAATTGATGAAGTGTGGTAGGGAATTCCTAATTGTTAATCGGTTAGACAGCTAGTTTTTAGCTGAGGCAAGTGATTGGTTCAGGGCTTGACATTGGCAAATTTGAGCTTTGAGTTGGTGCGATCGCTCACTTCAAAATCAGCCAATTGAGAGTGAGTTCTAGTCGTAGAGACGTTCCGTCGGAACGTCTCTACAAAGTCAGGACTTACGCACTTCGCCTTTAAAACGGCATCTGTAGGGGCGCACAGCTGTGCTATATATGATGTTAGTGCGTAAGTCCTGAAAGTTTTATTGGTTGCCAAAAAAAGGGATATCTGATACCAATTGTGCCATTGTTAAACCCAATTGGTATTACAAGGCAGTCACTCTCTCCCATGTTGAGAAAGCAGACAAAGACAGAGCTTTTCACTAACGACTAATCACTGATTTTCGGGGCATCACTTGATGCCCCTAAGTGTAGGAGGAAATCATGCAGGGAACTGACAACAAATCTAGAACCCGGAAATCCAGACGGGCACACGGTCTTACGGTATTTAGTTGAAGCCAAGCAGATGCCCTTAGAAGTCGCGATTGAGCGAGTTTATAAGGCAGTGGGTAAGTATGCGCCTTAGTACTGTCGAAGTTCCGGTACAAGGTATGGAGGGTGAGAATCGCCTGGGAAAACACCAACAGAACTAAGTCCTCAGCTACCACAGCTACCACCCACCCCAGTCGATATCGCTCTGGAGATGGCGAAAGTCCTCAAGTCAACTATTATTGCTGCCTCTCCCAGAGTCGGCAAAGGAGTCGTTGTCTCAAAAGCGATCGCTTTTCTTAAGTAACTCTACCCTGACCTAGAAATCTGGTTGATTGACCCCAAGGATGAACCCTCTGAACTACATTACTGGCTAGCCATCGACCCAGATAAGCGCTGCCACTTTGATTTGCGACCTTATGACGCAGCGGGTGACATTTATACTTTTAACGATGCTCGTTTCTTAATTCCTAGAGATGGTTTAACTGACCTGTCAAAGCACTGGCTTATTGTTCAGATGGAGACGATAACCCTGGATGGAGAATATGCAACAGGCTCTCCTGGTTATAGCTATGCTCACAGTCGGCGGACTATCTTCTCCAACTCTGACACAACAGCTACGCCTTTGGTTCAACAATTGCTAGCAACTAAAAAATGTCCAGGATGTAACCTCCAAAATGCCAACCTGAATGATTCCATCCTCGTGGGTGCTTCCTTGAGCCAGTCTAACTTGGAGGGAGCTAAGCTGTTAGGTGCTTCCTTGCAGAACGCTAATTTATATAAGGCTAACCTCAAACGGGTTTACCTGCGGAGTTCTAACCTCAAGGGAACTTTGTGTAAGATGACTAGCGCTGACAGGAGGGTTGGCGTATTAGAAAACCTTCGCTTTTTGGTATAGTAACGGGATAACAACAAATCCTTGTTCCTGGTGGCTAGTTTAAAGCAAGTTAAGAATCACTTTGACCAACTCATTAGGTTCAAGTGGCTTGGCGAGATGGTGTTGAAATCCGGCTTCTAGTGCCTGCTGCCGATCGATTTCCCCAGCATAAGCCGTCAAAGCGATCGCTAAAATCTGCCCACCTTGCTCTGGTGGCATTGCCCGGATTTGGCGCATCAGCATATAGCCGTCCATGTTAGGCATACCAATGTCACTCAACAGAATATTTGGCTGCGATTGCTCCAGGGAAGCGATCGCTTCTCCTGCTGATGTCACAGTGTTGACTTGTGCCCCCAACTGTTCAAGAACGAAGGCAATAAACTCGCGGCTATCTGTGTCATCATCAACGACCAGTACCCGTATCCCTGTAAGTGGTGAAGACTCAGGAGCCAGAGGTGAGGAGTTGCCTTCTGCTTTATGCCTGCCGCTTTTATCCTTAATGAGAGGCAGCTTGACTGTAAATATGGCTCCCTGTCCTTCTCCTGGACTGTCTACCTGAACCGTACCACCATGCAGTTCTACCAGATGCCGTACAATCGCCAACCCTAATCCCAGTCCGCCAAACGTTCGAGTTGTAGTCGCATCCGCCTGACGGAAGTATTCAAACACATGCGGTAGGAAATCAGGGGAAATGCCTTTCCCCGTATCCCTCACTTGAATTTGAGCTTGTGAGCCAATCGGCTGCAACAGGATTTCTACTCGTCCTCCCTCAGGAGTGAACTTAACGGCGTTGGTAAGTAAATTCCAAACCACTTGCTGGAGGCGAGCGGTATCTCCCAATACTTGGCCAATTGTTTGGTCAAACACAGTCTGAATTTGAATGGACTTCGCTTCTGCCGCTAACCGCACGGTCTCTAATGCGGCTTTAATCGTAGAGGCTAGATTCACCGGAGCCATATTCAGGCTAAGTTTACCCTGCAAGATGCGAGAGACATCCAACAAATCCTCAATCAGTTGTGACTGGAGTTGGGCATTGCGCTCAATTATTTCTAAAGCCTGAGCCGTTTTTGCAGCATTTAATTTGCCATTGCGAAGTAGCTTAGACCAACCCAGAATCGGGTTGAGGGGTGATCGCAACTCATGGGAGAGTACCGCCAAAAATTCATCCTTAATCCGGTTTGCTGCCTCAGCTTGCTGGCGGGCTTCCTGTTCGCGGGCTAGCATCTGAATGCGTTTCTCCTCCGCCCACTGTCGCTCTAGTTCAGCAGAAATTCGCAGGGAAAAGAGAGAAAGCAGAGTTTCTGTGAGTTGGGCATTTTCTAAAGGTTTGCGATCCATCACACCCAGTAATCCTAATGGTGTGCCAGTTGAGTCAAAAAACGGAACCGCGATATAGCTTTCTATTTGCAACGGAGCGAGTAGGGGAGCGTGGGGAAATAGAGCTTGCACACGTTGCGGGTAGCAACAAATTTTTCGGTGCTTCAGCACCGCTTGACAAGGGGTATCTCGCAGTAAGTACTCGAAGTTGTCTACAATTTGACCCTGGGCACAGGTCGCGATTGTTTGAATCAGTTCTTCTGAGTCGCGATCGCCAAGCAGACCAATGTAGGCGTAATCCACTGCCAAAACATTGGCAAAATGTTGTACCAGGGAATAGAAGAATGCTTCACCCGTTGCGGCTGAAACCCCCTGCGTCACGGCTAGCAGTGCTTTATCGATTTGAGTAATGCGATGAGCCGAATAGCGTAGTTCCAGTTCGTCCACCACCATCGCGGCTAAATCAGCCAGAATGGTTTGCTGCTCTGCACTCAAAGCATCACGGGGCTTGCTGTCTAGCAGACAGAGGGTACCCAGATTAAAGCCATCGTGGGTGACTAGAGGAGCGCCTGCATAGAAACGAACGCCCGGTTCACTTTGCACAAACGGATTACATGCGAACCGCTCATCTTGTCGGGTATCTGGAACGACTAAAACCTGCTCATATAAAAGCGCAAAGCTGCAAATTGTGGCATCTCGCGGAACTTCACTCAAATTGAAGCCGTGGCAAGACTTGAACCAGGCTCGCGATTTGTCCACTAGCGAAACGAGAGCGATCGGTATATCAAATAGTCGCGCTGCCAACGTGGTAATGCGATCAAAGGCAGCTTCAGGAGGAGTGTCGAGAATGTGATACCGATATAGAGCCGCCAAGCGCTCAACTTCGTTTGCAGGTATCGGAGCAGTGGGCATTGCTTCAGCCATCAGGTCGGTCATGAGATTTGAGTGATAGCACTTCCGTTTATATAGTTAGTCATTATTAAATTTTCTCCCTCTCCCCTTCACCCCCTCAGACTTAACGATGACTACCTAATCGGAAGTGATATGAAGGGATTGGTCAGGATTTGGAGACGAGGATGAACAGCATTATTGAGTTCGTTGAGCCAGATCGGCAATGACCTTCACCAGTGCCTCTGGTTCGACGGGTTTGGCAAGGTGCCGTTGAAACCCCGCCGCGAGCGCCTGTTGCTGATTGATTTCCCCAGCATAAGCGGTTAGGGCGATCGCTGGAGTCTGCCCACCCTGCTGTGGTGATCGCATTCTTACTTGCCGCATCAGCATATACCCATCCACTTCAGGCATCCCAATATCACTCACCAATACCTCTGGCTGAAACTGATCTAAAGCCGTGAGAGCTTCTGCGGCTGTTGCTACAGCAACGACATTGGCTCCTGACTGTTCCAAGACAAAGGTGATATATTCCCGCATGTCGGTCGTGTCTTCTACCACCAACACCTTAATGCCCTGCAATCCTGAAGGCGGTTGCGGCTCTCTAACCTCTTGAGAGATTGCTGATTGATGCGGCATCAGAGGAAATTTTACAGTAAAGGTTGCTCCCTGACCAACGCCCGGACTAACTGCCTGAACCGTGCCTCCGTGCAGTTCAACGATTTGGCGAACAATCGCTAACCCCAATCCCAATCCACCAAATTGTCGAGTCGTGGCACTATCCGCTTGACGGAAGTACTCAAACACATGAGGCAGAAAGTCAGGATGTATTCCTTTGCCCGTGTCGCTCACCGTAATTTGAGCGTGAATACAAGATTGCTCTAATCGCAGCTCTACTCGTCCCCCTTGGGGAGTGAACTTAACGGCATTGGACAGGAGATTCCAGATCACCTGCTGCAAACGACCTGAATCACCTAAAACTAGCCCAACATCTTGCTCCAGTACCGTTTGAATTTGAATGGACTTTGCCTGGGCTGCTAGTCGCACAGTCTCCAATGCGGCTGTAATGGTTGCAGCCAGATTAACAGGAGCAACATTTAGGCTGAGTTTGCCTCGTAGAATTCGAGCAACATCCAATAGGTCATCAATGAGTTGCACCTGAATCTTCGCATTGCGCTCGATTGTCTCCAATGCATACGTCGTTCGCTTTTCACCCAGCTTGCGGTCTTGCAGTAGCCTAGACCAACCCAAGATGGGATTCAGGGGCGATCGCAGTTCATGGGACAGCACCGCCAGAAACTCATCCTTGATGCGGTTGGCGGTTTCGGCTTGCTCGCGTGCTGCTTGTTCACGCGCCAACAATTGCTCGCGTTCGGCTTCTGCAAGCTTACGAGCGCGAATATCGCGGGTAACAGTGGCAAAGCCAATTAATTCTCCAGTCTGCCGCTCTTTAATGACAAACTGGTTGTAATCAACGGCGATCGCTTCTCCGGTTTGAAAATGTCGGAATCGATATTCGCCGCGCCAAGTTCCATCGCGCAGTGCGGTCGGTAGAATGTGTTCCTGCACAAACGCTCGATCTTCCGGCAAGAAGCAGTCGATGACTTGAATTTGTTGCACCTGTTTCAAGCTGTCGAGTCCGACCATCGCACGTCCAGCCGGGTTGACATACTGCCCTTGCCCGTCCATTGAGGCAATCCCAATAAAGTCAGGGCTGTTGTCAATCAGCGTAATCAGCTTCTGCTGGTCAGCAGAAGCACGTTTGCGATCGCTAATATCGCTGACTAGCGCCACAAACCCAACTACTGCTCGATGAGTGTCAAATTGGGGAATGTAAGTGGCATCGACATAACGGGTTGCACCGTCTTGATAAGGAATCTGGCTCTCAAAGGTGACTTGCTCTCCTGCCAGCACTCGCTCCACATAAGGACGAATTGTTGCATAGGCAGCTTCACCCAACACATCCCTCAGCGGTTTGCCATAAAATTCGCTGGGAAGATGCCCAAACCACTCTTCATACTTCTGGTTGTTGAAGCGGTATCGCTGCTCAGAATCGATAAAGGAAATTAAAACAGGAACCGCATTCGTGATTAAACGCAGTTCTGCTTCTCGTTGTCGCAGAGCTTCTTCAGCTTGTTTGCGATCGGTGATGTTGAGGGCGGTTCCCAAGAACCCAATGGGTCGTCGGGCTACCCCCTCTCCCTCGAATTGTGCCTGCCCGTTGGCTAATACCCACTGCTCGGTTCCGTCAGACCACACGATGCGGTAATCAATTTCGTAAGTACCTGATGAACTAGGAGCGAGTGCCGCGTTGACAGCGTTCGCTACACGCGCCTGATCGTCAGGGTGGATGCGCTGCATCACCCTCCCAAGGGGGAGCGTTACCGCATCATCCGGCTCGCCCCAGATCTCGCGCATCCGCTCGTCCAACTCAACGAGGTCTGTGCTGGGGTCGTAGCGCCAAGTCCCAAGCCGACCGACCTTGATGGCAAGACGTGCCCGCTCCTCACTTTCCTGCAATGCCTTTTCTGCAAGTTTTCGATCAGTAATGTCAATGGCGACACCCAAAATTTGACGGGGTACGCCATCTACCGTGCGATTAAACACTACAGCTTGACAATACAGCCAACGCCACTGACCATTGACATGGCGATTCCGGTACTCAAGTCCGCGAACTTCCCCCTCTGGCACAGAACGAAATTCCTCGAAGTAAGCCAATAGGCGGGCTAAATCGTCTGGATGGATGAGCACTGAAACAACGTCTGCCCCCATTGCCTTAACTTGCTCAGGGGTATAGCCCAATAAATCTGTAATTTGGCGATTGGTATAAATATTCCGCCGCGGTGTAGCCTACCAGATATTGCCGTACCTCATCTGGGTTGGTGCGTATATCTTGAATAGCGCGGCGATAGACTTCTATATAGGTTTTGGTGGTAGATGGGTATTGCTGAATAAATTTGCTGCTGAGTGCTGCCGAACCTCCAAACCAGGGCGCTTTTGGGTCACCTAAAATGTATTTGGAGACAACCCCATATTCCAGAACACGGGTAATTCCCTTCATTTCGCCAACGGTACCTGTTGGTTCTAAGGTGTAAGCCGCATCAATTTGCCCAGATTCGATCGCTGCTACATGCTGCCGAATTTCGAGTTGCTGCACCTGAGGATTAGTAACACCCGCTTTTTCCAAAACTGCCTGGGCAATCGCCAGATTTTGTGCCCCTGGACCTGACGCAAGTTTTTTGCCTTTCAAATCCGCACTTGAGCGAATCGGACTATTTTTTGCCACAATCAGTTGCTCGAGCTTGTATTGAGCATTACTGGGATTAGCTGCAATAATTTTGAATAATCCTGGCGACGCAATTTCTGACAAACCCAGAGCACCACTGGCAACCCCATTTCCGGTGCCTTGAAGTCGTCCTGCAATCAAGGACTCTGCAACCTGGTTAGCAGAGGCAAATTTCACCACCGCCACGTCTAATCCTGCATCCTTGAAATACCCCTTCTTGTCCGCAATAAATAAAGGCAGCGCAGACGCAACTGGCCAAAAACCAATCGAAATTTTACCGGGCTTTTCTGAACTGGTTGCAGCCGTCGTGCTTTTGGTCGATTGGCTTTGAGGTTGAGTACAGCCGTGAGCCGCGATTGCGATCGCGGTGCCTGCACCTAACTGAAGAAAATGCCGTCTATGGATTTTCATCGATTTCACCTTTACAGTAAGTTGAATTAAGGTTAAAATTGCATCAAAAGATACAGAACTGCGATTCACTGTTTTCTATCGCTTCACCTTCTCCTGCTTGAAATCGCTTTCTCGAAAGTTATGCATTAGCTTATATAGCTAGCCTGTGTATTTCAGGGAAGCTTTCGTGGAGAAATCGTGGAGAATGTCAAGGTTTCCTTAAACTGACAAAGTTTATTCAGAGTAGACAGCAAAGTCCGTGGTTCTGAATAAACCTGTACGTTCTTTTAATTCAAGAGCTTCAACTTAATCCAGCCTTTTTAAGCGGTATCCTATCCCGTGTACCGTTTCAATCAAGTCTCTTGGTGCACCTGCCGTTTTGAGCTTTGCCCGTAAATTCTTAATGTAGGTCTTGATAGTGTCTTCTTCTGGAGATTCTTGCCATGTCCAAACCTGTTCGATCATTGCGGCTCGGCTCAAAACGCGCTTACCATGTCGGAGTAAAGCCTCTAGCAGAGCGAACTCCTTGGACGTGAGGCGAATCGGCGATCGTCCATACATCACTTCATAGCTACACGGGTCTAGCGACAGATCGCCCCATCTTAAAATTGGAGAGGTTCCAGATTGTCCGCGACGAAGCAATGCCCGAATCTGCGCCAGCAGTTCCTGTAAATTGAACGGCTTCACCATGTAAGCATCTGCGCCTGCATCGAGACCAATCACCTTATCCAGACTCGTATCACGGGCAGTCAGCATTAAGACAGGAGAAGAACAACCACGATCGCGCAATCGCTCACATAGACGAATGCCATCTAGCTTTGGTAGAGTCACGTCCATCAAAATCAAGTCGTAGACAAATACTTGTGTTCTGTTCCAGGCAGACTCACCATCTCTGACAGAGTCCACGATGTATCGCTGCACTACAAGTGCTTCAGTCAGAGATTCTGCCAATTGGCTGTCGTCTTCTACTAACAGAATCCGCATTGTCTAACCTGTTGAATATTTTGAAATCAAAGGAACATTCCTTTGTGCACAATCAGGAAATGTATCCCTAAAAATTCAAAAACTTAGCAATTGAAGCTTTTAGAGACAGTAAGTCTTAAGAATATATCGTTCTATAAAAAGCTCTGCTAAATTGTGATTCCGTATACATACAAAAGGTGAGACGCAGTAACGGGTATGGTCAAAAGCCGTTAGTGGAAACAGATACTCCTGTGACATTTTTGGTAATTAGTTTGTCCAGTTTCAACTGCATCTAGCGCTAACGCGCCGCTCCGCTAACAAAAACTTCCATAATAGTTCGATTCCCCAACGGCAGCGGTAAATTTCCATGACCTCTAGCTTCTGTGGATATTAGTCTTAGAAAAATTTGAGATATCTACAGAAAATCCGGTGTTATTTAATCGTTTAAATAAGTCCCTCATACTCGTTAAGCTTTTGTCCATAGCATAGCTCAGCCAACACTTGACAAACAAACGGGTATTTAGGACAGGATAATCATTTTCAGATAGGGGAGCCAGCAGCTCTTTGACAAGACGAGAAAATGAAAATATCATAGGAGCTAATAAGATTAATTGATGTTTAGTCCAGGATTTAACATAATTTCGGACTAACTTTTATGAGGTTTTCTTAATATTCAACATTTCTGCTAAATGGCTTGACACATTTTTTACATTTAAACTGTCGTCTGTTAATTTCTAAAAATATGAAAGTCTCTCCCCAAGGTAAATCTTTTACTAGGTATCGATGATTTTGATGTAATCTGTGGCTTCTTGTTCCACAACGTGGACAGCTACTTTCCTTCCCAATCCGTTTGGGAAATCACCCTAGACTCAGAAACTCTGCCGGAAAATTCTACGGTTTTCGTGATGACAAATCTTCAGGGGAACATCAAGAAGAGTTTAGGCAATTGTTATGGGTTGAGAACCTGGATTGAATATGCCTTTCGGCAAGACAAGCAGGAATTAGGTTGGACGGATTATCGCTTTACTGATTTCCAGAACATTGAAAAGTGGTGGGAAATCATTTTTAGCGTTTATTTAATGATTAGTTTAAATTCGCCCGCTTTTTTGTCTTTAGATCAATCTTATACAACTGAGACTGAAATTCAACATCCTACTGTTAATTTCTCTCACCATCAACAATGGAATCCTCAAAGGGGTTAGAAAAATGTTTTAAATAATCTGCGTTTAATTATCCAACCGACTCTAGCCTTGTGGCTCCTTTCTCCTTGGCTAGACCTTTTCCCTAATCATAATTTATTGCTCGGTTTTCACGAGTTAATTCATGCTATGAATCAATTCCAACCTTTTTTTCCTGATGGATAATTTGGCTTTCTTGTTACTTCGTATTTCGGAGAGTGACAGAAGCTGTTCACGGACGCGATCGCATCCGTTAAGTCATACAAGAAACCATTCTGTTTTCTTAGGAGAGGGATAGCTCAAACGCATATCGCGTTCTTCATAAAGCCGAGAGACACCCACAACACCAAACCAATTGGGGCGCTTATACCAACCTGAATGTCTGAAATCGTAGTAGAGATTGAGGTCACAGGCGCTGAACACCATGTCTGGGTTCCAGTTTGGAGGGACAAAGGTCAAAAACAGCAGTAGGGGTTGTAAGAAATGGAATTCGTCAGGCAAGCCAGGTTCCTCTGGGTTGTCGCTAGGCAAGTCGTACATTGTCGGCAAAGTTTGCCGAGGTGGAAGAGGTGGGTCAGATTGGGGAGGAAGGCGAGTCATATCAATTTTTGTTTTTAAGATTTTAGAGTTCCCCTCCTCATAAAGAGAGCGCAGGAGGAACTTGCTTTAAACTTAATTTTATGCTATGCATCCAGAGCATTGGCAGGAAAACTCAGCGGCTCAGCGAGGAAAATCTTTAGAATACTCACAGTATGAGTAGTTTTTAAAAGTGTGCGATCACGCAGTACGAAGAGAGCTTATCAAGCCTAGAAAAACAAAATGCCTGAGCCACAACATCAATGGCAAGTCTCGCCGCCCCCTCAAATCCCCCAGGAGTTTGTTGATGCGGTAAAGCGCCACAGTCCTACCTCTGATGGTCATTACGCCGCGCAATTGTTGTGGCAGAGGGGAATCCGCGACCTTGAGCAACTGCCAGGTTTCTTGAACCCAGAATTTTATCAACCCGCCAGTCCCTTTGAATTTGGGCAAGAAATGCACTGGGCAGTAGAGCGCTTGCAGCAAGCTTGTAGAACGGGTGAAATGGTGGCGATTTGGGGGGATTTTGATGCGGATGGCATCACCTCAACATCCGTTCTTTGGGAAGGACTAGGACAATTTTTGCCTCAAGAATGGCAACTAATCTACTACATTCCTAATCGCCTCACCGAATCTCACGGGCTTAATTGTCAAGGAATTGATACCTTGCAAAAGCAAGGTTGTCGGTTAATTGTCACCTGCGACACAGGCAGCACCAATATAAGTGAAATTGAATATGCCCAAGCATTAGGGATTGATGTTGTTGTTACCGACCACCACACCTTGCCATTAGAGCGTCCACCAGTTAAGGCAATTATCAATCCTCGCTATTTCTCCTCTGACCACCCACTATTTCATCTTTCTGGTGTTGCCGTTGCCTACAAGTTGGTAGAAGCGTTGTATGAAACCTTACCCGAAGTCCCGCAACAGCCTTTAGAAAACTTGTTAGATTTAGTTGCGATCGGTTTAATTGCTGACTTG
Source organism: Microcoleus sp. FACHB-SPT15 (assembly GCF_014849525.1). Classification (NCBI taxonomy): domain Bacteria; kingdom Bacillati; phylum Cyanobacteriota; class Cyanophyceae; order Oscillatoriales; family Microcoleaceae; genus Microcoleus; species Microcoleus sp. FACHB-SPT15. Next base: position 35,086 of record NZ_JACJNU010000062.1, on the reverse strand, counting down.
GTGCAGTTGAGTGGAGATTGTCGATATCTAGCACAAGTAGGAATCAAACAACTACAACAACTCCCAAAAACTCGCCGCCGTCCGGGTGTAGCGCGGCTATTGGAATTGTGTCAGCGAAATGGCGATCGCCCTACAGATATTTCCTTCGGTCTTGGGCCTAGAATCAATGCTGTGAGCCGGATTCAAGGTGATGCCACCTTCTGTGTTGAATTACTTACCAGCGATGATGAAAAACGTACTGAGCAATTAGCCATTGAAACAGAATTAGCTAATATCCGCCGTAAGGGTTTGCAAAAAGACGTTACGCAGCAAGTTAAACACAAGCTTGACCAACTCGACCTTTCAACGACTAGTGTAATTGTCCTAGAAGACTCTCAATGGCCCGTTGGTGTTTTAGGTTTAGTAGCAGGTCAAGTTGCCCAGGAATACGGACGACCTACGATTTTGTTGAGTTCAGATGGTGGGAACCCTGGACAAGAAGGAAACTTGCAAGAAACCTCTGGAGTCTCTTCCCAATCTCCAATTCCCAATCCCCAACCCCCAATTGCCAGAGGTTCAGCGCGTTCTGTAAACAACATTGACCTTTACCAATTGGTGAAGTCCCAAGAACACCTTTTGCATCGTTTTGGTGGTCATCCTTTTGCGGCTGGGTTGAGCTTATCTGTTGAAAATATTCCCTTGTTTATCCAAGCAATAAACCAACAACTGCGACAACAATTGGGTACGTCAGGTGCTTTGATGACACCTGTAATTGAAGCTGACCTCGTAGTTAAAGTTGCAGATTTGGGAAAAGAACTATTTCAAGAACTCAAACTGCTTGAACCCTGTGGAATGGGAAATCCTGTTCCAAAACTGCTTATTCAAAACTGTTGGTTTGAAGCGGTTTGGAATCGCAACTCTCAGGATATGAAGGGAAGAAAGGTGCAGTATATCAAGACTGAGTTGGAAATTTTGGACGATTCCGCTAGTGTCGGCTTTCCTGGTATCTGGTGGGGACACTATAAAGACGAAGTGCCAAAGGGCAAGTGCAATGCTCTTGTTGAACTTGACTATAACAATTACAAAAGACGCCCGGAAGTGCGTATCATTGCCCTGCAACCCAACATTGAATCGTCCTCCTTTAACATCCCTACTCAACTCGATTGGATTTTAGATTGGCGAGGGGACATGAGGGATATGGAGGAAGCAGCAGAGAACGTTCGTCCCGCTTCGCTAACACCCTCTCAACCCCTGACGATCAGCGAGTGTCCAACTAGCTGGGATGAGTTGCAAGTGTGGTTCCGACGAGCGATCGCATCGGATCGGCCACTAGCGATCGCATATCCACCACCTAGTCAACAGCCACCTAGTGAAATTTGGCAGCAGTTGGTGGGAATTGCGAAATTCCTCAGTCGCACAGGTCAGTCTGCTACTCTCGCGCAATTGCAAGACAAGCTTGATTTAAGCGATCGCACACTTCATTTGGGACTCAATGCCCTTTCTGAACTCGGCTTTCAGGTTAAACATTCTGATTGGTCTATTACGATTAGCTGGACTCCCATAGACTCATCGACTACTGACTCTTCTACTCAACAAGCTACTCAAAGCTTCTTAGCCGCCATTGAAGAAGAACAATTTCTGCGTGAATATTTCTACCAAGTTCCCCTATCCACTATCCAAGCCCAAGCAAGAGCCAACTATCGTGAATGATTAGCAGTTAGCACTCAGCTATCAGCCATCAGCTTTTGTATTTTCCTGAATCTTACACTTGTTTCAAAGTTGCAGTAGGGTGCGTCACGACGCACCCTACTAGTAAAGCTACTGTGTAAGTCTTAGTGTAATTAAAGTACACATTAGCTTAATTTTTTGTGATGCCAAAGAGCCATTCCTCTGTCCAAGCCGTTAAAGATCAGGCAAAGCAGACAGTCACCAATGCGGTTGCTAATCCTTGGATTGATCAATTCGCACGATTTGGTTATGCTGCCAAAGGAGTGGTTTATATCATTGTCGGGCTACTGGCGACAGAAGTAGCAGTAGGACTTGGTGGTCAAGTGACTGACTCAGAGGGTGCTCTGCAAGCCATTATGATCCACCCGTTTGGGAAAGTTTTGCTACTTGGAATTGCTTTTGGGTTGGTGGGGTATGTGCTTGGGTGTTTAGTGCAAGCTATGGTAGATCCCACAGCTCAAGGAACAGATACTCAGCGAGTGCTTCAACGGCTAGGCTATGCTCTGAGTGGTTTGAGCTATGCGGGTCTAGCTCTTGCTGCTGCCAAAATGATTATAGGATTTAAAAACAGCAAGGGAAATTCTTCAGTTGACTGGACAGCACGGTTACTTTCTCAACCTTTCGGTCGCTGGCTTGTGGTACTGATTGGGGTAACTGTAATTGTTGTCGGTTTTTCTTACTTTTACAGAGCTTACACAACTGAATTTCTTGACCAATTCGATGTGCTTGAGATGAGCAAAATAGAATTGTTTTGGGCAACTCACTTAGGTCGATTTGGAATGTCCGCCCGTGGCTCGATTTTTGGAGTAATTGGCATTTACCTGATTCAAGCCGCGCTACGGTTCGATCCCGAAGAAGCAAAAGGATTAGGAGGCGCACTAAAAGCGATCGCGCAACAACCCTTTGGTTTATTTCTTCTCGGTGTCATCGCTGTTGGTTTGATTGCCTACGGGATTTATGAAATAGTTTTAGCGCGATACCGTCGGATTGTCCAATTTTAGTCTCTCCTTTGTCGCTCTAAAGTCCAATAAGATGTTATCGAAAATACGCTTTTGGGTAGTAGAAGCTAAAAAAGAGATTTGGATATTATTTCTAAGGTTGGACGAATGCAATAGTCAAATTGTTTATTTCCTAGCTGGGTAAAATTACTACCTATGCTTGAAAAGCACACAAGATGAAGGATGAAGATAAGACAAAAGACCAATTGCTAGCTGAGTTAGCAGTTTTGCGCCAACAAGTCGCTTTCCTTGAAGCATCACAAACCCAAGACAAGCAGGCAGAGGTTGCACTCCAAGAAAGTGAAGAACGCTTCCGCTTGTTGGTAGAGGATGTGCGGGACTATGCGATTTTCATGATTGATACTTCCGGGCGCATTGTCACTTGGAATGCAGGAGCAGAACGCTTTTTAGGCTATCAGGAAGCAGAGATCATTGGTCAGTCTAGCTCGTGCATATTTACGCCTGAAGACCTCACAAACGGTGAAAACAAGAAGGAACTTCAGACAGCAACAACTGAAGGTCGAGCTGAGGACGAACGCTGGCATGTGCGTAAGGATGGCACTCGTTTCTGGGCTAGCGGTATCGTAACGGCTTTATGGGATGAAACGGGAACGTTGAAAGGCTTTTCCAAGGTTATGCGCGACATGACAGAGCGCAAGCAAGCCGAGGAAGAACGAAACCACCTTCTAGCCCGTGAACAAGAAGCTCGACACGAGTTGGAGGTACACGCAGCTCAGTTGGGTGGGTTGACTTCGGCATCGCTGGCGATAAACTCAGTACTCTCCCTTGATGAAAGGCTACAGATTATCACTGAACAGGCGCGTGAGATTATCGGTACCCACCAAGCGATTACGAGCCTAAGCATTGATGAAAAATGGACACAGACGATTAATGCTGTCTCTTTCTCGGATAAGTATGCAGCAAAGCAGCAGTACAAGGAGACACTTGATATTTCTGGAATTTACGCCTTAGTCTGCCCAATGCAACAACCGATACGCATGACGCAAGCTGACTTGGAGGCTCATCCTGTATGGCGGGAGTTCAACAAAGAAGCAAGCTCTTATGCCCCGATGCGGGGTTGGCTTGTTGCCCCGCTTACTGGGCGTAATGGTAAGAACATTGGTCTAATCCAACTCTCGGACAAGTACGAAGGTGAGTTTACTGCAAGCGATGAGGCGATTATCCTACAACTGGCGCAGATGGCTTCAGTGGCGATTGAGAACTCACAGCTTTATCATGCTGCTGAGTCAGCCCAAGAACAGCTAGAAGATTGTCAAGTGTTGTCTGTGTTGCAACAAGCTAAGACCATTAGGAATGAGCTAGATGTATTTACCTGTAAAGATGGTCTTGTCTTCCCTGTATCGTATACGGCTTCGCCCATAGTTGTAGATGATCTGATCACAGGTGCAGTAATTGTTTTTCAAGACATCACACAGCGTAAGCAGGCTGAGGAAGAACGTGAGCAGCTATTACTCCGAGAGCAAGCTGCCCGTGCCGAGGCACAAGAGGCAAACCGGGTTAAGGATGAGTTTCTTTCAACTGTGTCTCACGAACTGCGTACTCCCCTCAACGCGATGCTGGGCTGGGTACAAATGCTGCGCTCTGGGAAGTTGAATGAAGCTACCATGCCACGCGCTCTTGAAATTATCGAGCGTAATGCGCGATCGCAAAACCAATTAATTGAAGATTTACTGGATATCTCGCGCATCATTTCCGGCAAGTTGCGTCTTCAGATTCGACCCGTTGAACTCACCTCGGTTATCAATGCGGCTATTGATTCAGTAGGCTTAGCAGCAGAGGCTAAAGCGATTCAACTCAACTGTGAGCTTGACCCTACAACTGGACTGGTTGTGGGCGATTCAGAGCGCTTGCAGCAAGTCGTCTGGAATCTAATGTCGAATGCGATCAAGTTTACTCCCAAAGGCGGGCACGTCACGGTTCAACTCGAACGCATTGATTCCTATGCCGAGATTACAGTCAGTGATACGGGTCAAGGGATCAGTCCTGAATTCCTACCCTATATCTTCGAGCGCTTCCGTCAAGCTGACAGTGCAACAACGCGATCGCATGGCGGACTTGGGTTAGGTTTAGCAATTGTCCGTCACTTGGTAGAATTACACGGGGGAACAATTCACGCCGATAGTCTCGGAGAAGGGCAAGGAGCTACATTCAAAGTAAAACTTCCACTCACAGCCCTTCGTCAGCAGACAAGCTCTCGAACAAAAATTTCTCCAACCGATGAACCTGGTGTGCCACTTAACGGTTCTCCTCAGCTTAATGGCTTACAGGTACTCGTTGTCGATGATGAAGTTGATGCACGCGAGTTGCTCACTACACTACTTGAGCAGCGCGGAGCATTCGTGACAGCCGCCGCTTCAGTAGAAGAAGCGCTTAAGCTCATTGAACAGTCAACGCCAGATGTCCTAGTCAGTGATATCGGGATGCCTGGAGAGGATGGCTACGCTCTGATCCGCCAGGTGAGAGCAAGGGAATCGCAAACAGGAGGAAGGATTCCAGCAGCAGCGCTGACAGCGTATGCTAGGTCAGAAGATCGCAGGCAGGCTCTACTGGCGGGCTTCCAAACACACCTACCTAAACCAGTTGAGCCAGCTGAGTTGATTGCTGTCGTCGCTAACCTTAGCGGAAGAACCGGATAAGCAATTAAACAAAGAATACAGAAGTTCAGAAGTTCAGAATAGAGAAATTCAGTCAGAACCAACCAACTCTTGCGCGGGGGGTTTGGGGGGAAGCCCCCAAGCCGGGTTTTTCTACGAACGGTTACTTTTCGGTTAAGTCAGTATCAGTAACATTCAACTTTAATCAAGCTTGAGCTTACCTTGATACTCACACTTAAAACCTGTATTGCGCCAAGTTTGAAGTTCAACCGTTGTCAATGGGATCAACTTCGAGCATTTTGGCTGGATAAACTGACTCAACACAGCCCAAATCACGCTGCGAGTCACGTCCAACCCTGTTTTGAGCCAATGCTCTCGATTTCCAGGAATGCCCTGCTCCTCAACAACATCTAGCTCTACCCAAATCCCATGAGCGCCTAAAAGTATTTGTGCCATCCACTGCGCTCGTGGTAGGTGAGAGGGGGAGGTAATTAATTTAAGTTTACGAACTCCCCACCGATCTAGAAGAGGGATATTAAAGTAGAAGTTATCAAAGGTAGAATTGGCACACTTTTCTAGCCATACATGGCGGATAGGGGCTTGTTCCCGTTGAAAAATTAGCAAAATGCAGGGGTCTAGCGAGCCTTGAGACACTAAAACTCTGGTTTCCGGATGCTGTTTGGTCAACTCGGCTGCGTAGATCTCCCGACGAATACTACCCCCCAGGACAAAAAATGTGTCTACTGAACCCGTCGCCACTGCTTGCAATCTTAGTGTGTTAATGAGTAGCCAACTACAAAGGAGGACACCGAAGCCCAATAGCCCTAAGCTAAGCAGTCGCAATTGCAATTTGGCTCGAAACCAGTTTTTGAATCTAGCCCAGTTGCGTAGAATCAATTTATCTCTCATATCTCGTACCACACGACTCAGACCTTGTTCAAAAACCCGTTTTGGAGAAGGTATTGACTGTATTACTAAGGACACTAAGTAAACTGGCACAAAATTCTATGAGCTTAGCGGCTCAATGTGAGTATAGTATTGCTAGTCCGGTTTTAGACTGGGCAGCAGTCCGATCACTTCAAAGCATCAGCTGAGTGTAGAATCCAAGCACAGGGTACCCCTTCAACTGCCCGAAAAAGACAATAACTGTTAGGTTATTAACGCCAACCCCCCCCTCTAACGCACTCTCCATGAATCAAAACCCAAAGTACTTTCCTTGGCTCAAAGGCGTTCTCTTCACGGGAGCGATCGCAACAACAGCGGCTTTGTCTTTATTGGTACCAAATGGTGGTCGCACTGTCCTCGCCGCACTTCAAGACAGCCCTAAAAGCATAGTTGATGAAGCTTGGCAGATTGTGAACCGGGAATACGTTGATAACACGTTTAACAACGTTGATTGGCAAGCTACACGACAACAACTACTCAGCAAAAACTACACCTCAAAAGAGCAAGCCTACGAGGCAATTCGTAAAGCTTTAGAGCCTTTATCAGATCCCTACACCCGCTTTTTAGACCCTGAACAGTTCCAAGCGCTGACCAGTCAAACCGCTGGAGAGCTTTCTGGGGTTGGCATTCGCATGGAAGTTGATGACCAAACTAAAGTACTTAAGGTCGTCGAACCAATTGAGAATTCCCCAGCATTTAAAGCCGATATCAAAGCCGGAGACAAGATTCTGGCAATTGATGGTCAACCCACACAAGGGATGAAAATCGAAGAAGCGTCAGCGATGATTCGAGGTGACGTGGGGACAAGCGTTTCTCTGCAATTATCAAGGGAAGGGAAAGGTGTATTTGATGTCACACTGACTCGCGCTCAAATCGAGTTGCCATCAGTTCACTCTAGTGTCAAGCAGGAAGGTCAAATAAAGGTTGGCTATATTAGCTTGAATGAATTTAGCTCCCATGCTTCAGAACAGATGCAGCGGGCAATCCTTAATCTGAATGAGCAGAACGTTGATGCCTATGTTCTAGATTTACGGGGTAATCCAGGAGGATTGCTGCACGCGAGTGTAGAAATTGCCCGGATGTGGATCGAGAGTGGTGAGATTGTCCATACTGTAGACCGTAAAGGTGGCACACAGGAATTTAAGGCAAACAATTCTGCACTGACACAGTTGCCTATGGCAGTTCTAGTCGATGGGAACTCGGCAAGCGCTAGTGAGATTCTTGCAGGTGCCCTCAAGGATAGTAAACGTGGGGTTGTTGTAGGAAGCAAAACCTTTGGGAAAGCCGTTGTACAGTCTGTCCATTCTTTATCCGATGGTTCAGGCTTGGCAGTAACAATTTCTCGTTACTACCCCCCTAGTGGTATTGATATCAACCATAAGGGAATCATGCCCGATGTCACGCTCGACTTAACAAGTACACAACAGCAGCGTCTCCAGACTGAACCCAGTCTGATCGGTAGCGCTGAAGACCCACAATACAAGCGAGCAATCACCGTTTTGGAAACTGATGTTATGGCTCGACGTGTTGGACAACCAGCTAAGCCAATTAGTGTCCGATAAAAGTGGGGAATTGAGAATTGGGAATTGGGAGAGGACACAGTAAACACAGGAAATTCTCCAGTAAATTCCTGTTTCCTCATTCCTTCTAGCATCTTCTAATTCCCAACCCTCAATCACTAATCCCCAACCAATTGGCTAACTAGATGAATGAGTTCTGGCAAAATTAGCTGTTGGACGGCGAGTTTGACGGCTGCTGTGGAGCCAGGAATGGAGAAAATGAGCTTTTTTTGATAAACTCCAGCAACGGCTCGTGAAGCGATCGCTCGCGAGCCAATTTCTTGGTAGCTAAGAAAGCGAAAGACTTCACCAAATCCTGGCAAAGTCTTTTCTAGCAAGCTTTCCAAAGCGTCATAGGTGGTATCTCGCGGTGCAATGCCAGTACCACCATTGAAGATTAACGCCTCAAGATCTGAACGTTCTCCCATCGCTTTCAGATGGGAACGAATTTGCGCGGGTTCATCTTTGAGAATCGTATAGAACCCCACCCGATGCCCTGCATCAACGAGTAGTTGCTCAATAAGCTTTCCACTCCGATCCGTTTGGGGCGATCGCGTATCACTAACAGTAATGACAGCACAATTGACTGCCCTTTTCGTGGCATCAGGATGAGGTTGGTGAGTCATCGTTTTTTGTCCTTTGTCAGTTGTCATTAGATTAACCGTTGGCAGCAATCAATAACTAACAACCAACAACCAACACCTAACACCTCATGATTTACTAAATCCCAAATCATGCTCTTCGGCATAGCGTTCCATAAAGCGCATGAAACGATCCCATTCTTCAGAAGATTTCAAGAGAACAACCGCTTCTAAGGCAGTAGGCTGACCATTGACAAACTTACCCTTAACCTCCCGCGTGATAATCTCACCTTCCTCATCAATCATGTACATCCCAGTAATGTCTTCTGTATTGTTGCCATTGAGAGCTTTAGGGTTGTCAAAATAAAATGTTGCAGTGCCACTACTCCCGTCGCGAGAGCGGGTAAGGCGCACGTCAGGAATAACGTCTTCGGTGATACCTCTAGAAAATTGAATGTCAGCCATGAGAAATCTTATTAAATCTTAAGGAGGTTATCACACTATCTTCTCATCACTTGCTACATCACCTCTGATAAAAAAACTCTACCCATGAGGGAATAGAGTTTTCGGGAATGGGGAATCAGAACTTCTAATGCCCAATTTCCTGGCGTCGGGTATCTGATACCAACTTCCAAGCGAAATATCCTGCTAAATCGGCTTAGGCAGTGGCACAATTGATAAAACTGATACACACTAAGGACGTTGAGATTGTATATCAATTAGTCCTTGCACCAGTATTCAACCAAAATCGATGGGTAAGCAGCGAGCGTTTTCTGGAGTTCAACCAACCGGTAATCTTCATCTAGGCAACTATTTAGGAGCAATTCGCAACTGGGTAGAAGGGCAAAGTCAGTACGAAAATTTTTTCTGTGTGGTTGATTTGCACGCCATCACAGCCCCCCACAATCCCGCAACACTTGCCTCTGACACCTACACCATTGCCGCCCTCTATTTAGCGTGTGGGATTGATTTAGAGTACTCTAAGATCTTTGTCCAATCCCATGTCTCTGCCCATAGTGAACTAACTTGGTTGTTCAACTGCATTACGCCCATCAACTGGCTGACAGACATGATCCAGTTCAAGGAAAAGGCGGTTAGGCAAGGAGAAAACGTTAATACAGGCTTACTGGACTACCCGGTGCTGATGGCAGCCGATATTTTGCTTTACCAAGCCGATAAAGTTCCAGTTGGGGAAGACCAAAAGCAACACTTGGAATTGACGCGGGATATTGCCGATCGCTTTAACTACCAGTTTGCCAAAGGTAAACCCCCAATTTTAAAGGTGCCAGACCCTTTGATTCGTAAAGAAGGGGCAAGAGTCATGAGTTTGATGGATGGCACCAAGAAGATGTCGAAGTCTGACCCAGCCGAGGGAAGTCGGATTAATCTTTTAGACCCACCCGATGTCATTCAAAAAAAGATTAAGCGCTGTAAGACAGACATGGAGAGGGGTTTAACCTTTGATGACCCAGAACGCCCAGAGTGTAATAATCTTCTAGGTCTGTATATGATTCTTTCGGGCAAGACGAAAGAAGCCGTCGCGGAGGAAGGTCAGGATATGGGTTGGGGGCAGTTTAAGCCGTTGCTAACCGAGACGATGATTGAAGCCCTCAAACCAATACAAGAGAAGTATCAAGCGGTGATGACAGATAAAGGCTATCTTGAGTCAGTGTTGCGAGATGGGCGTGAGGCGGCAGAAGCGATCGCCAATGAAACACTTAATCAGGTTAAAGCTGCCCTTGGTTACTCGATGCCGCTGTAGAGTTAAAAGTTGACCGAGTGATGAGTTGTGAGTGATGCCTAGGCTCCGCTCATAATTCAAAACTCAAACTTTACATGAATTTATGAGCGATACCATTCAAAACTCAAGATTAAAAGCTGATACAGTGTCCCAACCCCTACAGTTTTACTCTAAGGGTACTACCCCAATTCAAAATCGATTTCGGACAGCCGTTCAGTCCGGTGAATTTTTAATCACGGCTGAGGTTTGTCCACCCAAAGGGGGCGACCCAGCCCACATGATTCAGATGGCGCAAACCCTTAAGGGGCGAGTTCACGCCGTCAATATTACTGATGGTAGTCGGGCAGTCTTGCGGATGTGCTCTGTAGCCGCGTCAGTTATCTTGTTGCAACATGGGATAGAGCCGATTTGCCAGATGGCGTGTCGCGATCGCAACCGTCTTGCCTTGCAAGCTGACTTAATGGGTGCCTATGCTTTGGGTATCCGTAACGTCCTTGCCCTCACAGGTGACCCGGTTAAGGCAGGTGACCATCCTGAGGCAAAAAGTGTCTTTGACCTAGAATCTATCCGCTTACTGCAACTGATTAATAAACTCAATGGTGGCTTCGACTCAAATGACAAGCCCCTCACCGATGGTGTCACCGACTTATTTCCAGGGGCAGCCGTTGACCCCCAACTCAAAAGTTGGTCTGGGTTGCAGAGTCGATTTGAGCGTAAACTAGAGGCAGGTGCAGAATTTTTCCAAAGTCAGTTGATTAGTGATTTTGAACGACTGGAAAAATTTATGGATCAGATTGCATCTGGCACCAATAAGCCAATCTTAGCAGGCATATTTCTGCTCAAGTCTGCAAAGAACGCTCAGTTTATTAATAAGTACGTTCCAGGTGTTGATATTCCGCAAACCACGATTGACAGGCTAGCAGCAGCGGATGACCCGTTACAAGAAGGAATGAAGATTGCAGCTGAGCAAGTTCAGCTAGCGCGGCAACTGTGTCAGGGTGTCCACATGATGGCAGTCAGGCGAGAAGATTTGATTCCAAAAATTCTAGATTTGGCTGGAATTGTACCAGTGAAACCTTAACAAAGAATGCAAAATGCAGTTATTGGTTGTTGGTTATTAGTTGCTTGACTCTTTAACAAACAACTAAGGACTTAAAAGTGATGAGCAAAACGGTAGACACCCGGATTTCTGAGGTTACGGTATACGACGACCAAGCGCTAGTAACGCGCCGGGGTGTTGTGCAACTAATTGGTGAAGAACAAGAACTTGTCATTACCCAACTACCAGTGACACTCCTGAGGGAGTCGGTACGAGTGAGGAGTCTTGGCACAGTGGCGGTGCGACTCGTGGGGGTACACACCGAACGCACTGATGCGACGGAAGCAGTTACCCAAGAAATAGCTGAGCGAAGTGAGGAAATTGAGCAAGTTGAAGAGCAAAAACGGGCTTGCCAAGACCAACTAACACTTTATAATCTGCAACGTAATTTTGTTAAAACCTTAAGTTCTCAATACCTAGAACGTTTGGGTCGATTCCCAAGCCCTGACCAGCTCAACCTGAATGAAATCAGGGAGTTACTGGATTTTGTCGGTCAGCAATACAACCAGTATTCAAAAGCGATCGCAACTTCTGAGAAAGAGCAACAGAAGCTTGACCAAAAATTACAGGCACTTCGTCAGCAGCTACAGTCGCTTTCAACTCTTCGTCCTCAGGAAAGTTTCAGGATTATCATCAGCCTGGAACCTTCAACGACTCAGGAATTTGAGCTAGAGGTATCCTACGTTGTGCGTCAAGCCAGTTGGGTTCCACTATATGACCTACGGTTGAATGCCACTGATGAAAAAATGAACATCTGCTATCTTGCCGAAGTCAAGCAAAGCAGTGGCGAGGATTGGCTAGATACGGCTTTTACCCTTTCAACCGCAAAGCCGGGACTCGGTAGCCTACCACCCAAGTTAAATCCTTGGTATATCGATGTCCAAGCCCCAAGCCATGCAGGACAACGGGCAAATGCGATCACTGAATCTGGTAACCTTCCCCCACGAAGCCTCGCTATCACTATGCCTTATCCCGGCATGACACCGGAACCAGAAGCCCTACGAGATTCAGAGTTACACACTGCTGTAGAGCAAATCGCAGAATCCAAACAAGGAGGCATCGTCACCTTAAAAGTTAGTAGTGGCAGTATTCCCAGTGACAACACTGCTCACAAAACCACAATCTTCAACGCAGATTATCCTTGCCGCGCCCAGTATATCGCCATGCCTCAGCTGGATAGCTTAGCTTACCTTCAGACAACGATTACTAATCCCCTAAGTGGTGTTACCCTCCTACCCGGACAAGCAAACATCTTCCGTGGTAACACGTTTATCGGCACAACTTCTCTAGAAAACATTGCTCCTGGTCAGGAATTTAAGCTCAACTTAGGTATTGACGAAGGACTAAAAATTGATCGAGTTTTAGTAGAGCGTCAAGTAGATAAGACACTCATTGCCAACCAAAAGCACACAACGTATGCCTATCGCTTGGTCATTACGAACTTACGCGAACAGACAGCTGAGCTTGTCTTAATTGAACAATTACCAGTCAGCCGTAATGAGCAAATCAAGGTAAGTTTAACTCGCACCAACCCCCAGATTCAGATAGGTGAAATGGGGAGGTTAGAATGGTCACTCACTCTCCCTCCCTTATCTAAACAAGAGCTATACTATCAGTTCACAGTTGAGCATCCCGTTGAGCTAACTGTTGTTGGTTTGGACATTTAGTTCAGGTTCACAAACTAACTAAAAACCTGCATGAGAAGACACTAAGTCCTTCGTGAGAGTTTTCTCATATTCGCAGTCGGTAGCCGATGCCTCTAACTGTCTCAATCAAGTTACTGCCTAGCTTCTTACGCAAGTAACCCACATAGACATCAACAATATTGGAGCCAGGGTCATAGTCATAACCCCAGACGTAATTGAGTAGCTGCTCTCGACTTAACACTTGTCCAGGGTTGCTAAGAAAGACTTCTGCTAAGGTAAATTCTCGTGCGGATAGCTCTATCAGGCGATCGCTCACTCGAACTTGACGGGTACGCAAGTCAAGGATAATATTGCCTGCTCGTAAGAGCATTTCCTCCTTGCCTCTGGGTAAATGGCTGTCGCGCAACCGCAAGCGCACCCGCGCCAGCAATTCTTCAAAACGAAACGGCTTTGTAACGTAATCGTCAGCCCCACCCTCCAAGCCAGCTACTTTGTCCCTCACATCATCGCGAGCCGTGAGAATAATAATCGGCAGATATTCGCCCCGACCTCGTAATTCTTCCAGCACCCTCCACCCATCTTTGCCCGGAAGACCGATGTCGAGAATGAGTAGGTCAAAATTGTCGCTACTAGCGATGAGAACCGCTTCATCACCGTTCTTGACGACTGTGGTAGTAAATCCGTTGGCTTTTAGACCTTTCTCCAGAAAGTTGACGATGCGAGATTCATCTTCTGCGATCAGAATCCGGTTCATGAAACAACACCTCTTGGGGTGGGTCTAGTGGAATCACAATCGTAAAAGTTGAGCCACTACCCAGTCGGCTGAGAAGTTCTACCCTACCGCCGTGCGCTTGAGCGATCGCACGCACGATCGCCAATCCCAAACCAGCCCCTTCAGATCGACGGCAGCTATTGGTAGCGCGTACGAAACGCTCGAAAATTCGCTGTTGGTCAGCAAAGGCAATACCTTCCCCAGTATCACGCACCCAGAAATGGGCGTTGCCACCAACAAGTGCTGAACCAAGCGCGATCATATCTCCAGTTTTCGTGTGCTGGGTTGCATTTTGAGCTAAGTTCATCATTGCCTGAGTAAGCCGTTGCCGATCAGCGACAATGCGTCCAGTACCATTGTTCTCTAGATGCCAGTCCCGTTCGGCTAAGGCTCTGGCTTTAGCGTAGAGTTCCTCAGTCAGATTGCCGATTTCCAAGGTTTCCAGGTACAAAAAATTAGGTTGCTCTGCCTTAGCCAGTAGTAAGAGGTCATCGACGAAGCGACTCATGCGATCCAACTCGTCGGTGACTAACTCTATCGTTTCACGCCGTTCTTGGGGGTCGTCGCCCAGCAGTTCTAAATGACCTCGGATAATCGTGATCGGAGTCCGGAGTTCATGACCTGCATCATTGATGAAGTCTCGTTGACTGGAGAAGGCTGCTTGTTGACTGGAGAAAGCCGCTTGGAGACGGTCTAGCATCTCGTTAAAGGTGATGGTTAGTTCAGCAATTTCGTCTTTTCCTCGCACGGGAATGCGTCGAGTCAGGTCAGACTCAGTAATGGCGTGAGCCGTTTCAGTCAGCAAGCGTAGGGGAGACAGCACCCGTCCAGCCACTACCCAAGCCAACACTGAAGCCACAGCTATAACAAGAATCGTCACCTGGATCGTGACGAAAATCACCTCATCAATTTTGCGATACTCATCGGCAGTAGTGAAGCCTACCACAAACACCCCATGAGTTTTTCCCCTAACTATCGGCTGAGCCAGATAGACAATAGTACCATCTGAAGTTACTTTTTCACCTTGCTGACGCTCGGTTAGCTGTCCCCAGAGTTTTACTAGATCCGAATTAGAGTTTAGAGAGTCTGGAAGGACTGTATAATTGGATTTGGATTTGTAGAATTTGCCATTTAATAGCGTAATTAAAAATTCGTCTTCCTCTGTAAAGTTGCGAGATAAAAAGACATCAAACATAGTAGCAACTTCATTGCCGAAGGGTTGACCTGTATATGGATTTCGACCTTTGACCAATCGGATAAATTCTTTTTCCTCCTGAACAAGAGATTTTTCAAAGCGCTTTTCTAGGCGAACTAAGAGGACTTGACGAATACTCAAGATTGAGATTACTAGACAGAACATCATCAGCACGACGTACCAGAGCAAGATACGTGTTCTGACTCCGAAGAACAACATGCGCCATCCCAGATTTTGATTTGTGTTAGTCACGTCTAGTAGAGCAAAAAAAAATTCAACATCAAGCGATTAAGTACTTGAACAGAATTAATTACACTAACAGAGCCTAGGGTATATTAAGATAATTAAGCTGTGTACTCATTAAAATTTTAGATGTTCTTCATTCGAGATATAAATCCTCTGTCATTAAAACTGCTTAAGCGAATCTACCGCCAAATATGAATGGATTGAGATAGAGGCTTACAAATCTTGGGAAACTTTTGTAGTCTCTGTGGAGACAATCCTCAGGGAATTTGAAAAGAAATATGTAATTAATTTTGTTTAACTACTTACTTGAGAAATGATGTTCTGAAAATGGGTTTCAGCAGGGGGACGCAGCGCAAAAATCTCAATTTCTAATCCCGCTGCTTCATGAGCCAAAATTTCATTAACCACACAGGTTTCAGAGTAGCGGGGATATCGTTTCAGCACATAGCCAACGCGCATGGATTTAGTCGAAAACATCCTTGATTTCTCCTTTGTGAAGCTTTGCGAGCAGAGGAAACTGGGGTAGCAACTGCGGCTGCAAGCAATTGGGGTAGACGTTCTAAGCCTTTGAAATCAATATATTCGCGGCTTCGTAGGTTCGCTCCTATACTTTTACTAATCCACTCAGTCACGGCATAGGGATTCACCTCATGGGGATGAAGCACATCAACCAGACCCAACTCCTGCAAACGTTCAGCCCGAATTAGCTGTTCGCGTCGGGGTTTCACTCGTGGCACAATGAGTGCAGGCTTTTCAAAGGAGAGGATTTCATAAGTCGTGTTGTAGCCTCCCATTGCGATAACGCAATCAGCACGGCTCAACAGTTGAGTGGGTTCCGAGATGAACTCCAACACCCGTAAACGAGGATGTTCTGCTGCGATGCGGTGCAGTCGTTGCCGAACCTTTTGCGGCATGAACGGTCCTGTCAAGACTACTCCATTTGTTTCCGGGGGCAGATTAGTCTGGGCAAAGGCTTCTGCCAGAGTTGCCCCCTCCTGTCCACAGACTTACGAACTCCGATGAAATATGCATGAAGCTTTCATGAGAGTTTTCTCATGTTCGCAGTCGGTAGCCCATGCCTCTAACCGCCTCAATCAGGTCGCGGCCTAGCGTAGGGGAGCAGAGTAAAGCTTCCATTAATATTTATGCATTTGCGCCCCTGGGTAGGGTGTAACCATTACTAAAGTTTGGGAACACTAGCTTGTGTCGTCAATAGCGTTTCCCTAGTTTTGTAGGCATTTTTTGTAAAGCCCCAAAGTCTCTTTGCTTCTTTCCTAACTCTCCTCCACATGCGCCTCCAAATAGTATTCCGCCATCCTGACCAATCAGTCATATCTAGATACTGAAAAAATAAATCTTTACCTGGGTGTTTACAGCCTTTTTGCCAGGGTTTAGGAGGGGTTGTAAAGTGAACAATGTAAGGATTATGCAGGACATCGTTATAAACATCTTCTGCATAGGGACTCTCTCTCCAGGATGAATATTCATGTATGGCGTGCATTTGATTCCATCTTGGGTCAAGTTCTCCCCATTTCTCTACAAGAACTCCGTTGAGACCATCCTGATCAAGCCACCGGATAGAGTCTCTATTTTGTTCGATATATTCGATAACTCTTGAGCCTATGTTTTCAGTTCGCCACTTTTCAAGATTAATGACAAGAACTCCACTGTTGAAATATTTAAAAGAGCGTTGGGAGATATCCTGAACAGCCAATACATAGTTCTCCCCAATATCAATATTCCATAGCTGTGATAAATCTCCCTTCACTACCACATCAGTATCTAAATAGATTGCCTTATGAAAATGCGCCGGAATCAGTTGGGCAACGAGAAGTCGATAATAAGTAGCTGTGGTTAAGGTATCTGTCAGAGGCAACTTATCCAGTATTTTCTCAGTAGGCTGTATCCAGCAAATAGTTAGTGATTCTGAGGCAAGGGACTTTTTAATTCGGGATTTTGTAGATTTTTTAATCCCCCCGTCAATGACGAATAGCTCTATCCTTTGCTTAGACTTGAGATTTAAACTTGCCGAATAAACTGTAACAGCAAGCGGCATTGCATAATTCTCATCAGCCGCACAGACAAGAACAATTGCTTCTTGCTCTTGATTGAAGTTTATGCTGTTCGCGCCCATATTCAGTTCTCTCGTTTGAGTGTAGATTAAATGCTAATCAAGAAGTGATGCTGACTAAAGCATCACTTCTCTTGTTAAGTAGACGCTGGGCTTATCATTTGGAAGCTGCCAACTTCCGCTAGAGGTTCATCCATGTTCTTCCGCTGCTGAATTACCTTAGCAGGTACACCAACAGCAACTGAAAAAGGAGGAATATCCTTGGTGACGACAGCTCCTGCGCCAATCACGCTACCCCGACCAATTGTGACTCCATCTAGGACTTTCACGCCATCACCTAGCCAGCAGTCATCTTCAATTACAATTCCTTCGTATCTGACACCTTGGTCATTGATCTTGCGTGTGGCATCAGCAAATATATGATTGTTGGCGTAGATACCTGTATGTGATGCAATTAAACAGTTATTGCCAATTTTAATGCTACCAGGACCTGCCAAACAGCCATAAGGACCAATGTAGGTAGATTTACCAATCTCAATATTGCCGCTATCAAGAGCGCGGATGTCAACGCCCCGGTCAATGAACACTCCTTCTTTCAAGTTAATCTTACTGTTATTACCAGCACTAGTAATAGAAACATTCGGATCAATTCGTACTTTGTCTCCAATCAGAATCCGATTGTTTTTACCAAAACCGTTAACAGTAGTATTCCTGTTAATCGTAACGTCGTCCCCAATTTCAATGCACTCAGCACAAATGAAATCAACACCGCGTCTTATTTGAACAGAATTACCGAGATGTCTTAAGACATGAGGGTATAGCAAATTTCGTAAGGCTATACCTGGTTTTCTCGGAATCCATTCTGCTAATGCTATGACTAGGGATTCGTTCAACCTCGGCCATTTTGAAGGAGAGCAAGAACTGCTAACACTCATGACTGAATACCTCAAAGCTAACTTTTAATAAATGAACAAAATGAGTTGAGTTCACAAGCTACTTCCAACATAAAATCAATTTAGCGTAATTAACTTTATTCTCAGTAGCGAGAGAATAAGCTCACAAGCTAAACGCTATAAGACGTTAGAAAGTATTTGCGATCGCTAAACCGTTACAACGGTCAGGCAACTTAGCTTAAGTAAGTATCTTGGATTCCTACTCTGCTTAAGCTGGCTAGAAAGTCCTAAAATTGAGTTGCTTAAAAATTCTAAAAGCAGCAAGTTATTGCGCTGAATATTTAAACAGTCAGCCTCCCAGACTTATCAAAAGAATGTAAATTCCATTCCCTTACAGGTTGGTCTGATTGTTAAATGTCTTGCGGATATTTCTACGCTGTTATGGCTCAGCCTAGGGTGGAGTCTCTCCCACTTCAGCCATGACGTTGAAGTTTACCATTGGTGCAAATATGTAAACGCTACCCTTACTTTTGAAGCGGCTTTCCTGTATCCAGTTTCTTTCTTTTACTATTTCCACAACTTTGAGACTGAATGTACAGTTTGAGCTGATTACATGTATTTTTAGCACAAAGTTCAACTAAAGTAGTATCTCACTACTCAGCTTCACAGAATTTTTACATATCTGAGGTCAATAAATTATGTTTAATTGCAAATTGGCTAGTAATAGACGCTTTCTAGCGTATTGGTGGTGACCCCAACTCAGAGATATCGTAACCATTGGGATAACTCCGTACTGAGAAATCTGTGAAGAAAGCTGCTTGTTTTCGAGGTGGCAGCAGGCGTAATACTCGACCTCGGAGTTTAAGGCTCATTGCGACAAAAGAACGCAGCAGCCTTGGAGCCTGAGGAAACCCACAAGCGTCAAGAATTGTGTCATCCAGTAGCGCGTAAACAGTAGGCTTTAGCATGGGTCGAACAACGCTAGGAAACCAACTCAGGAATAGGTCGCGAGTCGCTTCACCCGTGCGGCGATTGGTATCTGAATAGCGGAAATGTTGACGTTCGTAGTCAAGGTTATAGCGTTCAAATTCTTCATAGGTTTCCGGGATGTCTTGAATATGCATCCGTTTGCCTACCTCGCGCCAGAAGTAAAATGAGGCAAGACGTTCTTGCTCACACATTTGACGCCAGCCGAAGCGGGCATTCCAACGGATTGGCTCATAAATGAAGGTTGAAAGTACATAGAGGAAGTCTTCATTAGAAATCTTGAACCGTCCATGGATAGCATTCATCCGCTCAATGGCTTTTTTCCCGCGATCGCTTTCGTAGCCCCATTTCATGATTTCTGTAGTCAGGAGTCCAGTATCGTCGTAGCGTTTCTGAGGACGATGCTTGAATTCACCCGTTTTATCCAGTAATGCAGAGATACTAGGAACGCAGAAGGTTCGCAGCAGGGCAATTTCAAGCGATCGCGTCGTATCCCAAGGAAACTCATAACCTGTCATCAGATGCATTATCTGACCATGGTCTTGCACTGGGTCTAGTTGCTGAATTTGTCGGAGATTCGCGTTACGCTTAGTGTTTCTAAATTTCAACATTCCATCCCTTTTCTTTCAATACAGATTTTGGCTCATCAAACGTGTAAATTTGGCTACCGGATAGAAACTTCTTTTTGAGTGTCAACTAAATCTAGTAGTAAATCCATTTTGATATCAATTATCTTTATTAATCTTGCATTAGATTTTTGGCAAGACCACACAGCTTTCATTACTATCAAATTAAGCCCTGATAACTGGAAAGGGTAAACATCTTTGGTACGCATGAATCATCAAGGTCTAGGTATGACCACACAAACAACCAAGCCGTTACCAATCCCATCTCATTTTGCTGCCAGCCGAGTGGGAGAAGTTTGGCGAGTGCCGTATCAGGATCGGGCAATTCAAGCGAGAGAATGGGCGCATCAGCACGGTATTCAGCCAGCGGCTGAGGATAAAACCCGTATTGGTTTGCTGTTAATTGATGTTCAAAATACCTTTTGCCTTCCCGACTTTGAACTATTTGTGGGTGGTAAGTCTGGGATGGGGGCTGTGGAGGACAATGTACGGCTATGTGAATTTATTTACCGCAATTTAGGGATGATAAGTGCGATCGCACCAACAATGGACACGCACACAGCGATGCAGATTTTTCATCCCATCTTTTGGATTAACGAGGCTGGAGAACACCCTACCCCAGCAGCGACCAACATCACTCCAGAAGCTATCCAACAAGGTATTTGGAAGGTAAACCCAGCGGTTGCCAATAGTATCGCGGGTGGCGATTACTCGAAGCTAGAAAGACATGCTTTGCACTACGTTACGCAGCTAAGTGGTGCGGGTAAGTACCCCTTAACGATATGGCCTTATCATTCCATGCTAGGGGGAATTGGTCATGCGCTAGTTTCAGCCGTAGAAGAAGCCTTATTTTTCCACAGCATTGCACGTAATAGCCAAACACGGTATGAAATTAAAGGCAATAATCCTTTAACAGAAAACTACTCCATCCTGCGCCCTGAAGTCTTAGACGGAGATGATGGATTACCAATTGCCCAGGAAAATGCCAGCTTGATTCAGCATCTGTTTGAATTTGATGCTGTCATTATTGCAGGGCAAGCGAAGAGTCACTGCGTGGCTTGGACAATTGCTGATTTGTTGATAGAAATACAAGCGAAAGACGCTAGTTTAGCAAAGAAAGTCTATTTGCTGGAAGATTGCACCTCACCTGTCGTGGTTCCGGGTGTGGTGGATTATACGGAACAGGCAGATGAGGCATTTGAGCGATTTGCTGCTGCTGGAATGCACCTTGTGCAATCAACCCAACCCTTAGATAGCTGGGCAGAGTTCCCTGTTGTGTTGGTTTAAAAAAAGAGGTTCTTCAGTACTTAGTATGCCAATTCAATATTTAATTTAAATGCACATCAGCTTAAGACGTTTTCTTTATCCAGTTTTCTCATAGCCGTTTCCAGGTCATTCGTTAGTAGTAGAGCACTTTTCTTAGCTGACTTGGTGCAGTAATCTGCCACCTTCAAGGGAGTCCCAATGCGAACGGCTGCCTCACAGCGCCAGTGGGGTAAGAGTTCGCTGTAACGGATGCTAATTGGCACAATCGCCAAATCTGTACCCGGTTTACCGGATTCCACTTGTAGGGCAATACGCGCCATCCCAGGCTTGAGCGGGTGAATTTGACCATCCTGATAGATATTGCCTTCAGGAAACATGACAAGCGCTTCGCCATTGCGAAGGAGTTCGACACCATGACGAAGACTGCTAATACCTGGATGTCTGGTATTAACTGGAAATCCTCCCATGCGCCGGATGAACCAACCTTGTAACCCTTTGACTTCGTCGGCTGAAACCATATACCGCAAGTCACGTCCTGTTTCGGGTTTTCCTGCGGCATAGGGGATGACCATTCCATCCCAGCGAGAGCGATGAGTCGGCGCTAGGATAACTGGACCCGTTTTTGGGATGTTTTCTTGCCCAGTCACTTTCAGCTTACGGAAGTAAAGCGGCATGACCACACGACGACCCAAGGGATAAAGGATTGGTGTTAACCAATGGCAAACATGGGAAGTAACGGGAGCTACTTTTGCTGAAGTTAGCGTCTTTGGAGTAGGTTCTACCTGTGTTGTCATTACTTGGGTACGTTCACGAGAGTCGAGCTGCATCATTGAGGTTCAAGTTATTCAATTACATCCTTGTCGCCACTTTTACCTTATGGTTTCTCCCTACATTGTGTCTTCCACTTAAGGACACTTCTATCGGTGTCATGAGGGAATTTGTCTCTTACTCATGGGGGAGTGGTGACGGCGCTGCGTAAACCAGGATTGCAGCTGCTGACGGCAGACAGATTCCATAATGCCAGCAATAACAGGCAACCGATGATTAGAGTAAGCACTGTCAGGAATATTGGCAACAGTTCGGATTGTGCCAGTTTTTGGATCGTCCATCCCGTAAACGAGAAGACCCAATCGTGCAAGGACGATCGCACCTGCACACATTGGGCAAGGCTCTAGGGTCACATACAGGGTACAACTGTTTAGGTGCCAGGTTTGTAGGGCTTGACCTGCTGCCCGAAGTGCGAGAATTTCTGCATGAGCGGTTGGGTCTTTGTCACGTTCTCGACGATTCTCGGCAGTTGCAATCAAATTACCTTTGGCATCAACGACAACAGCACCAACGGGCACTTCACCCGCATCACCTGCGGATTGAGCAAGTACGATCGCCTGACTCATCCATTGTCGATGAACAAGATAAGCAGCGTCATCAATCGCGGGTGGTGAATTTTCCATCCACTGCGCTAGCTAGCTGGCTGTGTTAGCAATGGGTCTAACTGACCTTTGCCATCTAACCCATAGATGTCATCACATCCACCAACATGCTGAGAGTTGATGAAAATTTGCGGCACACTTCGTCGCCCGTTAGCGCGTTCAGCCATCTGGCTTCTGGCGGCTTCATCACCATCTATCTTATATTCCGTGTAGTTAACTCCCTTCCACCAGAGTAATAGCTTCGCTCGGATGCAGTAAGGGCAGGTTTGCCAAGTGTAAATTTCAACGTTGGCTTTGATGCGTTCTGGATGACGTCCTAGAAGAGGATTGAGAAAGTCCAGCATTTTCGTTTTCTTAAGATTCTATGTACTTTATCAAGAAATTGGGTTTAAAACCCCGTCCTTCTAGGACGGCTTTTGAGTATCTTTTCTAGCCATTCGCTCTATAACATCACTCAAGCTATTCGCGCCTAACGCTTGCTGCTGAGATTTTAGCCATTGAATCGCCGTATCGGTTAGCGTCATTGTAAATCTTTTCTTGGATTCACCGTAAATTGTCTGTTTAGGCATCTTTGACACTTTCTATATACTCATATACAATATGAGTATACACCATTGAAAGGTCGAATCAATGCTAGTCCTAGAGTACAAAGTAAAAGCAAAGTCTAACCAATACAAGGCGATCAAAGAAGCTATCCGTACAGTTCAATTCATTAGAAACAAATGTTTGCGATATTGGATGGATGCTTCCAAAAATACCAAAATTGACCGCTTTGCTTTGAACAAATATTCAACAGAACTACGCAATGAATTTAAGTTTGTCAAAGATCTTAATTCAATGGCGGTACAAGCTTCTGCCGAGCGGTCGTGGCTAGCCATTAAGCGTTTTTACGATAATTGTAAAGCCAAGAAACCTGGACATATTGAATTCCCTCGTTTCCAGAAAGACAACCGCTCAGTAGAATACAAAACATCTGGATGGGTGCTTCATCCAACAAAGCGACGAATCACTTTTTCTGACAAGAAAGGGATTGGTGAACTTAAGTTGTTAGGAAAATGGGATATTCACACGTTTCCAGTTAAGTCTATCAAACGGGTTCGGTTAGTTCGTCGTGCTGACGGATATTACTGTCAGTTTTCTCTCAATGTTGATTGCGTTGACACTCAGCCTAAAACAGGAAAAAAGGTTGGCTTAGATGTTGGTCTTAATTCGTTTTACACTGATTCAGACGGACATCAAGAAGATAATCCTAGATTCTCACGTAAAGCCGAACCTAAGATAAAACACTGTCAACGTCGCATTTACAGTAAGGAAAAAGGTTCATCAAATCGCCGCAAAGCAAGAGCAAGATATTCCAGGAAGCACTTAAGAGTAAGTAGGCAACGGGAAGAATACGCTAAGAGACTAGCGCGTAACGTATGTTTGTCTAACGACATAATCGCCTATGAAGACTTGAGAATTGCGAACATGCTCAAAAATCATTGTCTAGCTAAGTCAATTACTGATGCAAGTTGGTATCAGTTTAGACAATGGATTGAGCATTTCGCTAGGAAGTTTGGAAGGTTAGCTGTTGCTGTTCCACCTCAGTACACAAGCCAACAATGCAGTAAATGTAAACGTGTCGTCAAAAAGTCTTTAAGCACTAGAACTCATGTTTGCATCTGTGGTTGTGTTTTGGATCGAGATGAGAATGCGGCAATCAATATTTTGCTCAAAGCAATTGAAATATTGCTAAAAGCAAAAAATACCGAAGGGCATTCGGAAATCAACGCTTCAGGAGTTGGAACCTCTACGCTACTTGGTGCAAGCCTGGTTGAGCAAGTTCTGACGGTGAATGAAGAATCCTCATGCCTTGATTGCTGAGGAGTGTCAACTAGCTTAGTTTCCGATACGAAACGAGCAACATCAAGCCCTGAGTGGGATAAGATTGCGAGAATCAGCAAAACCTCAGTATGGTGGTTACTCACTTAATTGAGCGATCGCTTACAGATCAAGAGGTTTTGGGGTGAAATCGAATAGGACTAGCCGTTACACCGCAAAATCCTTATTCTGGATGAGTGAAAGCAAGTGCTAACCAAAGCGCTGGGGGAAAGAGCGAGAGATGGGACGAATATTTATTTCTGCCGGTCATGGTGGTATTGAACAAGGGGTTCCAGATCGAGGGTCAGTTTCTGGTAATTTGACTGAGGCCCAAGAGATGATTTTGCTGCGTGACCAAGTGGTTCCAGAGTTGCGATCGCGGGGATTTGAAGTGCTGTCTGTCCCTGATGACCTAAATTTAAGTCAAACAATTCAATGGATTAACTCCCGTGCTCGTCCCGGCGACGTGGCATTGGAAATCCATGCCGATGCCTATTCCAATCCCAGTGTCCGAGGCTCGTCTGCCTTCTACATAGCCAACAATACCGAGCGAAAAACTCATGCTGACTTATTGCTGACTGCTCTGTGGCGACGCCTTCCTCAACTTCCTAACCGAGGAGCCAAACCAGACACAGCTACAGGTCTTGGGCGCATCGCCTTCTGCCGCGACACAGTTCTCCCTTCTATCCTGATGGAAGTTGGGTTTATTAGTAACCCAGACGACCGATTCTTAATTCAAAACCGACGCCGCGACATGGCTTTAGGCATTGCTGATGGACTTGCCGCTTGGAGTCGTGCTGTCTCAGGTACAGGGTCAACCAATGACACAAGTGTTACTTATCCAACAATCAATATCAAGATTAATAATCAGACTTACGGAGAGCGGGGCATTTTAGTTAATAACAATTCCTATGTTCCTATTGACTTGGTAGATCGGCTGGGAATTGATCTAACAACTGCCCCAAATGTTCGCCGTGTTCAATATGGGGGCGTGGTATATGTTCAAGCGATCGCACTGCGGGATTACAACATCTCTGTTAGCTGGGATAATACCAGTCGTACAGTAACGTTACGCTCGATTTTACAATTTTGTCCCGGTCAGATAGACCGGATTATGGGGCAGGGTAGCACCTCAGAAGTGCAACTAATGATGTTCCTCAAAGCCAATAACGAGAATGCCCTAACCCAGTTTCCCGACTTACCTAAGCTCTATCGGGAAGAGGCAGCAATTGAAGGCGTGAACTATGACATTGCCTTCTGTCAAGCTTGTGTTGAAACCGACTTCTTACGCTTTGGCGGCGACCTTAAGCCGAGTCAAAATAACTTTGGTGGCTTAGGCGGGGTTGGTGATGAGCCTGATGGAGCAACGTTCCCCAGTGCAAGGCTTGGTGTTCGCGCCCATGTCCAACAATTGAAAGCCTACGCCAGTTTAGAACCATTGGTGCAAGAACAGGTTAGCCCTCGGTTTCGCTTTGTCACCCGTGGAATTGCACCTTTAGTTGAGCAGCTAAGTGGACGTTGGTCAGCAGATTTACAGTATGGTGCTAGGATTTTAGCGGTTATCCGACGTCTATATGAGTCAGCGGGCTTGCTCTAGTTAAGTTTTTGGCTACCAGTTATGGCAAAAGGTAGAAGGCACACAGCAGAGGGCAAAAGGCTTTTATGTTTATTACTAGTACGTGGTTGTTTGGGTCGTTAAATCAGTCCTAATCTTTATCGAGACAGCTAGATCAGCTCTTACAACCAACAACCAACAACCAACAACCAACAACCAACAACTAATAACTAACCACTAAGCCGTTTTGAAAAAACGGATAATTTCGCGAACGTGGTCGAGAAATTGTCCATCAGTACTCAGTTGTGCGATCGCTTGTCTGGCTTCCCTAGACAAACGCTCGTGCTGAGCTTCATTAGTTGCTCGTAGTTCTTCAAAGGATGCGCTGATACGAGCTAATTCTTTGCGAGTTTCTTCCTGGTATCGTTGCTGAGTGGCTACCCAAGAGTAGGGTTCTTCTGGATCGAGTTGTTCTTCAATACGCTTAACCGTTTCTTCCAGGGTGTTAAAACGACCACGCAGTTCCCAAATATCTTCTCTGGGATAAGTAAACTCTTGCCGAATCATTGCCAAACGAGTAGCAAGATATTCATAAGTTCGCACGGCTGGACGCAGGATGGTTAAAAGTAATGCCGCACCAGAACTAATGTAGCCAACGGCACTAATACCTGTTGCCGCAAGAGTGTAGAGTCCAACGGCTGAAAGCAGATGTAAGGCAATGGCGACAAGAAGCGATCGCTTTGCGACAACCTTGGCATACTGGACTTGCTTTTCATCAATTGCAATTCCTTTCTCGTTTGAGGTTGCTGCTTCGTCTAAAACTGCCTTAGCTTCAAAGTGGATATTCCACGGTACTGTGACAATTACCAGCAACCACTCAAAAATTGCTACAGCTATTACCCAATCGAGGAAGCTACCTGCTGGTATATGCAACCATTGCAATATCCCATAAGCCAGCAAAACCAAAACGCCTATTCCGAAACTGAACCCGATGAAGTTGAAGTACATTTATGTCAGTCTCCTCTTGAAAACTTCGCTTCAATCCTGACTGGGGGTTGCTGTTGTCGCTAGGTCGTTTGTGATGGTTGTTAGAGCTTCACATCGATTAGGGTCGATACCGACTTTTAGAGGAAAGCGATCGCTCACCGACTAAGCAACTCAAACCTAAGCTGTATATGAGCTAACGCTAAAGCCTCTGCCAAAACTTCTGTGCTTGGGAAGTAGACATTTCCCAGAACTGTCACACTACTACAACTAACGCCTAGCCTTCATAAGGAAGCTAGGCGTTACGCACAAGTCGTGTTTACAAGTGCCTATTCTGAGTCCTAGTCAAAAATATTCTTAATTTTGTCAATCAGGCTTTCGGAAGCATCTTCTGCTTTGTCACCTGCACCACTGATGCTATCTTTGGCATTGCCAACTGCTTGTTCAGCCTGACCTTCCGCTTGCTTGAGCGCACCCTCTGTTTGTCCAGTTACTTTGCCAACTGCACGTTGAGTCTTGCCAATTACCTCATCAGTTGCGCCTTCTGCTTTGTACTGAGCCGCTTCTCGATCAAGTTTGTCTAGCCCTTCTTCAACCGGATTGCGAGCGATGGTGAACGTTGCTTCTGGTAAGAAAGAGGCTGCTTGTTCAGAAGCGATCGCTTGAGGCACAACTGGCAAGAGCCAAATTAATGTTGGGAGTAAACAAAACGATATTAGCCCTGGAAAAATTCTCCTTGTTATTTTTTTCATCAAAGTGTTATTACGCATGGTGAGGAATCTCTTAAGATTGCCCTCATTCTGTCCCTATCTTGCACGGCTTTCAATGTATCTATGGGCAGATTTACTCGTTGAGTGTTCCTCATGAGTTTCGGATACAACAGCCTCTCAGCAATATGTTTAGGACATTACCCTAATACCAAGCTCAGGAATTTTCTCACAATTCATAAAGTAGAGGAAGATCTGATTTCTAAGTATGAGAAGTTTAATTAAATCCCACTTCTCAATCTTCTAGCTCATCCAAGTGTTCTGCAACAGAATGGTAAAGATCGAGAACATGATTGTCCTGAAGACGATAGAAAACCTTGCGACCTCGCTTGTGATAGCGTACTAGTTGCATGGTTCGCAAAGCCCGTAGTTGATGAGAAACCGCTGATTCGCTCATCTCTAGTGCTGCCGCTAAGTCACAAACACAAAGCTCTTTAAGCGCTAGCACTGAAACAATCCGCAAGCGGTTTGTATCACCTAGGAGGCTAAAGAATTCTGCCATTCGCTGGGCTTTTTCAGTGCTGAGGATTTGATTCTGGAACTGCTGGACATCATCAATTTCAACCGGATGTGGCGGATGACAATTGAGAGGATTGAGTTCCTCTAGGGGAATGACTGTAGCCCCTTGATCTGAGAGTTGGGCTGACATCTTGTTTTTGTGTGTGCAGACTATGGCTGTGCCACCTTATGGTAACGAATGAAAATGATTAACGTTTTCAGTCCCTTGAATATAGTTGTGGTCTGAAGCTCTTCTCAAGAGTCAGGAAAGTCAGCCCATCCTTAGTAATGTGCAAGAACAGGCTGATTGGGGCTTTAACCGCAGCTACAACCTTGATGGCTGCACCCTTTACCATCAGCATGATTGTTGGCACAAGCCTCACCACAGTAATATTTGCCGTCCTTTTCCACAGCATCATTAGTAGAAACGACACAGAGGCAAGATTCACAAGCACATTTCATTCCAGTTACGGTAGTCATGATTTTTTCCTAATCCAGTTCTCTATTAAAGGCTAACATATGAACATACGTTCAGGTATTCTTTAAGTTAATCTTTAACATCCAACCCCAAAAATCACAGGCTTCGCCTTACTTCGCGATCGCTTCTGGATCAGCAACGGTGAAGTCATTAAAATTAAAATTGTGCTTGCCAATACCTAGTTAAGTTTGCTACCTTAGTTAAGCGCTGAAGATAACAAGCCGGGATAGCTCAGTTGGTAGAGCAGGGGACTGAAAATCCCCGTGTCGGCGGTTCAAGTCCGCCTCCTGGCATACGTGTTTGTACAGTGACTAATTATTTGTCATCAGTGACAGATTAATGTCGTCGGGACAGATTATATGTCATTGTGACAAATTAATGTCGCTGAAGTAGCAGTGACAAATTAGTGTCATTGATTATCTACTCATCAATTTTCAGTCCTCTGCTCCTTTCAATCCACCATTAATGTTAAACAATAGGAAAACTAGGCTTGTCCCTTAAGAAGCGTAGCATTTTCAACCCACCCCTAGTTGGGATGGTCGTTGAAACTTCCCGTTTTTCCGCTTCCTCAGCTTGTCGTTTATAGCTTTCAACCCACCCCTTGCACAAGCAATGTTGCTTCTGCCTTCTTGCACTAGGACTAGTGGTTTTTCCGGATTGGGTAAGGGTAGTGTCGGATAAAGAAGAACTAGATGCACCCTTGATCGACCCCCCTCAGTTTCCCACTGAGGGTTTTTTATTATTGTTTGTGGCGATCGCAAATCCTACAAGGTTGCGTTCAAATATGTAAATCAGGCTCAACCAACAAGGCAAGCCGCGATCACTCAGTATCATCGACATAGAACGTCACTGACATGAAGGGGGCAGTGAAGATGAAATAGATTACCCCAGCTCCCAGAAGTGTTACGGCAATACTGAAGAGTACTACCCAACGGCTTGTGGGTTCATAGGTGTCTTCATCGATCGCATTCCTAATCGAGAAGTAATGCAGGGTTGAGAGCAATACCGTCATCAGACCTACTACTGTGAAGAATAAACCCAACTTCCAGCCATTACCCGGACGAGGCAGTTGGGGAATTTGAAAGTAACGTAGACGCACAATGACGACACCGAAACCCATAAGCGAGATCGCACTACGCATCCAGGCTAAGTAGGTGCGCTCATTGGCTAGATGATCTCGCACCCGCGACGAATTCTGTCGCCCTTGTTTATTTGTCTGACTCACCACTCACCCTCTAAACCATCCAACGTATCTTTAGTAATGGGTTGTACTCGCTTAAATTTCGTAGTGCCAGAACGGCGACTTGTCATGCAGAACAATTAACTTGCGCGGGAGACGCTCAATAATGCCTTGGTTCTCAAAATCCTTGAGAAGTCGCGTCACCGTCACTCTCGTCGTCCCAATGATTTCAGAAAGTTCTTGATGAGTTAAACGTAGCTCTATCCGTTGTCCTCTCTCGACTTCCTGACCAAACTTGTTTGCCAGCCAAATCAATAATCGCAAGAGCGAAGTTTCAACCGAGCGGCAATGCAAAATCTCCAAAAACTCTTGAAATTGCTGAATATGTTTGATTAGAACATCATTGACCTGATACCACCTATCAACAGGCAGTAAGGTTGCCTCTACAGCAGTAAGGCATTCCATTTGATAAGGGTCAGCCTTTGATAGCACCCGCGATACAACATCCCCTGCCCCCCACAAACCCAGCGTCACATTTGTTCCATCTTCCAGCCAAGTTGAAGTGCGAACCACTCCACTCTCAATTTGCCAGAGATAATCCCGCCCTAAGGGTAGTAGAGAGCGACGCGGAAATTGACTGCGTTTAAGCTCAATAGTCCCTGCCGATAAGTATCTATAAGCCGTCATCTCACTCATCCTGATTGTGAAAAACCCTTCACCGCATCAAATCCCTATCAGTCGTCAAAGATGGGTTGAAGGAATTTTACCAGTAAAATACTTTATCTCGATAGGGAAAGTGTAGTTTAAGATAGAAAAGCTAAGAATTCTATTGGTTGCTGACTGTTCCGGAAGTCTCGTTAACCATTGACGGCAGCACCGCGTTTCTGAACAGACTCCTTTGCAGGATGGGCTTCAAGCCGCCTTATTGTTAGTAGTGTCTCAATGAAACAACCCAACAAACTCAGGCTAGTCTCTTATCTTGCTCCGAATATGTTTGGATTCTATCAGGCCGTCGGAGCCTACTTGAGCCGTGTTTTCGATGTAAAAATACAGCTAGAGCAGAGTCAGTATGACCCTCTCGAAGACCCGATACTGCTAAATAATCAACTCGATCTTGCCTTTATCTGTGGCTTGCCGTTTGCACGACATCACCAAGCTAGCAGCTACCAACTGCAAGCGCTAGTTGCGCCAGTAATGCAAGCAACACGCTATCAAAACCGCCCTGTTTACTTCTCCGATATCATCGTCAAGGTTGATAGTGATGTCATGAGCTTTGATGACTTAGCGGGAAAAACGTTTAGCTACAATGACTTGGGGTCGAATAGTGGTTACAACTTAGTACGCCAACGACTAATTCAGGCTGGCTATCCTAGTCACTTTTTTGGCAGCCTTGTCCCTTCCGGCTCACATCAGCGATCAATTAGACTAGTAATCGAAGGACTAGCTGATTGCGCTGCAATTGATAGCACTGTCTTAGAGCAGGAACTCCGCGATTCTCCTGAATTGTCTCATCGTTTACGGGTAATTGATTCAATTGGCCCCTGCCTCGTGCCACCTGTAGTAGTAGCACAGCGCCTTGGTAAAGCCTTCATTGATTCGCTACAGTCTGCATTAAGCAAGCCGGATACAGAACTCCAATCCGCAATGAAGCGATCGCAGATACAGCGCTATGTTCCTGTAAAGTCTGAAGATTATGTTCCCCTCGGCAGCATGTACGATGCAGCGATCCAAAGAGGTTATGAACGAATCGGCTGAAGCGATGGGTAGTAAGCGTTCTTTGAGCAAGATTTTCTTTCTATAACTCAAAGCCTATAGTTCTCTTCACAATATGGCGAAATTACTGATCGACGCCTCTTTAGTACAGTACCTTGCAAGTTAAGGTTTATTTCTTCGTCCTACGGTGGGTGTATGTTGAGACCAATTGCCGTAATATCAAATCTAATTAATTACCATTCCAGCCTAGTTCAAGCTGCCGGTTCAACTTGGCAACTGTTTGGAAGGATATGGAGTATCACACTTTGAAGCGTAAAAAGCGAGTTAAAAATTAACGTCTACTCTTAGTAGGAGGAATAATCCGTATGTCTGTGTTTTTCGTCGTTTCAGTAGCTATTTTAATAATATCTGCCTATATTTTTAAACATTCAGCAGATGAACTTTCCTATCTGGCGGCGGCGATTTCAGGGGTTAGCTTACTGATAAGTTTGATCTTAGCACCCTGGCCAATTCAGTTATTGCTTTTAATACTTGTCCTGTTAAGCAATAGACAACAAGCACTGCCTTCTGATTATCTAGTTGAACCTCAAGAAGAGGAAAAAGCTAAATTAACTTATCGTGGTGTCAGCTATGAACCTACTCCTCCTCCAGTGGATGTAACTGAGGCTGAGATGACAGGAAAATATCGAGGTCAGTTCTGGAAAACTCGCAACTTAGTAAAAACATCTGAGGCTCAACCGCCCTCAACTCCAAGCGATTAGTGGCTAGCGTTGGTCGTTAGTAGCGAACTGCCCTGGAGCCTCCTACTCTTCTGCCTTCTTGCACTAGATCTTAATTTAGGCTGATTAAACGGCTTGCCGCATTATCTCAATGCTGAACCCTGGTTTGTGAGACTTCACAGTTAATCCACGCTGAATTGAGGGAACATAGCGACGGGAGGTGAAACGCTTTTCCAAAAGATAGAGTGCTTCACGATTCTGTTCAGCACGTAACCATGCATCAAGATACACTTGCTCAAATAAATCCCGTTGGGCGTGACTGCCGCCAATCTCATGTAGACGCAGCAACGTTGGTCTGAGGTAAGCGATCGCATTTTCCCATTCTTGCTTTGCATAAGCGACTATTCCTTGAGCCGCTGGCACCACAACCTCAGCCCAAGTTTTTTGAACATAGGACTTCACGTTCTTTGCATGAGCTTGCATACTCAACAGCATTTTGTTCACCAGTTCCGTTTGAGATGCTCGTGCTAGGGCGTAAACATAATGTAAATCTTGGAAAGGGAGGGAATGTTCATGGATTCTAGCGGTGAGATAAGGTACCAGTTCCTCCCAACGCTTGCCAATATCTACTCCTCTCAACTCTAGCCGCAGCAGTATCTGAATTGCACCGATTTGGTCTTTAGGAGATTCTTTCCACGCCTGACCCCAGATGTGGCTATCGTAAAGTTCCAGCACTTTTGGAAAATTTTCCTGTTCTAGGTAGTAAAGGGCAATGTGCCACCAGTTATGCGTGTACAGCATTGAATTACAGTTTTCCCACGTCTGTGAAAGGCTCTCCATCCAGGCAATCCCTTCCTCCAGCCGTCCCTGAGTTTCCATGACATGAGCTACAGCATGGTGCGCCCACGGGTCATTCCGATTCATTTGGGTTGCCCGTCGTCCGGCTTCTTCTGCTTCACTGAGATGATGGCACTGTTCTAAACCGAAGGCAATCATACCGTGTAGGTAGTGATTTTCAGGATTCGCAGATAAAACGTTTTGAGCAATTTGCAGCAAGCTTTCTTTATTGCCAAGGTAGAAGTAATGGTACTGAGCCATCTGGACGGCAACTAAGTCACGAGGATATGTAGAGGCGATCGCTTCGAGGTGGGCAATGGCTTGATCAACTCTACCTGTTTCCCAAGCAACAACCGCTGAGATATATAATTTT
Organism: Microcoleus sp. FACHB-SPT15; assembly: GCF_014849525.1. Lineage (NCBI taxonomy): Bacteria > Bacillati > Cyanobacteriota > Cyanophyceae > Oscillatoriales > Microcoleaceae > Microcoleus > Microcoleus sp. FACHB-SPT15. The sequence continues at coordinate 1,745 of NZ_JACJNU010000062.1, read as the reverse complement.
TCCCGCTCAGTGGTAGAAGCTTGGTAGGTTTTGGCAGCGTTGAGATAAGGCACAGCTTGACGACGAGACTCTGCACTTTCATGGGAGAGGTAAAACGCAGCCGCATGAGCATTTGCGATCGCACAGGTTGGGTCTGCCTCAATTCCTTGGAAAATAGCTACTGCATCCTTACCATAGGCTAGCGCCTGGTCAGTGTAGCGATTAATTGCTGCGATCGCTTCTGGTGAATCGGTTGAAACATCTAGCCCTTGCGAGTCTTGTAACATGTTGTCTCCCTCAGATTGATTGGCTGTGCGCTCAATTATGACGATTGGCTGGAGCTATCTTTAATCTACTGTAACTTGATAGGGTTACTGTACTTACTGAAAGTATTGCACAGCCCTAGACCAACGGCAAGCGCTGGCAAGGTAGAAGTGGTCAGAGTATCCGGTAGGACAGTGGCAATAAACTTTGTTGGTTTAAGTAGATTAGGGATTAGCCAAGGTTTCCCAGCCCCCAATCCCCAATCCGTTTAATCTTGCCTACATGCTTAGTAGTTAGTTGCAACGAACAACACGATTTCCCGTATACGTCTTGCTCCTATTTTCATTGAATCAAGCAGCTTGGGTAGGCCTTCTATGATGAAATTTAGATCGAGTTCCTCAGCTAAGTTTTGAATTTCAGGAGTTAATTGAGGATAAGTAGTTCGGTAAAGTTCTAGACAACTGTCTCAAACTTTTGCAAAAAATATCGTACATTATCCGGAAGGCTACAATCTCTTTGAGTAGCTTAGATGTATGTTTTCAGAGATGATATGTATCTAATTTTAGTCTCCGATTGGATATCCGAGCCTCTTACAGCATAAGGCTGATAAAAGATAACTGTAGGTTAATAGCTGAGAAACTACAGCAACCTACAAGTGAGATACTATCGTTGAACTTACCAAAAAATCGCTCAAACTAACAGCATCAACCCTATGACTACTCGAACTCAAGGCTACGGATGGATTCCTGATACACCTGATCCAAGGGACATAAAATACTCCGCTCCACAAGCCGTTGTTTTTTATTTGCCTCCAAAAGTAGACCTCCGGACACAGTTACCTCCCGTTTATGCACAAGGTTCTATAGGAAGCTGTACAGCACAATCTATTTGCGCGGCGTTTCATTTTTGTCAAATGAAACAAAAATTATATAACTTTGCACCAAGTCGATTATTTACTTACTACACCACTAGAGATATTGAAGGAAACGTTTACGAAGATAGTGGTGCAATGCTAAGAGACACTATCAAATCTATCAACAAGTTTGGAGCTTGTCCAGAATCGATTTGGCCTTATGATATTGCTAAATTCACGCTGAAACCCACGGTAACTTGTTACGATACCGCTAGTAGACCTGAAGGGGTGACGAGTAAGCTAAAAGCTTGATGAATCAAGGTTTCTCCTCCATTGCTCGACACAAAGATATCAGCTTATTGACAGGCTTGTTGAGAATAGATGTCTCGCCGCCGCTGTTGATGAGAATGATAATCATATCTGGGGGAAGGAAGGGCAAGGTACACCTTGCCCTTCCTTCATAGTTTTTTAGAATCCCGCTCAAACTTTCATGGTAAAAAAGAGCGGTTCATTGTTTTTAACGAAACCGCTCAAATAAAAAATGCTTCCCGAATTGTATCTCACAACTCTTGAGAGCCAACTGAGTGCATCTCAATTGCTGACCTTAGAAATGCTGGTATGGCTGTTGCAGTTCCATAAACAGATACGA